>CAYMXP010000014.1:0-69392 GCA_964394425.1 uncultured Chryseobacterium sp. | reverse complement strand
GTAGGCGCCCATGCTGTCGTTCACGAAGCGGCCGCTGTCGATGATCTGGGCATGGTAGCCGAGCTCCTTGGCCTTGTACACGAGGTAGTAGGGATCCACGCCGATGCAATGGCCGCCGACCAGGCCCGGCTTGAACTTGAGGAAATTCCACTTGGTGCCGGCCGCCTCCAGCACGTCGTAGGTGTTGATGCCCATGCGGTTGAAGATGATCGAGAGCTCGTTGGTGAGGGCGATGTTCACGTCGCGCTGCGTGTTCTCGATGATCTTGGCCGCCTCGGCCACCTTGATGCTGCTGGCGCGATGCACGCCGGCCTTCACCACCAGTTCGTACACCTTCGCGATGGTCTCGGCGCTCTCCGCGTCGCAGCCGCTGGTCACCTTCACGATGCGTTCCAGGGTGTGCTCCCGGTCGCCGGGGTTGATGCGCTCGGGTGAGTAGCCCACCTTGAAATCGGCGATGTACTTCAGACCGCTCAGCTCTTCGAGCAGCGGCACGCAATCCTCCTCGGTGCAGCCGGGATACACGGTGCTCTCGAACACCACGTGATCGCCCTTCTTCAGCGCCCGGCCCACCGTGCGCGTGGCGCCCAGCAGCGGCCCCAGGTCGGGGATGTTCTGCTGGTCGATGGGCGTGGGCACCGCCACGATGAAGAACGCCACGTCCTTCAGGTCGTCCGGGTCGGCGGTGAAGTTGATGTCGCATCCTTTGAAATCCTCCGGTGGCAGCTCGTTGCTCGGGTCCTCTCCGCGCTTCATCATCTCCACGCGCCCGCGGTGGATGTCGAAGCCCACGACCTTGAGCCTGCGGGCGAAGGCCAGCGCGATCGGCAGGCCCACGTAGCCCAGGCCGATCACGGCCATTTTCGCCTCCTTCTTCACCAGTCTGTCGTACAGCGTGCTCATGCTTTGCTGGACCCCACCTTCCGCGATGCGGGATGGATGCCGGTCCTCAGTTTGTAGATCCGTTCGATGATCTCCACCACCTTCAAACCCTCCAGGGCATTGGTCGTCAGCGTGGTGCGCCCCTTCAGGGTGTCGATCACGTTGTCGATGATGTAGCTGTGGTTGTTCGCGCTGCCCTTGTAAGCGCCGTAGTCGTTGGCGGGGTTGGTGGCGGGGAGCGCGGGCATCTCGTAGCCCTGGATGTGGCAGTATTCCACCTTGTCCATGTATTGCCCGCCGATCTTCACGCTCCCCTTTTCGCCGATCACCGTCAGGCTGCTTTCGAGGTTGCGGTCCCACACGCTGGTGCTGTAGTTCAAGCAGCCCATGCCCCCGTTCACGAAGCGGAAGTTCACCAGGCCGCTGTCCTCGAAATCGGTGAGCCCCTCGTGATTGAAGTCGGCGAACTTGGCCTGGATGTCGGTGATGTCGCCGAAGAGCCAGTAGAGGATGTCGACGAAGTGGCTGAACTGGGTGTAGAGCGTGCCGCCGTCCAGTTCCTGGGACCCCTTCCATCCCCCGGGCTTGTAATAGCGCTCATCCCGGTTCCAATAGCAATTCACCTGCACGAGGTAGATGTCGCCCAGGGCGCCACCCTCCACCACCTCCTTGATCCATCGGCTCGGGGGGCTGTAGCGGTTCTGCATCACGCCGAACACGGTGCGATGCGCCTGGAGCGCCTTGTACAGCACCTCCTCGCACTCCGCCTTGCTCAGGCCCATCGGCTTCTCGCACACCACGTGCTTTCGGGCTTCCAACGCCATCAGGCTCTGCCTGGCGTGAAGGCCGTTCGGCGTGCAGATGTTCACCACCTCGATGGCGGGCACCTCCCTCAGCATCGTGTCCAGGTCGGTGAAGCAGGGCACGTCCATGCCGTTCACGCCGGCCTCCTCCTTCGTGCGCACATCGCAGAGCGCGACGAGACGGGCCTCGGGGTGGCGCGCGATCATCTCCGCGTGCCGCTTGCCGATGTGGCCGCAGCCCACCACCGCGAACTGGACGGGTCCCGGATGGTCGGCCATGCTCAACGGGGGATCTTGCGCACCGCGCCGTTCTTCAGTTCATACTTCTCCCCGCTCTCCGGACAGGTCGCGGCACCCGCGGCGTCGAAAGAGAGCTTGTGGCCGTATTCGCTCATCCAGCCGGTCTGTCGCGCCGGGTTGCCCACGACCAGGGCGTGGTCGGGGACCGCTTTCGTCACGACGGCGCCCGCGCCGATGAAGGCGAAACGGCCGATGTCGTGCCCGCAGACGATGGTGGCGTTGGCCCCGATGGTGGCTCCCTTTTTCACGAGCGTGCGAAGGTACTCCCCCCGCCTGTTGACCGCGCTGCGGGGGTTGATCACGTTGGTGAAGACCATGCTGGGCCCCAGGAACACGTCGTCCTCGCACTCCACGCCGGTGTAAATGCTCACGTTGTTCTGGACCTTCACATTGCGGCCCAACTTCACATCCGGGCTGATCACCACGTTCTGGCCGATGTTGCAGTTCTCGCCGATCACGCAGCCCGTCATGATGTGCGAGAAGTGCCAGATGCGGGTGCCCTCGCCGATGGAGCAGCCCTCGTCGATGACGGCGGTGGGGTGGGCGGTGTAGGGCATGGGAGTTGACCCGCCTAAGCCAAGGCTGCGGCGGGTGAAAAAGGGCTGCGAAAATACCAATGCCAACGCAGGACCCCGGCCGAGGGACCCTGCGTCGATGGATCCGTTCACGGTGCGGGTTCAGGGCCGAAGCTCGGCCACTACGCCGGGGCTCATGCCGCGCTTCTGTTCGGGATCGCTGAACGCGATCCGCATCGACCCGATCGCATCGTCCCAATTCCCTTTGTAGGTCATCATCGGGACGGTCTTCAGATCATCGATGCGGCATGGGCCGTTCACTTCCAGCGAAACCGGGCCCGCCAGGTCCTCGCGCTGGAAGAGGGTGACCGACCAGCCGGCTCCAACCTCCAGCGAACTCACCCTTCCTTGAAGGGCCAGGGGCAGTTCTTCGATCGTGGCCGCACCGGCGTATGCCTGGGTGATGTATCCCATGCGTCCGGTCTCGGCCCACAGGCGGAGCGCGGGTTGGTCCTGGGCCTGGGCGAAGGTGCCGGCGAACATGGCGAGGAGAAGCGCGGGGGGTTTCATGGCGGATCGTCTTTGATGGGTCAAAGCAAGCCCGACCGCCACGGGCGAATCAATACCCGATCGAGGGCAATTTTCAGGGGGTGCGGAGACGAAGCCGACGATCCCTACACCGGATCGGGGAGGTTCACCGGCGGGATCTACCGCCTCACGTACCCCTCGATGGTGTCGTGTTCCTTCTCGTGGAGTTCGTCGGGTGAAAGCGACTTGAAATACCCGTAGGTGATCTTCAGCCCTTCGGCGCGGCTCGCCTTCGGCTCCCAGCCGAGCAGCTTCCTTGCGAGGGTGATGTCCGGCTGGCGCAATGGGATCGTCCTGCGGAAGCGGCCTGGAGAAAGGCCTGCGCTGAAGCCTCTGGTCCGTTCGTGGACCATCCCTGCAGATCTCAAGTCAGGGTTTAGATTTGCAGGGAAGAAATGCCCCTTTACAAGCGCCAGATCACCCCGTACGCGTTGGACAGGCTGCGTAAGCGGCCGGTGTTGTCCATTCTTGGCGCCAGGCAGGTGGGCAAGACAACGCTCTCGCATCAGCTGGTCAAAGCGATCGGCCGACCGAGCATCCGCCTGGATCTGGAAGACCCGCAGGACATGGCCACGCTCCGCAATGCCAAGGAGTATCTCCTGGCACACACGGACAAGCTCGTGGTGATCGACGAGGTGCAGCGCATGCCTGAGCTCTTCCCGCTGATACGTACCCTGGTGGACCGCGACCGCAGACCGGGCCGGTTCCTGTTGCTGGGGTCCAGTTCACCGGTGATCATCCGGCGCGCGGCCGAGTCATTGGCTGGGAGGGTGGCCTACCTGGACCTGTTCCCCTTTTCGGTCCATGAAGTGCCGATGAAGTTCTCCGATCGCTTGTGGCTGCGCGGTGGATTTCCGGATGCCTTCCTCGCCGAAGATGATGCCGGCGCCTTCAGCGTACTGAACGAAATGCTCCGTTCATTCTCCGATCGGGATCTGCCCTTGCTGGGGCTTCAAGCAAGGCCAGCCAACACCGATCGCCTGCTGCGCATGCTAGCGCATGTGCACGGGCAGGTGCTCAACATGTCCATGCTGGGGAAGTCGATCGGGTTGAGCGGCACCACCATACGGCAGTACCTCGATTTCTTCGGGTCGGCGTACATCACCTTCTCCCTCCCCAGCTTCCATCTGAACCTGCGGAAGCGATTGAGCCGGGCACCGAAGATCTACCTTGCCGATAGCGGGATGCTCCATGCCTTGCTGTCCGTGGGCAGCGCGGAGGACCTGTTCACCCACCCGCAGCGGGGCCATTCGTGGGAGGGTTTCGTGGTGCAGCAGGTCAGGGCCTGGCTGAACGACCGTGCGCAACTGCAGTACTATCGCACCCAGGATGGCTCGGAGCTCGACCTGGTGATCACGAAGGGCCTTCGGCCGGTGGCCGCACTGGAAGTGAAGTCAACGAACAGCCCGGTTTTGAGCAAGGGCAATTTGCTGGCCTTCGAAGCGGTCAAGGCGCCTCTTCAACTTGTCGTCACACCCAACGCACAGGACCATCCCTATGGCAAGGGCATCGAGGTCTGCTCCCTGGCTTCGCTGTGGAAGAAGTTGGACACAGTGCTGAAGTAGGTCTACTTCCGCACATACCCCTCGAACGTATTGTGCTCCTTCTCGTGCAATTCGTCGGGTAAAAGCGACTTGAAGTACCCGTAGGTGATCTTCAGCCCTTCGGCGCGGCTCGCCTTCGGCTCCCAGCCGAGCAGCTTCTTCGCGAGGGTGATGTCCGGCTGGCGCAATGGGATCGCCCTGGGTCAGGCGCGGACCTGGCTGCGGCATCGTTTCGAGGTCGTGAACCGGCATGGGTGGACCGGTTCAAGGGTTTTCTCCCCAGCTCAGTCCTCATGGTCCTAATGGATATATGGACTGGGGCGTTGCTTGGTCGGCCCAGCACTTCCCTTCCTTCACCTGATAAGCGTGACCGTGCCCAAAGACACACGCACATCCGTGCTGTATGTGCTGCGATATCTGCATCTCCAAGAGTACACACCTACCGGCAGATCGCCACCATCGAAATGTGCATTTGGATCCGATGTCGACCAGATAGGGTTCCCCCAACGATCGAACAACGACAGCTCGAAATCATGCACCCCTTCCGCAGCGAAGGACCAAACATCGTTGATCGCATCGCCGTTCGGAGTGAACGCATTCGGGATGAACAGCTGTGTCACACCGTCGATGACCACCCATTGTGTCAAGGTATCCCAACACCCGTATTGGTTCCACACCGTCAATAACACCGGATACTCACTCGGCCCCCCGTCCGGAAAAGTGAACGACGGGTTCTGTACCACACCGGAACCGAGGTTCCCGTCCACGCCGAACGACCAAAGCCACAGGAGAGAGTCCGTTGTGTTGTTGGTCTGGTCTTCGAAGAGAATGTGCGGCCAAAGAACATCGGTCGGTTGAGGTCCAAAGCTGAAGTCCGCTTCAGGGTTTGGGTGAACACAAACGAGAACCGGGGCCGAGGAACTGTCGACGCAACCGAACGTGTTGGTCAGTGTCAGCGAAACTGGGAAACAATCTGAAATACCGTAAAGATGGGTGGTACTAGGAAACGAATCTGAGATGGACCCGTTACCGAATGACCAAAGCGCTGAGGCTACCGTGCTCGGATCCGTCACTGCGGTGAACTGCAATGTATCGCCAAAGCATGGGTCCAGATCGCTTGCATTGAACGTTGTGTTCGGCAGGGGATGGACAAAGACGTTCATGATGTCGAATGCCTGGCAACCGTAGGCATCGGTGCAAATGACCGCATGGGCTTCGGTGGAATCCGGCCAAATGGTCAGTGGCCCGGATCCAGTCAAGCCGTTGGACCAGGCCAGGTCGATGGTACCAGTACCGCCTGAAGCTGTTGCTCCGATGTACGCTGGCTGAAGGGCGCATACCGCTGTATCCGCAAAGGCCAAGACCGACAGAGCCGGATCCACGATCACCGTAATGCTGATCGAGGTCTGGTTGGCGATCGGACATCCATTGTCTGTTGCCAGAACGGTGAAGGTGTAGGTACCGGACGTCATGTAAGCCGTGGCCCAATCCACCTGGGCGATCGCAGGGTTCACGCCCGTTGTGTTGAATACCGCGCCAACAAGCACCGAAGCTGCATTGGAGGCCAATGTGAGCGTATCGACAGCATCCGGATCCGGGAACGGGATCGTCAAGGACAGATCTTCGCCAGCACACACCACATAGGTGTTGCCGCCTTGGGGGATCGCGGAACCGGAGCTGATCGTGGAACCCGAAGGCGCAGACGGAACCTGGTTTGTGCAGGGCAACACAACGAACTGCAGGTCATGCACCACCTGACCGACCAACTGGCCGAAGCCGTCGAACTCCCTTACGCGAACCGTCACTACGAAATTACCGACGAGGTTGGGTGTGAAGTTGATCTGCCCGGTGACAGGATCCAACGCGATCCCCGGTATGGGCGAAGGCGCAGTGAATGGCGGGGCATAGAGAACAGGTGTGGCCGGCGCCTGCAGCGCTGCCACCAACGCATAGGTCAATTGGTCGCCGTTAGGATCCGCACATCCCAGGTTGAAGCTTACTGCTTGGTTCGCACAGACATAAGGAACCGATGCTGTCGCGGCCGTTGAACTGGAATTACCGGCCTGCATCACCCGCGACTCGAAGTACATCGATGTGCCGTTCGGGTTCTGGAGGTTGAGGATCGCTTGATTCCGGCAACAAGAGGATTGGTCAGTCCATCCTATCGTCCAAGGCATGCCCGCGGCAGGGAGCGCAACCACCCCGGTGAAGTTGAACCGTTGCATTCCGGGACCGGTTCCACCATTGCATGAACTCAGTAGTTGTGCACAGGGTACCGTGGCCGGTTGGACGCCGCCGCTCTGGTTCAAAAGCATGGTGAAGGTCGTCCCGCCGGCTCCCGTGAAGGTCACTTGCTGCTGTGGGTTGACGAATGGTCCTTGACAATCACGGAAGAGCGCAAGGTTTACCGAATACTGACCCGCACCGAGGTGAGAATATGTGATGTTCCCACCCGCCCAGTGGTTGGCCACAACAGGACATGCGACACCGAGCAACACCATGAACGCAACACAAAGCCGTCGACGGTGAGGCCCCCCCTTGTAGTCGGCTTCTTTGATCGTTGGCCGCACGCTTTTCTGCGCATGGGACACATCACTGGCGGGCCGCTCATCCGAGGACCTCAGCCATGGGAACATCATTTCCAGGGTCCTCTTGGGCACGGCGATCATATTGCGTTCCATCCGTCGGCAGTTCAGTTCCATGTTCGTTCTGTGTTTCGGTCCGTTCTCAGTTGTTGCAATTCCTTGTCTCGATCCCGCAGGGATCCACATTCACCGTCACGGGTTCATAACCACGCCCATCATTGCCGGATGTTCCGGTCTCCCTGGTAAATACCGTTGGTTGCCATCACGTTATCATCAGGTAGGAGCCCACGGTGTTCAACATCAGGCCCCCCAACATGTGGCGAGGCCATCCCCTGGATGGAGATGGCCCAGACCCTTGATCGGACGACTTCAGTCTTCCGAACCCCCGGTTTCATAGCTGCAGGAGATCCCATCGACCGAGCACGCCGCCACATGAACCTCGGCAGGTGAGCAGCCTGGGCCGCCGCTGATCCCGATGAGCTGCACGGTGTATACGCCTGGGACTTTCTCGATGTACCGCTCCTCGCCGGGATCCAGCGAGCCGGCGTTCGCTCCCTCGATCAGGATGCGCTGCACGGTGTGCAACGAGCTGTTATGCACATAGATGGAACCCGTTGAGGAGCCGCAGTCGCTGTTCAGGCCACTGGAGGGTGTCACTTCATCCTCTTTCTGGCAACCGGTCGCGAAGGCGGCTATGAGGCAGGAGAACAGGAGGTGGAAGGGAATGCAGGGTTTCATTTCCGGGGTATTTGCTCGCCTACTCTTTCCAGGGCTTTTCGGCATCCGCCCGCGTCCCGTTCTTCGGGTTGCAGGGGTGAATACCGGACGCCGATGTGGTGTTATCTGCGGCTCTTACCTTTCCTGCCCATGACCGATGCCCAGCTTCTGGACGGCCTACGGCGGCACGACCATAAGGCCGTGGAGGCGGTCTATCGCCTCTGCCGTCCGGGCGTGCTGAGCCACGTAAAGCAGAACAGTGGCGATCTGGCCGATGCCCAGGATGTCTTACAGGATGCTCTGATGATCGCCTACATCCATGCTACCAAGGAGGGGTTCACCCTGTCCAGCGCCTTGAACACATACGTCCAGGGGATCGCACGCAACCTCTGGCTCAAGCACCTCGACCGCTACAAGAAGAGGTACAAGCCTGAATCCACCCTGCGGCGGCATGACGATAACCACGCATGAGCATACGGTATCAAGAAGCGGAAACTCGCACAGCGCTCGACGCTCTCATGGAGGCGGACCGGATCTGCCTCTTTTGGGAGATGTTCGAGAAGCTGGGCGGGGACTGTCAAAAACTGCTGCACATGACGTTCGCTGAAAAACAGGAGAGCGAGATCCAGAGTGAACTTGGCTTCCAGAATGAAGGGTCCGTGAAAGTGAAGCGCCATCGCTGCAAGGAGCAACTGGCGAAGCTGGTCCAGGCGGATCCGCGCTACGCTGAATTGACCGGGTCATGAGCGAAGAGCAACTCGACCCCAGGATGGAAGCGCTGTTCCGCGAGGCGCAGGGGAGGGAGGATGTGTACCGCTTCAGGCAGGTGCTTCGGGAAGTGGCGGCGGAGGTGGAGGCGCGGGAGCGCGACGAGGAGATATCGGTCATCCCTATATGGAGGAGGCCGGCGGTACGGCTCATGCTCGCGGCATCGGTCGTGGCGCTCGTGGTGCTTGCCGTGACGATACCCTACTTCACCGGAACAGACCATGTTCGGTTGGCCGTTGCCTATGCAGAACGGTCGGATGTACAAGTTCGTGGCAGTACGGGCGATGTTGATGAACTGTGGAGCGATGTGCGCGCGGCCTTGGTGGAGCAACGACCAGCCGATGCCCTTTCCTTGTTGAAGCAAGCCGTTCCTGTCGAGATCTGCGACCAGGTTCGAAGGGACTGGTTCACCGCTCTCGCCCTGCTGATGCAAGGTCGGGAGCAGGACGCACGGAAGGAATTGGATGCTGTCGCTACTTCCGGTTGCCAGGAGAAGGCGTTGGCCCGCGAGCTGTTGCGGGACCTTTAACCGTCAAGCTGCAAGCCGCAGCCTGCGAAACGTCAAAGCCGCCGCGACCAGGACGGCGATGCCTGCCCCGATCATCCACCACCGCTCCGGGCTGCGTTTCTTCAACCGCACCGGCTCATTATCACCGATGAGGATGAACGCCGCCCACTTGCTTGGTGGCTCATCTGGGAACTCTGTACGGTACCATCGCTTCGCCTGCGCGAGCGCATCGGCCTTGCCCATGTCTTCGGCCAGGTGCTCGTAGAACTTCACCATGATCTCCTTCGTGGCACGGTCGTCGACTTTCCAGAGGGAGGAGACCATGTTCTTGGTGCCCGCGTACTTGAACGCACGAGCGATCGACATGGCGCCCTCTCCGAGCCGCTCCTTGCCGACCGCGGTTTCACATGCGCTGAGCACGACAAGTTCCGCGGGTATGTCCATGCTCTGGATCTCGTACGCGTGGAGCACACCGTCATTGCGCTCGAACAGCGTGGAGTCCGTGCTCCTGGTTCCTCCGGTCGCAACCACCGGAGCGAGCAGTATGCCGCTCAGTTCCGGCAGCCGCGACGAGCAGACGGCATGCGTCGCGAAGTGAAGTACGCCACTACCAGGCAGCGCTCGCCGCAGTTCTTCCTCGGTCACTTCGCTCCCCGTCAGCACGCGGCCATGAAGCAGCGCTGCTGCCTGCTCAGCCTCTGGTATGTTCTCGGTCAAGGGTCCTGGTCCGGAACGCAGATAAGAACCAGCGGCTTGCTTCAAAGAGCCCACTTTCCTCAATGCGGACCAGCTCGTGTCGGTACCGGTGAACGATGGCGCACATGCCAGCACATCCCCCGCTGCCTGGCGTTCTTCGCGCGCGCGGAGGAACGACAGGCAGTATTCGTAACGTACTTCATGTCGATCCACGAGCAGTTCCGGCGTTTTGGCCTCCCCGTTGATCACGAGACTCTCGAAGGGAAGCGCATTCAACGGTCCATCGGGAAGAACAACGAGGGCCTTGTAATTCAGGAGATCGAGGCCATTAGGCGTCAGCGCAGTGAGCAGGCTGCCGTCGTCCACATCGGCTCGACCGGTGCGAACAGCCTCGATCTTCTGGCCTACCAGTGAATCGACCAATGGTCTGGCCGGCAGAACGCTGAACCAGTGCTTTTGCTTCGATAGGGCCAGGATCTGCAGGTATGCACCGTTGGCATCATCGGCCCATGAGTAGTTCAGCACGATGGTGCTGTCGTCGATCGCTTGGCGGACCTGAGCGAGCAAGACCTCCCCATCGACGTTCGGCGATGAACTGGAGAAACTGCTGAGCAGATTGCGCACCGAGTCGATCTGCTGATCGAGTTGGGCAATGCTCGCGACAGTGGCCTGGTCATGGCCGCGCTCCGCTAGCAACGCACGCTCTGCGGTCAGTCGACGGTATTCGCGTACCTGATGACCGCCGAGGCCCTGCTCTTCGATGCCCTGCAGGTGGGCCCTCAGTTGGTCCGAGCGCTTGGTCTCGAACAGTGCGGTCAGTTTGTCTGCTGGAACAGTGGATCCCTTGCACGCATGGAGGAAACTGATGTAGCGGTTCATGTGCATGCAGCGATGGCCGGACCCAGCGATGTGGGAAACCGGGTCAGCGTCCTTGTGCGTTTCGACATGCCCACGGATAACGTCATCGCTCAGCCGACAGGCCATGTCCGCATCGGCTTGATCCTTGGTCAACTTGAACAGCTCCTCGTAGACACAGGCATAGGCATCCACGACCTGGATGACTTGAATGTCGGTCCGGTTCCAATCAAAGTCCGGTGCCGGGGAGAAGTAGTTGAACAAGCTGTCCAACTGCGTGGAAGCCAACTTTCGGGCATCCTCGGTCCTCCCGGATACGGCGTAGGCTATTCCGAGCCAAGGTAATCCTTGGGTCAAGGCGTTCTGTCCCGTTGGGTCATGTGCAGGCATGTGTTCGGCGGCCAGTTCCAAATAGTGGATGGCTGAATCGATATTGCCGAGAACGATCAGGTGTGCGATTCCAAGGTTTACCTCACCGGTAGCGGCATCCCGCCCATTGGGGTCGTCCAAGGCCGAGTAATGCCAAGCGTTGCGTTGATGTGAGATGGTGGAGTCACGTTCGCCCAGCTGCTTGAACGCCTCCCCCATGGTCAGATGGATGTCACTCAACTTGCGCCAGTAGCTGTTCTTGCTCCTTTGTGCCGTGTCCAGGATGGACTGATAGAGCGCCAGGTTCAGTCGCTCGAGGTCGATCGCATCCGCGTAGCTCCCAGAGCGTGAGTACACATCGGCCAGCACGTCCCGCGAAATCGCGATCCCCAAGGGATCACCGGCACGGTTCGCATTGTCCAGCGATCGGGTTGCATACTGTCGAGCGAGGTCGAATTGCAACGCGTCGCAAAAGGCGAGTGCCATGTTGCGGAACGCGACAGCACCGTTGAAATCACGAAGTGCTTCCGGATGCTCCCTGAGAAGCTCGTCTCCGCGTTGAGCATAGTACAATGCCGTATCGGCCAACTCGGAGCGATGTGTCCGTGAGGCGATCGCACCGTAACAGTTGAGCACGGCATCCCAGCGTGGAGGCTGCAAGCGCGCGTAGCCTTCGGCCGCCCGAACGAACAAGCCGATGGTCTCCAAGGTATCGGCATCGGTCCGCACCATGGCCTCGGCAGAATCATACAGCGAATTGATGGCCGTGAAGGAGATGCTATCGGCCTGCACCCTCAAGGTACCCGCGCTTCGCTCCTCACCGGGTGATCCCGGCTCATCGGGCCGCACCGCCTCTGAACATCCGACGAACGCCATCCACACGGCACCGAAGAGCCATGCCCCACCACGGGAAAAGCCTCCCCGAACCGGCGCGCGCTGAGCTGATCTACTCCTTGATGAACCTCCCATACATACTGCCTTTTTCCGTTGGAACTACCACGAAGTAAGCACCCGGGGAAATATCCATCACATCCACCACTGTCCTGTCCGAAGTAAGGGGCTGTTCTTTTATCGTTCGCCCAACCCCATCCATAATCAAGCACCGTGCGCGCACTGCATCGGCCATATCATGCGAAATGGTGAGCAATTGCCGAACGGGGTTGGGCGAAAGAACGAGTTGCGGTTGATTCGGCTCCTCAACCCCAACGGTCAACAAGTCGAACGCGAGCGTATCTATCTCTGCCTGGCTCAGGCAGCGACCCCTATAAATCCGGACATCATCCAACGCCCCAATGAAGTGCTCCGTGTCCGGGTACCCGGAAGGGCGATTCAATGCACCGAAGGTGAAGACGATATCGGTGTTCAGGTTGCGTTCCGCAGCGATAGCGCTGTCCGCCACGAGTTG
The DNA here is from genome assembly GCA_964394425.1 of uncultured Chryseobacterium sp. GTDB lineage: Bacteria > Bacteroidota > Bacteroidia > Flavobacteriales_F > PHOS-HE28 > PHOS-HE28. The sequence goes on along the minus strand of CAYMXP010000014.1, from coordinate 56,857 downwards.
GCCATCGATGTGGAGCATTTGATGTGTGCCACAACGGCTCACTACAATGTGCTGCCAGACATCAAGCAAGCCGCCATGAATCGCATCGACGACATCATTGCTGCTGCCCCCCGTGCCCCAATGCACGGTGTAGCTTCCTGGCTGTGCTTCCCGCGCGAATAGTCCGTATCCCGCCCTCAGTGGAGTTCCATGTATGGTAAGGCCCTTGTCGATCGGGAGGCCCCCATAGGTCCAAAAATTCGGCTCGACCTCGTACGGCAGTTGGACCGAATCCACGAATAGCCAGCAAGCAATACTGAAATCGCTAGTGTCCATATCCAACACATCCCCATAGCTCCAGAAGCTCGCTCCATCGAAGCAGGCCGCACCATCGGGCGTTCCGATGCGATCGGTGCAGAACCCTGGCGCGCCTTGTGTCACCGTGGGAGCAAGGCCGTCGATCAAGTCGTTCGCGTTCCCATTCATCGGGAAGTGCGCGATGAGACTGTCAGTAAGAGACTGTGCGACGGTATTGGAACCGCTCGCTAGTGCCAGTGCAACCGATAGCGTTGATGTTCTCATTGGACAGAGTTCGGTGTTGTTAAAGGAAATTGTACTGCTCCAGGATCGACGTGAACCATGGCGAGCGCCCGTAACGTAAAAGAAACGCGGCGAGCATCACGCCCCAGGCAAGTCCTACGAGGTTAGCATTTGTTGGTCTTCCCTTCTTGCGCTGCATATTGAGCACAGCGACAAGTACGGCTAGCAAGGTGCCCAGCATGAAGGTGCGAACGTGATTCTGGGAATGCACGAAGGACCACGCTGTGAACATGATGGTGAGCGCCAGCGCGATACGCACTACCACAGGGGGCTCAGTGCGTGGAGGTGCCTGGATTCCGGGCTTCTGCGTCTCAGCGCGTTGATCATTCCGGATGCGCGCGAACAATATTGCGTTCACTGCGAGAAGCAAGACGATGTCGTGCCGCATACCAATGTCGCCAACATGCCACCACGGATCCCAATAGGCGGCGACGATGACCAGGAAATTCCCGAAGGCGAGCACCACGTAGCGCTGCTTTGTGGGCCATGTCCGCACGAGATAGACGCTGATTAAGCCGACCAGACCGAGCAATGCGGCCAAGGCAAAGAGGAGTTGAGCGTTCATGATCCGGATTTGTTGTCAGGTGTTGCTCACCAAATGCAAGGCATCATCCGATCGGTGCATGCGCGCATGGTCTGGTAGCGCATTCCAAAAGCACCCTCCAGCGCCTGCTCCTCCACAGCGATACGCCGCATGTACACCAGCAGCATGCCCGGCCCCATGATCACAAGGCCAAGGTAGCTGTGCATGAGCAATGCGGCACCGATCATGGCGATCCAGGCGCCCGTATAGCTCGGGTGGCGCAGCCAACGGTAAGGACCGCTGGTCACGAGCTGCTGCCCGGCTTTTATCTGCACTACGGCGGCGAAGGCCTTGTCCAAGGTGCGGATGGCCCAGAGACGGAACGCGGTACCTAGCGCGAGGCAGGCAAGACCAGAGACCGCCCACACGTCGAGACGTTGCGGGGCGCCCTGCCTGTAGGCCCAGTCCATCAAGCTGATGATCTGGCCGGCGCCGCTCACTCCTAGGATCAGCCAGATGGTCCAGCTGTCCGTACCCCTGTGCTCCTTGCTTTCCGTCAGGCTTAATGCGGGCTGGGTGAGGAAGAGCACGGTGCAGAAGCCGGCAAGTACAAGCACCGGCCAGGTGAACAGCAGGTCAGGGGTGGCCAGCAAGGGCAATACGTAGAAGGCCAGCATGAACGTGAGGGTGGAGGTGAGCTTTTTCATGGTTTCACGGATGATCTGGGGTGTATTCCGGACGTGGCATCCTGGTTATCCCCTTACGCCGCCTTCTTGATCAACCCACTGGTAAACCCCACGCTCTCCCGCAGTTCCGGGTTCACCGCAAGCATCCGCTCCAGATCGTATCGCTTGATGCAGGCCGTGTAGGGGGCGCCCCGGGGATCGAACCGATCGCATCCTTGCAACGTCTCGAATCCCAGGGCGGAGTAGAAGCGACCGTGCGACACATCACAATCGAACAGCCCATGCATCACATCCAATGGATACATGGCCCGCAGCATGGCGAGAACGAATTCCCTGGCCGTTCGCAGGCCGCGATACCGCGGCGCCAGGCAGAACCGGCTGGCCTCCACCATGCGTTCGCCGCGCCTCTGTCGCTCGCCGATGTAGGATCGCACTCCCTGCGCGACCTTTTCATCATCGATCATGGTCAGCATGGGAATGGGTAGGGCGCTGCCATCGGGTTCGATGAACCGGATGCAACCGGCGAGTTTCCCGCCCACATACCAGCCAAAGTGATACGCGCGATGGTCGAACGGATCCTTGTCGACCCCATCGGAACTGGCCGTGAAGAATTTATGGCGGCTCTCGTTGTAGATGGTGTACCGGAACCGATGGTACTCGTCCAGCTTGACGGGCTCGGTGATGCGGGTGAGGGTGATCATCGTCTGGGAGCTTTGTTCAATAATTCCTGTTGGATGATCCGGGTTATCGCCGACCTGAAACTATTCCGTGGTTACACTGGCCATCCGGATCCCTGACGGGTCGCATTCAGGCGGAGCGGATCGCGGTTTTCGCGGTGCGAATGGCGCCCAACATCCGCAGCAACACGGGCCAGGCGCCCCGGCTGATCGGAGCGGACTGGTCCTGCAGCAGCACCCGCTCGCGCCCATCAAGGCCGGTGGCATGGTGCATGGCCACAATGCAACTGCGGTGGGTGCGCAGGAAGAGCAGTTCGCCGATGCGGATACCACAAGCCAGACGCCGCTCGATGTCGTTCAAGCTGTGGAAAAGCAGTTCGGTGCGGCCATTGGTGAAGGTGAGGCGGGCATACTTGTCCTCGGCAACGATCCGCAGGATCTCACCGGCGGGGATCAGGATCCAACCGATCCTGCTTTTCGAGATGAGAGGGAAGTTGGGTTTCATGACGCAGTTCGGTGTTTGCTTGTGTGCATTCCGGCTCTCCTGCCGGCGTTATCGATCAGGCCGCTGATGCCATGGGGGTCAGTAGCGACCAACCCAGGCGCTGGAGCTCCGCACGGTTGCGGTTCAGTAGCGCGGTGTAGCTGCCGCGCATCAAACATCCAGGTCGAACCGTGCCCCCCCGCTCGTATCCGTCAAAACCTTCGACGACTTCGAAGCCCAGGCGCGACCAGAACGCCTTGTGCGGCCTGTCGCAAGTGAAGAGGCAATGGTCGATGCCGTACCGATGCGCGGTGGCGATGATGGCCAGCACAAACGAGCGTATGGTGCCCGGTGTGCGGTGCTGCGGTAACAAACAAAGCCGGCTCACCTCGCAGGGCTGGATGCCCTGTTGCTTGAGCTCATTCACGAGTTCACCGGCCCGGTCGAGTTGCGGCTCGGCCATGTATTTGAACAGGTGCAGTGGATGCTGGCTCATAATCGGACGCAACAGCCGGACACAGCCTATCAGTTCCTCACCGTCGAACCATCCCAGGTGAAGGGCGGAGCTGTCGTACGCGTCAAGATCGGTGCCCTGCGGACCAGCCAGGAAGCCGCGTTGACGGCTGTTGGCGTAGACGGCATGCCTGAACCGATGGTAGGCTTCCCGCTCGAGCGCGGTGGTGATGATGCGGAGGGTCGGCATGGTTCCAGCGTGTTCGATGGTGGTTCATGCCTGAACCAACACGTGCGTTATCGACCCCGAGCTTTCCACACTTTCGCACGTACCCCTCTAAGGTGTGGTGCTCCTTCTCGTTCAGTTCGTCGGGCGTAAGCGACTTGAAATACCCGTAGGTGATCATCAAGCCCTCGGCGCGCGAAACCTTCGGCTCCCAGCCGAGCAGCTTCTTCGCCAGCGTGATATCCGGCTGGCGTTGCATGGGATCATCCTGCGGCAGCGGCTTGTAGATGATCTTCTGCGTGGTGCCCGTGAGCTTGATGATCTCCCTGGCGAACTGCTTGATGGTGATCTCCGCGGAGGTGCCGATATCAACGGGACCGGCGTACCCGGGGATGGGGCCGTTCCGTGATGGTCATGCCGTGATCCATTCACCGCAGATACATCACGTCATATTACATTTGCGGTCATGTCCGCGGCTCTGAGAACCCGCCTGCTGATGTCCGACGCGCTCGGCGCCCTGCACCGGTCGCCGGTGGTCGGCATCCTGGGCGCGCGGCAGGCGGGCAAGACCACCCTGGCCGCGCAACTGGCACGCAAGACGAAGAGGGAGACCCTGCGGCTGGATCTGGAAAGCCCCAGGAGCCTGGACCGGCTGGCGGACCCCGAGGACTTCCTGCAACGGCATCGCGACAAGCTGGTGATCATCGACGAGGTGCAGCGCATGCCACAACTCTTCCCCCTGCTGCGCTCGCTGGTGGATGGCGACCGGCGTGCGGGCCGTTTCCTTCTCCTGGGCTCTTCCTCGCCGGAGATCGTGCGCCGCAGCGCCGAGTCGCTCGCCGGGCGCATCACGTACCTGGACCTTCATCCCTTCTGCCTGCATGAAGTGGCCAGAAAGGATCGCGAGAGGCTCTGGCTGCGCGGTGGCTTTCCGCGGGCATTCCTTGCACCAAGCGATGCTTCCGCCTTCACCTGGTCGCACAACTACCTGCGCACCATCGTGGAACGCGACCTTCCCCTGCTCGGCCTGAACGCCGATGCGCGAGGCACGAACGCCATGCTGGCCATGCTGGCGACCGTGAACGGCCAGCCGCTCAACATGAACTTGATCGCCAAGTCCATCGGCATGAGCGGTCCCACTGTCAAGCGATACCTCACCTACTTCGAAAGCGCTTGCATCACCACCGTGCTGCCCAGCTACCACATGAACCTGCGCAAGCGGCTCACCAGCGCCCCCAAGGTGTATTACACGGACAGCGGCCTGTTGCACGGCCAGTTGCGCATCAACGACATCGAGCAGCTCCGGTCGGGCATAGCAGCCGGCCCATCGTGGGAAGGTTTCGTCATCCAGCAGGTGCGCGCCTGGCTGCGTGGCCGCGCGGAACTGTTCTACTTCCGCACCCACGACGGTTCCGAGCTGGACCTGATCGTCGCTCAAGGCCTGCGGCCGAAAGCGGCCATCGAGATCAAGACCACCAACTCACCGGCACTGAGCAAGGGGAACCACCTGGCCTTCGAAGCGGTGCGCGCGCCACTGCAACTGGTGCTCACGCCTTCGGCCGATGTCCACGCTTATGCGAAAGGCATCGAGGTGTGCTCGCTGAACACCCTGTGGCAAAAGCTGGAAGCCGCGTTGAAGTGAGCCCTACTTCCGCACGTATCCCTCGAAGGTGTTGTGCTCCTTCTCGTGGAGCTCCTCCGGGCTCAGGCTCTTGAAATACCCGTAGGTGATCTTCAGCCCTTCGGCGCGGCTCACCTTCGGCTCCCAGCCGAGCAGCTTCTTCGCCAGCGTGATATCCGGCTGGCGTTGCATGGGATCATCCTGCGGCAGCGGCTTGTAGATGATCTTCTGCGCGGTGCCGGTGAGCTTGATGATCTCCTCGGCGAACTGCTTGATGGTGATCTCCGCCGGGTTGCCGATGTTCACCGGGCCCGCGTGGTCGCTCAGCAGCAGGCGGTGGATGCCCTCGATCAGGTCGTCGACGTAGCAGAAGCTGCGCGTCTGGCTGCCGTCGCCGAACACGGTGAGGTCCTCGCCGCGCAGGGCCTGACCGATGAAGGCGGGCAGCACGCGGCCGTCGTTCAGGCGCATGCGCGGGCCGTAGGTGTTGAAGATCCGCACGATGCGCGTCTCCAGACCGTGATAGGTGTGATAAGCCATGGTGATGGCCTCCTGGAAGCGCTTGGCCTCGTCGTACACGCCACGCGGGCCCACGGTGTTCACGTGGCCCCAGTAGTCCTCTTTCTGTGGATGCACCTGTGGATCGCCGTACACCTCGCTGGTGCTGGCCACGAGGATCCGCGCCTTCTTCACCATGGCCAGGCCGAGCAGGTTGTGCGTGCCCAGCGAGCTCACCTTCAGGGTCTGGATCGGGATCTTCAGGTAATCGATCGGCGAGGCGGGCGAGGCGAAGTGCAGGATGTACTTCAGCGGCCCGGGCACATGCACGAACTTGGTCACGTCGTGGTGATGGAACTCGAAACCCTTCTTTCCGAAGAGGTGCTCGATGTTCTTCAGCCTCCCGGTGATCAGGTTGTCCATGCCCACCACGTCGAAGCCTTCGGCCAGGAAGCGATCGCAGAGGTGGGAACCCAGGAAGCCGGCGGCTCCGGTGATCAGCACGCGGTCCCTGCTCATGGCTTGACGGTCTGGCGGCCGATGCTCACGTAGTGAAAACCCTGGTCCTCCATCAGGTCCAGGTCGTAGAGGTTGCGTCCGTCGAAGATCACGTGCTCCTTCAGGGCCCCGGCCATGCGTTTGAAATCCGGCGTGCGGAACTCGGCCCACTCGGTGGCGATGATCAGGGCGTCGGCGCCCTTGAGCGCCTCGTACTCATCGGCCGCGTAGGCGATGGCATCTCCCTTCAGGCGTTTCACGTTGGTCATCGCCTCGGGGTCGAAGGCCGCGATGGTGGCGCCCTCCTTCAGGAGCGCATCGATCATGTAGAGCGCCGGTGCCTCGCGGATGTCGTCGGTGTCGGGTTTGAAGGCGAGCCCCCACAGCGCGAAGTGCCTGCCCTTGAGCGCGCCGTTGTAATGCGCCTTGATCTTCGGGATCAGCGCGGTCTTCTGCTCCTCGTTCACCGCCATCACGCTGCGCAGGATCCGGAAGTCGTAGCCGGCCTGCCGGCCGCTGAGGTCGAGCGCCTGCACGTCCTTGGGGAAGCAGGAGCCGCCGTAGCCGATGCCCGGGAACAGGAACCGCTTGCCGATGCGGCTGTCGCTGCCCACGCCGATGCGCACCTTGTCCACGTCGGCGCCCACCTTCTCGCAGAAGTTCGCGACCTCGTTCATGAAGGTGATCTTGGTGGCGAGGAAGGCGTTGGCGGCGTACTTGGTCAGTTCGGCGCTGCGCTCGTCCATGAAGATGATCGGGTTGCCCTGCCGGACGAACGGCTTGAAGAGCTCCTCCATCACCTTCTGCGCGCGCTCGCTGCTGGTGCCCACCACCACGCGGTCGGGCTTGAGGAAGTCATCGACCGCGTAGCCCTCGCGCAGGAACTCCGGGTTACTCACCACGTCGAAGTCCGTCTTCGCGTTCTTTTTCACGGCGGCATGCACCTTTTCGGCGGTGCCCACCGGCACGGTGCTCTTGTCCACGATCACCTTGTAGTCGGTGATGATCTTCCCCAGGTCATCGGCCACGCCCAGCACGTACTTCAGGTCGGCGCTGCCGTCCTCACCGGGTGGCGTGGGAAGGGCGAGAAAGATGATCTGGGCCTTGTCCACCGCCTCGTTCAGGTCGGTGGTGAAGTGCAGGCGGCCCTGGCGGATGTTGCGCTCGAAGAGCACGTCGAGGTGCGGCTCGTAGATGGGCACCCGTCCCTCCTTCATCATCTTCACCTTGGCCGCGTCGATGTCCACGCAGATCACGTGGTTGCCCGTTTCGGCGAAGCAGGTGCCCGTGACCAGACCCACGTACCCGGTGCCTACGACTGCGATGTTCATTGAGCGGTTGTCAGTTATCGGTGGTCGGTTGTCCGGCGCGCGGCCCCAGGCCGGTCACTTGGAGAAGAAACCCTTGATGGTGGAGGTGATGTGGTGAAGCTGCTCCGCATCCAGTTCGGTGCTCATGGGCAGGCTCAGCACCTCGTTCATCAATTGTTCGGTCACGGGCAGATCACCCTTGCGAACGCCACAGCCCTCGTAGGCCTTCTGCAGGTGAAGCGGCACGGGGTAGTAGATCATGGCGGGAACGCCGTTCGCCTCCAGATGCTTCTTCAGCGCATCGCGGCGGGCGGGCGTCACCCGCAGGGTGTATTGGTGGAAGACGTGCGTGCTGTCCGGGCTGCGTTCGGGGGTGCGCACGTGCTCGAGGCCCTTCAGTTCGCGGTCGTAATGCGCGGCCGCGATGTTGCGCGCGGCGGCGTACGCATCCAGGTGCTTCAGCTTGATGCGCAGCACGGCCGCCTGCAGGCTGTCGAGCCGGCTGTTCACGCCCACCACGTCATGGTGGTAGCGCACCTCGCTGCCATGGTTGCACACCTGGCGGATCCGTTGCGCGAGGGCGTCGTCGTCGGTGAAGAGCGCGCCGCCATCGCCGTAGCAGCCCAGGTTCTTGCTGGGGAAGAAGCTCGTGCTGGCCACCCGCCCGATGGTGCCCGACTTCTTCCGCGTGCCATCGCTGAAGCCGTAGTCCGCCCCGATCGCCTGGGCGTCGTCCTCGATCACGGCGAGGCCGTGCTTCGCCGCCAGGGCCATAATCGGCTCCATGTCCGCGGTCTGGCCGAAGAGATGCACCGGCACGATGGCCCTGGTGCGCGAGGTGATCTTCCGCCGGATGTCCTCGGGGTCGATGTTGAAGGTGCCCGGCAGCACGTCGGCGAACACGGGCTTGAGCCCCAGCAGCGCCACCACTTCCACCGTGGCCACGAAGGTGAAGGAGGGAGTGATCACTTCGTCGCCCGGCTTGAGGTCCAGCGCCATCATGGCGATCTGCAGGGCGTCGGTGCCGTTGGCGCAGGCGATCACGTGCTTCACGCCCAGGTAGGCCGCCAGTTCCCGCTCGAACGCCTTCACCTCGGGTCCGTTGATGAAGGCCGCGCTCTGGATCACGCGCGCGATGGCGGCGTCCACCTCCGGCTTGATCTTCTCGTACTGGCCGACCAGGTCGACCATCTGGATGGGTTTCATCGCCGTGGCGGGCATGGGGTGCTGAAAAGCGGTGGCGAAGATATCGGGCGGGTACCAAGCGGCTCCCTGAACGCGTTCGCTTCCCTATCCCGTCCTTTGCGGCTTCGCGCTCATGCTCCGGCGAACGGTTCTCCTGTCGGCATCCTGTGGATGGATGGCGGTCTGTCATGCGCAGGGATCGATCCGCGACACCTCGATCACCATCGTGCCGGTGACGCTGAGCTATGCCTACCAGGTGCCGCAGGGCGACCTGGCCCAACGCTTCGGCAACAACAGCAACATCGGCCTCAGCGCGGGGGTGAAGTTCAAGAGCAACATCGTGCTGGGGCTGGAAGGCGGCTTTCTTTTCGGCGACAAGGTGATCGAGGCCGGGCTGCTCAGCGGAGTGGCCAACAGCGATGGGGTGATCCTTGACGCCGCCGGACAGCCCGCGACGGTGCTGGTGTACGAGCGGGGCTACACCATCATGGGCTGGGTGGGGAAACTGCTTCCGGTGGTGGGGCCGAACCCGAACAGCGGCCTGCTGCTGAAGGCGGGGGGCGGCTACATGCGCCACAAGGTGCGCATCGAAACGCAGGAGAACGTGGTGCCCCAGTTGGAGGGCGACTACCTCACCGGCTACGACCGCCTGTGCGCCGGCCCGGCGCTGTTGCTCTTCATCGGTTACCAGCACCTGGGCAACCGCAGGTTGATCAATTTCCTGGCGGGCTTCGAGATGACCTACGGCTTCACCGAAAGCCTGCGCGCCTACAACTTCGACACCGGCACGCGCGAGGAAGGAACGCGCTTCGACGTGCTCCACGGCATCCGCGTGGGCTGGACGCTGCCGATCTACAAGCGGCAGGCCGAGGGCTTTTACATGTACTGATGCCCCTGCTGTACGACCTGGCGATCGGCGCGTACCACACCGGCATCCGGCTGGCCGCGCCGTGGAAGCCCAAGGCGAGGCAATGGGTCGAGGGCCGAAAGGGACTTTGGCGGCGGCTGGAGGCGAAGCGCGACGCACTTCAGGGTTGTCTGTGGATGCACTGTGCCAGCGTGGGCGAGTTCGAGCAGGGCCGGCCCGTGCTTGAAGCGATCAAGAAGGAACGACCCGACCTGCCGGTGCTGCTCACCTTCTTCTCGCCCAGCGGTTACGAAGCACGCAAGGGCCTTACCCTCGCCACGCACGTGGAGTACCTGCCGCCCGACAGCCGCGCGAACGCCAGGCGCCTTGTCGCGCTGATCAAGCCGCGCGCCGCGCTCTTCATCAAGTACGAGTTCTGGCACCACCATCTGCGCGCGTTGAAGGGCGCCGCCGTGCCGACCTTCCTGGTGAGCGCGATCTTCCGCGAAGGGCAGCCGTTCTTCGCATGGTACGGAGGCGCGTGGCGCGACATGCTCGCCTGTTACACGCACCTCTTCACGCAGGACGATCGCTCGCGCGATCTGCTGGCGGGCATCGGCCTGAAGAACGTGACGGTGAGCGGCGACACGCGCTTCGACCGGGTGATGGCGATCGTGGAGGCGGATGAAGAGCTTTCCGTGGCCCGCGCCTTCCGCGAAGCCTCCTCCGATCCCATCCTCATCTGCGGCAGCACCTGGCCGGAGGATGAGCGGCTGATCCTGGAAGCACTGGACCAACTGGCGGTGAAGCCGCGCATCATCATCGCGCCGCATGAACTGGATCCCGATCAATTGCGCTCGATCGAGGAACGCTTTCCAAAGCCCGTGATCACCTGGAGCGATGCCGAAGCTTCAACGGACCGGCCGATCATCGCTTCAACCCTGCTGATCGACCGCGTCGGGCTGCTCTCCCGTCTGTACAAGTACGGCAACATCGCTTACGTGGGCGGAGGCTTCACGAACGGCATCCACAGCATCCTCGAAGCCGCCGCCTGGGGTCGGCCGGTGATCTTCGGGCCCAAGCACACCAAGTTCGCCGAGGCGAAGGGGTTGATCGAGGCGGGTGGCGGATCGTCCGTTGCGAGCGATGGTGAATTGACCACCGTGCTGGGCAGGTGGCTCAATGATCCCGAAGGGATGAGGAACTCGGGAGGGTCCGCAGGGCAATGGGTGCGGGAGCGCACCGGTGCCTCCCCGCGCATCGCACGCAAGTTGTTGGAACGCTTTTGATCAACGCACCAAGAGCGTGACCGGAGGGACGTGTCCTCCCTCGATCCGAAGGTGGTACGATCCGGGATCGATGGCAGACAGATCGACCGAGCCATCGGCTTCCACCGATGCGCGCAATACGATGCGGCCGATGGCATCCATCACCTCAACGACCGGGGAAATCCCGGCCCCATGGACGAACACGATCCCATCAGAGGGGTTCGGGTGAACGGAGAACGGCTCCGGCCCTGAAGGCGTGATCCCCATGCCGCACTCCAGCGCGTTCATGTATGCCCATAGCTGGTTGTCGAACATGATCGGCACCAGCGAAGTGGTATCCGCCGAGTTCCCGAACCGTACGACCACCATGCCCCGGCTGGGAACGACATGGATCTTCTGGTCGTTCTTGCCCAGCGCCATGAACATGTCCGGGGGCGCGTTGGGTATGAGGCTTCCCGGGAATTGGAACTGAAGGCCCGGCACCATGAAGCTGGGCTGGCCGTTCAGCCAGGTGAGGTAGCCGTAGCTCTCGTTCAGTGCCTGTGAGCTGGTGGTCATGGCGTTGAAGTAGGCCGTGTCGTGCAGCAGGGTGTCGGTGTCCCAGATGCCACGGTTCAGCAGCAGCAGACCGTACCGCGCCGCGTGCCGCGTGGTGCTCAGGTAGAGGTTGTTCCAGCCGCTCATCACCCACAGGCCGTACATGCCGATGCGCGAGCCCACCTGCTGGAAGGTCCACTGGTTGTCCGTCATGCCCGTGGCGTTCTGGATCACTTCGCGCAACAGGGTGTAGGGCGCGTTGTGATAGGCCCAGCGGGTGCCGGCATCGGCCTCGTACTGAAGGCATGCCGGAATGGTGCAATAGGGATCGAACACGCCATCGTCCAGGCCCGAGGTCATCGTCAGCTGATCGCGGATGGTGATCGCTCCTTCCTGCTGCGCCGTGCAACTGGTCCAGCCCGCACCCAGGTGGTGCGAGGTGCTGTCGTCGATGTCCAGGTGGCCCTGCTCCTGCGCCTGGCCGATCAGGAAGGCGGTGAGGGTCTTGCCGGCGCTGGCCCAGTACCAGAGGCTGTCCTGCTCGAAGGTGCCGAAGTATTTCTCCAGCACGATCCGTCCATCCTTCAGCACGATGAAGCCCTTGGTGTTCTTCTGCTCCAGGAAGTCGTAGAGCGAGTCGATGCGGTCGGGGCACCAGCCCAGGGTGGAGGGCGACAGCGTATCCCACGCCGTGCCGGTGAGCGGTGGGAAGTAGAGCGATTGGGCGCGGCCGGCCAGGGGAAGGCTGAGCGATGCGACGAACAGGATGGGCTGGATGCGCATGATCGGTTCAGACGTCGGGATCCCCCAAAGGTTCATCGCACAAGCCGCGGGATGGACCGCAGCGGATCCGGATCCGTTCACACGACGCGGTTGCTTCGCGACCGTCCTGCATCCACATTCGCGGGTCCATCCTGCCCACCTTCCCCATGCCCCACGTCACCCTCACCAACCATTCCCCCGGCATCTCCGGACTGCTGATCCAGTTCCCCGACACCGCCCACGCCATGCGTGAATTGGTCGAAGTGTTGATGCGGGGACCCTCGACCCTCACCACCGGCGAGCGGGAGATCATCGCCTCCAGCGTGAGCTTCCAGAACAGCTGCCACTTCTGCCACACGTCGCATGGCGCCGCAGCCGCGGCCAACCTGGGCTGCGAGCTGGACCTGATCGATGACATCAAGGCCGGCTTGAAGAAGTATCCCGTGGGCCCGAAAATGCGCGCCTTGATCACCATCGCGCATCACGCCGCGCTGGGTGGCAGGAAGGTGACCGAGGCGGACGTGCAGGCCGCGCGCGACGAAGGCGCCAGCGACCGCGAGATCCACGACGCCGTGCTGATCGCCGCGGCCTTCTGCATGTTCAACCGCTACGTGGACGGCCTGGCCACCTGGCAGCCGGAGAGCAACGAAGCCTACCGCGAGATCGGCGAGAAGATGGCGAAGGAGGGGTACATGACGCCGTACCGGCCGGCGCACGCCTTGGAATGACCGATCATCGCCCTCCATCGATCATGCCTTCCATCCGTTCCCGTTCGTTGGCTTGATCCAGGCTACCACGCCCAGCCCACGCGCAGGTCCATCACATCGGCCACGTGGCGGTGGGCCTTGAGCGATGCCGCCAGCATCCAGTGGCTCCCGAGCGTGCAAGCGAGCTGGTAGCGCTGGTACAGCGGATCACCGTTCCAGCCGGGGCTGTACACGTAGGCGCCGAACAACACGCTGAACGTCGCCCGGCCGGCGAGCAGCTCCGGCCCGAGCACCATCGCTCCACGCCATGCGTTCGTTGCCGTGCCCGTGCGCTCCGCCATCTCGCGCGCGAAGCCATCGTGTACCCACTCGGTGCCGGCCGCCAGGCCGGTGAGCCGGCCCAGCCGGTGACCCACGGTGCCCATGCCGCCCAGGATCCAGCATTGCTCCAGGTCCTGCGCGTCGTCCATCGGCGTGTTCTTCATCGATGCCGAGCCCAGCACACTCAACGTCCGCCGGGGCCTTGCCCGCCACGCATCGTCACGTACCGGCCGCCCGACCTGCACGGGCGCGAGGCTGTATGCCGCGCCCAGGCTCCAGGTGGGGAAGTTCATGCCTTTGTTGGGCTGCCGCATGCCGCCGTTGCTGGTGTGGTTGAAGTTGAAGCCCGCCTTCAACTCCCACCGCGGCGAAAGGCGCCAGCCCAGGTACGCGTTCGCCATGGCCATGAAGCTCACCGTGGTGCTGTAGAAGAGGTTGGTGGGATTGGACTCGGCGTCGTACGGCCGGCTGAGGAGCGCGAGGCCGATGCCAAGCCGGATGGAACCGTGCAACCTGTCCTGCGCGCGGATCATCGGCTCCACATAGGGTGTGACGGCCAGCATGCCGCCCAGCACGTCCGGCTCATTGAAGTCGAAGGCGTACAGGGCGATCCCGCGCCGGTACACCGCTCCGCTCTTCAGCGTGTGCGCTTCGCCGGCGTAAAGCCACTCGGCGTCCAGTTCGAACCCGAACGGCCTGGACCCTGAAACGTCGATCAGCTCCCTGGAGTGGGGAACGATGAAGCCGCTGTGCGCGGCCATGCCGAAGCCGAAGGACGAGGCCGCATCCTGCGCGCGCGCGATACACGCGCCGAAAAGCAACACCAGGCATGGGAGCCACCGGTGCATCGGCGTTCGCTGCAACGAAGGTGCGGAACCGGAACGTCCCCGCCGCCGATCGGTCGCTCACATCACCACCACGCGCGCGCTCGCGCGGCGCCCGTCCGGCATCAGCACGCGCAGAACGTAGTGGCCCGCATCCAGTCCGTAGGTGGCGACCGCGCCCGGGAGCGCCATCCGATGCCGCGCGCAGGTGCGGCCCGCCTGGTCGACCAGGTCGATCGCACATGGACCGGCCGGTCCGCCCTGGATCCCGATCGGTTGACCCTGGGCCACGGCCGAGGAGACCACCACCAACGCGGAGGATCCTTCCAACGACACGATGCCCACCTCGCTGCAATCGCCCGTTCCCGCGAATTGCACGTCCGTGCTCCAGGCCGCGCCGTTCTCCAGCACGGCATGGTTGCCGTTGCCGGTGAGGTCCATCGCCGTGGTGCCGCCGTTCTCGTCGAAGCGCCAGTAGCCCACCAGCCCGGGTTCGTTGCCGGCCAGGGGGCTGTTCATGCACGCGAGGATCTGGGCCTCGGTGCGGGCGATGTTCCACACCCGCACCTCGTCGATCGACCCCACGAGAGGAAGCCAGTTCTGGCCGTCGTAGTTGTTGCCGATGCCCAGTTCGTTGCTGCCGGTCTGGATCGCCGCCAGGCCGAAGGTCCACGAATCATCGAGCACGCCATCGAGGTAGAGGCGCATCTCGACACCGGAGAAGGTGCCGGCCACGTGATGCCAGGTCCCGTCGTCGATGCTGCTTCCATAGACGCTGTAGCTGTATCCGCCCAGGTCGAAGATCTCCATGAACAGATGGCCCGAGTTGACGATGAGGTTGTAGCCCTCCTGTTCGGTGATGCTGAACTTGTCGATGATGCGTGGGAAATTCGCCGGCTGCGTGGGGTCCACCTTCACCCAGGCTTCCAGGGTGAGCGCGTCGGAGATGTCGAACACCGTGCTGGATCCGGCGTTCACCCGGTCGTCCGTGCCATCGAAGGCGATGGAGCTGGGGTTCTGGGCGGGCAGCGATCCGGCCCGTACCAGGATCGCGAGGACGGGGAGGGCCATGGTTTTCATGCCCCGAAGGTGGAACATCCGCGCCTGCCGAACAAGGCCCTGACCGGTGAACCTGCGATCTTCACCCCGTGCGCCACCCGCTCTCCTACCACAAGGTCCAGAAGGTCATTTCCGATCTGATCCGCGGCTCGTCGCTCTTCATCAACAAGGGCAGGCTGCGGCGAAGCGAACTGCTGAACATCGGCTGCGGCGTGTGGCCCGATCCGGCCTTCATCAACCTGGACTACCACTGGATGCCCGGGGTGGACGTGTGCTGGGACCTGACGCGCGGGCGGCTGCCCTTCCGCGATGCGAGCATCCGCGGGGTGTACAGCGAGCACTGCCTGGATTGTATTCCCCACGAACACTTCAAGCGGCAGCTGCGCGGCATCCACCGCGTGCTGAAACCCGGCGGCGTGTTCCGCCTGGTGCTGCCCGATGGCGAATTGTACCTGGATCTTTACCAGAAGCGCAAGACGGACAAGAGCGTGGTGTTCCCTTATGGAGAGAAGGAAGCGACCGGCATGATGAGCGTGAACCGCTACGCGCGCGAACACACCCACCGGTACAGCTACGACTTCGAGACCCTGGCGCTGCTGCTGCGCGAGGCGGGTTTCCGCAACATCGAACGCAAGGCGTTCAAAGTGGGGAGCATGCCCGAATTGCTGATCGACCGGCCGGAGCGAAGGATCGAGAGCCTGTATGTGGAGGCGGTGAAGTGAGGCCCTACTTCAGCTTCGGATTCTTCGAGTGCCGTGTCCGGTCCCTCCGTGTCCTCTTCATCATCTTCTTCTCGAACGCCACCTGCAGGTCCACCCCGGTCTGGTTGGCCAGGCACAGCAACACGAAGAGCACGTCCGCCATCTCCTCACCCAGGTCGGCCTTCGCCTCTGCTTTCTTGAACGATTGTTCGCCATAGCGCCGCGCCATGATGCGCGCCAGCTCGCCCACCTCCTCGGTGAGGATGGCCATGTTGGTGAGTTCGTTGAAGTAGCGCACGCCGATGGAATGGATCCATTGGTCGACCTCCGCCTGAAGAGCGATCAACGGATGGTGGGTCGAGTTCCACAAGTTCCTATTTTGACGCGCCATGTTCGCGGGGCTTTGCCGCAAAAGTCCGTTGCGGACGATCACGATCGCCCTGGGCTGCGTGTGGGCCGCGCTCGGAGCGGCGCAATCGCCTTCGGAGCTCCATCAGGTGCAGGCCGTGATCAGCGGCCTGCGCACACAGCACCAGGCCCGCCAGGTGGATGAGCTGCTGCGGTCCCAGGCCGATGTGATCGCCGTGCGCACGGACTTCAACACGCGCAACCTGATGATGCAGATCAAGCCGGCGAGCACGATGGATCAGGCGCAATTGCGCGGCGCGCTCGAACACCTTGGCCTGGGCCTTCGCTGCTACCAGCGCGGCCCGGCGGGCGGCTTCCAGGCCATGGATCCGCGTGATTGTCCGGAGAACGAGTGAGCGATGCGCACGCTGCTGGTCATCGGTTCGGTCATCTTCCTTTTCGCGGGCCGCGGGCGTGCGCAATGCACCAACTACACGATCACCGTCACGGCGGGCACATGGCCCACCGAGATCGACTGGGAACTGGTGAACGATGTGGGCACGGTGGTGGCCAGCGGCCTGGCGCCGGCCTTCCAGACCGTGTGCCTGCCCGATGGCTGCTACACCATGTACCTGTACGACAGCTTCGGCGACGGCTGGAACGGCGCCACCTTCACCATCAAGGTGCAACCGGCCAACACCACGGTGGCCACCGGCACGCTGGCGAACGGCACCTTCGGCAGCCAGCAGGTGAGCCTGGGCACCGGCTGCGGAGGCGGCCCCTGCGACTGGTACACCATGACGGTGACGGCGGGCATCTACCCCACCGAGATCAGCTGGAACCTGGTGAGCGGCGTCACCGTGGTGCAGACGGGCTTCGCGCCCACCACCATCTCGCTGTGCATCGATACGGGCTGCTATGTGATGCAGATGTTCGACTCCTTCGGCGACGGATGGAACGGCGCGACCTGGACGCTTGCCGACGCGCTGGGCAACACCGTGCAGAGCGGCACGCTGACCGGCGGCAGCATCGGCCAGGTGGTGATCCCGCTCGGTGTTCCGGCTGGAAGTTGCGGCAGCGTGGGTCCGATCACCGCGAGCGACTGCCCCGATGCGGTGAACATCTGCACCAACTACAGCTGGGCGATCGATCCCAATGGCATCGGCGCGCTGAACGAGATCCCGCCGCTGGGTTCGCTGGGCAACCCCGACCTGCTCTGGGGCGATGCGGTGCCCAGCGCATGGGGCTCGGACAACTACGGCTGCCTGCGCAACAACGAGCTGAACAGCACGTGGATGATCATCAACATCAGCGGAGGCGGATCGCTGGAATTCACTTTCGGTGGGCTGGGCACCCAGGGCGGCTTCTATGATTGGATCATGTACCCCTACAACGCCACCACCTGCGCCGGCGTGATGGCCAACACGGTGCCGCCGATCCGCTGCAACTGGAACCTGACCACGTCGGGCGGCACCGGGCTGGCGGCCACCACCCCGCCGGGAGGCGATCCGGGCAACTACGAACCGCCGCTCAACGTGCTGGCCGGCGAACAATACCTGATCTGCTTCAGCAACTGGAGCAGCGTGACCACCGTGGTGCCGCTGGAATTCGGCGGCACGGCCACGGTGAGCTGCGAACCGGTGGTGCTGCCGGTGGAACTCACCGCGTTCGCCGCCCAGGCGCGCTTGCGCGACGTGCGGCTCAGCTGGACCACCGCGAGCGAATGCAACAGCTCGCACTTCGAGGTGCAACGCAGCACCGACCTGTGGACCTGGAGCGTGATCGGATCGGTGGAGGCGGCGGGCAACTGCATCGGTACACGGCACTACGCCCATGTGGATCCCGCGCCGGTGCCCGGCGAGAGCTTCTACCGCCTGCGCGTGGTGGACAACGACGGCAGCGCGGCGACCTCGGCCATCGCGGGCGTGCGCTGGATGCCGCCCGGCGCGCTGGTGCATCCCAATCCCAGCACCGGCAGCTTCTGGGTGGAGAGCACCGAGGAGGTGAGCGTGATCGACGCGACCGGTCGCGCCATGACGGTCGTTCGCGAGGCGGTCACCGAAAAGGCGCAATGCCTCAGGATCGGTGCGCCGGGCCTCTACTCGGTGCGGGTCGGACACGATGTTGCGGTCCCGGCCGTACGGGTCCTGGTCCAGTAGCACCGGACGACCTATTCCCTCAGCCGGCTGTCGATCACGATCGTCACCGGTCCGTCGTTGATCAGATCCACCTGCATGGCCGCGCCGAACTCGCCGCTCTCCACCGGGCGGCCGAGCAGCGCGGCGAGCCGCTGCTTGCAGCCCAGGTAGAGGGGAACGGCCTCTTCGGGTCGCGCGGCGCGGATGAAACTGGGCCGGTTGCCCTTCGCCGTGCCGGCGTGCAGGGTGAACTGGCTCACCAGCAGGATCTCTCCGTTCACCTGCGACACGTCCAGGTTCATCAGCCCGGCTTCATCGGGGAAGATGCGCATGCGGACGATCTTGCCGCACAGCCATTCGACATCCTGCACGGTGTCGCCGGCTTCAATGCCCAGCAGCACCAGGAGGCCCCGCGCGATCGAGGCCCTGGGCCCGCCGCCGATGTGTACGGCCGCCCGGCTCACCCGCTGGACCACCGCGCGCATCAGTGCGGGCCGTAGGGCTCGAAGAACTTCATCAGCGCCTCGTACTTCTCCATGTCGCTGCCCTTGCCGCTGATGGCGTCGCGCCAGGTGCCGTACATCGGGTTGGGCAGCAGGATGCAGTATTGCGCCAGCGTGTCGCGCATGGCATCGACCCTGGGCTTGCCATGGTCCAGCGCGCGGGAATTGAACTCCTCGCTGAAGTCGCGCAGCTGGTCGCCGATCATCAGCTGGATGTCGTAGGTGAAGCCGATGGCGGTGCGCCGTTCGGTCTTGTCGGTCACCAGGCGGCCGGTGGCATCCCGCAGCGCGCAGAGCACATGGGCCTCATCGGCGTTGGGGAAACCCAGCGCCATCAAATTGGCCACGGTGGCGGTGCGGTGGTGGCGCTCGCGATTGGTCACATAGAAGATCTCGCAGTCCCGGCTCCGCGCGTAGGTCAGGAACTCAACGGCTCCGGGGATCGCCGTGGCCGTCGCCCTGCCCACCCAGCCCGTCCATCGCGCGCTGTCGTAGGTGGCGCCGTTCGCGATGCCTTCCAGCTCAAAGCGCGAATTGTCCAGCACCGTCTCATCGATGTCCACCACCACCGCCAGGGGCATGTCCCCGCGCGGGCGCTGGAGGTTCTGGTCAAGCCGGATGCGCGCCAGCTCGAAGCATTGCTGCTGAAGGCGGCAGGCCTCCGCGCTGGTGGCCTGCCAGAGCACCGCGTCCACGGCCTGCTGGGTGATCAGGCGGCCGAAGTCACCGGCCTCGGTGGAGGTCGAAGGACGCCGGCCGGTGCAAGCGGCGAGAACAGCGGCGGTGATCGCCACGGACCGAACGATGCGGATCATGCCGGCAAAGATGGATCACGCACGGTAGGGGCCATCCTCCGCCACGCCGCTCACCATGTCCACATAGCTGGCGTAACGGCTGGCGGCGATCTCGCCCTGGTCGACGGCCGCGATCACCGCGCAGCCCGGCTCACGCACGTGCAGGCAGGAGGCGAAACGGCAGGCGCTCTTCCGCTTGAACATCTCGGGGAACTGGTCGCTGATGGTGGCCGGATCCATTTCCACCAGCCCGAAGCCCTTGATGCCGGGCGTGTCGATGATGAAGGTGCGTTCCGGTCCTCCGGGGATCCCGAGCTCGTGCATCTCGGCGAAGGTGGTGGTGTGCGTTCCCTTGGTGGTGCGCTCGCTCACCTCGCCGGTGCGCAGCATCAGGCCGGGCTCGATGCGGTTGATCAGCGTGCTCTTGCCCACGCCGGAGTGGCCGGCGAGCAGGGATACCTTTCCGCGCAGCAGATCCACCACCTGGGCCACTCCGGTGCCATCGATCGCGGAGGTGCGCACGGTCCGGTATCCCGCGCCGCGGTAGGTGCGCTCCAGTTCCTCGAGCAGCGCCCGCTCCGCGTCATCGCAGCCGTCCACCTTGTTGAAGAGGATCACGCAGGGCACTTCGTAGGCCTCGGCCGTCACCAGGAAGCGATCGATGAAGCCGGTGCTGGTGCGCGGCCGCACGGGCGTCACCATCAGCAGCGCCTGGTCGATGTTGGCGGCGATCACGCTCTTCTGGTGGCTGAGGTTCACCGCGCGGCGCACCAGGTAATTCCTCCGGTCCAGGACCTCGGTGATCATCGCACGCTTCTCTCCTTGCGCGGGATCGAACAGCACCCGGTCGCCCACCGCGATGGGGTTCGTGCTTTTGAAGCCGTGGATGCGCAGCTGCCCGCGCGCCACGCATTCATGCTGAACGCCTTCCGCGTCGCGGACGAGGTAGTGGCTTCCGGTGGACCGGACGACCGTGCCCTGCATACGGGTCGAAAGATCCGATGATCGGGCGATCGACGCACGGCCCTTCTACTTTCGCCCCATGTCCATTTCCGCGCGCGGCATCACCAAGACCTTCGGCAGGCAGAAGGCCCTGGACGAGGTGAGCTTCGAGGTGCGGCCTGGCGAGGTGGTGGGCTTCCTGGGCCCCAACGGCGCGGGCAAAAGCACCATGATGCGCGTGCTCACCGGCTACCTCCCGCCCACCGGCGGCGAGGCGGAGGTGAACGGCCACGACATCCACCGCGCGAGCCTGGAGGTGCGGCGCTGCGTGGGCTACCTGCCCGAGCACAACCCTCAGTACACCGACCTCTACGTGCGCGAGTCGCTGGAATTCGTCGCCGGGCTGTACGGGCTGAAGCGCAGGAGCCAGCGCGTGAAGGAGATGATCGGGATCGTGGGCCTGGAGCGCGAGCAGCACAAGAAGATCGGCGCCCTGAGCAAGGGTTTCCGCCAGCGCGTGGGCCTGGCGCAGGCGCTGATCCACGATCCGGCGGTGCTGATCCTCGACGAGCCCACCAGCGGACTGGACCCCAACCAGCTGGAGGAGGTGCGCGCGCTGATCAAACGCCTCGGCGCGGAGAAGACCGTGATGCTCAGCACCCACATCATGCAGGAGGTGGAGGCCATCTGCGATCGCGTGATCATCATCGACCGCGGAAAGATCGTCGCCGACGACAGCGCACGCCATCTGCGCGCAGCCCGCGCGCAACGCGAGCTGCTCGAGGTGGAGTTCGACGGCTTCGCCGACCGGCAGAGCCTGGAACGCATCCCGGGTGTCCGCTCCGCCGATCACCGCGGCGACCACCGCTGGACCATTTCATCCGAAGCGGGCAATGACGTGCGCCCGGCCCTGTTCCAGTTCGCCGTGGATCATGGGCTGAAGGTGCTCACCTTGCAGAAAAACGAACGCGGACTGGAGGAGGTGTTCAAGGAACTGACCGCGGGCGGCCCTGCGAACCCGTGAGTTCATGACCCTCACCTTCCTCGGCACCGGCACCAGCTCGGGCGTGCCCATGATCGGCTGCGATTGCGAAGTGTGCGCCAGCACCGATCCTCGCGACCGCAGGCTGCGTTCGGCCGCGCTGGTGCGAACCAGGGGGCTCACCCTCCTGATCGATGCCGGACCGGACCTGCGGCAGCAGTTGTTGCGCAGCGGCACGCGGCGGCTCGATGGCGTGCTGCTCACCCACGCGCACATGGACCACATCGCGGGCATCGACGACCTGCGCTCGCTGAACTTCCACGAGAAAGCCCCGGTGGACCTCTATGCCGACCGGACCACGCTGGATGCCGTCCGGCGCGTGTTCAGCTATGCCTTCGAGGCCGACAAGTATCCCGGCACGCCCGATCTGAACCTGGTCGAGGTGGGCGCAGCGCCGTTCCGCATCGGGCCCGTCGAGATCATCCCCATCGAGGTGAAGCACTACCGCATGCCCGTCCTGGGCTTCCGCATCGGCGGGCTGTGCTACATCACCGATGCCCGATCGATCGAGCCGAAGGAACTGGAGAAGCTCCGCGGGTGTGAGGTGCTCGTGCTGAACGCCCTGCGCAAGAAGGAACACATCTCCCACTTCACCCTGGAGCAGGCCCTTGCCGTGGTGGACGAACTCCGGCCGAGGCAGGCGTTCTTCACCCATATCAGCCATCAGATGGGCCTGCACGAAGACATCCTCCGCGAGCTGCCCGCCTCCATGGCCCTGGCCCACGACGGCCTGCGGGTGGATTTGCCGGACTGAGCGTGTCGCCCGTCGGGATGCCACGCTTCGCCGTCGAAGGATGTTGCGAGCGAGCGGTTCCTTGCGAACTTGGCGGCCCTTCAACCCCTGTTGCGCCATGCGGATCATGACCCTTCCGATCGCCTTGATCGCGGTCGCCTCCTTCACCTTCGCCCAGGCCGGCGGTCACCCCGCGCGCGAGGCCGTGACCTTCATCAAGGACCGGCAGCGCCTGCCCGATGAGGCCTGGCAATATGAACTGCGCCACCGGCCCGCGTGGCGGCAGTTCCTTGCCGAACACGGCACCTGGTACGTCCACTTCAACGAGGAGAACGCCAAGCCGCACCGCGCCTTCGGCCGGCCCATCGCCACCAGCGGGGCCACCGCGCAGGAGCGGGCGGAACATTTCATCCAGCAGGAACTGGACGGTTTCGGGATCCCCGTGAACGAGCTTGAACTGAAGAGCGTGGCACCCACCTCGAAGCACACCTTCGTCCACTTCACCCAGCGGCACCAGGGCCTGGAGGTGCTCTTCAGCCGGATGATGGTGAAGCTCGACGCGAACGACCGCGTGATCGGCTTCGGCGCCGACGTGTACGATGCGATCGACGTGGACGTGACACCCTTCCTGGTGGATGCGGACGCCGCGGTGATCGCGTCGAACGGCTTGAGCGGCATCCTTTCCACCGAGGTGGAAAGCGATCTGCGCATCCTGCCCGTGCCCGCGCAACGCAGCACCGGGTTCCACCTGGTGTATGAAGTGATGGTGCATACCCTGAACGGTGTGCTACCCGGCCATTACCGCTGCCTGGTGGATGCGCACGACGGCCGGTTGCTTTACCGCCACGACCTGGTGAAGAGCCATGCCCCGCCGGCCGGCGCCGACATGGACCTGACAGCCTCCGTCTACGAGTTCCATCCCTTCATCCCGGCGGTCACGCTGGCGCTGCCCCACGTGGAGGTGGTGATCGGCGGCAACACCTTCAACACCGACATCAACGGGCACATCAGCAGCGGGATCGTCGGTCCGGTGAACGCCACCGTCCGGCTGCAGGGGGATTGGAGCCACGTGCAGACCAACGGCGTCACTCCGCAATTCAACATCTCCCTGGCCGAAGGCGCCAATGCCGTGAGCTTCGACGGCGATGCGAACATCCGCGAACGCAGCGCCTACTTCCACGTGAACATCGTGCATGATCACTGCAAGACCTACCTGCCCGCCTTCACCGGCATGGACTTCAGCCTGGAGACCAACGTGGACGTGGCCGGAACGTGCAACGCGTTCTACGATGGCTCCTCGATCAACTTCTACATGGAGGGCGGCGGCTGCCAGAGCTACGCGCAGCTGGGCGAGGTGGTGTACCACGAGTACGGCCACGGCATCAACGACAACTTCTACCAGAGCCTGGGCTCCTATTTCATCAACGGCGCCATGAACGAAGGCTACGCCGACGTGTGGGGTGTGAGCATCACCGAGGATCCGATCCTGGCCGAAGGAAGCGACCTGGTGGATCCCAGCATTTACATCCGCCGCTACGACATCGATCCGAAGGTGTACCCCATGGACATCGTGGGCGAGGTGCATGCCGACGGCGAGATCATCGCCGGCGCATGGTGGGACACCTACGTGGGCCTGGGCAACGACATGGTGCAGACCATGACCCTCTTCGCCGACGCCTTCCCCGGCCTGCAGGCCGAGGCGCCCGATGGGGAGGAGGGCACCGCCTACCGCGACGTGCTGATCGATGTGCTGGAAGCCGATGACGATGACGGCGACATCACCAACGGCACGCCCAACGGCAACGCCATCGTCGAAGCCTTCGCCATCCACGGCATCACGCTGATCAGCAATGCCGAGCTGACGCACACCCCCATCGAGTTGAACACCTTCAACGACCCGATCGAAGTGGACGCGGAACTCATCCTTTCCTTCCCCTGGACCGACTATGTGGAAAGCGTGTTGCTGCGCTACCGCATCAACAACGACCCCACGTGGAACGATGTGGTGATGACCAACACCGGCGGCAACGACTACCAGGGCATGATCCCCGGCCAGCCCACGGGCACGGTGATCCCCTACTACCTGGGCGTTCTCGACATCTTCTCGCAGGTGAGCTCCGTGGTGCCCATCGGCTGCGACCTGCCCGAGCCCAACATCCCCTACTTCATCCTGGTGGACTTCGACCTGCAGGCCAGCGAAGACTGCGATTTCAACAACGACCTGGGGAACTGGGATGTGGGCCTGCCCACCGACAACGCCTCCACCGGCCAGTGGGCGCTGGACATTCCCACCCCATCCTACACCGATGGGGGCGTGATCGTGCAGACCGACCAGCAGGTGACCCCGGGCGGCGAGCTGTGCTTCCTGACGGGCAACGCACCGGCCGGTGAGGGCATCGGCGTGAACGACGTGGACGACGGCCACACCACCCTGCAGAGCTACCCGATCGACCTCACCGGCTACGACAACCCCACCTTCACCTTCTGGCGCTGGTACACCAACAACCCGCCCGGCGGCGCCAACCCCGGCATGGACTGGTGGCAGATGGACATCACCAACAACGGCACCAATTGGGTGCATGTGGAGAACACCCGCACCAGCGACAAGAGCTGGCGCCGCTTCGCCTTCCGCGTGCAGGACTTCGTGACACCCAACAGCGCCGTGCAGATCCGTTTCATCGCCAGCGACAGCACGCACCTGGGCGAGTACCTCGACGGTGGGAGCCTGATCGAAGCGGCGGTGGACGACATCCAGCTCTGGGACAACGCGGGCACCATCGGCATCGGAGAGGTGGATGGCGTGACCATCGCCGGCCTCTATCCCGATCCCGCGAACGAGGCCGTGAATGTGCGGCTCGATCTCCATGGAGCACGCGATGCCGGCCTTCGGATCCTCGATGCCACCGGCCGGCTGGTGCGCGAACAGGACCTTCCGGCCTCCGCATCCGGGCAGACCCTGACGATCGACGTGAGCGCGCTCGCACCGGGCAGTTACGTGATGCAGGCCGCATGGACCGGCGGCGGAAGCGAGCACCGGTTCAACATCGTGCGTTGATCGCACGGTCATCCTGACGGAACGCGCCCCGCAATGCCGGGGCGCGTTCCGTTCAGGGCATCACCAGCGGCCGCACCAGCGCACCGTGCCGGCCCTGCAGGCAGAACAGATAGAGCCCGGCGGGCCCATCCGGCAGGACCAGCTCCTCGCCCTCGTTCGCGATCCGCTGTTCCAACATGCGTCCGGTCCCATCGTGGATCCTCAGCGAGATCCAGTCGCCCCGCGGGATCCGTATCCGATCCTCCACGATCGCGATCTGCTGATCGCCGCCGGTCGTGGTGGCCACGTCGCCGATCACCAGGTCCGTGATCTCGGCATCGTTCAAGCCGTGATCGTAGATGCGCACATCGTCCAGCAGGCCCATGAAGGGGCCGTTCCCATCCAGGCGATCGCCCATCGATGCCGGTGCCTGCGGCACCCAGGGGATCAGGCCCGCTTTCGCCGTGTAGGCCATCAACGCTCCGTTGAGGTGGATGCGCATCATGGCGCCATCGTAGGAAGCGGCCACGTGGTACCATGCCCCGGAGAACAGGCTGGACTGCGGCGTCTGCAGTTCGGTCACCGTGCCGCCCGCCTGCAGGCGGAAGAGCAGCGCGGTGCTGTTCACCTGGCTCACCGACCACACGTGATCGTCCGGATCGGGGCCCTGCGTCTTGGCGATCAGCACCTGTTCGTTGCCGGCCATCAAGCCCGCCTGCATCCACAGGCTGATGCTGAAGCCCACGCCGATGGTGACGTCGCAGGGTCCGACGTCTACGCGGTCGTCGGCGCCATCGAACTGCAAGGCACCGCCGAAGTGCCCCCCGGAAGGCTGCCAGGTGGCGCCGTTCTGCAGGTTGCCGTCGGCGCCGCCGGTGATGTCGTTGGCGTGCAGGCCCGTGGATTCATCCAATGGCCAATGGTGCGTTGGCG
This sequence comes from uncultured Chryseobacterium sp., assembly GCA_964394425.1. Taxonomy (GTDB): domain Bacteria; phylum Bacteroidota; class Bacteroidia; order Flavobacteriales_F; family PHOS-HE28; genus PHOS-HE28. The sequence continues at coordinate 30,624 of CAYMXP010000014.1, read as the reverse complement.
GAAGCTGTGCAAGCAGCGAGGTCGAGAGCAGAAGAGCGGCCGGAAGGTGGACGGCGCGCTTCATGAGGGCTGCGGGTTGCGCACTGGATTACGCCCGCCCACCGGGCCGGTGTTCCCCCTACTCGACCGGAGGGCGATCCCCCCCCATGAAGCCGCACAATGCATCGCTCGAACGCGGGATGGCGCTGGCCCAACGCGGGGTCGACAGCGTATCTTCACGCGCTCCTGATCCGGTTCCCCATGTGGCTACGCTCCGCTGCCCTGCCTCTTGCCATCCTCTCGATCGTTCTTCCCTGCACGGTGGTCCGCGGCCAGTTGCGGATCAACGAGATCAGCGCCAGCAACCGCTCTGGACTGATCGCCGGCGGCGCCTATGACGATTGGATCGAGTTGTACAACACCTCGGGCGCGGCGGTGAACACCACCGGCTGGTTCCTCACCGACAAACCCACGGACCCGTTCAAATGGCCCTGCCCCAACCTGGTGGTCCCGGCCTTCGGTCGCGTGGTCTTCATCGCCAGCGACCGCGACTTCTATGACGGCACGCGCTGGCACACCAACTTCAAGATCACGCAGATGCGGCAGGAGAAGATCATCCTGACCGGACCGGCGCTGACGCCCGTGGACAGCTTCGAGTTCGCCTCGCCCACGCAGAAGGACCACAGTTTCGCGCGCATCACCGATGGCAACCCCGTGTGGGGGGTGCAGAACACGCCCAACCCGGGCGCGGCGAACGCGGGGGTGGAAACGCGCTACGCCGCCAAACCGACCTTCAACCTGGCACCGGGGTTCTACCCGGCCGCGCCGCTCAGCGTGACGATCACCAACACCGAGCCCAACAGCGTGGTGCGCTACACCACCAACGGCACCAACCCCACCGCGGCCAGCACGCTTTACACCGGGCCGATCACGGTGAACAACGACCGGGTGATCAAGGCGCAGTGCTACAGCAACGACCCGATGATCCTGCCCAGCTTCCGCGAGACCAACTCCTACCTGATCGGGGCACCGCACACCGTGCGGACCGTGAGCATCAGCGGCATGGTCGATTTCATCCGCACCGGCGCCGGCACCGTCGGCGACCAGATCGCCTGCATCGAATACTTCGACGAGAGCGGGGTGTTCCAGTTCGAGACCGAGGGCGAGATGCGCCGGCACGGCAACGACAGCTGGGCCTTCGACCAGCGGGGCATGCGCTTCCACGCGCGCGATGAGTATGGATACACCAACAACATCGACTACCCGCTTTTCCCCTGGATGACGCCGCGCGACGAGTACGACGTGATCATCATGAAACCGGCGGGATCGGACAACTACGATTACCACGCCTTCCTCGGTTCGGCGCACCTGCGCGATGGGTGGGTCCAGACCGTGAGCCAGCGGGGCGGATTGGAGCTGGACGAACGCACCCACGCCCACCAGGTCACCTACCTGTGGCAGCCCACCAACGGCGGCTACTGGGGCGTTTACGAGATGCGCGAGCGCGTGGACAAGGATTACACGTACTACTACTACGACCAGGGTGAGTACGACGTCGACATCATCAAGAACTGGGGGGGCTGGTGGGCCGAGAACGGCAGCACGGCCAACTGGACCACGCTGTGCAACTACTGCGTGGCCAACGACCTGAGCATCCCGGCCAACTACAACTTCGTGCTGAGCCAGATCGACAAGATGAGCTTCATCGACAACTTCATCCTGAACACCTTCATGGTGAACACCGACTGGCTCAACTGGAACACCATGTGGTGGCGGGGATACAAGCCGCCGGGGGTCAAATGGCGCTATGCGCTGTGGGACATGGACAACGTGGCCGACCTGGGCCAGAACTACACGGGCTGGAACGGCACGGGCGCGGGCGTGAACACCGTTTGCGATCTTCAGAACATGTTCCCCAGCGCCTCGCCCAACAACTGCCATGCGGCCATCTACAACAAGCTGCTGGAGAACCCGGCTTTCTTCAACGATTACATCAACCGCTACGCCGACCTGCTGAACGGGCCGCTGCATTGCGATTCCCTCAACGCGGTGCTGGACCAGTTCGAGGCGGCCATGCTGCCGGAGATGCCCGGCCAGGTGGCGCGCTGGGGCGGCAGCGTGGCGCAGTGGCAGGGTTTCGTGAACGACATCCGCACCTTCAATTGCACGCGCTGGAACATCATCATGGGCCAGATCGTGAACTGCTTCGATCAGGAATACCCGATCGCCGGACCCTACACGCTGACGGTGGAGATCGTGGGCAACGGCGACGTGGTGGTGAACACCCTCACCATTCCCGTCGGGCCCTGGAGCGGCACCTGGTTCGGCGGACTGCTCATGGACCTCTTCGCCGTGCCCGGGGTGAACAGCCAGTTCGACCACTGGGAGATCGACAACAACTTCGTGGGTCAGGACCTGCTGAGCGATTCCACCTGGATCACCCTGCTGCAGAGCGATACGATCACCGCCTTCTTCACCGACATCGTCGTGCTTCCGGTGGAGCTCCTGGACCTCACGGCCCGTGCCCAGGAAAAGGACGTGCTGCTGGAATGGCGCACCGCCACGGAGACCAACACCGACCGCTTCGAAGTGGAGCGCATGGATGAACAGGGCGTGTTCCGCATGCTGGGCGAGGTGGCCGCCGCCGGGAACAGCACCCAGGAGCGGCGCTACTCCTTCATCGATCCCTCACCCTACATGGGCGTGAACTACTACCGCCTGCGGATGGTCGACCTCGACGGCAGCCACGAATACAGCGAGACGGTGGCCGTGGAGTTCCACCTGCTGAACCCCGCGGCCTTCGAGGTCTGGCCCAATCCCACCGTGGAGGAAGCCACCACCCTGTACAACCGCACCGACCGCGAATTGCGCATCGTCGCATATACCGGCGATGGCCGCGTGATGAAGACCTGGTACCTCGACCCGCGATCCTCGTTGCGCGCGAACTGCGACTGGCCCGATGGGATCTATCAGCTGGTGGCCGAGGTCGACGGCCGCGCGACGGCGGTGAAGCTGGTGGTGTTGCGCGAGCGCTAAGGGGCTGGGATGAGGATGTGTCCCGTGGCCTTTCGCGGCGGCGGAACAGGTCAACCGGCCGGGACCACGGCAGGCGGCGGCGCCAGCCAGTTCACACGGGGCCTGAACATGCGCGGCAGTTCGCGGTAGGCGTCGAAGCGCATCACGTTGCCGGGGTTCACCGTGCTGGTGGCCACGTAGCCCTGCTGCCAGGGGAACACCTTCACCAGGATCGGGGTGGGCAGCGACCGGTCCTGGATCTCCAGGAGGTACGCCGGGGTGGTGAGCAGGCTCACGTCCGCGCTGTCGGCAAAGTCGTGCGCCGTGGAACGCGCCAGGCTCTTGAGGAAGTTGTTGATCCGCGCGCTGTCGCCCGGCAGGCTGTCCACCAACCATTGGCCCTCCACGCGCTGCAACGTGTAGCTGCTGTCGCCGGGAAAAGTGAAGGTGAGCTTCTGCCATGCGTCGGGGTCGCCCTTCACGATGCTGCGCGGCCGCCACATGGCCACGGCCACGTCGATCTTGTTGTCCAGCAAGCCTTCCACGGCGTACACCTCCTCCTCCCCCGGCACGTTCACGTAACTGACCTCGCGGCCGGATGCGGTGGACCCCTGCCCCACCAGCACCTGCTTTTCCGATCCGTCGGCCAGCGTGAAGGTCACCGGCACGGCCAGGCTGTCGGCCAGCCCGCGTTTCTCCTTCACCGCATCGAGGCTGCCGGCCATGCGTTCGCTGCGCAGCAGGGCGAAGTGGCCCAGCATGGTGCCTACCGACCTGGCATCGGCGGGAAAGGTCCGCTCGCCCTGGGTCACCGTCCATTCCGCGCCGCTACGGGCCAGGCGGATCTCCCCGCCCTTGCCGCGACGGGGCTCGTAGCGCACGGCGGTCACCGCGGCGGTATCCAGCTCGAGCACGTGCGCCCGGAAGGTGCGCTGCCGGCCGCTCATGCCGAACCATTCGCTCAGGCCGTAGATCAGCAGCAGCGCCGCCGCCGCGACGATCAGGATCCGTGCGCTGACCTTACCGAACATGATCGGGAAGCATGCGGAGCAGCCGTTGTCGTTTGCGCCATTGAGCACGGAACAGTCCGTAAAGGACCACAAGAGCGACGGGTAGCAACAGGTTGATCCACTTCAGCGAGCTGCGCTTCGCGTCCGTGAGCTCTTCGATCGGCCGATAGTTGACCCCCTTGTTGCGCAGTTCGATCAAACCCGTCTCGTCGCTGATCCAGTCCACGGCGTTCACCAGCAGGTTGGCGTTATCGGGGTTCACCTGCTGGCGCTGCTGGCCTTCGCCGCCCACGGCGAAGCTGCCGTTGGTGAACACGACCAGGCGCGCCGGTTTCTCCCCGCCATTGAACCGCCCTTCGAGCGCGCCGGCCATCACCTGGTGCTGCATGGGGAAATCGGCGTCGGTCCATTGCTTCTGCACGTCGATGTAGACCGGCGAAGGCAGCGCGTTGCTCTTGGCGCTGGTGCTGAGCACCGGCGTCCAGGTCATCGAGGTATCGCCGGTGTAGGAAACGGGTGAAGCGAACTGGAGCACCACGGCTTCCAGCCCGGCGGCCACCGGATGATCGCCGAAGCCCTCCCCGTTGATCAGCGGGAAATACGGGAAGGCCATGGGGATCTGCATGGTGAAGAAGCCGCGCTGCTGCATCACCTGCACCTGGCTGCATTGCGCGTCGGTGATGATGGTGGGCTGGACCTGGACGCCATGCGATGCCAGCCAGCGGGTCACGTCGCCGGCGCTCGCGTCGGCGATGGGGCTCTGGCCCAGGTCGCTCTTCACGGCGTCGAAGGCCATCACCACGCCCCGGCCGCTCTTGAGGAATTCATCCAGCCAGCGAAGGTGGGCGGCGGGCAGGCTGTCGCCCGGGTCGAGGAACACCAGCGAAGAGAAGCGCTCATGCACCGGCAGCGTGTCCCAGAAGGTGAACGGCTCCACGTTATACAGCACGTTGAGCCCCTGCAACGCCTGGGCGATCGAACCCATCGAGGCTTCGCCGTGGCCCTGCACCAGGCCCACGGTGGGCTTCTCCGTCACGCTCACCTGCTTGATGCTGGAGGAGAGCGACCATTCCATGGCGGTGCCGGGCTGGATCACCGAGATCGTGGTGCTCTGATCACCCACCTTCACCACGGCGCCCATGTAAGCAATCAGCTGCTCGGCCTTGTCCTTGCCGCGCACGTTCACGTACAGCGGCCGCACGCCGGCCTGTTCGGCCTCCTGCTTGGTCTTGTCGTCCACGGCGGGGTCGATGAACTCGAAGACCAGGTTGCCGTTGCTGCGCTCGCCGTATTCCACCAGCAAGTCCTTGAACTCCTGCCTGGTGAGGGTGAATTCCGGCGGCAGTTCCTCGGTGAAGTAGGCCGTCACCGTCACCGCTTCGGGCAGGTTCTCCAGGATGTCGAGGGTGGCCTGGCTGAGGGTGTAACGCTCATCGGTGGTCAGGTCCCAGCGGAACTTGAAGCGGTTGCCCACCACGTTCACCAGCACCACCACCGCCAGCAGCAGCAGCACGAAGGTGGAGACCTGCCTGCGCGTCTTCATGCTCCGCGGATCAGGCGTTTGGCCAGGTTCACCTCCGCCAGCGAAAGCCCCACGACCATCAGGCTGAGGAAGAAGAGCAGATCGCGGCTGTCGATCACCCCGCGGCTCATGCTGTCGAAGTGCGAACCCGTGCTGAGGAACTCCAGCACCTGGCCGATGACGCCGGTGAAGTTGGGTGCCGCCACCTGGAAAAGGATGTGGAACGCGATGCCGATCAGCAGGGCGACCAGGAAGGCCACGATCTGGTTGTTGGTGAGGCTGCTGGCATAGACCCCCACGGCGATGTAGGCGCCGCTCATCAGCAGCAGCGCGAGGTAGCCGGTGATCACCGCGCCATGGTCGATGTCGCCGATCGTCGACACGGTGATGTAGTAAGGCAACGAGAACACGAGCGCCAGCGCGATGAGCACCACGCAGGCCAGGAATTTCCCGAACACCACCTGCCAGTCGGTGACGGCCTTGGTGAGCAGCAGGTCGAGCGTGCCGGTCTTGCGCTCCTCGGCCAGCGTACGCATGGTGAGGGCGGGGATGAAGAAGAAGAGCGTCCAGTAGGCGATGTTGAAGAACGAGCTGAGGTCGGCCTGGCCGCGCATGAACACGTCGTTGCCGTACCACCAGGTGAAGAAGCCGCTCAGGCCGAGGAACACGGCCATGAGGATGTAGGCGATCAGCGAGTCGAAGAACGACGCGAGCTCCTTGCGGGCGATGAGCCAGGTCTTCTTCATGGCCGCGCCAGAGGTTTTTCACCACAGAGACACGGAGACACGGAGGAAGGCGAATGCTTGATCATCTTCTCCGTGCCTCGGTGCCTCCGTGGTGAATGCATTTCACCTTCAATTCAGGGTCAGGTCGCGGAACACATCTTCAAGCCGGGTCTCCATCACGCGCAGTTCGGTGAGGGTCCAGCCGTTCTGCACGCAGAGGCGGAACACGTCGCGTTGCGCGGCCATGCGGCATTGCAGGTCGAAGAGGTCCACGCTTCCGGCCACCGGATCGGCCAGTTCGATGGACGGCGTGGCGGCGAGCCCGGCCAGGATCGCATCGCGTGCGCCGTCCTCGATCCGCACGCGCAGCACCTCCTTCCCCTGGGCCTGCTTGCGCAGCATGCCCGGTGCGCCATCGGCCACGATCCTCCCCCGGCTGATGATCAGGATCCGGTCGCAGGTGGCTTCCACCTCCGGCAGGATGTGCGTGCTGAAGATCACCGTCTTGGCCCGGCCCACCTCCTTGATCAGCTCGCGGATCTCCACGATCTGGTTGGGGTCGAGACCCGTGGTGGGCTCGTCCAGGATGAGCACCTGGGGATCATGCACCATGGCCTGGGCCAGGCCCACGCGCTGGCGGTAGCCCTTGCTCAGTTCGCCGATCTTCTTGTGCTTCTCGCTCCCCAGGCCGCAGACCTCCACCATCTCGCGGATGCGCTGCCCGATGCGCGCACCTTCCACGCCCTGCACCTGCGCGGTGAAATGCAGGAAGTCGAGCATCGGCATGTCCTCGTAGAGGGGATTGTTCTCCGGCAGGAAGCCGATCTGCTGCCGCACCGCCTGCAGGTCGTCGTGTACGCTGCGGCCACCCACTTCGATCACGCCCTCGTCCGGGGCGCTCAGCCCGCAGATCATCTTCATCGTGGTGGTCTTGCCGGCACCGTTGGGACCCAGGAAACCGAGCACCTCACCGGGGCGCACCTCGAAGCTGATGTCGTCCACCGCCTTCTGCGGTCCGTAGCTCTTGGTCAGATGCTCGATGCGGATGTTCATGACCGGTGGGGCGCGAAAGTATCCGGGCCGTCCGCTCGCGGGAAGGCGCCCCCCCGTGAAAAAGTGTTAAGCCTTCCGCCTGCTCAGAACTTGAACTGGCAGCCGATGTTCAGCACGGCGATGCCATAGCCCAGTTCGGCCGATACGCCGAAGGCGTCGCTGAAGTAATAGCGCGACCCCAGGTAGAGCGACAGGCCCATGCCGCTGGAGGAGGAGTAGTCGTACTCGTCCGGATAGCCGTTCGGGTAGTCGGTGTTATCGTGGAAAGTGACCAGGTTGTAGCTCAGCATCAACCCTCCGTAGGTGTCCAGCTCGGGCACCTTGTGCCAGGCGTTCCAATGGTAGGCGCCCCGGAAGCCGAGGATCAGGTAGGTCCATCGGAAATCATAGTTGTAGTAGCCGTAGCCGGGCCAGTAGTAGCGATCATCCGAATGCAGGCTCTTGTAGGCGATCAAGCCACCCAGTCCGAGCACGCCGGGTCCCACATCGGCATTGCTGGCTCGCTCATAGAACAGGCCGAGGGCGGGGCTCATCGAACTGTAGCTGCCATAGGCGGAGTAATGCCCTCCGATGCCCAGGAGCAGGCCTGCCACGTTGTTGCCCGGTTCGAAGGCCTGGGCCTGCGCCCGATCCGTGAGCAGGGTCGCGATCAGCAAAGCGCCGAACAGGGGGAGGAGTTTGTTCATGGGTTTGCGTCGTGATGGCGCGGACAAAGTAAGCACAGGTCTTCCGGTGTCGCGGGGACCATCCGGACCATCAAGTCCAATGAGCGTTGCGGGCGAGGCATTGTTCAAAGGCTCACACGGAGGCACGGAGGCACGAAAGTCAGGCCTCATCGCGGCCCCGACTGCGACGGGCAGGCGCATTGGAGAGCGCATTCTCCGTGCCTCCGTGTCTCCGTGTGAGGAATTCAAACCCGTGTGCCATGCGGGGGTCGCGGTCGCCTCGCACCGCGTGGGATCAAGACCCAATAGCCCTGGGACCCTGTTGGCCGGGCCTGCCCAAACCCGTTCCTTTGCGCTCCCTTTCTCCGACCGATGCCCTATCTCTTCACCTCCGAATCCGTCAGCGAAGGCCATCCCGACAAGGTGGCCGACCAGATCAGCGACGCGCTGATCGATCATTTCCTCGCCTTCGACCCGCAGAGCAAGGTGGCCTGCGAAACGCTGGTGACCACCGGGCAGGTGGTGCTGGCCGGCGAGGTGAAGAGCGACGCCTACCTCGACGTGCAGGAGATCGCCCGCAAGGTGATCGGCGACATCGGCTACACCAAGAGCGAATACATGTTCGAGGCCCACAGCTGCGGGGTGTTCAGCGCCATCCATGAGCAGAGCCCCGACATCAACCAGGGCGTGGTGAAGCGCAAACCCGAGGACCAGGGCGCCGGCGACCAGGGCATGATGTTCGGCTACGCCTGCCGCGAGACGGACAACTTCATGCCGCTGCCGCTCGAACTGGCCAACCTGCTGCTGCGCGAACTGTCAGCCATTCGGAAGGAGGGCAAGACGATGACCTACCTCCGGCCGGATGCCAAGAGCCAGGTGACGGTGGAATACACCGACGACGGCCGGCCGCACCGGATCGACACCATCGTGGTGAGCACCCAGCACGATGACTTCGGTACGGAGAAGGCCATGCAGGAGCGCATCAAGAAGGACGTGATCGGCATCCTGATCCCCCGCGTGAAGAAGCTATTGCCCAAGCGCGTGCAGGCGCTCTTCACCGGCGACATCACCTACCACGTGAACCCCACGGGCAAGTTCGTGATCGGCGGCCCGCACGGCGACACCGGCCTCACCGGCCGCAAGATCATCGTGGACACCTACGGCGGGCGTGGTGCGCACGGCGGCGGCGCCTTCAGCGGCAAGGATCCCAGCAAGGTGGACCGCAGCGCGGCCTACGCGGCGCGCCACATCGCCAAGAACCTGGTGGCCGCGGGCGTGTGCGACGAGGTGCTGGTTCAGGTGGCCTATGCCATCGGCGTGGCCAGACCCGTCGGGTTGTACGTGAACACCTACGGCACCGCCAAGGTGAAGCTCAGCGACGGCGACATCGCCCAGGTGATCGCGGGCATGCGGGAGTTCGACATGCGCCCCTACTTCATCGAGCAGCGCTTCAACCTGCGCAGCCCGATCTACAGCGAAACCGCCGCTTACGGCCACATGGGCCGCACCCCGAGGGAGGTCACCAAGCTTTTCAAGACCAACGGCCACGAGAAGAAGGTGAAGGTGAAGCTCTTCCCCTGGGAGGAACTGAACGCCGTGCCGGCGGTCAAGAAGGCCTTCAAGCTCTGACCCGGCCTTGAGGGCCCGGGCCCTGGGCTGTACGCTTGTCGGATCCCCTGATCGGACTACATTCGCAGCCCATTTCGCAAGTCATGTACGCCATCGTCGACATCGCCGGCCAGCAGTTCAAGGTGAAGAAGGACCAGCGCCTGCGGGTGCATCGCCTTCAGGCCGAGGAAGGGAAGGTCCTTGAGCTGGACAAGGTGCTGCTGGTGAGCAACGAAGGCGGCGTGATGGTGGGCACCCCCACGGTGGACGGCGCCCGCGTGGCGGCACAGGTCCTTGCCCACACCAAGGGCGACAAGGTGCTGGTCTTCCACAAGAAGCGGCGCAAGGGCTACAGCAAATTGAACGGCCACCGCCAGGCCCTCACCGAGCTGCAGATCCTCGGCATCCTGGGCAAGGGCGAGAAAGTCCCCGCTCCGGTCGTGAAGCGCGCGCCCAAACCCAAGGCTGAAGCCGCGCCGGAAGCGGCCGCCGAGCCGAAGGCCGCGAAAAAGGCGGCTCCCAAGAAGGAAGTGAAGAAACCCGCGGCGAAGAAGACCACTGAAAAGAAGGCCGCACCCAAGAAGGGCGGAAAGAAATAAGTCGCGATCCACAACAACGCCTACGCCTTGCCTTCGCAGGGCTGCGGCAAGTAAAACACGCTTCGGCGTTCAACGCATGGCACACAAGAAAGGTGAAGGTTCCACACAGAACGGACGCGAGAGCCACTCCAAACGGCTCGGCGTGAAGATCTACGGTGGCAGCAAGGCCATCGCCGGCAACATCATCGTGCGCCAGCGCGGCACCAAGCACTACCCCGGGAAGAACGTGGGCATGGGCGTGGACCACACGCTCTTCGCCCTGGTGGACGGCACGGTGGTGTTCAAGCGCGGCGCGAAGGACCGCAGCACGGTGAGCGTGGTGCCCGAGGCTTCGAAGAACTGACCGGAAGACGCATGACGATCAGCCCCTTCCGCTCGGGAGGGGCTTTTTCGTGGCCTCTACCTTTGACCGCGATGCACATTTCACGTCATGCTTGAACTACAGTTCCTTAGGGAACACCGTGCGGACGCCGAAGCCCGCCTGTGTAAGCGCAACATCGACGCGAAGGGCCTGGTGGCCCGCCTGATCGAACTCGATGAGCAGCGGCGCAAGAGCCAGCTCGAGCTGGACGGGAAGCTCAATGAACTGAACGGCATGAGCCGCCAGATCGGCGACCTGATGCGCGCCGGGAAAAAGGAGGAGGCTGAAACTGCGAAAGCGCGCACCGGGGAATTGAAGGCGACGATCGAGGCGCTCCAGGGAAGGATGGCCGCGGCGGAAAAAGCGCAGCAGGATCACCTGGTCACGATCCCCAACGTGCCGAACGAAAAGGTGCCTGCGGGAAAAAGCGCGGAGGACAACGTGGTGGTGGTGCAGGAAGGCGCGTTGCCTGCGTTGCCCGCGGACGCGAAACCGCATTGGGAACTGGGCGAGCAGTACGACCTGCTGCACATGGGCCTGGGCGTGAAGCTCACCGGCGCGGGCTTCCCCGTATACAGCGGCCAGGGGGCGAAGCTCCAGCGCGCGCTGATCGGCTTCTTTCTCGACAAGGCGATCGCAGCGGGTTACCGCGAGATCATCCCGCCGCACATGGTGAACGCGGCTTCGGCCTTCGGCACCGGCCAGCTGCCCGACAAGGAGGGCCAGATGTACCACGCCACGGCCGATGACCTCTACCTGATCCCCACGGCCGAGGTGCCGATCACCAACCTGTACCGCGAGGAGATCGTGGAGACCGATGCGCTGCCGATCAAGATGGTGGGCTATACACCGTGCTTCCGACGTGAAGCCGGCAGCTACGGCAAGGACGTGCGCGGGCTGAACCGCGTACACCAGTTCGACAAGGTGGAGATCGTGCGCATCGAGCATCCTGAGAAGAGCTACGCGGCGTTGGAGGAAATGGTCGAGCACGTGAAGGGGCTGTTGCGCGCGCTGGAACTTCCCTTTCGCCAACTGCTGCTCTGCGGCGGCGACATGGGCTTCGCCAGTGCGATGACCTACGACATGGAGGTGTACGCCGGTGCGCAGAAGCGCTGGCTGGAGGTGAGCTCGATCAGCAACTTCGAGACTTTCCAGAGCAACCGCCTCAAGCTGCGCTTCAAGGAGGAGAAGCCGCCTTCGTCCAAAGGCTCCGGCGGCGGAGCGAAGAACCGCCTCGCCCACACGCTCAACGGCAGCGCGCTCGCGCTGGCGCGCATCGTGGCCGCCCTGATGGAGAACAACCAGGGGCCCGAGGGGATCCGGATCCCCAAGGCGCTGCAGCCGTACACGGGTTTCGAAATGATCCGCCGATGAGGCTCCTGTTCGTTCTCGGTCCATTGCTCCTGCTCGCGGGATCAGCCTGCCGCCGCGCCATGGACCCTGCGAAAGTCGCGGCCATCGACAGCCTGCTGCACACCGCCGACAGCCTGCTGGCCGAGGTGAACGCGCTGGACACCGCCCTGTACCGGAACATGGCCCGCACCTACGCCGGCCAGCGCGCATGGATCCAGGAACGCTTCAAGGACACCCTCGATCGCGCCACGGCCAACGTGCTGGGACCCTACCACCGCGCCATGAACAAGTCCGTGGGCCGCGTGGAGAAATACTACGACAAGGTGAAAGGAGAACTGGAGACCTCACGCGGGAAACTGACCGACCTGCGCCGCGACGTGGAACGCGGCTTGTGGGAGAAGCACCAGGAAGACGGCTACCTCGCCGAGGAGCGCATGATCATGGGGCAACTTGAGCACGACGCCGGCGTTCTTCTTCGCAGCGCCGCCACCGCCGGCCGCGAATGGATCCACCGCGCGGCGGTGGACTCGATGATCGCCGCCGATACCTCCGCGACCAGCACACCCAGGCCATGAACCGCGCGTTGATCCTGCTGCTGGTGGTCATCGCATCGATGGTGCGTCCGGAAGCGGCCTCGGCCCAGCCCGGCACCGACGAGCAACTCGCCGCCCAGTACTTCCAGCAGGGCGACTTCGAGCGGGCCATCCTCTACTACGAGAAGCTCTACAAGCGCCAGCCTTCCCCCTACTACTACGAGCAGCTCTTCAAGAGCTACGTGGGCATGAAGCGGTACGAGGACGCCGAGGACCTGGTGAAGTCGCAACAGAAGCGCGACGACGACCCGCGCTACTTCGTGGACCTGGGCGGCCTGTACCGCATGATGGGCGAGGACGAGAAGGCGCGGGCGCAGTTCGAGAAGGCCCTCAAGCAGATCACCGCCGATCCCAACCGCATCCGCCAGGTGGCCAACGCCTTCACCCGCAACAACGAGCTGGACCTGGCGCTGGAGACCTACGAGCGCGGGCAGCGGCTGGTGAAGGACAGCTACAACTTCCACTACGAGATCGCCAACCTCTACGCCGCCAAGGGCGATGTGCCGGGCATGATCCGCAAGTACATGGACGTGCTCAGCGCCAACGAAGGCTACATCCAGAGCGTGCAAAACGGCCTCTCGCGACACGTGGACTTCACCGTACGCGATGAACGCACCGAGACCCTGCGGACCGAGCTGCTGCGGCGCATCCAGCGCGAGCCCGACAAGCTGGTCTTCCACGAGCTGCTCATCTGGATGTACATCCAGCAGAAGGACCTCACCAGCGCCATGGTGCAGTGCAAGGCGCTGGACAAGCGCTTCAACGAGGGCGGCCGCCGCCTGCTCGACCTGGCCGCCATCGCGCTCTCGAACAAGGACTACGCGACGGCCACCAAATGTTACGACCACGTGATCGCGCTGGGCGCCTCCGGAGCCGGTTACCTGCCCGCGCGGCTCGGCCTGCTGCGCACGCTCCACGCGAAGGTGACCGGCGAAGCCGAGCCGTCGGCGGAGGAACTGGCGGACGTGCAGGAGCAGTACGATGCCGCGATCAAGGAACTGGGGCTGAACAGCGCGACGGTGGAACTGATGCGCGACTGGTCGGATCTGAAAGCCTACTACCTGAACGATGCGCCGGGCGCCATTGAACTCCTGCAACGCGCGATCGAGATGCCCACGATCGATCCGAAGGTGCAGGCGCAGCTGAAGATCGACCTGGGCGACGTGCATGTGCTGGCCGGCGACATCTGGGAAGCCTCGCTGCTCTATTCCCAGGTGGACCTGGACTTCAAGTACGACGTGATCGGCAATGAAGCGCGCATGCGCAACGCGCGCGTGAGCTTCTACGCCGGGGACATGCTCTGGTCGCTCGCGCAGCTGGACATTCTCAAGGCCTCCACCTCCAAGCTCATCGCCAACGACGCCATGGAACTGAGCCTGCTGATCGGCGACAACCTGGGGCTGGACAGCAACAGCGTGCCGCTCAGCCTCTACGCCGATGCGCAACTGCTCACCTTCCAGCACCGCTACGACGAGGCGTTGCACGTCCTGGACACGCTCGACGCGGCCTTCCCCATGCACACCCTTGGCGATGACGTGCTCTACCAGCGCTACCGCATCGCTCACGCGCGCAAGCGCTTCGAAGAGGCCGCCGCGTTCCTGGAGAAGGTGGTCGAGCTTTACCCGATCGACATCCTCGTGGACAATGCCTTGTTCGACCTCGGCCGGCTTTACGAAGAGGAACTGAAGGATCCCGAGAAGGCGAAGGGCTACTACGAACGGCTGCTGTTCGAGCAGACCGGCAGCATCTTCGTGCCGGAGGCCCGTGAGCGCTTCCGGCGCCTGCGTGGCGACCACGACGACCCATCGACCCCGGAGGAGCGCTTCCTGAACGGCGACACGCAATGATCATCTACAACGTGACCGTGAACATCGACGCGGAGGTGCATGATGACTGGTTGCGGTGGATGAAGGAGGAGCACATCCCGGCGGTGATGGCGACCGGCCTGTTCCTGGATCACCGCATGAGCCGCGTGCTGGCCGATGATGGCGGCTTCACCTACGCGATCCAGTATGGCTGCGCGGATATGGAGACCTACGAACGGTACCAGCGCGAACACGCCGCGCGGCTGCAGGCCGAGACCCGTCGGCGTTACGAGGGCCGGTTCGCCGCGTTCCGCACGCTGCTCGAAGTGGTGCCCACCTGATCGTGGTCCGGCCCAAGAAGCATTTCGGACAGCATTTCCTGAAGGAGGATGCCATCGCGCGCCGGATCGCCGGCGCACTGGATCCATCGCTGGGGTATCGCAAGGTGATCGAGGTCGGCCCCGGCACCGGCGCCCTCACCCGCCACCTGCTGCAACGCACCGACATCGAGCTCACCTGCGTGGAGCTGGATCGCGAAGCGGCCGGACATCTGCGCGGTGCATTCCCCGCCCTGCACCTCATCGAAGCCGACTTCCTGGAACTCGATCTGGCCGGGGTGATCGACGGCCCCTTCGCCATCATCGGCAACTTCCCCTACAACATCAGCACCCAGATCCTCTTCAAGGTGCTGGAGCATCGCGGCCGATGCCTGGAACTGGTGGGCATGTTCCAGAAGGAGGTGGCCGATCGCGTGCGCGCCGCGCCGGGAAGCCGGACCTATGGCATCACCAGCGTGCTCGTGCAGGCGTGGTATTCCGTTGATCAGCTCATGGTGGTGGAACCGGGCTCCTTCATCCCTCCTCCCAAGGTGCGCTCGGCGGTGATCCGCATGGTCCGCAACAACGTCGTGCGACTTTCCTGCGACGAAGCCGTGTTCTTCGCCCTGGTGAAGGCCGCCTTCAACCAGCGGCGCAAGACCCTGAACAACGCGTTGAAGCACTTCCCCGGCCTGGAGGATGGCGTGCCGCACGGCTTCGGTGCGAAGCGCGCGGAGCAATTGACGGTGCGGGACTTCATCGCCCTCGCCCGGGCCGCATCGCCCAAGGCATCTGTGTAGTTTCGCGCGCGCTCGGACCCGCCGCGGCGATTGTCCTTCCGAGCGAGATCGAGGAATGTCCTTCGCCGTCACCAAAGGGCTGCTGGACCGCATCCGGCATGACGTCCGGCAGGGCCGCGACTCCGACGCGATGGTGGTGCTCGGCCAGCTGCACCCGGCCGACATCGCCGCGGTGCTCGACCGCCTGCATGTCGATGAGGCCCGCTACATCTACCAGCTGCTGGAGGAGGACACCGCCGCCGACGTGCTCCTGGAGGTGGACGACGACCTGCGCGAGCAGCTGCTGGGATCGCTCACCTCGAAGGAGATCGCCGAGGAACTGATCGAACACATCGACAGCGACGACGCGGCTGACGTGATGGCCGAGCTGCCCGCGGAGAAGCAGCGCGAAGTGATCGCCCACCTGGAGGATGCCGAACAGAAGGAGGACATCCAGGAACTGCTCGGCTATCCCGAGGGGACGGCCGGCGCGCTGATGCAGAAGGAACTGGTCAAGGTGCATGCGGAATGGCCGGTGGCGCGGGCGATCGTGGAGATGCGCCAGCAGGCGCGCGAGGTCGAGCACGTGTACACCGTTTATGTCATCGACAAGGACGACCGGCTCTTCGGCATCCTGCCGCTGAAGGACCTGCTCTTCCAGGCCGAGAGCACGCGCCAGCTGATCAAGCACATCTGCGAGACCGGCGCGGTGAGCATCCGCGGCGACGAGTCGGCCGAGGAGGCCGTGAACCGCATGAAGAAGTACGACCTGGTGGTGCTTCCCGTGGTGGACGGGAACAACAGGCTGCTGGGCCGCATCACCTTCGACGACGTGATGGATGTGATGGAGAAGGAGGCGGAGGAGGACTATCAGCTGGCCAGCGGGATCACCAAGGACGTGGACGCCGGCGACCGGCCCTGGGTGCAGATGCGCGCGCGCCTGCCCTGGCTGCTGATCGGCATCGGCGGGGGAGTGATCAGCTCGCGGATCATCGCCCAGTTCGAGCAGGAACTGCGGATCGATCCCACCATGGCCTTCTTCATGCCGCTGATCGCCGCCACGGGCGGCAACGTGGGCGTGCAATCCAGCGCCATCGTGGTGCAGGGCCTCGCCGCGGGCGTGCTCCAACATGCGAACGTGGCCGGCCGGCTGTGGAAGGAGCTGCGCGTGGGATCGCTGAACGCCGCCATTTGCGGCACGTTGATCTTCCTGGTGAACCAGGTGTTGCGCCAGTCCCAGGCCCTGACCTATACGGTGAGCGTCGCGCTGTTCACCGTGATCCTCACCGCGGCCTTTTTCGGCACGCTCACCCCGCTGCTGCTCAACCGGCTCAAGATCGATCCCGCGCTGGCCACCGGTCCCTTCGTCACCACCCTGAACGACATCTTCGGCCTGCTCACCTACTTCAGCATGGGCCACCTGATGTACGGCATCTTCCATTGAATGCGCATCCTGATCCCGGACCCGATCCATCCCGCGTTGGAGCAGCGGCTCCGGGCGGCCGGCCACGAATGCACCAACGAGGCCGGGTCCATGGAACAGGCCGAAGGGATCGTGGTGCGCAGCCGGGTGGTCGACGAGGCGATGATCGCCCTGGCACCGGCGCTTCGGTTCGTCGCGCGCGCCGGGTCGGGCGTGGAGAACATCGATGCCGCCGCGTGCGAGCGCCGCGGCATCCTCATTTTCAGCTCGCCCGAGGGCAACCGCGACGGCGTGGCCGAGACCTGCGTGATGCTCCTGCTCATGCTGCTCAAGCACGCGGTCTCCGCGGTCGCCGCGACGCGCGGGGGTGAATGGCCGCGCGAGGCGCACCGCGGCCATGAACTGCACGGACGCACGGTGGGCATCATCGGTTTTGGCAACACGGGAAGCGCCTTCGCGGAACGCCTGCGCGGGTTCGGCCCGCGCATCCTCGCCTACGACAAGTACCGGAGCGGCTACGCCCCGCCTTTCGTGGAGGAAACCTCGATGGAGGTGCTCCGCGAGGAGAGCGACGTGGTCAGCCTGCACCTTCCGCTCAACCAGGAGACCCGGCACCACCTGAACAGCAGCTTCATCGCCTCCATGCGCAAGCCCTTCTGGCTGTTGAACACCTCGCGCGGGCCGATCGTGGAGACGCGCGCGTTGCTGGCGGCATTGGATCCCGGCCGCGTGCTGGGCGCGGGGCTCGACGTGCTCGAGTTCGAGCGGCCGGACCTGAGCGGCCTTGACCGCTCGATCGATCCGCGAACCCAGGACCGCCTGCTGCGGCATCCCCGCGTGGTGATCACGCCACACATCGCCGGCGTCACGCATGAGGGCGCACGGAAAATGGCCGAGGCGCTGGCCGACAAGATCCTCAACGCCTTCCCCCATGGCAGGTGAACGGTGCTTGTGGGCCTTGCTGCTGTGCAGTTGCTTCGCGTGCGACATGACGCGGTTCAACGCCCCCCCCGAGGTGCATGGCCACCGTGGTTGCCGCGGGTTGAAGCCGGAGAACACGATCCCCGCCTTCCTCGAAGCCACCAAGCTCGGCTGCGACTGGCTGGAGATGGACGTGGTGGTGAACGCCGAAGGCGAAGTGGTGGTGAGCCATGAACCGTGGATGGACCACCGCAACTGCCTGGACCGGCAGGGCGACCCGATCGATGCCGCGAACGAGCGCCTGCTGAACATCTACCGGATGAGCAACCAGGACCTCCAGTTGTTCGATTGCGGCTCGACGGCGGATCCTGATTTCCCCGACCAGGAGAGCATCGCCACCACCAAGCCCCTGCTGAAGGACGTGGTGGTCGCGGTGGAGGAGTACGCGGTGATGCACGGCCATGTGGTCCCGTCCTTCAACATCGAGATCAAGAGCGACCCCGCGCTGTACGGCGAATTCCAGCCCGCCCCGGATGAGTTCGCGCGCATCGTGCTCGCCACGATGGACGAGACGGGGATCGGCGGGCACTGCATGGTCCAGTCCTTCGATCCCCAGGTGCTCGAGCACGTGCATCGTCTCGATCCGAACATGCCCATCGCGCTGCTGGTGGACAACGAGCAGGGCCTGGAGGTGAACCTGGGCCGCCTGTCGTTCACTCCCGCGATCTACAGCCCGCAGTTCGCGAGGGTCGATGGGTCGCTGGTGGAGGCGCTGCAGGCCCGGGGCATCGCCCTGGCCGTCTGGACGGTGAACGATGAGGCCGACATGCGCCGCATGGCCGGCCTGGGCGTGGACGCCATCATCACCGACCGCCCGGACCGCCTGATCAGGTTGCTGAGCGAGGAATGATGTGCGGATCCGCGCTGGTCGCTGACGACGCGCGGATCACTTCAGCACGAAGCGCGCGGTGGTGCGGCTGCGCTGCTCCAGCAACGCCTCCCTTCCGCGCGTGAGCCGCTCCAGCGTCAGGTCATCCGGGTGCCGCACGGTGAGCAGTTCGAGCCCTTCGTTCCACTTCACCTCGTAATCGCGCCGCAGCTCCATCACCAGCGGCTTCACGCGTTCGTCGTTGTCCACGCACGCGGTGAAGGCCACCGCGCTGTTCTGCATCATGTTGATGCGGACCCCATGCCGGGCGAACAGGCCGAAGATGTGGCTGAGGTTCTCCTCGACCACGAACGACAGGTCTCGTGGCGTGATCGACAGCAGCACCTGCCCCGGCTTGTGGATGAAGGACGGGATGAGCGTATCGTGGTCGGTGGCCTCGCTGATGATGCTGCCCTTCGCGTCCAGGTCGAGGAAGGAGCGCACGTAAAGCGGGATGTTCTTGCGCTGCAGCGGCTGCAGGGTGCGCGGGTGGATCACGCTCGCGCCGAAGTAGCTGAGCTCGATGGCCTCCTTGTAGCTGATGTGCTCCAGCAGCTTCGTGTCAGGAAAGCGCTTCGGGTCGGCGTTGAACATGCCGGGCACGTCCTTCCAGATGGTCACGCTCTCCACATCGAGCAGGTAGGCGAAGATGGCCGCGCTGAAATCGGACCCCTCGCGCCCGAGCGTGGTGGTGAGCCCTTCGCCCGATCGCCCGATGAAGCCCTGGGTGACGATCCGGACCGGCGACCGCTCGAGCAGGGGCTTGATCGTCCTTGCGGCGAGCCGCTCGCATGCCACCCAATCCACGCGGGCCGCACGGAAGGTCGCATCCGTGCGGACCACATCGCGCGCGTCGAGCCAATGGTTCCCGATCCCCGCCGCCCGCAGGTGCGCGCTCACGATCAGGGTGCTCCAAACCTCGCCTTGCGACACGATCTGGTCGTAGTCGCGGTCCGGCTGCCCCGAGGGCTTTTGAGCCAAAGTGCGGCCAAGGCTCTTGAAGGAGACATCCAGTGCTCCCGCCGCCGCCTCATCACCCGGCGCGACCTCCGCGAGCACCGCGAAGTGCATGGCCCGCGACCGGTCGAGCAGCACGCTGGTGTCCTTCCCTTCCGCATGGGCCCGGACGATCTCCTCCAGCGCGTTGGTGGTCTTCCCCATCGCGCTCACCACGATCATCAGGTCGTCCCCGGGGAAATGCGCGAGCACCCTGGCCACGTTGCGCACGCCCGCCGCGTCCTTCACGCTGGCCCCGCCGAACTTGAAGACCTTCATCGCGTGACCAATTTCTCCAATTGTTCCAGCTCCAGCGAGCCGTTGAGCCATTCGCTGGAATACGATGCTCCAAAGCGGTCATAGAACCGGATCGCATCCTTGTTCCAATCGAGCACCTGCCACAGCATGCCGTTGTATCGCTTCTCCACCGCGTAGCGCACGCATTCCATGAAGAGCTTCTCTCCGATGCGCTGGCCCCGGGCGTTCTCCGTTACGATGATGTCCTCCAGGTACAGTCGGCGACCCTTCCAGGTCGAATAGCGTTCGTAGCACACGGCCATGCCCTGGATCAGGCCATCGACCTCCGCCACCCATCCGACCCACACTGGATCAGCGCCGAAGCCCGCTTCGCGCATGTGCGCCTCGGTGACCGTCACTTCATCGGGGGCCCGTTCGAAAGCCGCCAGTTCCCTGACCAGTTCGAGCATGCGGGGCACATCGCCCTCAACCGCCCTGCGTATCCTGGCCTCCATCGCCACAAAGAAAGCCGGCACCACATCTTTGCGGGCGCATGGCCGACATCAAAACCCTCTCCGAGTTCATCGTCGAACGCCAGGGCGAGTTCCCCGGCGCCACGGGCGACCTGAGCTCGTTGCTCACCGCCTTCCGCCTCGCCGCCAAGATCGTGAGCCGCGAGGCCAACAAGGCCGGCCTCCTGGCCGACATCCTCGGCGCCGCGGGCAACGAGAACGTGCAGGGCGAGCAGCAGCAGAAGCTCGATGTGTACGCCAACGAACTGTTCATCCGCATGATGCGGACCCAGGGCTGCGTGTGCGCCGTGGCCAGCGAGGAGAACGACGACATCGTGCACTTCGACAACGGCGGCAAGTACGTGGTGACGATGGATCCGCTGGATGGCAGCAGCAACATCGACGTGAACGTGAGCATCGGCACCATCTTCAGCATCTACAAGCGCATCAGCACCGGCCCCAAAGCGGCACTGGAGGATTTCCTCCAACCCGGCTCGGCCCAGATCGCCGCAGGCTACATCGTGTACGGCAGCAGCACCATGCTCGTGTACACCACGGGCCATGGCGTCAACGGGTTCACGCTCGATCCCAGCATCGGCACCTTCTGCCTGAGCCACCCCGGCATGCGAAGCCCGGTCGACGGCAAGATCTATTCGATCAACGAAGGCAACTGGCTTGAGTTCAGCGATGGGGTTCGCAACTATGTGGATGAATGCAAGAAGCAGCGGATGAGCGCCCGCTACATCGGCAGCCTGGTGGCCGACTTCCACCGCAACCTGCTCAAGGGTGGCATCTACCTGTACCCGGGCACACGGAAGGCGCCGAAGGGCAAGTTGCGCCTGCTGTACGAGGCGAACCCGCTCGCCTTCATCGTGGAGCAGGCGGGCGGCATGGCCACGGACGGCGGTGCGCGCATCATGGACCTGAAGCCGGTGGAGCTGCACCAACGCACGCCGCTGTTCATCGGCAGCAAGGCGATGGTGGAGAAGGCCACGCGGGGTTGAACCGCCGTCAGGGTCCCTCCAACAATGCCCTGAGCCGCGCCTGGATGCGCTCATGCTCCGGCGATGACGAGATGCGGAACTCCCGCATGTCGGTGAGGTCGATCAGGCGATCGAGATCGCGCTCCAGACCGAAGGCGATCCGGCGGCCGTTGGAATAGACCATGGCCACGTAGGCCAGGTCCGGCAGGATCCCGGGTGCATGGCGGGCCGGCTTCATGCCGACCATGGCCTCGTTGATCGGTGCGATCGCCTCCCCCATCAAGGTCCTGTGCCCGGCCCGTGCGTGATGCAGGCGCCAGACCAGCGCGTGGGCGGAACCGCTGGTCTGCCCGCCATCGGGCGTCCACCGGAACACATGGATGCTGTCGACAGGGTGCGGTGGTGTTGCGCGGACGATCGCGATGAAGGCGGACGATACCACCAGGAGGACCAGGATGCGTTCCATGGATCGGGGATCCAAATTACGCGGCGTGTGATGGCGGTGGTGATCGAGGAACATGGAACGGTCCAGGCCCACCGCGCGGGACTGACGAAGGACAGCGCCGGGCGGGATGTCCCCCTTCTACTTTCGCCCACCATGTTCTCCAAGGCCTGCCAGTACGCCATTCGGGCCACCACGCTCATCGCCTTGGAAAGCCGCAAAGGCCGACGCATGAGCGTGGCCGAGATCGCCAGGCGCACCGGATCGCCGCAGGCGTTCACCGCCAAGGTCCTGCAACAACTGGCGCGCGCCGGGATCCTTCGCTCCACCAAAGGGCTCAACGGCGGGTTCGACCTTCCGCCACCGCGGGCCAAGAAGGTTAAGCTGAGCATGGTGGTGAAGGCCATCGACGACGACCATGTGTACCGCGGCTGCGGCATGGGCCTGTCCAACTGCGACGCCAGAAAGCCCTGCCCGCTGCACGATCGTTTCCAGAGCGTGCGCGATGACCTGCAGCACATGCTCGAGCACACCGACATGCATACGCTCTCGTTGGGACTGGACGAGGGGACGACGTACTTGAAACGATGAGCATCCGTGCGCCAGCCCGGCACCAGGGGCGGCCCATCGACGCACCAACGCTCCCAGGACCTCCTGCATCCCGGATCCGGCTGACATCGGTCATATATTCGGATGCTTTTGTCCTATTTTTGCGGCACCGGATCCCTTCCGGTCCAATGCCCACCGAGCGACCCGCCGGACATGCCGACCCCCACGACCAGAACCGGGAAGAACATGCGTGACATGACTTCCGGACGGCCTCTTCAACAGGACCGGTCCTTCGCGGGGTCGCCCAACGGAACGAGCCTCCTGGAGGGGACCGACCTGCGCCAGGCGCAAGGCCATTGGATCCTGGCCCGCATGGGCAAGAAGGTGCTGCGCCCCGGCGGCCGGGAGTTGACCCTGAAGCTGGTGGAAGCGCTGGAGATCGGGCCGCAGGACGACGTGGCCGAATTCGCCCCCGGCCTGGGCTTCACTGCCGGCCTCGCCCTGGCGCGGAAGCCGCGTTCATACACCGGCATCGACCTGGATCCCGCCATCGTGGCGCGGTTGCGCGAGCGCATCGGCGGTCCGGGCCGCACCATCGTGCAAGGCTCCGCCGCGGCCACGGGCCTGCCGGACGCCTGCATGGACAAGGTGTACGGCGAGGCCATGCTCACCATGCACGCCGACCACCGCAAGGCGGAGATCATCCGCGAGGCGCACCGCATCCTGCGCCCCGGCGGCCGCTATGCCATCCACGAACTTGGCCTGACGCCCGAGACCCTTGACGCCGGGGATAAGTCCCGCGTGCAACGCGACCTGGCCACCGCCATCCGCGTGAACGCCCGTCCCCTCACCGCTTCAGAATGGTCCGCCCTGCTGGAACGCGAAGGCTTCACCGTGCAACGCATCGCCACCAGCCCCATGCGCCTGCTGGAACTGGGCCGGATGGTACACGACGAAGGGTTGCCGCGCACCCTGCGGATCTGCTTCAACATCCTGCGTCATCCGGTGGCCCTCTCCAGGCTCACGGACATGCGCCGCACCTTCCGGCGTCACCAACGGAACATCAATGCCATCGCGCTGATGGCCGTGAAACGCTGACCTCCCCCACGACTCCATCACCTGCATACGCACCAGACCCATGAACACCTTCCCCGAACGCACGATCGGCTCCATCGTGGCCGATGACTTCCGCGCCGCCGCCGTCTTCACCGCCCACGGCATCGACTTCTGCTGCAAGGGCGGGCGCACCATCAATGAAGTATGCGCCAGCAAGGGCATCGACCCCGCCACGTTGGAGAACGAGATCAAAGCCACCCTGGCGCGCGATGCCGCCCCGGCCGACGACCCCAACACCTGGACCCTCACGCGCCTGGCCGAGCACATCGAGCGCGTTCACCACGGTTACGTGAACGAGCGCACGCCCGTGCTGCAACAATACCTCGCCAAGGTGTGCAAGGTGCATGGCGGTGAACATCCCGAGCTGTTCGACATCGCCAGGGAGTTCGACGCCTGCGCGGGGGTGCTGGCCGCCCACATGAAAAAGGAGGAGCTGATCCTGTTCCCCTTCGTGGTGCGCATGGAACTGGCCAGGCGCGACAACAGCGCGCCTCCGGTGCCGCCGTTCGGCTCCGTGGAGAACCCCGTGCGCATGATGATGCACGAACACGACGGGGAGGGCGAACGCTTCCGCCGCATCAGCGCGCTGAGCGATGGGTACGACCCTCCCCCCTTCGCCTGCAACACCTACCGCGCCGCCTTCGTGCTGCTGAAGGAATTCGAGCAGGACCTGCACCGTCACATCCACCTGGAGAACAACATCCTCTTCCCGAAGGCCATGGCCCTGGAGGCGGAGTTGCGCCATGCCGCCGCTTGAGCGCCATCCGCTGCTCCGCCCGCTGAGCCGCGAGCACCATCACGCGCTCTGGCTGTGCGGCCGCATACGCCGGGCCTTGATGGCGCGCACGGACCCGGATCCCCTGTTGGACGAGTGTCGCCTCTTCTTCCGAGGCGAGCTGCTGCCGCATTTCGGAGTGGAGGAGGAGGTGGTGTTCCCCGTGCTGGACCGGGACCATCCGCTGGTGCGGCAGGCCATCAGCGAGCACCGTCGGCTCTCCCGCCTTTTCCTGCGGAAGGGCGACGCGACGCGCATCCTGCGATCGATCGAGACCGAACTGGAGGCGCACATCCGCTTCGAGGAGCGCGTGCTCTTCCCCCTGGTGCAGGAGATGGCCACGGCGGAACAGCTCGAACGGATCGATCGCGTACACGGGCTGGTGGACACGGCCCGCGCAGGTCGCTGAGATCGACGAACGGGCCGCCGCCCGGACATCGTCACGCAGACCAGGTCGCCCGGAGCGCCCTCAGCCTCCCGCATGACATGGCCGAGTTCGGTACGACCAGGGCGCGCCGGGATCCGGGGGGCAGCGTCCTCGGTCCGAAGAGATCCCTATTTTCGGCGACAAGGTGCGGGCCTGTTCACTACCCGTCTCCCGCACCGATGTAACACCGATCAACACCCGCATCACCCATGAAGAAGTGGCTTCTCCCCGTTGTGCTCATGACCGCCGGCGCCGGTCTTGCCGCCTTTGCTCTGGTCAGCGGTGGTGGCGACGGCGACCTTGACGTCGAGATCAAGCAGGCGCCGTTCATCATGCCGGCCGTGCATAACGTGTACGCCGATCCCGAGGTGCTCGACGGCAAGTACTACCTCTTCAAGGCGCGTCTCACCAACCACTCCAATTCCATGCTGGAGGACGTGACCGTGAAGTATCGCATCCCCGGCTACATCGACTGGACCGAACTGGGCGTGATCGGCCAGATGTTCCCCGGCCAGAGCGGCATCGTGGCCTGCTACCCCAAGTTCAACGACGACATCACCAAGAAGACCAACGAGAGCACCGAAAAGGTGGAGATCGCCATCACCTGGGACGGCGCCAGCGAGGATGACGCCGTGGAGGAGGAGTTCGCCTTCAAGATGATGAGCCGCAACGAGTTCGCCTACACCAACATCGAGGCTTCCGAGGTGAGCGGATACCAGGACATGTTCGACAACAACGACCTGATCCCCTGCTTCGTGACGCCCGGCGATCCCGTGGTGAAGTACTACACCCAGGTGGTGCAGGAGAAGGTGATGAAGGGCGAGGCCGCCTCGGTATCGCAGAAGCCGGAGGATGCCGCGCGCTTCCTCATGAGCCTGTACGAGGCCACGCGCCTGGCCCACATGGTATACAGCGGCACCAAGGGCATTCCCACCTCCACGGAGGACGTGACCAGCATCGTGCAGACCCTGCGCCTGCCGCGCGAGGTGATCACCGGCAACACCGGTCTTTGCATCGAGTTGAGCTGCTTCTACGCCAGCGTGATGTCGGCCGCGGGCATCGACCCCATCATCTACCTGATCCCGGGCCATGCCTATCCGGGTTTCAAGATGCAGGGGCAGTACTACGCCTTGGAAGCCACCATGATCAACGGCGAGGGCCTGGGCGGCATCGGCACCGCCCAGCAGGCCTTCCAGAAAGGGCAGGAGGAATTGCAGGAGTTCATCAAGCAGGCCCAGGCCGGCAACCCCGCGTACAGCATCGTCGATGTACACGACCTCAACCAGCGGGGTGTGCGGCCCATGACGCTCGACGACGACACGTTCCTGAAGCAGAAGGTGGATCAGATCGCACAGAACTTCGGCGCATTGCAAGGCGGCGGGGAACAACTGCTCGCCATGAGCCAGGGCAACGGCGGCGGACAGGGGGGTGGCGGCAACGATGGCGGTGGGGGCGGCAACGACGGGGGCGGCAACGATGGCGGGGGTGGCGGCGGCGATGATGGCGGCGGGGGTGGCACTGCGAGCGGCCAGCGCACGCCCGGGCCCATGTCCTTCGCCATACCCGGTGGCTGGTCCATGCGCAACCGGCCCATGCCGCAACTGCCCATGTGGACCCTGGTGAGCGAATCGCCCGACGGCATGGCCAACGCGGCCGTGTACGACCTGCAGGCCGGCAGCGCGGAGGAGGCCATGGCCCAACTCCAACAGGTCTTCGCGCAATACGGCAGCCAGGTGGAATACCAGATGAACGGCAACAGGATCGAAGGGGCCACCTATTCGAGCACGGGCACCTGGATGTGGCACGGTGTCATCGGCCGTGGGCCAAGCGGGATCCGCCTGGTGGCCGCCGGCGCCAGCGACATGGCCTACCAGCAATACGCGGGGCAACTGTCCTCGATCCTTTCAAGCGTACGATGAACCTCACGATCATGAGCACACGTCACCTCCCCTTCCTACTCCTGTTCGCCACGGCGGCCTCCGCCCCCGCGCAGGACATGCAGCAGAAGATCGACATGGCCATCAATGGCCTGGGCGATGCCACCATGAGCATCTCCATGACCCTTGCCGCCCGGCAGTGGGACGCTTGGAACCAGAGCCTGGGCAACAACCCGGCAGCCCTCAAGCGCGACATCGAGCGATCCATGCCCGCCTACTTCCTGGAGGATTTCAAGCTGGAAAAGGACGACATGGAACGCAGCTTCAAGGTCACCCTGACCGCGCCGGGCATTTGCAAGGTGGACAAGAAGGGCCGCTGGATCCTGGAAACCGACCAGAAGAACCCCCAGATCACCGAACTCGGCGATGGCAAGTTCATGATGGTCCAGACCCCCAAGGAACTCGGCGGCGCAGTGCAGCAGACCACCATGATCACCTTCCCCAGCGAGGCATCGGACATCAAGATGGAAAAGGACTCCTTCGGCAAGACGGTCTTCGAGTTCAAGATGGATGGACCCGCCGGTGGCGGTGGCTTGCTGCTATGGATCGGCCTGGGCCTTCTGCTGGTCGGTGCCGCCTGGTTGGTGGTGGCGCTTTTCCGGTGACCGCCCCGCGGCCGTAGCGAAGTTCACGCAACGGAACCTGGGCCGGCCCGGAGCGTGATGGCCGTTCAGCTTCAACGCTCGATCACGAAGGAGCAGACCCCTTTCGACCCGGCACCAGCAGCGTGATAACCTGGGTCGTATCAGCAGCAGGAACGCTGTTGGTGGAAGCGTGATCGCCGCCGGCGCACAACAGAAGGCAGGAACGGATCTCTTGGCGCAGGCGGGATGTTGTCGTTCACAAGCCCATCCGTCCGGTCCGCTCATCGATCAACGCCGCGTACTTCACCTTCAACTCCTCCGGCACGAAGCTGAGCGGGATCAGTGCCTTCCACTTCGGCAGCGCCTTCGCGAAGCGGTTGAACAGGTTGAGGATGGCGCGCTCGTTCAGGCCCGCCGCGCGCATGGCCATTTCGAAGTCGGCGCGGGTGATCTTGCTCTTGCGACCGTTGAGGGTGAGGGCGAGCTCCTCGTTGTCCTTCAGCACGAGCGATGTGGCGATGTGATCATACGCCGGAGCCAGGCGATCCCGTCCTTCATCATCGCTCAACAGCGAGAAGTTCTTCAGGTGCATGTCCGAGTTGCCGGTGAGGAAGCCGAAGAGCACCTGCTCGTAGAACTCCAGCACGGCGGCGTTCGGTTCGGCAGTGTGAGCGCGCAGCGCCTTGGCCACCTGCTCATACGATCCACGGTACTTGTGCTCCGTGATGCGCCCGGTGGCTTGCGCCATGTCCTCCATGTGGATCTTCCTGAACCTCGCTGAGCCCGGCTTGCCTTGTCGGTCCACGCGGCGGGTGATGTACGCGTAGCCTTCATCGCGCAGGCGCAGCAGCCCGTGCGGCACGGTGCGCACTGTGGCGATAGCGGCCAGGTGCATCGTGAGGTCCTCCAGTTCGGGCAGGTGCGGATATAGCGCGGTGGGCGGTTTCAGGATGTGGCTGCCCCACACGCCCACGATGGTGAAGCGCTCTTGCGCATTGTCCAGGCGCTCCACACCAATGGTCAGTTTAGTCTGAGCGCCAGTGACGGTGATGCTTCGCGAGACGGCATCCTCCGCCAGGCGCAGCAGATCGGTCTCGGTGTACGGAAGCACAGGCGGCACAGCCGTTCCAAACACTTTGCGCGCGCAAGCCGGATGGTAGCCCGCCGCAGGATCATCGAGCAGCTTGTAGCAGCCCAGGCAGCGTTCAGCGCTCATCGGCTTCCGCGCTATAGGGTTCGATGCTCACCGCCCCGATGGGATCGG
Source organism: uncultured Chryseobacterium sp. (assembly GCA_964394425.1). GTDB lineage: Bacteria > Bacteroidota > Bacteroidia > Flavobacteriales_F > PHOS-HE28 > PHOS-HE28. The sequence goes on along the minus strand of CAYMXP010000014.1, from coordinate 2,146 downwards.
CGCAGCACACCAGCAAGAGGCCCATGCGATCACGCTCCTTCAGTTTCCAGTTGCGCTCGGCGATGGACAGCACCCAGCCTTCGGGGATCAGTCCATCGAAGAAGGGATGCAGGATCGGGCTCTCATACGGCTCGCTGCTCAGCGGAAGCGTGACGCTCACCGCGCGCGCGTTCTTCCGTTCGAGGTACTCTTTTCGGTACGTGAACCGGTAGGAGCGCTCCTCCTCCATGATCTCGCCGGCCCAGATCCCGTGCATCAGCACTTTCGCGCGTCTCATGGGCTCGGTGGCTGTTGGTCGTTGGCGCTCAGCGGACCCGGAACGAGTTGGTGCCCGAACAGATGCAGCACATCGTTCACCTTGTCCATGCGAAGGGTGGGCTTGCCGCCTTCCAGTTCGCGGATGAAGCGCAAGCCCACACCGGCTTTGGCCGCAAGCTCCTGCTGAGTGAGCTTCAGCGACTTGCGGCGGCTTGCAACGAATTGGCCAAGGGATTCAGAGTTCATTTTATACCCTTTGGGGTGCAATGTAGGCTAAGAATATGCCAAACGCATCGCGTTCATACCCTTTCAGGTACGAAATGGTTCCAATAGACGCCCTATCGGGTATGAAATCACGGATTCAAACCAAATTGAGCCTTATCGGGTACGAACATCACCTCATGATGGCCTAGGGCGGGCGGCAGTAGGTTTGGGCCTTTCCCGAACCCGATGCCCTCGATGTGCGGCACCGGGTTTTCGGGCTTTTCAGCGTCCATGTCCATCACCTCCCTCCCCGACCTCCTTTCCCTCTACCGCTCCGACGCCCGTGTGGCCCGCGTGGCCGAAGGTCTGCAAACCCCAGCCGCCCGAGTTCAGATCAGCGGCACCATCGGTTCATCGCAGGCATTGATCGCCCATTCGGTGATCGAGCAGCGCAGCGGCGTGCATGTGTTCGTGCTCACCGACAAGGAAGAGGCGGCGTACTTCATCAATGATCTGGAGGCGCTGGGAGGGAAAGAGAAAGAGGGCGGAAGGGTACGAGAGAAGAAAGACCAGGACATGTTCTTCTTTCCCGCGCCCTCGCGTTCGCCGTATGACCCCGAGGGACATCATGACGGCGAGCGCGTAAGCCGAACGGAGGTCCTCGAAGCCCTGATGCAACGTGCGACCATCTCTCACCCTCGCGCTCCCTCCCCCTCTCTCATCCTCGTCACCTACCCCGATGCGCTCGTGCCGTTGGTGATGGGCAAGGAGGAAATGCAGAAGAACACGCTGACGGTGAAACGCAACGAGGAGCTGCCGATCGACACGCTGGAGGAATGGCTGCACGCCACCGGCTTTTCGCGCGTGGAGTTCGTGTACGAGCCGGGGCAGTTCAGCATCCGCGGCGGCATCGTGGATGTATTCAGCTACGGCAGCGACAAACCCTACCGCATCGAGCTCTATGGCGATACCGTGGAAAGCGTGCGCCACTTCGACCCGCAGGACCAGCTGACCATCGAGCGACTGGCCGAAGCGGTGATCGTGCCCGACCTGCAGGATGAGGATGCAGGGAGGCAGCAGAACTTCTTCGCGCAATTGCCCGAGGATGCGGTGCTCTGGCTGCGCGACCTGCAAGCCATCGGCGATGCGGCCTCCAAGCAGTTGAAGCTGCTCACGGAGGTCTACGAGAAACTCTCCGACAAGGAGAAGCACCACCCACCGTGCGAGCTTCTCGCCACCGATTCCGAATTGATCCAGGGGACGCTGGGGTTCAGGAAGGCGTTCTGGGCAAGCTCGATCCACCACAGAGGCACGGATGGCACGGAGAATACATCAACCGCGACGACCGTGCCTGCGCGAAGCGGCTTCGGCGAAGGCAAGGCGCGACGAGGCGACGGGAGCACAACGGCGGAGAACAAAGCCCAAGTAATGGTTGACTTCGCGCAGCGACCACAGCCCACCTTCGCCAAGGAGTTCAAGGTGCTGAGCGGCGACCTGCACAACAAGCAGAACGCGGGCTACACCAACCTGATCGCCTGCAACAGCGCCAAGCAAAGTGAGCGCCTCTACACCATCTTCAACGACATGGAGCACGAGGTGGCCTTCACGCCCCTTGTGCTCGACCTGCACGAGGGCTTCATCGATCCCGAGCTGAAGCTCGCGCTCTACACCGACCACCAGATCT
>CAYMXP010000013.1:0-69670 GCA_964394425.1 uncultured Chryseobacterium sp. | reverse complement strand
GCTGCGCATGGCGCTGCAGACCCGCGAGCAGCACATCCGCCGCGACAAGGCCACCTCGAACATCTGCACCGCGCAGGCGTTGCTGGCCACCATGGCCGGCATGTACGCCGTGTACCACGGGCCCGAAGGCTTGAAGCGCATCGCGAAGCGGGTGCATGACGCGGCGCGGCAGGTGGCCTCCGGCGCGAAGGCGCTCGGCTACACGCTGAAGACGTCGACCTTCTTCGATGCGATCACCCTCGAAGGCGGTGATGTACGGAAGGTGAAGCAGGCCATGGAGAAGCGCATGATCAACGTGCGCCCGGGAGCCGGATCGTTCACCATCGCGCTGGACGAGACGGTGCGGCAGCAGGACGTGGAAGACGTGCTTGATGCGCTGGCTGAAGCCGCCTCGCGGTCCCGGGTCGGGCCCGGGGCATCGGGAACGAACGGCTCTCCTTCCGCGATCCCCGCACCGCTGCAACGCACCAGCACCTTCCTCACGCACCCCGTCTTCAACACGCATCACACCGAAACGGAACTGATGCGGTACATCAAGAAACTGGAGAACCGCGACTTCAGCCTCACGCACGGCATGATCCCGCTGGGGTCCTGCACGATGAAGCTGAACGCCGCGAGCACCCTGATGCCGATCACCTGGCCGGAGTGGGCGGACCTCCATCCGTTCGCGCCCGAGGAGCAGGCCGCCGGTTACCGCGAGATGTTCGCCGAACTGGGCGACGCCCTGGCCGCATGCACCGGTCTGACCGGCGTTTCACTGCAACCCAACAGCGGCGCCCAGGGCGAATACGCCGGCCTGCTGGTGATCCGTGCATGCCACCTGGCGCGCGGCGAAGGCCACCGCAACGTGGCGTTGATCCCCAGCAGCGCGCACGGCACCAACCCGGCCAGCGCGGCCATGGCGGGCATGAAGATCGTGGTGGTGAAAGCCGATGCGGATGGCCACGTGGACATCGCCGACCTGCGCGCGAAGGCCGAGGAGCACCGCAACGACCTGAGCTGCCTGATGATCACCTACCCCAGCACGCATGGCGTGTACGAGGAGGGCATCATGGAACTCACCGGCATCGTGCATGCCAACGGCGGCCTGGTGTATATGGACGGCGCCAACATGAACGCGCAGGTGGGCCTGACCAGTCCGGGCATCATCGGCGCCGACGTGTGCCACCTGAACCTGCACAAGACCTTCGCCATCCCGCACGGCGGCGGCGGCCCGGGCATGGGCCCCATCTGCGTGAACGACACGCTCAAACCCTTCCTGCCCGGCCATCCGCTGATCAAGACCGGCGGCGAACAGGCGATCCACGCGGTAAGCAGCGCGCCCTGGGGCAGTGCGCTGATCCTGCTGATCAGCTACGGTTACATCAAGATGCTGGGCGGCGCGGGCCTCAAGGCGAGCACCGAGGCCGCGATCTTGAACGCCAACTACATGAAGGCGCGCCTGGCGGACCACTTCCCCATCCTCTACGTGGGCGACCAGGGCATGGTGGCGCACGAGATGATCCTGGACTGCCGCGAGTTCAAGCGTTCAGCGGGCGTGGAGGTGGAGGACATCGCCAAGCGGCTGATGGACTACGGCTTCCATGCGCCCACGGTGAGCTTTCCGGTGGCGGGCACGCTCATGGTGGAGCCCACCGAGAGCGAATCGAAGGCGGAACTCGACCGTTTCTGCGAAGCGATGATCCAGATCCGCGAGGAGATCCGCGCGATCGAGAACGGCACGGCCGACAAGCTGGACAACGTGCTGAAGAACGCGCCGCACACCGCCGAGGAGGTGACGGCCGACGCCTGGACGCACGCCTATTCCCGCGAGCAGGCGGCCTTCCCCAGCGCCCACCAGCGCGACTGGAAATACTGGCCGGTGGTGAGCCGCGTGGACAACGCCTACGGCGATCGCAACCTGGTATGCACCTGCCCGCCGGTGGAGGCTTATGCCGTGCAGCACGCCTGATGAGGAGCACGCAGTTGGCGGGTGGGCTCCTGCGCCAGAGCGCTGCGGCGCCGGCGCGCAGTTGGCGGGCCGCGTGGTCGATCTTGATCGCCGTGATCTCCGTCGGTGCTGGCCGGGCGCAGTGTGTTCTTTCCGAGGCGTTCAATGGACCGGGCATCCCTTCGGGATGGGACATCGGCCCGCAGGTTGAGCAGCTGGATGGCGGCGGCAATGGAACGGGCTCCTTCGTGGATGCCTGGCGGATCGGCGATGCCGCCGAGGCGAACGCGAACGGCTTCCTGCCGGTGCCGGATGTGCCCGCCGCCAACACCTTCATCATGGCCAACGACGATGCGGCGCCCTGCAACTGCGCCATGGATGACGTCGCCTTGCGCTCGCCGCTCATCGATCTGAGCGGATCGGTGAACACGGCGGTCGAATTCCGCGCATACCACGACGGGCTTCTCCTGGGCGGTGCGTTGCGCGTGGAGGCCAGCGCCGACGGAACGAACTGGACCGTGGTGCTCACCGCGAGCGAGCGCACGGGCCAATGGCAGACCCTGATCGCCGACCTGGGTGTGCTCGATGGACAGGCGTCGGCCTTCCTGCGCTTCACCTGGAGCGACAACGGCCAGTGGGCCACCGGCGTGGCGATCGACGACGTGTGCGTGTTCGCCCGCGCCGATCACGACCTGGGGATCATCGCCTCCATGACCGGCGACCCGAGCGTGGATCCCTTCGACACCGGCTCGCGCACCTTGCATTACAGCCAGGTACCCGTCGCGCAGGCCGGGCCGGCCACGATCTCGGCGATCCTCATCAACCGCGGTGCGCAGGATGCCACGCAGGCGGTGCTGCACGCGGATCTGTTCCTGGACGGCGTGCCACAGGGATCCTTCGCCAGCGACCCGATCGCGGCGCTGGCACCCGGGGCCGTGGACACGATCACGCTGAACACCGGCTGGACGCCGGCGGCGGCCAGCATGGTGAGCGCCGAGATCAACGTGTCCTCCGCCGATCCCGATGACGACCCATCGGACAACGAGACCGCGGTGACGCAATGGATCACCAGCACGGGCACGGCTTCGGGCAACGCGGCCATGGCCGTGGATGATGGGATGGTCGAGGGCTCCTTCACGCTGGGGGCCACCGAGGGGTCGGTGGGCAACCGGTTCGAACTGACGGGCAACGGCGGAAGCATCCATGCGGTGAGCGCGCTGGTGGATCCCGCGGGCACCACCCTGGGCGCGGTGATCCAGGGCCGGATCATGGATGAGGTCCTGAACGAACTGGCCGAGACCGGTCCGGACACCATCGATCAAGCCGACCTGGACCTGGCCGCTTCGGGCATCCCCATCTTCCTGATGCTCGATGATCCGTTGGTGATCGATCAGGACATGGACGTGTTCGCCATGGCCGGCTCGGTGGTCGGCGGCGCACCCTTCGCCATCGCCGGTGGCGGCTTCGTGGACCGCGGCACGTCGGTCCATTGGGAACCCTCCACCGGCACCACCACCTTTTTGCAACGGCCGCCGATCGTGCGCCTGCACTTCGAACCACCGGCGGTGGGGATCAACGACCGGCCCGGGGCCATGCGGCCGCTGGTCCATCCTCAGCCCGCGGCCGACATGGTCCATATCACCGGCCTTCACCCGGGGGCCTGGCTTCGCCTGCTCGATCCGCAGGGGCGGACCGTGATGGTCGATCGGTCCAGCGGCCCCAACCACGAGTTGGACGCCTCGATGGTCCCCGCGGGTTGCTATCGTCTGCTGGTGGGGTCCGATGGGGCCATGATCACCGTGCCGGTGCTGGTGGCCCGCTGACCCCCCTCCCCGACCGGGCCTGTCCAACCACGACAACACCGGATCGCGCCATCAACGAATGAACCGTCCATCACGGGCGTCCAAGGGCAGCAGGGCACATGGAGGGCGGGCCGTGTGGAGGCATCGCCTATTTTCACCGCCCCTTTGAGAAACAAAAACTCCCAATCCCTCATGAAAAGGACTAGTACCCTGCTCGGCCTGCTGCTGGTGGCTGGCACCATGGTGGCCCAACGCACCCACGTCGCACCACGGCCTCATTCGTTCGCTCCGGCGGTGAACCCCGAGAAACCCGCCGCGCCCGGCCAGGCCAAGGACGGCGGCGACGTGGTGTGGGGCGAGGACTTCGCCAACGGACTGGCGGGCAACAACCCCAGCGGCGCCTGGAGCACCGACCTGGTGAACGGCGACCTGTGGGTGCATACCACCACGGGCCCCAACGGAGCATACAGCAATTCGACCGAATCGATCAATTCCGCCACCGACCCCAACGGCTGGATGATCTTCCAGTCCGACTCGGGCAACTCCACCTTCCTGCCCGACACGATCATCGCCAACTCGGTGTTCGTGAACTGGGATGGCGCGCTGGTCTCCCCGGTGATCGATCTGAGCGCCACCCCGTACGTGCGCCTGCAGTACCAGCAGCGCATGCGCTACTGCTGCGGCACCAGTCCCTTCTTCCTGGAGATCAGCACCGATGGGGGCGGCACCTGGCCCACGCGCATCGACCTGGTGACCGAAGGGGCCAACGTGGATCCCGGCACGCAGACCAAGACCTACAACATCACCGAGGCGATCTCCGCCAACCCCTCCACCGTGAGGTTCCGCTTCTACCATGACGGCTCCTTCTCGCAGACCTCGCACTACCACTGGCAGATCGACGACATCCAGATCATCGAGGTCTTCCCCAACGACCTGAGCATCATCGAAGCCTCGCACTATTTCTTCGACCTGAACACCTCGGCCACCTACGACTCGCTGAACTACACCGTGTACCCCTGGTCGCAGCTGCGGCCCCTGCCCCTGCACATGACCGCGATGAACAACGGATCGGTGCAGCAGACCGGCGTGACGGCCAACTTCCTGGTGCAGGAGGGTGCCAACACCGTCCTGGACCAGGACCAGGTGATCGCCACCTGGGACCAGGGCGTGACGCAGACCGTGTTCGTGGATCCGGACTTCACCCCCCCGGCGGTGGACGGCACCTACGACGTGACCTACACGCTCAGCTCCGCGCTGAACGACACCACCCCCGCGGACAACACCGAAAGCGACGAGTTCGACGTGATGCAGTACATCTACGGCCGCGACGGCGGCAGCGCGATGCAATACGAGGACGGTGACGGCGACGACGGGCCCTACGTGCTGGGCAACGTGTTCCAGATCGTGAACGACGTGGAACTGACCGCCGTGGACGTGGCCTTCCGCAACGGGCCGGGCGTGGCCGGAAGCGTCGTGATCGGCGGCCTGCACGCCATGGACGGATCCTTCTCGCTGCTCGACAACACCGAAGAATACGAGCTGCAGGCCTCCGATCTCAACGGCACCGGCGGCGGCAACTTCGTTCACCTGGTGTTCAACGATCCGGTGCAGCTCTTCGCCGGCGATGCGGTCATGGTTTCGGTGGAGACCTACGGCGGCAGCACCGTGCGCACCGGCGTGAACGGCATCAGCCACGCTCAGACGTCCTTCATCTATTACGATCCGCCGCCGCCCAGCACCCTGCCGCTGGATTGGTATTACACCACCTCGACGCCGATGGTGCGCATGAACTTCGATCCCACCGTGGGACTTGGCGAGCACGTGCAACAGGAAGGCATCTTCCTGGGCCAGTGCTACCCCAACCCCGGCGACGCGGGCACGACGATCCCCTACCGGCTGGAGCAGCCCGCCACCGTGCAGCTCTCCATCCACGACCTCAGCGGGCAACTGGTCATGGACCTGTTCCCCGGCCGGCAGGGCACGGGCAACCACCGCCTGGAGGTACCCACCGCCCAGTTGAGCGAGGGGGCCTACTTCTACACCTTGAAGGCGGGCGACATCCAACTGACCAGGCCCATGACCGTGGTCCACTGACCATCCCGTCCGCAACGCCCCATCACGAGGAAAACCCTCCGGCCACCCCGGAGGGTTTTCCCTTCTACATTGCGCATCCCCCAACAAAAAACCCCTCCCATGAAGGCCTCCCTGGGCTTCGCCCCCGTCCTCTTCGCTCTCGGAGCGACCACCACCCTGCGCGCGCAATCGGTCACCACGCGGCATCTCGCTCCGGATGACGCGGCGCCAATGATCATTGAACACGCCGCCGCTCCGCCGGTCGACTACCGTGCGGGTGGAACGATCTGGAGCGAGGATTTCTCCGGTGGCTGGCCGGCGGGCTGGACCACGCAGGACACCTCGGGCATCTGCCCGTGGAAATGGTCGCTCGACGGCTCCTGGGGGTTCTTTAACGGCAACTCCGGCACCGCCGGAGGCACGGTGATCGCCAGCACCACCGCGGGCGACGGTTTCCTCATCGCCGACAACGACTCGGCCAACAACGTGACCTACGGCCAGCCCAGCAGCACCCAGTACCAGTACCTGGCCACCTACTTCACCACCACGCCCATCGACCTCACGGGCTACCCGGCGGTGAAGCTGGAGTTCGAGCAGTACTTCCGCTACAACAACGCGCCCACCCTGAACGTGCAAGTGAGCAACGACGGGGTGACCTGGACCACCTGGGACGTGAAGGGCGGCGTGGTGGCCAATGCGGCCTCGGCGAACGTGGACCTCGTGGAACTCAACATCAGCGCCGTGGCGGGGAACCAGGCCACCGTGTACATCCGCATCGGGTGGAACGCCCGCGTGTACTTCTGGATGATCGACGACATGCGCATCGTGACCCTGCCCGACCACGACATGACCATCGATCAGGGCTTCATCGCCCAGACCGATGCCTCGTACATGGATCTGGGCGTGCGTTCCATGGAATACCACATGCTGCCGGTGCAGCAGGCCGCGCCGGTGGTGGTGGGCGCCGCCCTCCAGAACAGCGGCGGCGCGGCCCAGACCAACATCGTGATCGAAGCCACCATCACCCAGGACGGGGTGCCGCAGGGCACCTTCGCCAGCTCGCCCATCGCGGTGATGACCGCCTCGGAAGTGGACTCCTTCTACATCAACACCGGCTGGACGCCCAGTTCACCGGGCCTGGTCGAGGTGAGCTACTCGGTGAGCGCCGACTCGGCCGACATCGACCCGAGCGACAACATCGCCACGCGCCGCTTCACCGTAACCGGACCGGCGCCGGCCGATGGCAACGACCAGATGACACCGGACCGAGGTCCGGCCACCGGCACCTTCTACAACATCAGCATGGGTGGCACCAACTCAGGCATCGGCAACAAATACGAGATGGTGCCTTCGGGCAGCCTGGCTTATGGCATCGGCGTGAGCATGATGACCGGCAGCGACGTTGGTGCGCTGGTGCAGGTGGAACTGTGGCGCGACGACGGCGTCGATCAGGAATTGATCGCCGTGAGCGATCTGCTCGAAGTGGAGGACTGGCATCTGCACGCCACCGGCGATTCCACCGTGCTCTTCATCCCCTTCAGCGACTCGGAATCGCCCGAGCCGGTGCCCGCCGACCTCGACCCGGCCTACGAATACATCGCCTTCATCAACACCCTGGGCACCGAGAACGTGCGCGTGGCCACGAGCGGCCCGATCAACCGGGGCGGCCTTTGGGGCATCTCGGCCTCGGATGGCACGCTGACGCAGTATGTCGGTACCGGCAACCTGGCCACCTTGGTGCGCCTCTACCTGTCCATGGGACCGGTGTCGGTGCAGGAAGCCGGCGATGACCTGCTGCACGACGCGCTCATCCAGCCCAACCCGGCTTCAGAGGAGGTGACGATCTCCTTCACCTCAAGCGCCGCCGACCGCCTTGAGCTGCGGGTGATCGACGCCATGGGCCGCGTGGTGGGCACGCAGGACCTCGGTGCCAGGGCGCAGGGCACGCACCGCATCGCGTACGACGCCGGCGAATTGGTGCCCGGCCAGTATGCCTGCGTGATCGCCGGCGATCGCGGACAGCTGGTGATGAACATGATGGTGGTGCGCTGAGCCGTACGCTCAAAAAGCGAAGGGGCGGATCGTTCAGCCGATCCGGCCCTTCGTTCTTCCGGCTCATTGTCCGGTCAGGCCCTTGCGCACCTCGCGCATGAGGCCGCTCGCGAAGATGAACTCGTTGAGTTCGGTGTTGTCGCTCCGCAGCAGTTCCTCGCGGCTTCCCCGCCACCACATGCGCCCCTCGTGGATGAACAGGATGTTCTCCCCCGTCTCCATCACGCTGTTCATGTCGTGGGTGATCACTATGGTGGTGGTCTTGTATTCGTCGGTGAGCTCCTTGATCAGGTCGTCGATCAGGATCGCCGTCTGGGGGTCCAGGCCGCTGTTGGGCTCGTCGCAGAAGAGGTACTGGGGGTTGACGGCGATGGCCCGGGCGATGCCCACGCGCTTCTGCATGCCGCCGCTGAGCTCGGCGGGAAAGAGGGCGTCCTTGTCGGTGATGTTCACGCGCTCCAGGCAGAACCGCGCGCGGTCGCGCATCTCCTTCTCCTTCATGGTGGCGAACATCTTCAGGGGGAACATCACGTTCTCCAGCACGGTCATGCTGTCGAAGAGCGCGCTGCTCTGGAAGAGCATGCCGATCTGCTGGCGCACCTCGCGCTTCTGCTCGATGTCCAGGTCGTGGAAGGAGCGGCCGTCGTAGAGCACGCGGCCCTGCTCGGGCACGTGCAGGCCCACGATGCATTTGGCCAGCACGCTCTTGCCCGAGCCGCTGCGGCCGATCACCTGGTTCACCCGGCCCTTCTCGAACACGGCGCTGATGTCGCTCAGCACCTGATGGTCGCCGAAGCGCTTGGAGAGACCCTGCACCTCGATCATATCAACAGCAGCTGGGTGAGCAGGTAGTTGGCGATGAGGATCACGATGCTGCTGAAGACCACCGCCTTGGTGCTGCTGCGGCCCACCTCCAGCGCCCCGCCCTGGGTGTAGTAGCCGTGGAAGGCGGAGATGCTCACGATGAAGAAGGCGAAGACCACCGTCTTGATCAGCGCATAGGTGACGGTGAAGGGATCGAAATCCCACTGGATGCCCTGGATGTAATCCACCGAGCTCACGATGCCCGTGCCCACACCGGCCAGCCAGCCGCCGAAGATCCCGAGGAACATGCTGATGATGATCACGAAGGGGTTGATCACCATGGCGGCCACGATCTTGGGCAGGATCAGGTAGCCCGCCGAGTTCACGCCCATGATGTCCAGCGCATCGATCTGCTCCTTCACGCGCATGGTGCCGATCTCGGCGGCCACGTTGCTGCCCACCTTGCCGGCCAGGATCAGGCTGATGATGGTGGGGCTGAACTCCAGGATCACGCTCTGCCGCGCGGTGAAGCCCACCACGTAGCTGGGGATCCAGGCCGCATCGATGTTGGAGCTGGTCTGGATGGTGATCACCGCGCCCATGAACACGCTGAGCAGGGCCACGATGCCCACCGAGCGCACACCCAGCAGGTCGATCTCCTCCAGCGTGCGGCGCAGGTAGAGGCCCAGCCGCTCGGGCTTGCTGAACACGTCGCGCAGCAGCAGGAAGTAACGGCCGATCTGGTAGAGGATGCGCATGCAGGGCCGGGCCGAAAATAGACTTCATCGTCCGGGACGCGGGAGCGGGGCACCTCTACATTCGCCCCGTGCCCCACCGCTGGAAACACCAGGGTCTGACTTTCAGCGTCGCGCTGGTGCTTGGCGTGCTCCTCTCCGGCTGCGCTTCCGGCCCGCGCTATGGCGCATCGCACGGCAGGAAGAAGAAGAAAAGCTGCGACTGCCCGCACTGGAACGCGGTGCAGCCGGTCGGAGACGAAGCGCATGCCGATGCCCGGGCGGTCATCCTCCACTGATCTTGCCGCACTTCGCGAACGGCTGCCCGAGACGGCCCATCCCGTCGTGCTCGCCTGGTTGCGCGAGAACCTCGTGGTGGTGCGCATCGCCCGGCCGCGCCGCAGCAAGCTGGGCGACTTCAGCGCCGCGCGTGGCGGAAGGCTGCACCGCATCAGCGTGAACGGCGACCTGAACCCGTACGCCTTCCTGGTGACGCTGGTGCATGAGTTCGCGCACTTCGAAGTCGTGACGAAGCTTCGCCAATGGCGCGATCCGCACGGGCCGGCATGGAAGGAGGTCTATCACCGCCTGATGCGCCCCTTCCTGAGCCTGTCGGTGTTCCCGTCCGACGTGCTGGTGGCGCTGCACCGGCATATGCTCAACGCCCCGGCCTCAAGCTGCACCGACCATCGCCTCATCCGCGTGCTGCGCCGTTACGATCCCGCGCCCGGCCTCATGCTCGAGCAGCTCGGCGAGCGGACGATCTTCCGCTTCAATGACCGGTTGTTCGTGAAAGGCCCGCGCATGCGCAAGCGATACAAGTGCCGCTGCCTGAACGACCGCAGGACCTACTTCATCGATCCGACGGTGGAAGTGGAGACGGGGGAGGTGAACCGCAACGACGCGACGACGCGGCGAAAACGAGACGCGGCTTAGATCGATCGACCGCATTTGCCCGGATCGCCTTCCCTCCTGTGCCGCCGGGTCTTCAAGGCTGCATAGGAGGGGTCGGGGTCAGGTCTCCCCTCCTGTGCCGCCGGGTCTTCGAGGCTGCATAGGAGGGGTCGGGGGTCAGGTCTCCCCTCCTGTGCCGCCGGGTCTTCAAGGCTGCATAGGAGGGGTCGGGGTCAGGTCTCCCCTCCTGTGCCGCCGAGTCTTCGAGGCTGCATAGGAGGGGTTGGGGGTGGTCCGGTTACATTCACACACCCCATGAAGCGAATCCGGAACCTCACGGAACATAAACACTTTCGCAAGGAGTTGCGCAATGAAGGAACTGCCAGCGAAGCCGTGCTTTGGAACGAGCTCAAAGGCAAGAAACTATGCGGCAGAAAGTTCCGTCGGCAGGATGGTTTTGGGCCCTTCGTTGTTGACTTCTACTGTCCCGATGAAAAGCTTGTGATCGAGATCGATGGCGGCATACATGATGAACCGGGAAGCGACGAGCACGACAGGCTGAGAGATGAATGGTTGGAACGCCGTGGACTTCGCGTGCTACGCTTCGATAACAAGGCGATCCTCGACGACCTTGAGGGAGTATTGGATGAGATCGAGAGGCATTTCACTCCTGCAGGGCAGGCAAGTGTTGAAGCGAGGAAGAGCCGACCCAGGTCAAAGACGCGAGCGCACAAGCCTTCGCACACCACCCCCAACCCCTCCTATTCCTCGCGGGGCCTCGGAACAGGAGGGGAGACCTGATACCCTCCGTGTCGGGTGTAGTCCGACCTTCGCGATCAGATGACCAACAACCACCTCTATTGCGTGATCATGGCCGGGGGCATCGGCAGCCGCTTCTGGCCCATGAGCCGCACCGCCAGGCCCAAGCAGTTCCTCGACGTGCTGGGGCTGGGCCGCACGCTGATCCAGCAGACCTACGACCGCTTCCTCGCCCTGTGCCCTCCGGAGAACATCCTGGTGGTGACCAGCGCGATCTACCGCGACCTGGTGAAGGAGCAGCTGCCCGCGATGAGGGATGACCAGATCATCCTGGAACCGATGCGCCGCAACACCGCGCCCTGCGTGGCCTACGCCAATGAACGCATCGCGCTGAAGGATCCCGATGCCATGATCGTGGTGGCGCCCAGCGATCACCTGGTGATGAAGGAGGCCGAGTTCCACGAGATCATCCGCCTGGCCGTGGAACAGGCCGCATCGGGCGATCACCTGGTCACCCTCGGCATCGTGCCCACGCGACCGGATACCGGCTACGGTTACATCCAGTTCCAGCAAGGGGACGGCACCACGCATCCCCGTGTGAAACGCGTGAAGACCTTCACCGAGAAACCCGACCACGCGACAGCCCAGCGCTTCATCGAAAGCGGCGACTTCCTCTGGAACAGCGGCATCTTCATCTGGAGCCTGAAGAGCATCACCAAGGCGTTCGGCGAACACCTGCCGGCCATGAGCGCCCGGTTCGAGGCCGGTCGCGGCAGGTACGGCACTCCCGCGGAAGCGGCCTTCATCGCTGCAACCTATGGGGAATGCGAGAACGTGAGCATTGATTACGGCGTGATGGAGAAGGCGGGGAACGTGTTCACCGTGATGAGCGACTTCGGCTGGAGCGACCTGGGCACCTGGGGGTCGCTCTTCACGCACCTGCCCAAGGACACGAACGGCAACGCCGTGGTGGGCGATGGCGTGAAGCTGATGGACGCCTCACGCAATGTGATCCGTACCGAGGATGGAAGACTCGTCGTATTGCAGGGGCTGGAGGACTATATCGTGGTGAACACGCCCGACGTGCTGCTGGTCTGCCGCCAGCGCGACGAGCAGAAGATCAAGCAGATCGTGGGGGAGGTGACGGGGGAAAGCGGGGAACGGTACGTCTAGGCTTCATCTGTTCCCATGGGTCCGTCGCACCGCTGCCGGTAGTTTTGCGCCATGCAACGCCGGCATTTCATCGGCCTATTGGCCGCGGCCGGCGGAGGCACCGCGATGATCCAAGCCGGTTCCTTCCTCGATAAGGCACGGGAGAACGCCAACAGCGAGCGCATGCCGGCGCTCTTCATCGGCCATGGCAACCCGATGAACGCGCTTCTGGACAATGCCTTCACACGATCCCTGCGCGTGCTCGGCGAGAAGATCGAGCGGCCGCAGGCGGTGCTGGTGGTGAGCGCCCACTGGCTCACCCAGGGCGGCAGCTATGTGAGCACCAACCCCGACCCGGAGACGATCCACGATTTCGGCGGCTTTCCCGATGAGCTGTTCCAGGTGCAGTACCGCGCACCGGGAGCACCGGGCAAAGCGAAGGAGGTGGTGGCGAACGTGACCTCGGTGAAGGTGCACGAGGACCACGAGATGGGGTTGGACCATGGGGCGTGGACCATCCTCAAGCACATCTTCCCGAAGGCGGATATTCCTGTGTTCCAACTGAGCATCGACTGGGGAAAGTCGACGGCCTACCACTACGCGCTGGCGCAGGAGCTGCGCGCGCTGCGCGACAAGGGCGTGATGATCATTGGCAGCGGCAACATCGTGCATAACCTGGGGCGCGTGAAGTGGAACGAGAGCGATCCCGCGCCCTATGACTGGAACATCGAATTCGACCGCTTCGTGAAGGAGAACGTGGCCAGCGGGGACCATCAGGCCCTGGTGGACTATGAGAAGCTCGGGGCGGTCGCGCGCATGGCGCATCCCACCAACGACCATTACCTGCCGCTCTTGTACACCGTTGGTGTTCGCGACAAGTCGGACCAGTTGAGCGAGATCTACGCGGGGCTGGAGATGGGCAGCATCAGCATGCGCAGCTTCCTGCTCCAGCGGGCGTGAACGGGCGTTCCCGTTCATTTGCACCGTGTCCGCCGCCCCCCTGCTCACCAAGCCAGAGGACCTGGCGGAGCTTATCGACCGCATCAAGGGCGAGCCTGCCATTGCGCTGGACACCGAGGCCACCGGCTTCCACCGCTACCACGAGCGCATCTGTCTGATCCAGCTGAGCACGCGCGACCGGACCTGGCTGGTGGACCCCTTCGTGATCGGCGACCTCTCCCCCATCGGCGGGTTCATGGCCGACCCGGCCCGTGAACTGGTGATCCACGACGCGGACTATGACCTGCGCATGTTCAAGCGCAACTACGGCTTTCGGGCGGCGCGCGTCTTCGACACCTTCGTGGCCGCTGAACTGCTGAACGAACCGCAGCTTTCGCTCGCGGGCATGCTGGAGAAGTATTTCGGCGAGAAGCTCGACAAGAAATTCCAGAAGGCCGACTGGAGCATGCGGCCGCTGCCCCGACCCATGCTGGACTACGCGGCCAAGGACACCGCGCATCTGCTGGAGCTGCGCGGGAAGCTGCTGCAGAAGCTCACCGAGCGCGGGCGCATGGAATGGGCGAAGGAGGAATTCGCGCTGCTGGTGTCGATCCCTTTCGAGGCGGAGGAGAACAACGAGCCCGGCTTCCTGAAGATCAAGGGCGCCAAGCTGCTGAAGCCTCATCAACTGGCGGTGCTGCGCGAACTGCACGCCTGGCGGGAACAGCTGGCCGAACGGCTGGACCGCGCGCCCTTCATGATGCTGAACAACGAGGTGATGATCGCGCTGGCGGTGGATCCCCCCGCCGATCCACACGCGCTTGCCACCCGCAAAGGCATCGGTGAACGCACCCTCGCGCAGAACGGCCGTCGGATCATGGAGGCGATCGAACGCGGGCGCTCGCTGCCGAAAGACCAGTGGCCGCGGCTGGAGCGGCCCAAGCGGCATCTACGCGACCCCGAATTCGACGCGCGGATGGACCGGCTGCGCGCGGCACGCGGGACCTTGATGAAGGAACACGACCTGCCCCCGGGCGTGGTGTGCGCCAACCAATACCTCATGGAGATCGCGCGCCGCCTGCCGCGCACGCCCGATGACCTGCGCACCATCCCCGGCATCCGCCGCTACCAGGCGGAGGTGTTCGGACAGGTCCTGATCAATTCGCTTTGATGGAGATCGCCGGCTACGTCGGAGCCTTCATCATGGGCCTGCTCCTGGGCGCCATCGGCGGTGGCGGCTCGATCCTCACCGTGCCCATCCTGGTCTACCTCTTCGGCATGGAGCCGGTCCCGGCCACCGCCTGCTCGCTATTCATCGTGGGCGGCACCGCTGCCATCGGAAGCGCGAGCCACCTGCGGATGGGCAACGTACACTGGCCCTCGACCTGGTTGTTCGGCATCCCCTCCATCGCGGCGGTCTTCGCCACGCGTGCCTGGCTGATCCCCTGGTTGCCCGAGGCGTGGCGCTTCGGGTCCTTCACCCTCACCAAAGGCACGGTCATTCTCCTGCTCTTCTCCCTGCTGATGATCGCCGCGGCGTGGACGATGCTGCGCTCGCCGACGCTTGGCGAGAACAAGGGATCGCGGCATCCGGTGCTGGCCGTGGTGGATGGCGCGGTGGTGGGCGTGCTCACGGGACTGGTCGGCGCGGGCGGAGGGTTCCTCATCATCCCCGCCCTGGTGCTGCTGGCCCGCCTGCCGATGAAGCAGGCGGTGGGCACCTCGCTGGTGATCATCGCCGGCAAGAGCCTGATCGGCTTCGTGGGCGATCTCCTGCGTGGAACGCACTTCGACTGGTCCTTCCTCCTGCTGTTCCTGGGCGTCGCGGCGGCCGGCATCCTCGCCGGGACCCGCTTCGCACGCCGGTTGGAGAACACCCAGTTAAAAAGGGGCTTCGGCTGGTCGGTCCTGGTGCTGGGGGCGGCCATCATCGCACGGGAGCTTTGGCGGCCTTGAGGAGGGCTCCGCGGCGATCCCCCGACGCGCGATCTTCGCGGCCATGAAGGTCGAACAGATCTACACGGGCTGCCTGGCGCAGGGTGCCTACTACATCGAGAGCGAGGGCGAAGCGGCCATCATCGACCCCCTGCGCGAAACCGCCCCGTACATCGAACGGGCGAAGGCGCGGGGAGCGAGGATCAAGTACGTGCTGGAGACCCACTTCCACGCGGATTTCGTGAGCGGCCATCTCGACCTTGCCGGAAAGACGGGCGCCGTCATCGTCTATGGGCCGAACGCCGATCCCGCGTTCAAGGCGCACGTGGCCAGGGACGGCGAGGAACTCAAGCTCGGCAGGGTGACGATCAAGGTGCTGCACACGCCGGGTCACACGATGGAAAGTTCCTGCTACCTGCTGATCGACGAGCATGGCAGGCCGCACAGCATCTACACGGGCGACACGCTCTTCATCGGCGACGTGGGCCGTCCCGACCTGGCGCAAAAGGCAGGCTCGCTCACGAAGGAGGATCTGGCGGGGCACCTCTTCGAAAGCCTGCACGGCAAGATCATGCCGCTGCCCGACCACGTGATCGTGTACCCCGCGCATGGCGCCGGCAGCGCCTGCGGCAAGAACATGAGCAGGGAGACCTTCGACACGCTGGGCCGCCAGAAAACCGTGAACTACGCCCTGCGCGCCACGACGAAAGAGCAGTTCATCCGGGAGGTTACCGACGGCATCATACCCCCGCCCGCCTACTTCCCGCAGAACGTGGCGATGAACAGGGGCGCCATACCCAGCCTCGATGCGGTGAAGGAGCAAGGCCTCCGCCCATTGTCACCGGCCGCGATCGAGGCCGCCGTGATCAATGAAGGCGCCCTGGTGCTCGACACACGCAATGCACGGACCTTCAAGGACGGTTTCATCCCGCGCAGCATCAACATCGGACTGAGGGGCGATCTCGCGCCCTGGGTGGGCACCATGATCCCCGACGTGAAACACCCGCTGGTGGTGGTGTGCGATGAAGGCACCCAGGAGGAGGTCGTGACACGGCTCGCCCGCGTGGGCTACGACAACGTGCGCGGCTTCCTTGACGGCGGCATCGCGGCCTGGATCGGGGATGGCCGGGAGATCGATCGGATCGAGAGCATCAGCGCGGAGGAATTCGCGCACCGGCTGAACGCCGGCGGTTTGAACGTGTTCGACGTGCGCAAACAGGGGGAATGGGACGCCGGGCACGTGGAAGGTGCGCGCTTCGCATCGCTCCAGTTCCTGAACGACCACCTCGCGGAACTGAGCAGCACCACGCCGAACTACATCCACTGCCAGGCCGGTTACCGCAGCATGGTGGCCGTTTCCATGCTCAAGGCCCGCGGCTTCCACAACGTGATCGAGGTGGCGGGAGGCTTCAACGCGATACGGAAGACCGGCGTGAAGCTGGCGGAAAGCGCCGCCCCGGCATGCTGAACCGGTGACGCCGGCCGGCCCCGCAACGGGCGGGGGCACCATCATCGGATCAGCCGGGTGCGACACCTGGTGACGACCGTCACGGACCACAAGGTCGCGACCTCCCAACTTCGCCGCGACATCACCCGGACCACCCCAACGAACCGATCGACAAGCACATGCTCAGGACATTGTTCGGCCTCGGCCCCAAGGAGGACCTCGGACGGAAGATCAAGGAAGGCGCCATCGTCGTCGATGTGCGCACGCCGGAGGAGTACCGCGCGGGCCACGTGGAAGGATCCATCAACATCCCGCTCGACCGCCTTGAAGGGCGGCTGAAGGAGCTGGACCGCGCCAGGCCGGTGATCACCTGCTGCCGCAGCGGCGCCCGCAGCCGCATGGCGGCAGGCATCCTGCGGCGCCATGGGTACGACGCGGTGAACGGGGGGGCGTGGACCGCGGTGAACGCGGCGAACGGGTGACGGCGCGGCACGCCGGGGAGGCGTCGGGATCCCAAGCATCCGCTTATCATCGTATTATTGCGATGTTGTGATATAGTATTCTTGCGCCCTCCGACCACCCATGGGCATCGTCAGGACCGAGCTCTTCACCGCCGAACAGAACCGCCTGGCCGCGCTGGCCCGGGTGCTGGGCCACCCCGCGAGGATCGCCATCCTGCACCTGCTCGCCAGGCGCGGCACCTGCGTGAACGGCTCCCTCGTGGAGGAACTGGGCCTGGCCCAGGCCACCATCAGCCAGCACCTGTGGGAGTTGAAGAACGCCGGGCTGATCAGGGGGGCCATCGAGGGCACCCGCATCTGCTACTGCATCGACCCCAAGGGCTGGAGCGCCTTGAAGAAGGACATGGACAAACTGCTCACGAAAGTGGGCAACAACTGCTGCTAGTGTACGGGCGCATCATGACGCGCCACAACAACCGACCAACAATGAACACCGCACAAGCAACCAAGGACATGGTCCGCGCCAGGTACGCGGAGATCGCCGGACAGGACAAGGACACCAACGCGAGCAGCTGCTGCGGCGCAGGCGGCTGCAGCACCGAGGTGTACAACATCATGACCGACGACTACACCCGGGTGGAAGGCTACAACCCCGAGGCGGACCTCGGCCTCGGCTGCGGGTTGCCCACGCAGTTCGCGGGCATCAAGAAGGGCGATACCGTGCTCGACCTGGGCAGCGGTGCAGGCAACGACTGCTTCGTAGCGCGCCACGAGACCGGTGAGGACGGCCGTGTGATCGGCGTGGACTTCACCCCGGAGATGGTGGCCAAGGCGAAAGAGAACGCGAAGCAGCTCGGCTACCAGAACGTGGAGTTCCGGCAGGGCGACATCGAGGCACTGCCGCTCACCAGCAACATCGTGGACGTGGTGGTGAGCAATTGCGTGCTCAATCTGGTGCCCGACAAACGCAAGGCCTTCGGCGAGGTGCTTCGCGTGCTGAAGCCGGGGGGCCACTTCAGCATCAGCGACGTGGTGCTGCACGGCGAACTGCCCGCCAGCCTCCGGAAGGATGCCGAGATGTACGCCGGTTGCGTGAGCGGGGCGCTCCAGGAGGGCGACTACCTCGGCATCATCCATGACCTGGGCTTCGAGCAGGTGAGCGTGCGCCAGCGCAAGCCCATCACGGTGCCCGACGACATCCTGCGGAACCACGTGAGCGAAGCGGACCTGGCCGCGTTCAAGGCGAGCGGCGTGGGCATCTTCAGCATCACGGTCACCGCCGCCAAGCCCGCCGTGAAGGCGGAGAAGGCCGGGTTGAAGGCCGCCTGCTGCGGCAGCGGGAGCACCTGCTGTTGAACCGTCCACCCTCGCCGAAGGCCATATGGACCCCGTGCGCATCCTGGTGCTCTGCACCGGCAACAGCTGCCGCAGCCAGATGGCCCACGGCTACCTGCGGCACTTCGCCGGGCCACGCGCCGAGGTGTTCAGCGCAGGTCTGGAGCCGCATGGCGTGGACCCGCGCGCCATCGCGGTGATGAAGGAGGATCGCATCGATATCAGCGACCACACGAGCAACCACGTGGACGAGTACAGGAACACCCGGTTCGATCACGTGATCACCGTGTGCGACAGCGCCCGCGAACGCTGCCCGTGGCTGCCGGCCCTGGTGCGGATGCATCACCAAGACTTCCCGGACCCGGCGAGGGCCACGGGCGATGAGGCGCGGGTCATGGACGCGTTCCGGAAGGTGCGCGATACGATCAAGGCGTTCTGCCGGGAGTTCATCCATCGCCACATGTGACACGCGCGGATGCAGGCGATCGGGGTCGCCTCGCGACCTTGATCAAGGCCGCCCCTCGCGCTCACCCCTGCGCCTTGCCCCGCAGGATGAAATTCCAGTAGAGGCGCGGCAGCACCTGCTTCTTCAGCTGGTACATGCTCCAGCGCTCCTTGCTCTGATCGAAGGGGAAGGTCTCCCGCGGCCGATTGTCGTAGTCGAATTCCGCCAGCATCAGCCTGCCATAACCGGTAACAATGGGACAGGAGGAGTAGCCATCATAGTGCGCGGCGAGTGGTTCGCCCTTCATCGCCGCCATCATGTTCTTCACCACCACGGGGGTTTGCTTGCGGATCGCGGCCCCGGTCTTCGAGTTGGGCAGACCCGCCGCATCACCCGTGCTCCAGATGTTGGGGTGCCTCACGTGCCGCAGCGTGTGTCTGTCCACGTCCACCCAACCGGCCGCATTGGCGATCGGGCTGTGCTTGATGAAGTCGGGAGCGCTCTGTGGCGGCGTCACGTGGAGCATGTCATACTCCACCCAGCGTTCCTCGCCCTTGTTGCGCTCTCCCAGCCCGGTGAAGCGCGCGCGCCTGCCCGGACCGTCGATCTCCTCCAGCTTCCAGAAGAAGTTGAGCTTGATCCCGCCGCGTTCCACCACCTTCAGCAGGGTCTTCTCGTAGCGCGGGATGGCGAAGAGCCTGGTGCCGCCGCTCCAATACTGGATGTCCATGTCGCGGAGCACCCCCTGCCGCCGCCAGTGATCGGCGGCCAGGTACATGATCTTGTGGGGAGCGCCACCGCACTTCACCGGCGTATTGGGCGCATGGAAGAGCGCGCGCCCCTTGCGCAGGCCGCGGATCAACTCCCAGGTGTAGGGCGCATGCTTGAAACTGTAGTTGGACGTGACCCCGTTGCGACCCAGGCACCCCGGCAGCCCCTTGATGGCCGCCCAGTCCAGTTGGATGCCGGGGCACACCAGCAACTGGTCGTATCCGATCCGGTCGCCACCACCCGTTGTCACCGTGTTCTCCTCGGGCTGGAAGGAAACCACCCGGTCCTTGATCCATTCGGCACCCTTGGGGATGAAGTCGGCTTCGTTCCGCTCGGTGCGCCGGATGTCGAATGCCCCGCCACCAACGAGCGTCCAGGCGGGTTGGTAGTAATGCTTCGCCGACGGTTCGATGATGGCCAGCGTGATCCGGCGGTCCTTCAGCAGCAGGTGCGCCGCGGCCGAGAGGCCGGCATTGCCCCCGCCGACCACCACCACCTGGAAATGTCTGTTCATCGCCTCACTCCTTGAAAGGGCAAACCTACCGGCCGGCCTCTTCCAAGCATGTGACGATCCTCAGACCCGGGCCGGCACCCTCTCCTGGTCGATGGGTCGGGCGCGGTCGCGTGGCGGGGGCGCCGGCTGGGCCGCTCAGCCCTCGCTCACCATCTTGCCCGGATCACACCACTGGTCGAACTGCTCGCTGGTGACATGGCCCAGTGCCAGTGCGGCGGCCTTCAGCGTGGTGCCCTCCTTGTGGGCCTTCTTGGCGATCTCCGCCGCCTTGTAGTAGCCGATGTGCGGGTTGAGGCTGGTCACCAGCATCAGCGAGTTGTTCAGGTGGTGTTTGATCACCTCCTCGTTGGGCTGGATGCCCTCGGCGCATTTCTCGTTGAAGCTCACGCAGGCGTCGCCCAGCAGGCGGCCGCTCAGCAGCACGTTCGCCGCGATCAGGGGCTTGAAGACGTTCAGCTCGAAATGGCCCTGCATGCCGCCCACGCTCACGGCCACGTCGTTGCCGATCACCTGGGCGCAGACCATGGTGAGCGCCTCCGGCTGGGTGGGGTTCACCTTGCCCGGCATGATCGATGATCCCGGCTCGTTGTCGGGGATGATCAGCTCGCCGATGCCGCTGCGCGGACCGCTGCTGAGGATGCGGATGTCGTTGGCGATCTTCATCAGGGACACCGCCAGGCGTTTGAACGCCCCGCTCAGCTCCACCATGGCGTCGTGCGCGGCCAGGGCCTCGAACTTGTTGGGCGCGCTCACGAACGGCAGACCCGTGAGCGCGGCGATCCGCGCCGCGACCTTCACCGCATAGCCCTTGGGAGCGTTCAGTCCGGTGCCCACCGCCGTGCCGCCGAGCGCCAGTTCACGGACCATTTCCAGCGCATTGTTGATGGCCCGGACGCCATTGTCGATCTGCTGGACGTACCCGCTGATCTCCTGACCCAGCGTGAGCGGCGTGGCATCCATGAAGTGCGTGCGGCCGGTCTTCACGATGCCGGCGAAGGCCTTCGCCTTCCTGTCGAGCGTATCGCGCAGCTTCTTCACGCCCGGGATCGTCAGCTCCACCGTCTGCTTGTAGGCGGCGATGTGCATCGCCGTGGGAAAGGTGTCGTTGCTGCTCTGGCTCTTGTTCACGTCGTCGTTCGGGCTCAGCACCTTCTGCTCATCGGTGAGCCGGCCGCCCTGCAGCACGTGCGCGCGGTAGGCGATCACCTCGTTCAGGTTCATGTTGCTCTGCGTGCCGCTGCCCGTCTGCCAGATCACCAGGGGGAACTGGTCGTCGAGCTTCCCGTCGAGGATCTCGTCGCACACCTTCGCGATCAGGTCGCACTTCTCCTTCGGAAGCTTCCCCAGATCGAGGTTGGTGAGCGCCGCGGCCTTCTTCAGGTAGGCGAAGGCCCGGATGATCTCCAGCGGCATGCTGGCCGGTGGGCCGATCTTGAAGTTGTTGCGGCTGCGCTCGGTCTGCGCGCCCCAGTACTTGTCGGCGGGCACCTTCACCTCGCCCATCGTGTCCTTTTCTATGCGGTGGTCCATGGAGCGGAGTTGGCGATTTGCAGTTGGCAGTTCGCAGTTCTACTGTGTGGGGTGCGGTCGGGCAACTGCCAACTGCCAACTGGCAACTGCCAACTCTCAAACTTTCTGGCTCTGTCCATGCATCATCAAATAGGCCTTGAGGAACTCGTCGATGTGGCCGTTCAGCACGTCGTCCACGCTGCTGGTCTCGTGCTCGGTGCGCACGTCCTTCACCAGCTTGTAGGGCTGCAGCACGTAATTGCGGATCTGGCTGCCCCACTCGATCTTCTTCTTGCCCGCCTCGATCTCGCTGCGCTTGCTGCGGCGCCGTTCCAGTTCGGCCTCGTACAGTTGAGACTTCAGCAATTGCAGCGCCTTGTTCTTGTTCTCCAGCTGGCTGCGCGTCTCGGTGTTCTCGATGATGATGCCGCTGGGTGCGTGGCGCAGGCGCACGCCGGTCTCCACCTTGTTCACGTTCTGGCCGCCGGCGCCGCCGCTGCGGAAGGTGTCCCAGGTGATGTCCGAAGGATTGATCTCGATCTCGATGCTCTCGTCCACCAGTGGGTACACGTACACGCTCACGAAGCTGGTGTGGCGCCGGGCATTGCTGTCGTAGGGGCTGATGCGCACCAGCCGATGCACGCCGTTCTCCCCTTTCAACATGCCGAAGGCGAACTCGCCGTCCACCTCCATGGTGGCCTGCTTGATGCCCGCCACCTCGCCGTCCTGGTAGTCGAGCACCCGCACCTTGTAGCCGCTGCGGTCGGCCCACATCCGGTACATGCGCAGGAGCATCAGCGCCCAGTCGCAGCTCTCGGTGCCGCCGGCGCCGCTGGTGATCTGCACCACGGCGCTCAGGGGATCCTCCTCCGCGCTGAGCATGTTCTTGAACTCAAGCTCCTCCAGCACGTGTTCGGCCTTCCCGTACTGCGCCTCGACCTCCTCCTCCTTCACCT
The DNA here is from genome assembly GCA_964394425.1 of uncultured Chryseobacterium sp. Classification (GTDB taxonomy): domain Bacteria; phylum Bacteroidota; class Bacteroidia; order Flavobacteriales_F; family PHOS-HE28; genus PHOS-HE28. The sequence continues at coordinate 47,158 of CAYMXP010000013.1, read as the reverse complement.
CCTTCGCCTTGAGGAACTCGAGCATCACGCCCACGTCGTCCACCTCGCGTTTCACCTCGTTGTATAGCTCCACCCAGCGCTTCAGGTCCTTGATCTTCTTCATCGTGGCCTGCGCCTTCTTCTGGTCGTTCCAGAAGGCGGGGTCGTGGGTGTGCTTCTCCTCTTCCTGCGCCTGGCCGATCTTGTCGTCGATGGCCAGGAAGCCGTGCAGCGCGGTGAGGCGCCGTGCGAGTTCGTCGTACTGGTATTGGGTGACCATGAAAGACGCTCCGCCTTCGCTGGCTTCGGCGGACGAAGCGGCGAAAGTACGCCTCAGGTGCGCAGCGCTTCCCGGATCAGGTCGGCCTCGAAGCCACGGCCCGTGAGGTAGTGGACCACGCGCTGTTCCCTCACCTCCCGTTCCAGGCCCTTTTTCCGCGTCCAGGCTTTCTTCACCAATGCCCGGAGCGCCGATCGGTACTCCTGTTCATCGATCGCCTTGATGCCCGCCGTGATGTCCGCGTCTCCGATCCGCTTCTCCTTCAAGGCGTGGCGGATCTTCACCCTACCCCAGCCCTTCTGCCTGAATTTGCTCACGGCGTAATGCTCCGCGAAGCGTGACTCGTTCAGGAAGCCGTCCTTGACCAGTCGGGCGATGATCTTCTCCGTGTTCTCTTCATCAAGGCCCCATGAAAGCAGCCTGACGAACAGATCCGACCGGCAGCGCTCCTGCTTCGCGCATAGAGCGCGGGCTTTCGCCAATGCACGGGCTGGATCGACCATCATGGCGAAGATCGTCGCCCGCTACAGCGGCACCTCGTTGCCCTGCGCGTCCTCGACGGAGTAGTCCAGGTATTGCAGGGCGCCCTCCGGCACCACCTTCACGCCCTTCTTCCACCGCCACCACCAGCGCATGCGCACGCTGGGCCAGCCGCGCGTGAGGTAGGCATGCACGAAGGGATGGACCTTGAGGGTGAGCCCGCTCATGCCTTTCTCGCCGTGCAGGTAGTGCAGCGCGTTCTCGATCTCGTCGATGATCAGCACGGGGGCCTTCACCTCGCCGGTGCCGCCGCAGGTGGGGCAGCTTTCGCTCGTGTCGATCTCGGTCTCCGGCCGCACGCGCTGGCGCGTCATCTCGATCACCCCGAAGCGGCTGGGCGGCAGGATGTAGTGCTTGGCCTTGTCGTCGGCCATGGCGTCCTTCAGCGCCTTCTGCAGGGCGCGGCGGTTCTCCGGCTCGTAGAGGTCGATGAAGTCGATGGCGATGATGCCGCCCATATCGCGCAGGCGCAGCAGGCGCGCGACCTCCTTCGCCGCCTCGAGGTTGGTGTCCAGCGCGTTCTTCTCCTGGTCGTGCTGGCCGCCCTTGCGCCCGCCGCTGTTCACGTCGATCACGTGCATGGCCTCGGTCTTCTCCACCACCAGGTAGGCGCCGCTGGGCAGGATCACCTGCTTGCCGAAGGCCTGCTTGATCTGCTTGTTGACGTTGAAGGCGTCGAAGATGTCGGTCTTGCCCTTGAAGTGGCGCACGATGCCCTTCTTCTCCGGGGCGATCTTCTCCAGCGTCTGGGTGATCTCCTCGGCGAGCAGCTCATCGTTCACATGGATGCCGGTGAAATCCTTGTTCAGCACGTCGCGCAGCACGGCGCTGGTGCGGTCGATCTCGCCCAGCACGCGCTTGGGCGGCAGCGCGTTGTGCAGGTTGCGGAAGAGCACGTCCCAGCGCTGGAGCAGGTCCTTCAGGTCGGCCTCCAGTTCGGCCTGCCCCTTCTTCTCCGCGTTGGTGCGGATGATGAGCCCGAAGTTGGGGGGCTTCACGGCCAGCATCATCTTGCGCAGGCGGTCGCGCTCCTCCTCATCCTTGATCCGCGCGCTGATGCTGATCTTGTTGATGAAGGGCACCAGCACCATGTAGCGGCCGGCGAGGGTGACCTCGGCGGTGAGGCGCGGGCCCTTGCTGGAGATGGGCTCCTTGGCGATCTGCACCAGGATGCTCTGGCTGGCGCTGATCACCTCGCTCATCTTGCCGTTCTTGTTGATGTCCCCGTCGAGCTTCCACTGCTCCAGCAGCGAGCTCTTGATGCTGCCGCTCACCGAGCCCTTGGCGAACTTGTAGCTGTTGCGGTACTGCGGGCCCAGGTCGAAGTAGTGCAGGAAGGCGTCGCGCTCGTGGCCCACGTCCACGAAGGCCGCATTGAGGCCCGGGGCGACCTTGCGCACCCTGGCCAGGTACACATCGCCCACGGTGAAGCCGCGCTCGGTCTTCTCCCGGTGCAGTTCGGCGAGCAGCTTGTCCTTCAGCAGGGCGATGGATACTTCGCCGGGCGAGGAACGGATGATGAGGTCTACGCTCACGATGGATGGGATGGCGTCGCGCACGCGCGAGGCGTACGCGGCTTGTCCGTGGCCGGACGCGGGCCGCTCCAGCGGCACCGCGTTCCGGAACGGATGACCGTGTTACCGGTTCTTCTTCTTGTGACGGTTCTTGCGCAGGCGCTTCTTGCGCTTGTGGGTGGCCATCTTGTGGCGCTTCCGCTTCTTGCCGCTGGGCATGATCAGTGTTGTTTGAGTTGTTGAAGGAGACTGTCCACCGCATGGATCAGCTCCGGATCGTTGCTGGAGGTCTTGAAATGTTCGTAGGCGGCGATCGCCTGCTCGGTGCTGTCGATGGCCGCGTAGGCCCTGCCGAGCCATGCGTAGGCATCGGCGTGGCCCACGGGATCCAGGGCCACCACCTTCTTGAACCGCTCCATGGCCTTGTCGTACTGTCCGGTCTGCCAGCTGAACAGACCCAGGTGCCACTGGGCTTCCACGTTGTCGGGGTGCTCGTCGGCGAAGGTGCGCAGCTCCAGGATGGCCTGCATCGGCGCGCCACCCGAGTTGAGCTTTTCCAGCAGGGCGTTCACTTCCGGGTCGGTGCTCAATGCCCCGGCGCCCGCCACGCGCGGGGTGCTCCCGCTGTTCGGATCCTCGCTCACCCGGGCTGATGCCGCCCGCGCCGCGTTCTCCTCCGCGACGCCTTGGGGGGTGCGGGGTGCGAGCATCAACAGAACGGTGACGGCCACCGCCCCCGCGAGCATCATCCAATGGGAGGGCTTGAAGCCGCTCATGCCGCTCAGGCCGGGGGGGTGTCGCGCTTCTTCATCCGCTCCACCCACTGCTCCGCGGGCTTGAAGCCGGGGTGATCGTGCGCGGGAATGATGATCGGCGTGTTCTGCGGCATCAGCCGCCCGGTCTTCTGCGCCCGGTGCTTCACGATGAAGCTCCCGAAGCCACGCAGGTGTACGGCTTCGCCCGAAAGGATAGCGCCTTTCACCTCCTCCATCAGCGCTTCGACGGCGGTGAGCACGACTTCCCGTTCAATGCCCGTTTTGCGTGCGATCCGTGCGACAAGGTCCGATTTGGTCATGCTTTCTTTGCTGGTCCGTTCAGTGGTCTCCTCCGCATCATATCAGCCTGTCACCGACCGCAGATGCGGGCGCGAAGATAGGCCGAACCCTTCCGGGATCGAACTTTGCCGCTGAATGCCAGCACGTTCGTGGTTCTCCAGGGCCCTATTGCCATGGTACGATGCCCATCGTCGCGAGCTGCCTTGGCGCCGCACCGCCGACCCCTATCGCATCTGGATCAGCGAGGTGATCCTGCAGCAGACCCGGGTGGATCAGGGGCTGGCGTATTATGAACGCTTCATCGCTCGATTCCCCACGATCAGACATCTGGCACGGGCCAGGGAAGATCAGGTGCTCAAACTCTGGCAGGGCCTGGGTTACTACGGCAGGGCGCGCAACCTGCACGCCGCGGCGAAGCAGGTCATGCAAGGGCATGGAGGGACCCTGCCGCGTGATCACGACCAACTCCTGAGGCTGAAGGGCGTCGGCGAATACACCGCCGCAGCCATCGCATCGATCGCGTTCGACCGGCCGCATGCGGTGGTGGACGGGAACGTCTATCGCGTCCTGGCCCGCATTTTCGGCGAATCGCTTCCGATCGACGGCGCTGAAGGCCGAAGGAAATTCCGCGAGCTGGCCGCATCGCTGCTCGATCACGGGCGCCCGGGCGATCACAACCAGGCGGTGATGGAACTGGGGGCCACGGTCTGCACGCCACGCGATCCGGACTGCGGCGCCTGCCCGGTGCGCTCACGGTGCGTGGCCCATATGGAAGCGCGCATCGGGGCGCTGCCGGCGAAGGCGGCGAAAAAAAAGGTGAGGACCCGGCACTTCAACTACCTCTGGCTGGAACGCGGCGGGCGGATCCGTATGACCTGCCGCGGGACGGGTGACATCTGGAGCGGCCTGCATGAACTGCCGTTGATCGAAACGCGCGGCCGCACCACCGCCGCCGGCCTGAGCCGCGAGCTTGAACGGATCCTGGGAGCCGGTGGCGGCAAGCCCACCCTGCGCAGGGTGGTCGGGCCGATCCGTCATGTCCTCACCCACCAGCGGATCATCGCATCGCTTTGGAAGGTGGAAGGCGGCGTGGGGCCAGGCGCGCCCGGCATCTGGCGGTCGGTGCGACGCGCGCGGATCACCGCTCTGCCCACGCACCGGCTGATGGAACGGCTGCTCCATGGCGTGATCGCGCCGTGACCCATGGGGCGCGCTCCGGCTATCTTCGGCCTCCCAACACCCCCCGATGCATGAGCGGCGTGAACAAAGTGATCCTGATCGGCAACCTGGGCGCCGATCCCGAAGTGCGGCACCTGCCCAGCGGGATCCCCGTGGCCAACTTCCGCATCGCCACCAGCGAGACCTTCAAGGACAAGACCACCGGGGAGAAGCGCGAACAGACCGAGTGGCACAACGTGGTGGCCTGGCGGGGGCTGGCCGAGGTGTGCGAGAAATACCTCCGCAAAGGCAGCAAGGTGTACGTGGAGGGCAAGCTGCGCAACCGGCAGTGGCAGGACAAGGACGGCAACACGCGCTACACCACGGAGATCCAGGCCGACGAGATGCAGATGCTCGATCGCGCCGGAGCCCAGCCCGGTCGATCGGCGACGGAGGGCGACCTGAGCGCCCGCCGCAACGTGGAGAACAGCGGGCAGGCGGGTTCCACCGCGGCGGTGGCGGCCAACGAGCCCGATGAGATGGATGACCTTCCCTTCTGAACGGTGCAACGGCGGGCCGATGGACCAGCGACGATATCCTTGACCGCACCGCTCACCCCCGTCGACGGGCACCTCTTCAGGACCGCTCCCTTTCATTTTCGCTCCGCGTGGATGCCCTGACGATCATCGCACTGGTGGTGATCGCGGCGTGCCTGGTGTGTTCCGCGGCCATGAGCGCCAGCGAGGTGGCCCTGTTCTCCCTGACCCCCACCCAACTGCGCGACCTGAAGGAACGCGGCGGCCACAGCGGCCGGCGGGTGCTGGACCTGCTCGCGCGCCCGCGCCGCCTGCTGGCCACCATCCTGGTGATGAACAACTTCGTGAACGTGGGCACGGTGATCCTCAGCACCATCGCCATCAAGGGCCTGTTCGACCTGGAGACCCTCCCGGACTATGTCGTCTTCGCCATCCAGGTGATCGCCGTCACGGCGATCATCCTGTTGCTGGGCGAGGTGCTGCCCAAGGTGTACGCCACCACGCACGCCATGCAGGTGGCGCAGTTGATGAGCGGCCCGCTGGTGGCCCTGCGCTGGTTCTGGGGCCCGGTGAACGAGGCGCTGATCCGCAGCACCTCCATCATCGAGAAGCGGTTCAAGAAGCGCGCGACGGGCGGCATCAGCGTCGATGCCCTGGGCCATGCGCTGGACCTCACCCACAAGGATGCGAGCACCACGGTCGAGGAGCAGAAGATCCTGCGCGGCATCGTCAAGTTCGGCAACATCGAGGTGGCGCAGGTGATGCGCCCCCGCACCGAAATGGCCGCCCTGGACAGCGAACTGGCCTTCCATGAACTGCTCGCGGCCATCATCGAAAGCGGCTTTTCGCGCGTGCCGGTGTACGATGGGTCGCCCGACCGGGTGGTTGGCGTGCTGCACATCAAGGACGTGCTGCCGCACATCGACAAGCCCGACATGGATTGGAAGACGCTGCTGCGCGAGCCCTACTTCGTTCCCGAGACCAAGAAGCTGGACGACCTGCTGCGCGAGTTCCAGGTGAAGAAGATGCACCTCGCCGTGGTGGTCGACGAGTACGGCGGCACCAGCGGCATCATCACCCTGGAGGACGTGATCGAGGAGATCGTGGGCGACATCACCGACGAGTTCGACGACGAGGACCTGCTGTACAGCAAGCTCGACGATCACACCTGGGTGTTCGAGGGCCGCGCGCCGCTGGCCGACGTGTACCGCGTGCTGGGCACCGACGGCCGCCTGTTCGAGGAGAACAAGGGCGAGAGCGGAACGCTGGGCGGTTTCATCCTGGAACTCACCGGCCGCATCCCGCTCAAAGGCGAGCGCGTGGATCTGCGCAACTATTCGTTCATCGTGGAATCGTCCGATGAAAAGCGCGTGCGCAGGGTGAAGGTGCAGGAACGCGAAGCGGTGAAAAGCTGAGGACCGACCAGGAGACCATGACCTTCGTTCGCACCGGCCGGGCCGCCGCCACGATGGAACTCGCGGTGCTTGCCTTCGTCCTGGCCGGCTGTGGCGGCGATCCGGTGCCCAGACCCAGGGGCTGGTTGCGGCTCGATCTGCCCGCGAAAGCCTACGCACCCTGGGCGCCCGACTGCCCCTTCACCGCCGAAGTCCCGGCCTACGCGCGCATGGAACCCGCCGCATCGCAGGAGGGGTCGTGCTGGTTCAACATGCGCTTCCCCGGACAGCGGGCCACGGTCCACCTCACCTACAAGCCCGTGGATGACCAGTTGGCCCGGCTGATCGGCGAAGCGCACGACTTCAAGAGCAAGCACGAGGCGATGGCCACGCGGATCGAAAGCGAACATGTCCTGCGCGACACCGCCCGAGTGTACGGCACCCTCTTCGACGTGGATGGCGACGTGGCCAGCCCCCTGGTCTTCTACCTGACCGACAGCACCGCGCATTTCCTCTATGGCGCGCTCTACTTCAACGCGCCGCCCAACGCCGATTCACTGGCTCCGGTGACGGAGCGGATCCGCGAAGACGTGAGGCATTTCGCCGCCACGTTGCGCTGGCGGGATGGCGGCGCGCCATGAAACGCGCGCTCCCGCGCTTCGGCCCCCTGGAAGGAACGGAGGCCGTGCCCTTCGGCGGCGATCTTGGGCGCCGATCCCCTCAACGCACGACGGGGGCGCCGGCCTCCTTCCAGGCCTCGATGCCGCCATCGAGGTCCTTCACATCCTTGAACTGCATCCCGCGGAGCATCTCACGCGCTTCGGCGCTCCGGCCGCCCGCGGCGCAATACAGCCGCACCGGTCTCTCCCGGTCGAGACCGGCCGCTTCCTCCGCGAAGCCATCGCTGAACCAGTCGATGTGGAGGGCCCCTTCGATATGGCCGGTGGACCATTCTTGGGGCGTGCGCACGTCGACAAGCTGCACGCCGCCCCGGGCCAGTTCAGCCTGGAGGGTGGGCGTATCCACCACATCCGTGCTCTGGGCGGTGCAGCCGCCCGTGGCGAGCGCGAACACGATGGCGGGTGGGAAAGCGATGGATCTCATGGTCGGTGGATGATGTGTCGGTGTCTGGATGTGATGGGAAGGTCGGGCGGTGGAAGGTTCGTGCGGATCCGGCGCGACAGGGTCAGCCCGTGGCCAGTTTTTCCAGCCGCACCTTGTCGGTGATGCGGATCTCCCGGCCGCGCGTGTCGATCAAGCCTTCATCCTTCAGGTCGGTGAGGCAGCGGATCAAGGACTCCGTCGCCGTGCCCACGATGCTGGCCAGGTCTTCGCGGCTGATGCGCACGCCGAGGCCGTCGGCCTTGCCGGCGGAGAACCGCTCATGCACGCGCAGCAGCGCCTGCGCCACGCGCTGGCGCACGCTGGCGTAGGCGAGCTGCAGCAGGTGCTGCTCCTTCTCCTTCACGTCGTGGGCGAGCATCTTGATGAAGCGGATGCTCACGTCGCGGTCCCGGTAGAGCAGGGCCAGCAGGTCCTCGCGGGGGATCAGCGCGACCTCCATGTCCTCCAGGGCCTCGGCGCTCTCCATGGCCCGGCCGTTCTCCAGCAGGCCCATGTACCCGATGAACTCCCCGCTGCCGTGCAGGCCGGTGACCAGTTCCTTTCCATCGTTGTTGATCTTGAAGGTGCGGAGCTTGCCCTGCACGATGTAGGGGACGCTGCGCAGTTCGTCGCCCTCGTGGAAGAGCATCTCCTTCTTGATGATCTTGCGGGTCTTGCGGTCGCGGCTGATGTCCCTCAGCGCGTCGAGCCCGCGCGCCTGGTCCATGAAGCGGTTCAGTCCGTCGTAGCTGGCGTCGAACCCCTTGCGGAACAGGTCGCTGCGCTTCAGGCGACCTTCGATGGCGTTGAGCAGTTCGCTTTCCTCGAAGGGCTTGGTCAGGTAGTCGTCGGCGCCCAGTTCCATCCCCTTGCGCACATCGGACCGCTCGGCTTTGGCGCTGAGGAAGATCAGGGGGATCTCGGCCGTGGCGGGGTTCCTGCCCAGGAGGTGCAGCACGCCGAAGCCATCGAGTTCGGGCATCATGATGTCGCAAAGCACCAGGTCGGGGAGTTCCTTGCGGGCGATGTCCACGCCGCGCCGGCCGTTCTCCGCCTTGAGCACGCGGTAGCTGGCGAGCTCCAGGATCTCGGCGGTGTTCTCCCGCATGTCCGCGTCGTCCTCGATGATCAAGATCGTCTTCATGGCGTGGCGTTCAGGTGCTGTGGTAATTCGACGGTGAAAAGCGTGTTGCCCGGTTCGCTGGTGAAGCCGATCGTTCCGCCCATCAGATCAAGATAGCGCTTCACGATGTTCAGCCCCAGGCCGGTGCCCTGCACGGTGGTGGCGTTGCTGCCGCGAAAGAAGCGTTCGAACAGGTGCTGCTGGTCCTCGGCCGGGATCCCGATGCCCTCGTCCTTCACGGTCACGGTGAGCCGCCCGTCCGCGATGGCCGATCGCAGGCCCACGTGCCTTCCTTCCGGGGAGTACTTCACCGCGTTGATCACCAGGTTGGCGATCACGTTGGTGAGCATCTGGCGGTCCAGGGTCACAGTGCGGTCCCCGCCCTGGTGGTCGTAGTCGATCGCCTGGCCCGGTTTGGCCAGCGAACGCAGTTCCTCGATCAGTTCGATGCACAGATGCACCACATCCAGCGAGGCGGGACTGAAGACCACGTGGCCCTGCTCGATCCGTTCCAGCGACAGGAACTCGTTGAGCATGGCGGTCATCTCGCGCACCTTCGAGCGGATGCGGGCCACGTGGCGCTCGACGTTCTCGTTGTTCAGGGAGGCCGTGTGCCGCCCGATGAGGTCCACGCTGCTCATGATCGTGCTGAGCGGGGTGCGGAACTCGTGGCTGGCCATGGCCACGAAGCGGCTCTTCAAGGCGTGCAGTTCGCGTTCCTTTTCCAGGGCCTCGCGCACGTTGACCTCGGCCTCCCGCAGTTCGGCGGTGCGCCGTTCCACGCGCTGTTCGAGTTCCTGGTTGGACCGGTGAAGGTCCTCCTCGGCCTTGCGCCGCAGGGTGATGTCGGTGACCAGGCCCATCACGAACCGCTGGCCATCCACCTGGAAATGGTTCAGGCTCACCTCCACCGGAAAGATGCTGCCGTCCTTCCGCCTGCCGGTGAGGTCCAGGCCCATGCCCATGCTGCGCCTCACGGGCCGCCGGTCGTACGCGGCGCGATGGCCCTCATGTCGCAGGCGCGCCGCGTCGGGCAGCAGCACCTCCACGGTCTTTCCCAGCAGGTCGTCGGGGCCATAGCCGAACATGTCGTTGAGCCGGGGATTGTGCATGAGGATCACGCCACCGGCATCCACCACCACCAAACCCTCCGCCGCCGTGGCGAAAAGCAGGTCGCGCACGCGGTCAAGGTCCACCCGGCCCAAGGTCGTCCCGTCGGTCATGGCGGCAAGGTAGCCAGGCGCCGCCGCAGGGCCGGTCATCGAGGCGGGCCCACGGGTGCCATGCGCGACAGGCCGGTGCGTTCATCGTACACGCGCCACTTGCGCAGCGGGCGGGCGTACAGGTTGAGCGTGACGGCCCGCTCGGGACCGGGGTTGGTGAACCGGTGGATCGCGCTGCCGTTGGTCAGCCGGTCGACCCGGCCGGGATACAGGTGCAGTTCCGCATCGCAGCGAAGGCTGCCATCGGGCAGCAGTTCGAAGCGCTCCTCCACCACCGTGCCCATCACCGCGTGGATCCAGGCCGTCTGGCTGTCGTAGTCATGCACGCTGGTGCGCTGGCCGGGCTCGTAACAGATCACCATCAACTCGAAGGCGTCGTTGCCATGCACGCAGGTGCGCGTGTAGTGGCGCGAGTTCCAGCGGAAGAACGGTTCCAGTTCGCGCAATGGGATCGCCGCGCGCTCCAGAATGGCCGCGTAGGACGCGGGGTCGCGCTGGCGAAGAAGCTCCTTCACCAGCCCGTTGAGCGAGCGGATCGCGCGGGGCGAAGTGGACCTGGAACGCGGCATGGCGGTATCCGGTCCAAACCTACCGGGGTCGATACCGGAAGGCCCTGACGTATGTCAGCCATCCATGAGGACGCGGCCAATACCCCGTGACTTGTCGTGGATCACAGCGGCGCGGCCAGCGCGATGATGTGTCCATCCGCGTCGGCATGGTAGGCCACCCGATGTCCCCAGTCACGGTCCTTCGCCTCCTCCACGAGCACGGACCCGGCCGTCCTGGCGCGTGTGCAGATCGCATCAAGGTCCTCCACCAGCAGATACAGTTCACAGCGGGGCACGCCCGCGCCACGGGAAGGATGCGGCATCGGCCCGCTGATGATGCGCGCGATCCCATCCTCGGGCATCAAGCCCAGCTTGCAACCGGGCAGGTCGAATTCGGTCATGCCGGGGACATCCAACGAAGGTTCCCGCCCGAGCAATGCGGCATAGAACGTCCTGCTCGCGGCCTGATCGGCGACATAAAGGATGAACTCGACCTTCATGCGGGCAAGGTAGCCCGGCGCATTCACCCGTGCATGCCGGCGGCAGGTCCGTTGCACGCGCGCGACGATGGGATCCGGGGCATCGTGCCCGGTACCTTCGCCGCTCCTCCATGCGAACGCGTATCGGACCGTTGGTGGCGATCATGCCGGTCCTGGTGGCCTGCACGGGTGGTGGCGATCGCACCACGCCGCAACCCGGGCCGATCACCGAGGCGGTCTATGCCTCGGGCATGGTGAAGGCCGCCGGGCAATACAATGCCTTCGCCGGCACGAGCGGCATCCTCACCGGCGTGCTGGTGAACGAGGGCGACAGCGTGAAGGCGGGACAGCCGCTGTTCCTGATCGACGATCGCGCGGCGGCGTTGGGCGAGCGCAACGCGGAGCTGGCCCTGGAGCTCAGCGCCCGCAACGCGCGCGAGCGTTCGCCGCTGCTCAGGGAGCGGGAACTGGCCGTGGACCTGGCCAGGGACCGGCTCATCAACGACAGCCTGCTGTTCGCGCGCCAGCAGGCGCTCTGGGACCAGCGGATCGGATCGCGTTCGGAGTACGAACAACGCGAGCTGGCCTACCTGGCCGCGCGCACGGCCCACCAGAACGCCCGGGCCGCGCTGGAGGAAACCCGCACCCGCTTGAGCACCGAACTGGAGATGGCGCGTGTGAACCTGGAAAAAAGCCGCACCGGCCTGGGCGACCTCACCGTGCGCAGCCTGCTGGACGGCATCGTGTTCGACATCCTGATCGAGCCCGGAGAGCTGGTGTCTCCCCAGTCGCCGCTGGCCGTGGTGGGCCGGGCCACGGACTTCATCCTGGAACTGCAGGTGGATGAACAGGACATCGCGCGCGTGAGGGAGGGCCAGCGCGTGCTGTTGAGCATGGACAGCCATCCGGGGGAAACGATCACGGCGCGGGTCACGCGCATTCACCCGATCCTGGACCGCCGCTCGCGCACCTTCACGGTGGAAGCGGTCTTCATCGATCCGCCGGAGCCGCTCTACCCGCATCTCACGGTGGAAGCGAACATCGTGGTGGCCTACAAACCGGATGCGCTCACCATCCCTTCGGATCACCTGGTGGACGATCGGTACGTGATCAACGCGGCGGGTGAACGCGTCGAGGTCGTCACCGGCCTGCGCGACCTGCGGCGCACCGAGATCCTCACCGGCATCGACAGCGGCACGGTGATCCTCAGACCTTGATCGATGCCCATCCGCCTTCTCCTGAGCATCTGCCGCACCCTGCTCACCGCGCGGCTGCGCCAGTCGGTCGTGGCGGCCGCCGGCGTCACCTTCAGCATCGCGCTGTTCATCGCCCTCACCGGCTTCATGACCGGCCTGAACAAAATGCTCGACGGGTTGATCCTGAACCGCACCCCGCACGTGCGGCTCTACAACGAGATCAAGCCCATCGGCACGCAGCCCGCCACGGCCATCGACAGCCTCGGCCACGTCTTCGTGCGGTCGGTGAAGCCCAAGGAGGGCCTGGAGCGCATACGCAACGCGCCGGCGATCATGGCCGCGCTGCGCGGGGATCCACGCGTGGAGGGCGTGGCGCCCAAGGCCGTGGCGCAGGTGTTCTTCAACGTGGGCACCACCGACCTGCCCGGCGTGATCAACGGCATGGACCCGCGCGAGGAGGCCCGCCTGTTCCGCTTTACAGACTACCTGGTGAAGGGCGACCCGGAGGACATGCTGCAAGCCGGCACGATCGTGCTGGGCCGGAACCTCGCGGACATGATGATGGCGGATGTCGGCGACGTGGTGCAGGTGACCACCGCACGCGGCGAGCGCTTCCTGCTGAAGGTCGTGGGCTTCTATCAGTCGGGCATCGCCGACTACGACAAGGTGCAGTGCTACGCCTCGCTGCAGAACACGCAGAAGCTCCTGGGCGAGCCCCCGTCCTACGTCACCGACATCCAGGTGAAGCTGGCCGACCTGGACCTCGCCCCGGTCATGGCGCGGGAATGCGCGCGGCTCTTCGACGTGGATGCGGTGGACATCCAGGCGGCGAACGCCCAGTTCGAGACGGGCACCCACGTGCGCAACATCATCTCTTACGCCACCAGCATCGTGCTGCTGATCGTGGCGGGCTTCGGGATCTACAACATCCTGAACATGATGATCTACGAGAAGCTCGATTCGATCGCCATCCTCAAGGCCACGGGCTTCTCGGGAGGCGACGTGCGCGGGATCTTCGTGAGCCTTTCGATGATCATCGGCGTGGTGGGCGGGGCGGTGGGGCTGGTGACGGGTCTGGGCCTTTCGGAACTGATCTCCCACATCCCGTTCAGGACCGCCGCCCTGCCCACGATCAGGACCTTCCCGGTCGACTTCAGCCTGGCGCGCGGCATGATCGGCCTCGCCTTCGCGCTCACCACCACCTACATCGCGGGGTACTTCCCGGCGCGCAAGGCGAGCCGCGTGGATCCCGTGCAGATCATCCGCGGCAAATGAGCAGCGCCGATCCCATCCTCGAGACCCGCGGCGTGGGCAAGTGCTTCCACGACCCGGTGAGGGTGCAGGTGCTGAAGGATGTCAGCTTCAGCATGCGGCGCGGCGAGTTCACCAGCATCGTGGGCAAGTCGGGCTGCGGCAAATCGACCCTGCTGTACATCCTGAGCACGATGGACACCGACCACGAGGGCGAGGTGTGGATCGACGGGGAGAACATGACCGGCCGCGGCGGCGAGCACCTGGCCGCGGTGCGCAACGGGAAGATCGGGTTCGTCTTCCAGTTCCACTATCTGCTGCCCGAGTTCACCGTGCTGCGCAACGTGATGCTCCCCGGCCTGAAGCTGGGGCGCCATTCCGATGACGAAGTGGAGGCGCGCGCCATGGACCGCCTGCGGACCCTGGGCATCGCCGACCAGGCCATGAAGCGCGCCAACCAGCTCAGCGGCGGGCAGAAGCAGCGCGTGGCGATCGCCCGCGCGTTGATCAACGACCCGTTGATCATCATGGGCGACGAGCCCACCGGCAACCTGGACAGCCACAATTCGGAGATCGTCTTCGGGATCTTCCGTGAACTCGCCGCCGAACGCGGCCAGTCGCTGCTGGTGGTGACGCACGACAACGACTTCGCCGCGCGCACCGACCGGATCATCGAGATGGACGACGGGCGGATCGTGCGTGGATGAGGCACGCCGACGCGCCTTCGCGAACACCCCATCCACCATCACCGTCATCACCGGACCGTGCCGATCCACATCACCGGCCGAGCGACCATGCACGGTCAGGCCGCAGCCGTGGCGCCATGATCCGAACGCGCTTGGCACGGCCCGTCGTTCCGCTCAACAAGTCCACCCGGCTCCCGGGCACGCCGAAGGCCTCGGCGAGGAAGGCGATCAATGCCTCGTTGGCCCGGCCGTCCACCGGTGGCGCGGCCAGGCGGATCTTGAGCGCATCGCCGTGCGTTCCGGCCACCTCGGTGCGCTTCGCGTTGGGCCGCACATGCACGCGCAACACCACCGCGTCATTCGTTTCCGTGATCCACGCGGGCATGGTGCGGAATTCCGTTCAGCAGGTGATGCCCCCCCGGTCCGATCAAGCCGCCGGGCGCGGGGACGGCCGGAAAGGCGCCCGGAACGGACGACGTGGTGCGCGCCATCAATGGTGCTTCTGGTTCGACAGCACGTTCTCCAGCGCCCAGGTGATGGTGCGCGCATGCGGGGCCTTGCGGTGCGCGCACGCCGCCACTGAACAGATGGCGCATGAAGGAGGGACGCAGGGATCCATGTGGATGAAGAATTCCACGCGGCGGTCGGCCTTTTCGTTCACGAGCCGCTCGATGGCGGCGATCTCCGCGTGCGCCTGCTCGAGCGTCAGGTACCAGGGCAGCGTCACGTGGCAGTCGATGTGCAACGTGGCGCCGAAGCTGATCATGCGGAAGTTGTGCATGTCGATCCACTGTGGCCGGCGGTGTTCCTGCAGCAGCCGCACCACGTCGGCGGCCACCTTCATGTCGGTCTCATCCATGATGCCCGAGACGGCGCGGCGCACCAGACCGATGCCCTGGTAGCCGATCAGCAGGCCGAAGCCCAGCGCGAAGGCGCCGTCGAGCCATTGTTGTCCGGTGAAATGGATGAGCACCAGACCCAGCAGCATGGCCAGCGTGCTCCACGCATCGCTGAGCAGGTGCGTGCCCGAGGCGGCCAGCGCGAGCGAATGCGCGCGACGGCCTCGATGCCGCAGCGCGAGCCCCATCGCCAGGTTGACCCCGCCGGCGATGCCCGTGAGCAGGATCCCGCTGCCCAGCTCATGCACCGCGTAGCCGGCGATCAGGGCCTGGATCGCGCGGGCGATGATCACCACGCCGGCAACGGTGATCAGCCCGCCCTCGAGCCCGGCGCTGATGAACTCCACCTTGCCGTGGCCGTACGGATGCTCCCGGTCGCGCGGCCGCGCGGCCAGGATCAGCGCGTAGAGCGCGAAGCCACCGGCCACCACGTTCACGATGCTTTCCAGCGCGTCGCTCAGCACCGCGTTGCTGCCGGTGATGCGCCAGGCGGCGAACTTGATGCCCATGAGGACCGCGCCCAGGGCCAGCACCAGCGCCTGCAACCGGATGTTCCCGCGCTTCATCGCCGGGAAAGATCGCTCACGGGAACGGGATCACTCGTGCCCGTGCCCGTGTTCCTCCCGCGCCTCATCGTGCCCACCCCCACCCTCCGGCATGCCGATGGTCGCGTTGGACCACGCGACGAGCTGCTCCTTCTGCGCGGCGGTGAGCCTTCCGTGTTCATGCATGAAGGAATAATAACCCGGCGGCATCTCGCCCTTCTGGATGGACTCACCCGTCTCGGCGGCTTCCTCGTTCGTGGCATAGCGGTCCCATTCGGCGTAGTTCACCTTCTCGCGGCCTTCGTTGATGTGGTGCTGCATCCAGAAGTTCACGGGCGTGACGCGGCTGTACCACGGATACACGGTGCTGTAGCTGTGGCAGTCGTAGCACGCGCCCTGGAACAGGGTGCGCACCTCCGCCGGCGCGTTGGTCATGGCCAGCATGTCCCTGGCGGGGTCGGGCGCGGGCATGGTGCGGTCCGGCTGAACGAACTGGGCCAGCGCGAAGAGGATCGCCAGGCCGATGAGGATCTTCTTGATCATGGTCACGAAGGTGCCACCGGCGGTGGCCGTGTCCCCTGACGGGCGTCACGTTCTCGTACCCGTGCTCCGTAAGCGTGGTCGACCGGCCATGCGTCGCGGTCGCGTTGGATGGCGGACCGACCGGGTTTCCGTGCCGCGCGATCACGCGCCGGACCGGGCCGGGTCCAGCGCGAAATACCGCTTCACCCAGGCCACCTTCTGTTCGCGCGACATGGCATCGGTGGCGATCACTTCAACGGGCATCCGCGGATGTTCGCGTGCGACGGCCTTCTTCAACTCCAGCCTGGCCTGCGCGGGGCCGAAGATCACCAGCCGGTCGGGTCGGCCGATGGCATCGATCACGCGCCCCGTGAACCGGCGCATCTCCTCGCGCTCGCGTCCAAGCTGCTTTTTCTCGTCGCTCACGAAGTGATCGCCGAACCGCGATCCGGTGTTCTTCGAACGCAGCGTGCGCAGATGCCTTTGTTCATCGGCCCGGACCACGCGGACCACGGCCTCCTTTCCCGAGAGGGAGATGATCACCGCCTCGCGCAGGTCGATCCATACGCCCGTGCAGCGGGGCGCGACCGGATCGCTCGATACGCGCTTCATGGCGTGGCCGTTGAATGGGGGCTCGTCATGCGGCGTTCGAAACGACCGGTCTTTTCAGCGAGGCGGATGCGGTAAGCGACCGGCTTGGACCCCGTTGCCGCCCCATCATCCGGAACGGCCGTGATGCTCGGCTTCCGCGGCAACAGCCACCTGCTGAAGGACCGCAACGCCTCGCCGGCTTCTTCATCATCGAGTTCCTCGAACCTGCCTTGTGCGATCACGCATTCCCATTCGTCCATGGCCTTGAGGCGATCCACCTGGAAGCACACCTCCGGGTTCTTGCGCATCATCTGCAGCTTGAGGCCCTCACGGGAGTGGCAGATCGCGCTCTGCCCGTCGTACCAATAGGTGACCGGCACGATGTACGTGACCCCATCGGCATGGCAGCCGATGCGCGCCACGCATTCCTGCTGGAGCAGGCGTTCGATCTGTTCGCGGCCAAGGGTTCCGAGCATGGCGATGTGTCCTGTTCACGAATGTGCGGCGTGCGCGGGATCCGGAACATGACCCCAGTCAAGGTCATGCCACCGGCATCAAGCGGCTGACACCCGTCATTCCAGTGATGTTCATGGCGTGGCAACTTGCGTTCTTCAACACCATGCCCATGGGATTGCGCAAGTTCCTTCTCGGCGAACCTTCGGATGAACAGCTCCAGCAAATGCTGCGCGAAGGCGCGGTGATCATCGACATCCGCAGCAAGCCCGAGTTCGACGCGGGCCACATCCCCGGCGCGATGCATGTGCCGATGGATGACCTGTTGAAGCACCTGCCCAACATCCCCAAGGAAAGGCCCGTGGTGACCTGCAACGCCGAGGACGCGCTGAGCGCCTCGGCGGCCGAAGTGCTGACCGCGCATGGTTTCAAGGCCGTGGATGGCGGGGGGTGGAAGAAACTGTCCACGCTGATCAAAAGCGGGCGGCCGGAACATTGATACACCGAGCGCCCGCGTTCGCAATGACCACGGTCAGCGATCGCCCGCACCGTTTCGGCGGAAGGCATCCAAGTTGGATGATGAAACGCGATCGTTCCCGCGGCGCGCCCCGCTACATTGCCCCGCATTGAGGATCAAAGGGATGCGCCATCGCATGCCGGCACCGTCCACCTGAACGATCATCCAGAAACCACCATGAGATCACATCGCCCCATCGCTCCCATCCTCGTCGCCGCCATGCTGCTGCTCCGAACCACCCCCGGCGCGGCCCAGACCCCCCTGCCCATTCCAGGAACGGTGAGCGGCACCACCATCGACCTGAGCGTCCAGGAAGGCACGATCGAGTTCCATCCCGGTGAGGTGGTGAACACCTTCGGCTACAACGGCAGCCTGCTGGGGCCCACCATCGTGCTGGACCAGGGCCAGACCGTCACCATGAACGTGACCAACAACCTGCCCGACCTCACCAACATCCACTGGCACGGCTTCCACGTGGCGCCCGAGGATGACGGGCCGAGCAACATGATCATGCCGGGCTCCACCTGGAGCCCGACCTTCACCGTGGCCGACAAGGCGGGCACCTACATCTACCATCCGCACGTGCATGGCATGATCGACTTCCAGGTGAGCATGGGCCTGGCCGGCATGATCATCGTGCGCGATGCCGAAGAGGCCGCGCTGGACCTGCCGCGCACCTACGGCGTGGACGACATCCCCGTGGTGCTGCAGACCAAGGCCATCGTGGGCGGGCAGATCGCGCTGCACACCGGGCTGGACAGCATCGTGGTGACCAACGGCGTGCGGGAGGCGACGATCACGCTCCCCGCGCAGGTGGTGCGCCTGCGCTGCCTCAACGGTTCCAGCGAGCGCACCTTCCGGCTCGGGCTCAGCAACGGGGCCACCTTCCACACCATCGGCACCGATGGCGGCCTGCTCGCCGCGCCGGTGGCGCTCACGCGGCAGTTCCTCTCCAACGGCGAACGGGCGGAGATCCTGCTCGACCTCACGGGCATGGAAGGCCAGACCTTCGACCTGATGAGCTACGGGTCGGAACTGCCCAACGGCGTGATGGGCTCGCCGGACGTGAGCTACATGGGCACCACCCCCGACGCCTATTACGACAATGCGCTGAACGGTTCGGACTTCCGCGTGCTCCGCATCACCGTGGGGCCCCAGACCGCGAACCCCGTCACGGCGATCCCGGCCACGCTGGCGAACGTCACGCCGCTCCAGGAGGCCGATGCCACCGTCACCCGCAGCTTCAAACTGGATCCGGAGGTCATGGCGCCGATGGGCATGGTGGAGGGCCCGATCATGATCGACAGCGCGCTGTATCAGATGAGCGTGATCAACGAGGTCGTGGAGCTTGGCACCACCGAGATCTGGGAGTTCGTCAACAACACCGCCGTGGGCCATCCCATGCACATCCACGGCATCCAGTTCTACGTGCTCGACCGCAACGGCGCGCCGGTGCCTGCGCAGGAGCAGGGCCGCAAGGACGTGGTGTTCGTGCCGCCGATGGGCAGCGTGCGGGTGATCACCAAGTTCGAGGACTTCGCCGATCCCGTGCTCCCCTACGTGTACCACTGCCACATCCTGATGCACGAGGACGAGGGCATGATGGCCCAGTTCCTGGTGATCGATCCCAGCGCGATCGGCGAGACCCTGGCGAACACCGGGTCGATGGACCTCTGGCCGAACCCGAGCGTCGACGGCCTGGTGCGGATCCGCACCACGGATGCGAACGGCCCCGCGGTGGTGCAGGTGATCGATGCCACCGGCCGGACCGTTGTTCAACGGCGGCTCGTTCTCCAGCATGGATCGGCTTCGCTGGACCTGGGCGATCTTAGCCGTGGTCCGTACCTTGTCAAGCTCCTTCCGCTCCAGGATCGGACCGCCACGCTGTCCGCTCCGTTGATCCTGCACCACTGACCACCCTGCGACACAACGAACCCATGAGAACCTCGCACACGTTCCTAGCGGCGCTTGTCTGCGCCGCGACCCTGAACGCCCAGACCACGGGCCTGGATTTCACCGCCGACGATTGCGACGGGGTGAGCCATCATCTGTTCAGCGACCTGGACGCCGGCAACGCCGTGATCATCGACCTGGTGATGATGGGCTGCCAGCCCTGCGTCACCGCCAGCAACGGCATCCTCAACAACGTGATCCCGCTCACGGGCGACCCCGCCCGCGTGAAGTTCTACAGCATCGGGTTCACCAACTCGATCACCTGCGCGCAGATGATGAACTGGGCCTCGACCAACGGCTTCACCCATCCGGTGTTCGCCGGCATGAGCGCCCAGACCACCTATTACGGCGGCATGGGCATGCCCACCATCATCGTGCTGGGCGGAACGTCCCATACGGTGTATTACAGCGAGCTCGGCTACAGCCATTTCGATGATCCCGCGCTGATCCAGGCGCTGAACGAGGCCCTGGGCGTGGCGGCGGTGAACGAGCCCGGCCTGGAACAGGTCGGCATCGGCCCCAATCCCGCAAGCGACCTGCTGTCGATCACGGGACAATGGTCGAACGCGCGCGTGCTGGATGTGCATGGCCGCGAGCTGTTCGCCACGGAACCGGACGGCGGGCGGTTGGACGTTTCCGCGCTGCCCGCGGGCATGTATGTGCTGCGCCTGTCGGCGATCGATGGCCGTGAAGGCATGGCACGGTTCGAGAAACGTTGAATCCCGCACACCATGACAACCCGCAGCCTGCTCCATCCGCTCTTCGCCCTGCTCCTCCTCTGGGGCTGCGGCACCGCCGGAACCCGCGACGGTGATGATCCGGGAAGCAAGGAGCCTACCGCCACCACATCCCCGGCCGATGAGGTCGCCTACGCCTGCCCCATGCACCCGGAAGTGACCGGGAAAAAGGGCGACACCTGCTCCAGGTGCGGCATGGACCTGGAGCCGGCCGTGCAAGGCGAGCCGTGATCCACGGAACGGAGAAGCTCGAACAGCCCCTCCCAGCCCGACCCCTCGGGCAGCATCCCTGATGGCCTGAAGTGGAGCCGGGCATGATCGCCATCGATCGCGCGGTTGACGATCGGCCTGCGATGTTCCCCATGGCCGTCGAACTTTGACGGCGCATCGCACGGCGGCGCTGATCCATGGAGAATCATCGTGATCCTTCGGTCACCAAGGCTTCGGGAGAGGTCGTGCCGTTCTCAGCCGGAAAGCTGCTGGCCTCCCTGCGGCGTGCGGGCGCGGATCCCGGAACGAGCGAACGCATCGTCGAGGAGATCCGCCGCCGGTTGGTGCCTGCGTTATCCACCCGAAAGATCCATCGGATGGCCTTCGCATTGCTCAGGCAGCGATCCAAGCCCCTGGCCGGCCGCTACCGCCTCAAGCAGGCGATCATGGAACTGGGACCCTCGGGTTTTCCTTTCGAGAAATTCATCGCACGCATCCTGGATCACGAGGGCTACCGCGTGGAGGTGGGCCTCATCGTGCAGGGGAAGTGCGTGAAGCACGAGATCGACGTGATCGCCATGCAGGACCACCGGCACTTCATGGTGGAATGCAAATACCACAACCGGCCAGGCCGGGTCTGCGATGTGAAAGTCCCGCTCTACGTCCAGGCCCGGTTCAAGGATGTGGAGCAGCAATGGCAGCAGCTGCCCGGACATGGCACCATGTTCCATCAGGGCTGGGTGGTGACCAACACGCGCTTCACCGGCGACGCGCTGCAGTACGCCCGATGCGCGGGTCTGCACTTGCTCAGTTGGGACCACCCAAAGGGGCAGAGCCTGAAGGACCGGATCGACCGGTCGGGCCTCCATCCGATCACCTGCCTCGGCAGCCTGACCAAAGCGGAAAAGCAACTGCTGCTTGAAGCAGGCACCGTGCTATGCAGCGAGATCTGCCGGGATCCGGACACGCTGGCCCGCGCGGGCGTTCGCACGACGCGCGCGCGTGCCGTGCTGAAGGAAGCCGGTGAACTGTGCGCCACGCGGATCGCTCATGGGCGGCGTTGATCGTGCCATCCGTTCGGCGCATGTGCTGAACGCCGCGGCGATCGATCCCGAACTGGATGTCGATCTCCGCCGCGGCATCGGTTCCACCAAAGCGGCCAACCGCCTTGGCCGTTGCGGGCCGAACGATCCGGCCGGACCGAGAAAGCGAGGCTGGCCGGCCATGATGCTGCACCATGTGCCCATGGCCAGGGAAGCCCTCCAGGTCTGTTGGCTCCCGCCGGCCGACTGGGGCGTGATCCGGTCGTCCGCGCTCATGTCCTTCCGGTTCGTGCATGCATACCGGATCGCGGCCGATCGTCCGTGAAGCAGGCTGTGATGCGCATTTCAGCGATACCTTCCATGCGCGCGATGACCCCGGCACCGTGATCAACAACCTCATCACCTGGGCGCTGAAGAACCGCGTGATCGTGCTGCTGATCGCGGCGGGGATCACGGCCTATGGCATCTGGGCGGTGAAGGAGACACCGGTGGACGCGATCCCCGACCTGTCCGAGAACCAGGTGATCATTTTCACCGAGTGGATGGGGCGCGGTCCGCAGATCATCGAGGACCAGATCACCTACCCGCTGGTCAGCAACCTGCAGGGCATCCCGCAGGTGAAGAACATCCGTGCGAACAGCATGTTCGGGATGAGCTTCGTCTTCGTGATCTTCGATGATGATGCCGACATCTACTGGGCGCGCACACGCGTGCTGGAGCGTCTCAACTACGCCCAGCGGCTGCTGCCGGAGGGTGTGACACCCACCTTGGGACCGGACGGCACGGGGCTCGGCCATATCTACTGGTACACGCTGGACGCACCCGGCCACGACCTGGGTGAGTTGCGCGCCTTGCAGGACTGGTACATCCGGTTCGCGCTGCAAACGGTGCAAGGCGTGAGCGAGGTGGCCTCCTTCGGCGGCTTCCAGCGGCAGTACCAGGTGATCGTGGACCCGCTGAAGCTGAACTACTACGGCATCCCGCTGATGGACGTGGCCGACCGGATCAAGGCCAACAACAACGACGTGGGCGGGCGCAAGTTCGAGCAGAGCGACATGGGCTACATCGTGCGCGGGCTCGGCTACATCAAGGACATTCACGAGATCGAGGACATTCCGCTGAAGACCGTGAACACGGTGCCGGTGCGCGTGAAGGACGTGGCCACCGTGCAGATGGGAGGCGACCTCCGCCTGGGCATCGTGGAGGAGAACGGGGCCGGCGAGAAGGTGGGCGGCATCGTGGTGATGCGCTACGGCGAGAACGCCAAGGATGTGATCGAGCGGGTGAAGGAGAAGATCACCGACGTGGAGAAGGGGCTGCCGGAGGGCGTGAAGCTGAAAGCCGCCTACGACCGGTCGACCTTGATCGATGAGACCATCGCCACCTTGAAGGAAGCGGTGGTGGAGGAGATCGTGGTGGTGGCCATCGTGCTCTTCCTCTTCCTGCTGCATGCCCGCAGCGCGCTGGTGGTGGTGGTCACCATCCCGCTTTCGGTCCTGATCGCCTTCATCCTGATGAAATGGGCCGGCATCACCTCCAACATCATGTCGCTGAGCGGCGTGGCGCTGGCCGTTGGCGACCTGGTGGACGCGGGGATCGTGATGGTGGAGAACGCCATGCGATCGATCAGTGGCGAAGCTGAACCAGCCGACTGAGCCATGCTGACCAACGAGCAACGGGAACAGCGCATCGAGGCCTCGGCGAAGGTCATCGGCAAGGCCGTGTTCAATTCCATCCTGGTCACGCTGGTCTCTTTCAGCCCCATCCTCTTCCTCACCGGCCAGGAGCACAAGCTCTTCTCGCCGCTGGTGTGGACGAAGACCTTCGCCATGGTGGGCTCGGCCTTCGTGGCGATCATCGTCGTACCGGTGCTGATGGTGCTCCTGCTGAAGGGGAAGGTGAGACCCGAGAGCAGGCATCCCGTTTCACGCTTCTTCATCCGGCTTTACGCACCGGTGATCCGCTGGTGCATGCGCTGGAAGAAGCTCACCCTCGCCCTGGCCGCCGCCCTGGTGCTTGGCAGTGTGCCCCTGGTGGTGAACCTCGGCACCGAGTTCATGCCTCCCCTCGACGAAGGCTCGCTGCTGTTCATGCCTGTCACCATGCCCGACGTGTCCAACACCGAGGTGAAGCGCATCATGCAGGTGCAGGACAAGCTGATGCTCACCGTGCCGGAGGTATCGAACGTGCTGGGCAAGGCCGGCCGCGCCAGCACCGCCACGGACAATGCGCCCATGAGCATGATCGAGACGATCATCCTGCTGAAGCCGCGCGACCAGTGGCGCGAAGGGGTGGACAAGGACAGCATCATCGCCGAGCTGAACAGCAAGCTCCAGATCCCCGGCGTGGTGAACGGATGGACGCAGCCCATCATCAACCGGATCAACATGCTCTCCACCGGCATCCGCACGGACGTGGGGCTGAAGATCTACGGCCAGAGCCTCGACAGCATCGACCGCATCGCGCAGGAGTTCCGCAGGGAGCTTCAGGGGTTGGAAGGCGTGCAGGATCTCTACGTGGAGCCCATCGTCGGCGGCAAGTACCTGGACATCCGCATCCGCAAGGAGGAGCTCGGGCGCTACGGGCTCGGCGTGGATGAGGTGAACACCTTCATCGAGACCGCGCTCGGCGGCATGAACGCCACCACCACGATCGAAGGGCGCCAGCGCTTCACCGTGAACGTCCGCTTCGCACAGGACCATCGCGACCGCTTCGACAAGCTGGAGCGCTTGCAGTTGCAGACGATGGACAGTGGTCCGATCCCACTGAGCGCCGTGGCCGACATCAGCTACAACGACGGGCCGCCGATGATCGCTTCGGAGAACGCCATGCTCCGCGGCACGGTGCTCTTCAACGTGCGCGGACGCGACATGGGCAGCACGGTGAATGACGCGAAGAAGCGCCTTGAAGCCGCCGTGGAGAAGCTCCCGCAGGGCTACTTCCTGCAATGGAGCGGGCAGTACGAGAACCAGGTGCGCGCGCAGGAGCGGCTCAGCCTCATCATGCCGGTGGTGCTCGTCATCATCATGGTGATCCTGTACTTCACTTTCCGCTCGCTGCGGGAAGTGCTCATCGTGCTCAGCAGCATCCCGGTGGCGCTGGTGGGAGGCGCCTATTCGCTCCACTTCTTCGGGGTCAACTTTTCGGTGGCCGTGGCCGTGGGCTTCATCGCGCTCTTCGGCGTTGCGGTGGAGACCGGGGTGCTGATGCTGGTGTACCTGAACAATTCGCTGCACCTGCGCACCCAGCGGCTGAAGAAGGAAGCGGTGGCACCCACCAGCGCCGATATCGAGCAGGCGATCTACGACGGGGCCGTCCTGCGGCTCCGCCCGAAACTGATGACCGTGCTGGTGGACATCCTGGGCCTGATGCCCGTGCTGCTGGCCACGGGCACGGGCAGCGACGTGATGAAGCCCATCACCATCCCCTTCGTCTTCGGACTGATCACCTCCACGCTCTTCGTGCTCATCGTGCTCCCCGTGATCTACGCCCTGGTGCGCGAGCGCGAACTCCGCAAGACAGGCAGGCTCATCGTTCACGAATTCGAGGACTGAACCATGGCACGATCCGTTCTCATCCCCCTCTTCGCGCTGCTGGCACAAGGCATCAGCGCACAAACGATGCCGCTGGACAGCGTCCTCGCCACCATCGAGCGCACGCATCCCGAGCTGCGGATGTACGATGCGCAGGTGAAGGCCTACGAGACCTATGCCACCGGCGCCCGCGCGCTCGATCCGCCCAAGTTCGGGGCCGGCTTCTTCATGACGCCCTACAACAGCTCGCTCTGGAAGGCCAGCGACATGGGCGGCATGGCCGATCCCGGCATGGGCTCCTTCATGCTCTCCGCCGAGCAGATGTTCACCAATGGCCGCAAGCGCAATGCGAACGCCGCCTACATGGAGGGAATGGCGAAGGTGGAGGCCGAGATGCGCAATGCCACGCGCAACGAGCTCTTCGCCATGGCGCGGCGCGCTTATTACGAATGGCTCGTGATGGAGAAGGAGCGCAAGGTGCTCGCACAGAGCGAGGCGCTGATCGATCACCTCGTGCGCACCGCCGAGATCCGCTACACCTACGGCATGGACAAGCTGAACGCCTACTACAAGGCGAAGGCCATGCTGGGCGACGTGCAGAGCATGCGGCTGGTGAACGCGCTGGACATCGACCGGATGCGCATCATGCTGAACACCTACATGGTGCGCGACCAGGGCGCGCCGCTCGGCGTGGACACCGCCTTCACCCCCGCGAGACCGCAGGCTGTCGTCGCGGACAGTTCCGCGGTGGTGGAGCGGCGCAGCGACCTGCACGCGATCGATCGGAACATCGAGCTGCTGCGCGCGAAGCAGGATGTGCAGCGCTCCATGCTTCGACCTGAGTTCGGGCTCAAGTACGATCACATGATCGCCTTCGGCACCCAGCCGCAGCAGTTCTCGCTGATGGGCATGGTCAGCCTGCCCATCGTGCCGTGGTCGCGCAAGATGGCCGATGCCAACATCGAAGGACTTGGACCCGAGATGCTGGCCCTGCGCGAGAGCCGCACCGCGTTGATCAACGCGACCTTGGGTGAGCTCGCGCGCCTCCAGGCCGAGATGGGCAGCAAGCAACAGCAGCTCGACCTCTACGACCGGATGATCATCCCCTCCATGCAGAGCAACTACCAGACGGCCTTGCTGGCCTATGAACAGAACACCGAGGAGCTCTTCATGGTGCTGGATGCCTGGATCAATCTCCGGACGGCCCAGCTCGCGCAGCTCGACCTGCTGAAGGACCTCTACCTTCTCTATGCCTCCTATGATGAGCAGATGGAGATCCGTTGAGCTTCGGCCCGCACTGCCGTGCCTCGCGGTGGTGGGCGGACTGCTGCTTCCGGGTTGCGGGGGCGATGGGATGGACCATGCCGCGCACGAAGGCCATGCAGGACACGAAGGTTCCCCGGCATCATCCTCCCGGCAGTTGGACACCGCTGAGCTCGCGGGTGTGCTTCGTTCACCGAACACCTTCGTGATCGCCGACATGGGCACCGTGCGCCTTGCACGGCGGGAGATCCCCGTGGAACTCTCCGCCACTGGACTGATCACCTACGATCCGCGCGCGGCACGCACGGTATCGGCCAGGGCCGACGGCTGGATCGAACGGTTGCATGTGAAGTACCGCTTCCAACGGGTGGAACGCGGCGCTCCGCTGATGGACCTCAACAGCCGGGAACTGCTCACCGCGCAGGAGAACCACCTGCTGCTTCTCGCACAGACGCCCCGCGACCAAACCTTGCTCGATGCCTCCGCCCGGCGGCTCGAACTGCTCGGCCTTGATCGCGACCAGCTGGCGGAATTGGAGCGCACGCGCACACCGGAGCGTACGATCACCTACTACAGCCCCATCGCCGGCCACCTGCATGAGAACGAGCAGGGCGAGGCGGTTCCCGCCGATGCGATGTCCGGTGCGGGCTCCACCGCCGCCGGGCTCATCGTCCGCGAAGGGAGCTTCGTGGAAAAGGGACGAACGATCTTCACCATCAACGGGACCGATCCGGTGCTCGCGCTGATCAATGTGCATCCGGATCGGCAGATGTGGATCCGCGAAGGACAGGTCGTTGCGGTGCAGGTCATGGGTGGGGATAGCGTGACGGGTCGTGTGGACCTGGTCGAGCCAGCGTTCCGGGAGGGCGGCACCTTCCCGACCGTACGGGTCTACCTCCGCAACGCGGCGGACCACCTCATCATTGGCTCGCGCTGCACGGCCATCATCCACGGCGATCCGGTCTCCCTGCCCGTCGTTCCCGCATCGGCGGTGGTCTCCACGGGGATGCGGTCGTTCGTTTTCGTCAGGCAGGGCGATGGCTTCCGGTCGCGCGAGGTGGCGACCGGTCTCCGGTCGGGCGGCTGGGTGGAGGTCCGTTCCGGGATCGGGGAGGGCGAAGACATCGCTCGCAACGCGCAATTGCTCATCGACAGCGAAGCGTTCCTGAACAGCATGAGGCCATGAGCGCACGCAGCACCCTCTTTTTCCTATTGATCGCCTGTCTGGCGGTGGGCTGCGGCCGCAAGCACGACATGCACGGGCAGCAGGACGTCTACTACACCTGCTCGATGCATCCCCAGGTGAGGCAGCCCGGGCCGGGCACCTGTCCGATCTGCAAGATGGAACTGGTGCCCGTGCGCACGGCAGCTACCGCGCATGACGACGAGCTCCACCTCAACGAACAGCAGATCCTGCTCGGCAACATCAAGGTGGACAGCGTGCGGACGCATGATCTCCAGCAGGAACTGCTCCTGCCCGGCAGGCTTGCGGTGGACCAGGAGCGGATCACCTCGGTGAGCACACGGGTCATGGGAAGGGTGGAAGTGCTCCACTTCAAGAACATCGGTGAGCACGTCGGGAAGGGAACACCGATCTATGCCATCTACAGCGAGGAGCTGAACGCGGCGGTGAGCGAACTGCTCGTGGCGCGCGACCTTTCGGAACGACCCGCTCCCGGATCGCCGGACCCGGAGCGTTTTCTGCGCGCCGCGCGAAGGAAGCTCCTGGACTACGGCCTCGACGATGCCGCGATCGCCCGTCTCGAACGCCTCGACCAGGTGCCGTACACCATCGAATTCCTCAGCCCGGTGAACGGAACGATCATCGAGGTCCCGGTGCGGGAGGGCGAGACCGTGGCGCAGGGCACCACCCTCATCAAGGTCGCGTCGCTCGCCACGCTCTGGGCCGAGGCGCAGGTCTTTCCCTATGACCGGTCGCGTGTCAGGCACGGGGCCGAGGTGCGCATCACCCTTCCCGCCCAGCCGGGACGCACGATCACCGCCCCGATCGCGTTCGCGGACCCGGAGCTTGATCCCGGTTCGGTGGTCCAGTGGGTGCGCACGGTCATCGACAATGCCGACGGTTCCCTTCAACCGGGCATGCAAGCCTATCTGCATGTGCCCATGGCGAAGGTCAACGCACTGGCAGTGCCTTCCGACGCGGTCCTGCGCGATGGGAAGGGAAGTTCGGTCTGGCTCGCCACCGGGCCCGGCCGCTTCAAGGTGGTCATGGTCACCACCGGTGCCGAGGCTGGTGGCTTCGTGGAGATCACCAGCGGACTCGAACCGGGGGATCAGGTCGTGGTGTCCGGCGCCTATCTCTTGAACAGCGAGTTCGAATTCCGCCAGGGCGAGGATCCCATGGCGGGCATGGAGATGTGAGCCAACTTGCGGAGGGATCCACCACCGGCATGACCAACGAACAACTCACCGTCCGCAACATGGTCTGTGATCGCTGCAAGGCGGCGGTCGCGCGGGTGCTGCATGCGACCGGTCTCGCGGTGAAACACATCGACCTCGGTGAGGTGGAATTGGAACACGAGCCCACCGCCGCGCAGCTCACCGCCCTCGGCGAAGCCCTGCAACGCGAAGGCTTCGAGCTGGTGGATGATCGCGACGCCGCCACCATCGCCCGCATCAAGGCCGCCATCGTGAAGCTCGTACATCACAGCGACGAGGCCGCGGGCCGCGCCAAGCTCAGCGAGCACCTCAGCGCATTGCTGCACCGTGAGTACTCCAGCCTCAGCGCGCTTTTCAGCGAGGTGGAGGGCATCACCATCGAACAGTTCTTCCTGCTGCAACGCCTGGAGCGCGTAAAGGAGCTGATCCGCTACGACGAGCTTACCATGAGCGAGATCGCCTTCCGCACCGGCTTCAGCAGCGTGGCCCACCTCAGCGCGCAGTTCAAGAAGCTCACGGGGATGACGCCATCGGCGTTCAAGGCATTGGGGAAAGGACGGAAAGCGCTGGACCGGGTGGGGTGAAAGTGCCGTGCCCGCTGGCGGGGAACGGGCTTTGTTCCTGGGTCGAGGAACATGAGTAAAGTGATCTTAGTGGAAGATGATCACGCTTAACCCATGATGATCGACAACCACTACCACGGGGCCTGGTTCAAGTACAGGTAGCGGGGGCTGGCACCGGAAGGAACGCACGCTGGACGTTGGGTGAGCGGATGGAACATCCAAGGGGTCGACCAGGTTGGGAAGGCATTGGATGTGGTTCGGTGAGTTCAACCTGATCCCCGCCTGCATCCTGATCAACGGTTCGATCTTGCCCGATATCCGCGTTCCATCGGGGCGACGTGGTTATTTTGATCGCCACGATCAACGTCTATTGGATCCCCTTGAATGATGTTCCGATGGATCAAGGCCCGAAGGAACGATCCTATCTTGACGCCATGCCTCTGCCAGAAACCACGTCGATCTCCCCCGGCCAGATCGTCAAGAATCTGATCCCTACGGAGCCGGTCACCATTACCAAGGTGCAGTCCCTGGGCGCCAAGGTCTCGGTCAGTTATGTCGGCGTGAACAGCGCCAAGGCGAACTCGAAGGTGTTGTCCATGGAAGAGTTGGACACGTTGGAGATCGTCTCTGCCTTGGGCTCCTTCCAGTTCGATGGTGACCCTGTTCGTTTCAAGCTCTTCACCGAAGCCGAACGCATCGGATCGGCCTACCAGTTCGATCCGCTCTTCGCGGTGAACTGCAGCGTTGTGGATCCGCTGCCGCATCAGATCGAGGCGGTCTACAAGTTCCTGCTGCCCTTGCCGAAGATCCGTTTCATGCTGGCCGATGATACCGGTGCGGGCAAGACCATCATGACCGGCCTGCTCATCAAGGAACTGATGATGCGCGGCCTGATCGAACGCGTGCTCATCGTTACGCCAGGGGGGCTGACCAAGCAATGGCAGGAGGACGAGATGGGCGCCAAGTTCAACCTGCCCTTCAAGCTCGTGGACCGCGCCGCGTTCTCCTCGGACCCGAACGTGTTCCATACGGCGCAGCGCATCGTCACCTCGGTCGACTTCATCAGCCAGGAGGACGTGCTCAGCGTCGCGAGCAACTCGCACTGGGACATGATCATCTTCGACGAGTCGCACAAACTGTCCGCGTACGACTACGGGCAGAAGGTCTATCGCAGCCGGCGCTATGCCGCGGCCTCGGTGCTGTCGCATCAGTGCGAGCACATGCTGTTGCTCACCGCCACGCCGCACCGCGGACGCGTGGACACGTTCAAGAAGCTGTTGCAACTGCTGGACGAGGACATCTTCGCCACCGAGGAGGTCGCAACGGACCGCGTGAAGGAGCTCGGGCACGACGGCCTCAACAAGTTCTTCATCCGGCGCTTGAAGGAGGACATGAAGGACTGGCAGGGCAAGCCGCTC
This sequence comes from uncultured Chryseobacterium sp., assembly GCA_964394425.1. Lineage (GTDB taxonomy): Bacteria > Bacteroidota > Bacteroidia > Flavobacteriales_F > PHOS-HE28 > PHOS-HE28. The sequence continues at coordinate 16,445 of CAYMXP010000013.1, read as the reverse complement.
TTCAAGCAGCGCTACACCAAGACCGTATCCTACCAACTGACACCGCAGGAAAAGAAGCTCTACGACGATGTAACGGCCTACCTCAGCAAGAAAAAGGAGGAGGCCAGTGAGGCGAAGAACATCCACGTGTCCTTGGCGCTTACCGTGATGCAGCGCCGACTGGTGAGCAGCATCTACGCCATCCGCAACACCCTGGGCAAACGGGTCACCGCGCTGCAAGGCGTGATCGAGGAGCTGAACAAGAACCCGAACCTCTGGCAGCAGCGCCACAAGCTCGATGGCTTCGACGTTGAGAACATCGAGGACTTCGAGGACCTGGACGACCAGGAGCGCGAATCGCTCGAGGGCATCATGAGCGATGCGCGCAAGTTCAAGCTGTTCACCACGGCCAAGAGCCCCCAGGAACTCCTGGAGGAATTGCGCGAGGTGAAGCGCTGCTACGACCTGGCCGAGTCGCTCTACACCGGCAACCAGGAGGAGAAGAAGTTCCTGGAGCTGAAGGCGCTGCTGACCAGTCAAGGCGTGCTGGACGGCCAGAAGCTGGTGCTCTTCACCGAGCACAAGGACACGCTCGATTACCTGGAGGCGAAGCTGAAGAACAACGGTTACCGCGTGGCCACCATCCACGGCGGCAAGAGCGTGGACGAACGCCGCGAAGCGCAATGGGCCTTCGCGCGGCCGGATACGCAGATCCTCATCGCCACCGATGCCGCGGGCGAAGGCATCAACCTGCAGTTCTGCCGCCTGCTCATCAACTGGGACATCCCATGGAACCCGAACCGGCTCGAGCAGCGCATGGGCCGCATCCACCGCTACGGCCAGAAGCAGGACGTGCTCGTGTTCAACATGGTGGCCAGCAACACCAAGGAAGGCCACGTGCTGCAACGCCTGTTGCTCAAGCTGGACATCATCCGCCAGAGCATGGGCGACGACCGGGTGTACGACGTGATCCAGGACGTGCTCGAAGGCGTGAGCATGAACGCCATCATCAAGTCGGTCTTCGATGGCGAGGACACCGAGCTGAACGCCTTCCTGGACCAGAGCGATGAACAGCTCAAGCTCCGCTTCCAGGAAAAGATCAAGGAGCAGCGCGAGAGACTATCGCACAGCACCGTCGATTTCCGCCGCGCGCGCGAATTGAAGGCGAGCTCCGATGAGAAGCGGCTGCAGCCCATCTACGTGCGCCTCTTCTTCGAGCAGGCCTTCAGACATCTCGGTGGCGCCTTCACCGAGCTACGAGCCAACATCCATTCCATCGGCGTATTGCCCGAAGCCGTGGCCAAAGTGCTCAAGCAGGACCACAACATCCAGCCGCACAACGTGCAGAACATCCGCTTCTGCTTCGACAAGCAGGTCTTCCTGGAATACCAGTCGGCGCTGGACCTGGGCCACGTGTACTACATCAACCCCGGCAACCCGGTCTTCGACAGCCTGGTGAAGGTGGTGCGGCACCAGTACCGCGAGGAAGTGCTGAAGGGCACCGTGCTCGTGAGCGCCGAGGATCGCGAACCCTTCCACGCCTTCTTCGTGCGCTCGCAGATCGTGGACAACCGCCCGAGCAAGAAGGACGAGAGCGTGGCCGATGAACAGCTCGCGCTGGTCTGCCAGCGCGCCGATGGCTCTTTCGATATCACCTCACCGGCCATGTTCATCGACCTGCATGCGCCCACCGAATTCGCCAAGCCCATCGAGGCGCCTGCGCCCGTGCGGAACGAACAGGTGATGCAATGGGCGTATGAGAACCTCACCGAGCCGCTCTTCGCCAGCACGCAGCAACGCGTGGCGGCGGATACGGCACGGCGACGCGAATACCTGGAGACGGCCTTCACGCAGGTGATCCTCGACCACCAGCAGGAGATCGAGGAGTTGCAGCCCAAGCTGCTCAGCGGCGACAGCCGCGCACACGAGAAGGCGGAAAAGAAGCAACAGCGCATCGCCGAGCTGGTGCTGAAGAAGCAACAACGCCTGAGCGAGCTGCAGCACATGATGCAGCTATCGCCCAAGGAGCCCGAGGTGATCGGCTGCGCCTATGTGGTGCCGCTGACCCAGGTGGAGTACACGGGCCACTACGGCATGAGCCGCGATGACGAGGCCGAGGCCATCGCCATGGCCACCGCCATGCGCTACGAACGCGACCATGGCTGGCGGCCGGAGGACGTATCGGCCAACAACGAAGGCTTCGACATCCGCAGCGCCAGCGCCGAGGAGATCAAGCGCTACATCGAGGTGAAGGGCCGCAGCGGACCGGATGGCAGCGTGATGGTGAGCGAGAACGAGATGAACCGGTTGGGCCAGCTTGGTGCGACCGCCTGGCTCTACATCGTCACCGATTGCAAGAGCGCCCCCAAGCTCTTCCGCATCCAGGACCCTGCACGAACGCTCACCTTCGAGCGCAAGAGCAAAGGCGTGCAGTACTTCCTGCCCATGGACAACTGGCAGGGCAAACAGGCCTGAGCCCGCTCACATCACCAGCTTCAACTCGAAAGGATTCGTGATGGTCCGTTTGCCGAAGAGGCGCAACAGACCCACCTCGTCTTCCGCGCTTACCTGCTCCTTGTCCAACACCTGTTGCACGGAGGGTTGTTCGAGCGCGGGAATACGGCTCGTGAAGTAGGGCCAGAGATCGTCCGAGACGTACTTCTTGGCCTTGTCCGGAAAATCGATGATCGGGCGAACGTTCTTCTGCGCACGGAAACCGGGCGTGTACTCGAATATCCACTGCCCATTCTCCAACCGAAGAATGCCGACAAGGGAATCCTCATACAGCAATTGGAAGACCGCTTTCTGGTCTTTCGAGGCCCGGACATTCTCCAAGCCCTCAGGCTTCCAGAGATCGCGAAGACGCTTCAGCACGGGCACGAAATTAGGCCAATAGGCCGGTTAATCGTTCGCGGCGGTAAGTCAGGCAGGCTATGATGGCGCGCATACGGCCCTCGCTCACCAACTCCCGGAACTCGGTGCGCAGCATGGCCAACACCCGGTCCAGGCGCTCCGGGTCCAGCATGAAGGTCCAGTCATTCAGCGGTTTGCCCAGTTCGTTCTTGTGCAGGATCCCCATCAGTTGGAAGTGCGTCATTTCCTTTTCGCCGTCCCAGCTCAGCTTGCTGCTGCACGCCTCGCTGTACCCTTCTACGAACGTGGACAGGTTGCGTTCATTGCCCCAGTGGCGGGCCAGTTTGGGTTCGTGGTCGTTCCAGAAAAGACCCCGCGCGGTATCGTAGATCGGCGCGAAGCGAGGACACTCGTGGTTCTTAAGGTTCCGGAGCACGCCCCAGTTGTAGAAATGCCGGTCCTGGTTGCCCACATAGGCATCGAAGAGCAGCATGCCGATGAACTCCTTCCACAGCACTGCGGCTTCGTTGGGGAAGGTGCTATGCAAAGCATCCCAACTCAGCTTCACGGTGATGAACTCCCGCTCCTTGCCTTCGCGTTCGATCTGATCGATGAAGGCCTTGTCGCTCAAATAGCCCGCGTAGATATCCGCACCGTGGACCAATTCTTCCACCCGAGGGTCCTTGATGAAGTAGCGCGAGAGGAATCGGATCTGCCCGCCGATCATGACCAGGCGCGAGGCCGCCATGCGATAGCCCAGCACTTCGCCGATCCGGTTCAGCATGTGCTCGGTAACCGACTCCATGGGGTAGTGCTTGTGCCCCAGCTTGGCGATGTACAACGGCCATTGCTTGTAGTTCACTTTACGGCCGCTGCCGGGCTCGTACACCCGCACGAAATGCTTCGGCGCATCGCCGGTGATGGACCGGTCGGTGACCACGCAGTACTGGTGGCGCTTGATCACGGGGATCAACCGTCCCGGTGGGTGGTAGCCGCTGTAGTCCTTCAGCGGCTGTGGCGAAATATGCGGCTCCGAACGGATCACGCGACAATATCGGGCTGGTGCGCCACACTGCCATGCCGCCCCCTTACTTTGTTCCGGACCATGACGCCTGCCGCTCTTCAGCCCAAGAAACTCATCGAAGTGGCCATGCCCATCCGCGAGGTGAGCGCCGAGAGCGTCCGCGACAAGAGCATCCGCCACGGCCACATCAGCACCCTGCACCTGTGGTGGGCGCGCCGCCCCCTGCCCGTGTGCCGCGCGGTGGTCTTCGCTAGTTTGGTGCCCGACCCGCTCGATGAGCATTGCCCCAAAGCCTTCTGCGAGGCGGTGGAACTGGTGCTGGGCAAGGCGGCCAACCCGGGCGATCCCTACAAGCCCTACAAGAACATCCCATGGACCAGCGCCGTGGATCCCATGGACGACAACGCGCGCAACCGCCTGTTGATGTTCATCGGCAAGTTCAGCGAGAAGTACATCGCCAACGAGGAGAAGGGGAAGAAGACCGACGCCAAGGAGCAATTGGCCCCGGACAGCCTGATCAAATGGGAAAGCCGCAACGACCCCAAGATCATCGGCAAGGCGCGGCGGCTGATCTGGGTGGCGCACAATACGAAGAGCGATGCGAAGGCCAATGCCGAAACGCTCATCGCCGAGCACGACCGGCACTTCGCGGCGATCCAACAGGCGGAGGAGGCGCTCTACGGCACCCCGGACCGCCACCTCGGTGGCGCCAAGGTGCAGAAGCTCGAAGTCGCATTGCACGCCGCCATCGAAGCCTACCTGCAGCGCATGCCCACCGTCTTCGATCCCTTCGCGGGCGGTGGCGCCATACCGCTGGAGGCCGCGCGCCTGGGCTGCCGCAGCTACGGCAACGACCTGAACCCCGTGGCACACATCATCCAGCGCGGCAGCTTGGAGTTCCCGCAGAAGTACGGCAAGCCCATTACCTACAGCAAGGCCGAGTACGTGAAGCGCTACGGCGACAAGTCATGGGAGGAACAGCCGCTGGAGCGCAAGGTGATCACCAAGGGCGAGGCTACCGCGATCACCATCCCCAACAGGCTGGCGCATGATGTGGAGTTTCATGCTCGCAACATCCTGCGGCAAACCGAAGCGGTTGTGGGCAAGTACTACCCCTCGGCTGATGGCCAAAAGACTATTGCCTACTACTGGGCTCGTGTTGCTACGTGTTCAAACCCGGCTTGCCGAGCCGAAGTTCCCCTTCTCAAAGGCTTCTATCTGTGCCAGAGAAAGGACAAAAAGGTATATCTCAAACCCATCATTCATGGGAACAAGATTGACTTCGAGTTAACGAACGGTGAGCACCACATAGAGGGGTGGATGCGGCGTGCTAGCCTGGTTTGTCCTTGTTGCGGGAGTGCCACAGATGCTCGGCTATTGAAGGAGCAGTTCATCGCCGGAACGGCTTCAACGCGAATGCTTGCCGTGATATGCGAAGGCGAGCAAGGCAAAGTGTACCGCTTGCCCAATCAGAAGGATCTCGATGTTGTAGCTGAGGTGCCGCAAAACCAAGAGCGTCCGCAAGAACCGATGCCGGTTACCTACTCTCAAGCGCTTCCTTGTTGTACTTGGGGGATGTCCGTTTGGGGAGACCTGTTTACTAACCGACAACTCTACACGCTGCATACTCTGTGTGGAAAGCTAAATAAACTCAAGCAGGATTTTGAGACCGACTCGGACCCTTATGCGAAAGCCTTGTTGACGTACTTGGCTGTGTTCGTTGATAGGGTCGCGGTCGTCAATACATCGTTCGGACTCTGGGAGGTGGGGTTGGAAAAACTGCAAAGGGTCCTGAGCCGACAAGCAATCCCAATGATATTCGACTACCCGGAGTCCAACTTGTTCTGTGGGATTGCGGGTAGCGCGGAAAATCAGCTTGAGTGGATTATCAAGTATGTCGAAAGTGAAGGGGTTCTCCCCTTCGCTTCAGTCATGAACAATTCGGCGAGCGGAGAGAGAGAGCAGTTCCCCGCCAAGAGTATTGAAGCGGTCATAACGGATCCACCTTACTACGACGCCATTGCATACGCTGATATGAGCGATTTCTTCTATGTATGGCTAAAGCGTACAATTGGTGAAGTATATCCGCTCACGTTCAGCACACCCCAAACACCTAAGACCGATGAGTGCACTGCGTTGAAGCATCATCATGATGGCTCGTCCCCCCGGGCGACTGCACACTTTGAGCAAAAGCTGATGCAGATTTTCGACGCAATTGAACACCAGACTAAGGATGTTGTGAGCATCATGTTTGCTCACCAAAGCACTGAGGCGTGGACCACTCTATGCAACAGCATTCTCGGCGCGCATATGAACATCACCGGTAGTTGGGCAAATGATACTGAGATGATGGGGGCACTCAAGACGGACAAAGCTCATCTTGCCTCATCTGTTACCGTGTGTGCGCGACCTGCTCAGCGGAAAGGCACTGGGAGCTTTCGTGACGTTCGCAATGGTGTTGAACAACGAGTGCATGAGGAGGTCGCACTCCTCTACAAACTCGGCTTCCGCGGCGCTGATCTGCTCACCGCCTGCTTCGGCCAGGCCGTGAGCGAGTTCGGCCAGTACGAGCGCGTGGAGAAGGCCGATGGCAGCGAGGTGACCGTGGCCGAATTGCTGGAGATGGCCCGCGAGAGCGCCTTCAACGCCCTGCTCAAGGGTTTCGATGGCGACGACTACACCAAATTCAGCATCGGCTGGCTGCAGCTCTATGGCTTCGGCGAGGCCGAGTTCGACGATGCGGCCAAGTTCAGCCGCGTGGGCATCACGCTCAACGTGCAGGAGCTCATCGGCAGGCACCTCTTCATCCAGGAGGGCAACAAGCTCACCCTGGCCACCAGCGCCCAACGCACCACCGCGGATGCCAACTTGGGCAAGCGCGCCAACAGCCCGCTGATCGATGGGGTGCATCGCGCGATGCAAGCCTACAAAGGCGGCAACCGCAATTACCTGCTGAAGGCCATCAGCGAATGCGGGCCGGACAGCGACCATGCCTTCTGGCGCGTGCTGAACAGCCTGGCCGAAGTGCTGCCCGCCAACAGCGAGGACCTGGCCCTGGCCAAAGACCTGCTGGCCAACAAGGACAACCTCTTGCGCGAGGCGCGCCAGACCGGCCAGCCCAGCGCCACGCAAACGCAGATCGGTTTCGATGCCTGACCTTCGCGCCTGAGCCATGGACCAACACGCGAAGGACAATTTGTACAAGGCCCTCGGCCTCTTTATCGAGGAGTTCCGCGCTTACGTGGTACACGTCCTGGAGTCGCACGCCGGCGAGAAATGGGGGCAGTGGTTCCTGGAAGCGCTGAGCACGCAGCAGCAGAACAGTTGGAAGCAGGCCCGCCTGAACGGCTCCGCTCCGGAAGCGCTGATCGACTTCCACCACCTGCGCGGCTTCGCGCTGAAGTACAAAGACCTCTTGACCGGGGATTTCGGCAAGAAGACGAACAACCTGATCACATGGCTAACGGAGATCGCCGAGGTGCGTCACAAGGCCGCGCATTTCCAGGAGATCGATGATGCCGAAGCGCAGAAGTGCTTTTTGCACATGCGCGACATCGCCAAGGTGCTGAAGCGCGAGGAACTCGCCGCCGACCTGAAGGCCCTGCAGGAGAGCAAGCCCGTCCTCACCGCCGCCGCTACCCAGGAGCCGCAACCGTGGTACCGCGTGGTGCAGCCGCACCTGGACATCAGGCAGGGGCGCTTGGACGAGAGCGTCTTCGCGGCCAACCTCGCGGAGGTGGCGCTGAACACCGGGCGCGAGGTCTACAAGAACGCCACGGTCTTCTTCCAGAAAACCTACTTCACGGCCGGGCTGCGCAACGTGGCGCGGCGCGTGGTGCAGGGGCTCAACGGCCAGGAAGAGGCGGAGAACCGGGTGATCAGCTTGCAGACCGGCTTCGGCGGCGGCAAGACGCATACGCTCATCAGCCTGTTCCACATCGCCCGCAGCGGCAACCGGCTTGCGCAGAGCGAGCACGCCAAGGAACTACTGGCCCATACCGGCACGCCGACGTTCGAAGAGGCGAACGTGGCGGTGTTCACCAACACCACCAACGATCCGGTGAACGGCCGGGTGGTGGCCGAGGGCATCACCATCCAGACCATCTGGGGCGAGCTGGCCTGGCAACTTGGCGGCGCGGAGGCCTATGCCATCGTGCGCAAGAACGACGAGCAGCGCGTGGCGCCGGCGGGCCTGTTCAAGCAGGTGCTGGCCAAATGCGCCCCGGCCCTGATCCTGATCGACGAGCTGGCGGACTATACCGTGAAAGCCATGGGCGTGCCCGTGGGCAGCGGCAGTTTGGCGGACCAGACCATCAGCTTCATGCAGGAGCTCACCGAGGCGGTGGCGGGCAGCGAGCGCGCTGTGCTGGTGGCCACCCTGCCCGCCAGCGTGGAAGAGGTGGGCAACACGCCCGAGGCGCAGAGCGTGCTAAGCAGCCTGCAACGGCGCGTGAGCCGCGTGGGCAACGACACCCTGCCCGTGGCGGACGATGAGATCTTCGAGGTGATCCGGCGTCGCTTGTTCGATAACCCTGGCGATGCCGCGGTGATCAGCCGCACGATCACGGCCTACACCACCGAGTACCAGAAGCGCTGGAGCGAACTGCCCGAACATGCCGCGCGCGCGGACTACGCCGAGCGGATGGTGAAGGCCTATCCCTTCCACCCGGAACTGGTGGACGTGTTCCGCGTGCGTTGGGCATCGGCGCATGAGTTCCAGCGCACCCGCGGCGTGCTGCGCCTGCTGGCCGCCATCATCAGCGATCTCTGGAAACGCCAGCACACGCTCACGGGCAAACAACTGCTCATCCAGAGCAGCGATGTGGAATTCGGCAACCTGCCCGCCCTGGCCGGCCAGTTGAAGAAGCTCTTCGGCAACGGCTTCGACGCAGTGATCAGCGCCGATGTGAGCGGACCCACCAGCAATTCCTTCCGCATCGACGGCAACAAGCCGGAGTTCGGGCAATGGAAGCTGGCGGAAGGCATCGCCAGCACCGTGCTGCTGAACACCTTCGGCACCGAAGGTGCCCAACGCGGCATCGACGTGAAGGGCATCAAGCTGAACGTGCTGAAGCCCGAGAGCTTCAACCACAACAGCGTGAACGGCGCGCTGGACGATCTGGAGGGCAACGCGCACTACCTCTACTACGCGCAGACCGGAAAAGCGGGCAAGCGGTATTGGTTCCACACCAAGCCGAACATCAACATCCTGGTGGAGCAGGCCAAGGGCGCCGTCACGGAGGAGGAGATCGATACCGAGGTGCTCCGTCGCTTGCAGATGAAGGGCCCCGCCGTGCGCACGCTGGACGTGCTGGTGGCGCCCACCGCGGATGTGCCGGAGCGTACGAAGTTGACGCTGGTGCTCATGCACCCCAGCCACACGGGCACGGCCGAGAAGTTCAATGGCGAGACTAAGAAGCTCATTGAGAAGTTCGCCACCAAAAAGGGCAATAGCGAGCGCACGTACCGCAACATGATGCTCTTCCTGGTGCCGACCGAGGTGGGCTTGACCAGCCTGAAGAGCAGGGTGCGCGAATTCCTAGCGTGCTCGCGCGTAAAGGCGGACTACCAGAGCCAGCTCGAACCCGACCAGAAGACCGACCTGAGCAAGCGCATCGAAGACGGCGCGCGCGCCAGTGAACAAGCGCTGGTCCATGCCTATTCCCTGCTGGTGAAGCACGTGGTGAAGAGCGGTCCGCAAGTGCTGGCGTTGAAGTCCTTCAAAGGCGAGCTGGACCGCCAGATCGAAGAGACGGTGATCGCCCTGCTGCGCCAGGAGGAATGGTTGCTCGATGGCATCGGCCTGAGCACCTTGAAGAACAATGGCCTGTTCCCCGAACCGGACCGTGACCTGAAGGCAAAGGATGTGTACGAGGCCTTCCTACGCTTCGACGACAAGCCGATGATCACGAGCCCCGAGGTGGTGAAGGAGTCGCTGCTGAAGTATGCGCGCCACGGTGAGTTCGCCATCGCCTATGGCCAAACAGCGCCGTACAAGGACTTCTTCTTCGAGAAGGATGTGCCCTGGTTCAACGTGCTGTCCGACGACTATTGGGTGGTGGACAAGAGCAAGGTGCCACCGCCTGAGCCGGCACCAGCGCCCGCTCCAGGTGCCACGCCTTCGGGTCCGGGTGAGCCGCAGCCCACACCAGCTGCGGCACCGGGCGCACCAGCACCGTCACCATCCGGTGCCAGAGAGGTCCGACAAGTCACGATCAGCGGCAAGGTGCCCCTGGAGCAATACCAGCAGCTCTTCATGAGCTTCATCAAGCCGCTCGCCCAGAACGGCATTGAGATCGAGGTGAAGATCACGGGCCGCTCGATGCCGAACAAACCGCTCACGCAAAGCAGCCCGGAGTACAAGGTGGTGAAGGAGAGCGCCAGGCAGTTGGGTCTGGAATTCGGGGAGGAGTAGCCCTGCATCGGATCCTACATCGGACCCTCACGATCCCCGACCTCGCACCATGGAGAAAGAGATCACCACCATCAACCGCGCATTCATCAGCATACTGCCCAAGCAGCCCTATTACGACTGGGCCAATGCGGTATTCAAGGACAGCACGCCCATGACGCCGGAGCAGCGGGAGGCGACGGCCTATGCCATCAACGACGATTTCGCCGTGAAGGACTTGTCCACCATCGTGAAGCGTTACTTCCCGTTCATCTTCGAGATGGAGCTGTTCGGCGTTTGCACCGACCCGGACGAATGGCCGCAGGAACGGACCTGGAAGATGTTCCAGGAGTGGTTCGCGTTCCACGTGGGCAGCATGGTGTGGGACCTGGTGCCGGAGGAGCCGCTGGAGCACGATGAGGAATAACGGCAAGATCCGGTCTGACATTGAGTTCTGACCGGGATCCTGACCTTTCCTCATGACCGGTAATTTGCAATGGGATCGCAGAAATGCAGGGACCGCAACCAGACCGCATGAACGGACCGCTCCAGTTGATCTGCATACCTGGCGCGGAGGACTTTCCATACGACAAGAAGATCACCGTGTGCTCGCTGGGTACCTTGTTCACCTATCTGGACCGCGCCTTGCGGTGATCAAGGCCGCCTGGGTATGATCCGGCCGTGTGATCCGGAACGAAGCGGCCCGATACAAACCTTCCCCATCTTCTTGTTTCACGCCATGCCCTGCGTAGATCACCGTTGGCCTATCTTTGCTTGAAGCACATGGAAACCATCCACCTCCCACTGATGATCGAGACCGATGAGGACGGCATTTTCATCGTGAGTTGTCCCGCCTTCAAGGGTTGCCACAGCTACGGGAAGACCGTGGAAGAAGCCATCGCCAATGTGCGCGAGGTGATCGCGATGTGCATGGAGGAGGAGCGGCCGGAACCACTGAATCGCTTTGTGGGTTTCCGTGAGATCGAGGTACCTACTTCCCGCTTGGCCTCCTGATGGACAAGCTGCCGGTGATCAGCGGCTAGGACCTGGTCAAGCTCCTTCAGAAAATGGGTTTTACCGTGGTGCGTGTCAATGGATCGCATCATCGCTTGCGCCATGCGGATGGCCGCGTGTCCACGGTACCCGTCCATGGCAACGCGGATCTACCGAAAGGCCTTTTGCGTAAGATCATCCGCGAGGATCTGAAGGTGGAACTTGCGGAATTCGTTGCTGTAGTGGAGCAGAACGGGTAAGCCGGGCCGGGATCTCGTGGAGTACAAGGGTGAAGCCCCACCGATACAAACCTTCCCCATCTTCTTGTAACGCTCCTCGTCCGCGTGCCTCGGACCTTTGCATCGTCAAAACCGAAGTAACGATGAACACCGAGACCTACCGCTTCAGCACCACCGGCATCACCTGCGGCGGCTGCGCCAACAGCGTCACCACCATCCTCAAGCGACTGCCCGGCGTGCTGGGCGTGCAGGTGGACGTGGCCGGCAAGACCGCCGCCGTACAGGTGCAGCCCGGCGGACCTTCCGTGGAGGCCCTGCAAGACGCGCTGAAGCCTGCAGGCTATGCACTGATCCCACAAATGCGTGAAAGAGTTGAAGAGTGAGAGGGTGCGAGAGTGAGAGAGAAGTCCTCGCACCCTCGCACCCTCACACCCTCGCACCATCTCACCCTCTCACCCTCGCACCCTCTCACCCTCGCACCCTCGCACCCTCACACCCTCAAGCTCTCGCACCCCCCCACACACATGCCCCTCGAAAAAACCACCATCCTCCTTCCCGTGGAAAACATGGACAGCGAGCACTGCGCGCTGATCGTGGACAAGGCCGTGGGCGCGGTGCCCGGCGTGCAGGAACACCACGTGGAGCTGAACAACCGGCAGGCCGTGTTCTCCAGCACCACGCCCGTGGAAACCGTGCAACACGCCGTGCAGGCCATCCGAGATCACGGCTACGACGTGCCCACGCTCAAGCGCACGTTTCCCGTCACGGGCATGACCTGCGCCAGCTGCGTGGCCAGTGTGGAAAGCATGCTGAAGGCCCAGCCCGGCGTGCTGTCCGCCGCGGTGAATCTCGCCACCAACACGGTGCAGGTCACCTACGTGCCCGGGGTGATCGATGAGCGCCGCATGCAGGCCGCGATCCAGAGCATCGGCTACGACCTCCTCCTCGCCGACGGGCAGCAGGCCACGGACGACCTGGAGACCATCCAGCGCAAGCGCATGGCCCAGCTCAAGCGCAAGCTCATCGCCTCGGTGGCCCTGAGCATCCCGCTGGTGGTGATCGGGATGTTTTTGATGCACGAGCCTTGGGCCAACATGGCCATGTGGCTGCTGAGCACGCCTGTGGTGCTCGTCTTTGGGCAGCAGTTCTTCGTGGGCGCGTGGAAACAGGCCAAGCACCGCAGCGCCAACATGGACACGCTGGTGGCGCTGAGCACCGGCGTGGCCTACCTCTTCAGCGTGTTCAACATGGCCTGGCCCACGTTCTGGACCAGCCGCGGACTGGAGCCGCACGTGTACTTCGAGGCGGCGGGCGTCATCATCACCTTCATCCTGCTGGGCAAATTCCTGGAAGAGCGCGCCAAGGCCGGCACCAGCAGCGCCATCAAGAAGCTCATGGGCCTGCGGCCGAACACCGTGCTGCGCGAGGCCGCCGACGGCAGCACGCGCGAGGTGCCCATCGCCGACGTGAACGTGGACGACATCCTGGTGGTGCGGCCCGGCGAAAGCATCGCGGTGGACGGCGAGGTGGTGGGCGGCGAGAGCTACGTGGACGAGAGCATGCTCAGCGGCGAGCCGGTGCCCGTGGCCAAGGCAACGGGCGCGGCGTTGCTCGCGGGCACCATCAACCAGAAGGGCAGTTTGCGCATGCGCGCCAGGAAGGTGGGCGCGGCCACGCTGCTGGCGCAGATCGTGCGCACCGTGCAGGAGGCGCAGGGCAGCAAGGCCCCCGTGCAGCAGCTCGTGGACAAAGTCGCGGCGGTGTTCGTGCCAATCGTCATGGGCATCGCGCTGCTCAGCGCCGTGGCCTGGTGGATCTTTGGCGGCGAACACGCCTTCACGCAAGGGCTGCTCGCGCTGGTCACCGTGCTGGTGATCGCCTGCCCCTGCGCGCTGGGCCTGGCCACGCCCACGGCCATCATGGCCGGCATGGGCAAGGGCGCCGATAACGGCATCCTGATCAAGGACGCCGAGAGCCTGGAGCGCGCGCGCCAGATCACTGCCGTGGTGCTGGACAAGACCGGCACCATCACCGAAGGCAAGCCCGAGGTGCAGGAGGCCATCGGCCTGGATGATACCGAGGCGGCAGCAGCATTGTACGCGATCGAGTCGCGCTCGGAGCACCCGCTGGCGGAGGCGGTGGTGAGGCATCTCGAAGCGCGGTACGGGCCGATGATCATCGGCCCCAACACCGCCTTCGAAAGCCTCACCGGCAAAGGCGCCCAGGCCACCATCAACGGCAGCACCTGGCGCGTTGGCAACCGCCGCCTGATGGAGGAAAGCGGCATCGTCCTCGCCGGCGCATGGCGCGAGCATGAGCAACGCTGGCAGCAGCAGGCACACACCGTGATCTGGCTTGCCGATGGCACCACCATCCGCGCGGCCGTGGCCATCGCCGACCGCATCAAGCCTAGCGCCGCCGAGGCCATCGCCCGCCTGAAAGCCGCTGGCATCAAGGTGTACATGCAGACGGGCGATGCGCGCCGCACCGCGCAGGCCGTGGCCCGGGCCGTGGGCATCGACGACTTCCGCAGCGAAGTGCTGCCCAAGGACAAGGGCGCCTTCGTCACCGGCCTGCAGCAGCAAGGACACGTGGTGGCCATGGTGGGCGACGGCATCAACGACAGCGAAGCCCTCGCCAAGGCCGACGTGGGCATCGCCATGGGCCACGGCAGCGACATCGCCATGGACGTGGCCCGCATGACGCTCATCAGCACCGACCTCAATGCCATCCCGCGCGCCATCACCCTCTCGCGAAAGACCGTGCGCCTCATCCGCCAGAATCTCTTCTGGGCCTTCATCTACAACATCATCGGCATCCCCATCGCCGCCGGGGTGCTCTACCTCTTCAACGGTTTTCTGTTGGATCCCATGATCGCGGGAGCAGCGATGGCGCTGAGCAGCGTGAGCGTGGTGAGCAATAGCTTAAGGTTGAGGTGGGCGGGGCTGGAGTGAAGCGGTATGGAACGCGACCCGGTACAGTTCAGCGCTGGTCATCATTCACCCTGGTTACCTTAGTGCCATGGCTGCTGCAACCAAACGGACCGGGAAGAAAAAGCGTGCGGATGACCCCACAGGCAACACGGTCAGCGAGCCACAAGCCGTGTACACCCGAAAGGCTCCGCGGCGCAACAAGCCAAAGCAGCCAAGCCCACAGGGCTACAACGCGAAACGCTCGGCCGGCATGATCCCGGGCCTGGCCGAACGCATGAAGGAATACCTGAAGTCGGTGCGCGATGAGCGGTGATCCCTTGTTGGTGGACACCAACATCCTGATCCACCACTGGAACGGCGACCCGCGCACCACGCGCTTGCTGGACAACAAGCTGATCCACATCTCCTTCATCTCGGAGATCGAGGTCTAGGGCTTCCATGGATACACAGCCCACGAACGCGCCAAGGTCATCGCGGACCTGGCGTTCATCCGCATCATCGACATGGACGCGGGCATCAAGGCCGTGGCGATCGACCTGTGCGCCATGCACCGCATGAAGCTCGCTGATGCCTTGATCGCCGCCACGGCAATACGCTCGGGAATTCCTTTGGTCACCGAGGATAAGCACTTCAGAAAGTTGAAGGGGATGCTGGAGTTGGTGGAACTCTGAACTGCGGTGGGTGGGGCTGGAGTGAGGGAGTGACACTCTGAGCAACGTCGAAGGGTGGGCGTGCCCCCGCACCTCACGCGATGCCACGCGCGGGCCTGCCCGCCGAAGCCTTCGCGCAGGCGGGGTCGGGCCACCTGCCTACCGTCAGGCAGGTCCGCTATAGCCCTGTCCGTCCGCACTACGCGGGTGGCGCTGCGGGGTCACCTCGTGCCTCGGTGCCTCCCTGCCGGCCGGCAGGCGGGCTCGCTGCACACCCGCACAAGGCGCTACCGGCCGGGGGCTGCCGCTGCGCCCCCTCACGCGGCATCCGTCCTTGGCACCGAGCCGCATTTACACGTTGGGGACACGATGCCCGCAGGCCGCCTATCTTCAACATCCCGGATCGGCGAATGTCATGGTAGCCAGGTGGTACACATGAAGAAGGAACTCATCTCTGAACTCTGGCAACGGTTTGAGGCCGCCAGTGGTACCGTTGACGGCATTGAGTGCTGGAGCGCACGCGAACTCCAGCTCATCTTCGGTTACTCCGACTGGCGGAACTTTCTCAACGCCCTGGAGAAAGCCAAGCAGGCGTGCCTGAACGCAGGTGAGACCATCCAGGACCATTTCGTTGGCATCACCAAAATGGTCGAACTGGGCAGTGGCGCCCAGCGGCCTATCGACGACTTCGCCCTCACCCGTTACGCCTGCTATCTCATCGCCCAGAACGGCGACCCCGCCAAGTCCGAGATCGCCTTCGCACAAACCTACTTCGCCGTCCAAACGCGCAAACAGGAGGTCATCGAGCTGCGCCTACTGGAGGCGGATCGTGTCGTGGCCCGCGAGAAATTGAAGGAGACCGAGCGCAAGCTCAGTGGCATCATCTACGAACGCGGCGTGGGCGAACGCAGTTTCGGCAACATCCGGCACGAGGGCGACAGGGCCTTATTCGGAGGGCATGGCACCCAAGCCATGAAGAAGCGCCTCGGTGTGCCGGACAGCAGGCCATTGGCCGACTTCCTGCCCACCCTTACCATCAAGGCCAAGGACTTCGCCGCCGAACTCACCGGCCACAACGTCCAAGAGAAGGAACTGAAAGGCGACCGCGCCATCACCCGCGAACATGTGGACAACAACCGGGAGGTGCGCAGCATGCTGCTGAAGCGGGGCGTGAAACCGGAGGACCTGCCAGCCTCCGAGGATGTGGAGAAGGTGAAACGACGCCTAAGCAGCGAGCAGAAGCAGGCATTGAGGCCGGCGAAGAAGGCGAAGGGAAAACCATAGGTGCGATCGGTCCGGCGCTGCCGACCGCATGCAACGTGCCCTGCAAGAGCGTGCGCCTCATCCGCCAGAACCTCTTCTGGGCCTTCATCTACAACATCA
>CAYMXP010000012.1:0-72115 GCA_964394425.1 uncultured Chryseobacterium sp. | reverse complement strand
GGTGGATGCTGATGCCGAACTTGCTGTCGATGTGGCCGGTGCTGATGCGCTCGTTGCCGCCGGCCAGGATGTGCGGGTTCACGCGGATGCAGACCGGCACGCGGCCGCCGAAGTCATGCCCGAAATGTTCCAACACGCTGATGGAATCGATGTTGATATGCACGCCAAGCTCCACGGCGCGGCAGTACTCGTCGAAACCGGTCATGTTGGGCGTGAACAGGATCTCATCGGGCGTGAAGCCGCACCGCGACCCGAGTTCGACCTCATGGATCGAAACGGTGTCCAGTCCGGTGCCGAAGCGTTTCATCAGGCGCAGCACGTTCATGTTGGACAGCGCCTTGCAGGCGTACATGACGCGCAAGGGCACCGCCTTGAACGCATGGTTGATCCGCTCCACCTGCCGCCAAATGGTCGCACTATCATACACGTAGGTTGGCGTGCCCGCGATCGACACGATGTCGTCCACCGCGACACCGCCGATCAAGCAGCGATCGCCCTGCCATTCAAGCGGACCGGACATGGGCCCGAAAGTAGGATCGGGGTCCGATCGATCACCGATCGTATTCGCCCGTGGACAGCATCACGAGCGTGCATGCCTCGACCACTTCGACCCCCCGTGCCTCCGCCCGTCGCGCGAACGTCGGGTTCTCCGCCCCGGGATTGAAGATGATGCGCCGCGGCCCCAGGGCGAGCACGCGATCTTCCCACGCACGCTGGTTGTGCTCGTTCAGGTACATGGTCACCGTATGCACCGCCGCGCCTTCCGGAACGTCCGTGGTGATCGGCACGCGGTCGATCATGCCCGGTCTGCGGCCCACGGCGATCACCGGATGGCCATGATCCACCAGGCGCCGCACGCAGAGGTTGGAATATCGGTCGGGTTTCGGGCTCGCGCCCAGCACCAGGGTGGTCTTGGAGCTCATGCGTTCGTTAGGTCCGGCCTGGATCGATGGCCTCGCTCATTCCGCGCTTCAGGTCCTCGATGGCCTCGGCGGGCACCTTGGCCAGGTCCAGGACCATCAGCCCGTCCAGCGCGTCATTGAACCGCGGATCGCGGTTGAAGCCGATGATGCGCGCGTTGAGCATGAGGTATTTCTTCAGCAGCACGGGCACGGCGTGCTCGCGCGGTTCGATGTCGGCGATGAGCTTGTCGAGCTTGCGGATGTCGCCGGCCATCTCCAGCAGGGCCTCGCTGTCGGCCTTGCCGGGCTTCACGTGGAAGCGGTTGCGCGGATGCACGTGCGCGGCCAGTTCATCGTCGTAATGATGCTGACGGACGAACTCCATGATCAGCGTGCGCGAAAAGCGGCTGTAATTGCTGCTGATGCTCACCGGGCCGATCAGGTACTGGTGGTTCGGGTTCCGCATCAGCACGAGCAGTAGCCCCCGCCAGAGCAGGTACAGGGGCAGGCGGTGCTTCTGGTATTCGGGCACGACGAAGGAGCGGCCCAGTTCGAACCCTTTACGCAGCACGCGGTCCATCACGCGGTCCATGCGGAACAGCGTGGAGGTGTAAAAGCCCCGCCGGCCGTACCGCTCCATGATGCGGCGGCCGTCGCCGATGCGGTAGGCACCGGCCAGCCGCGCCTGCACGCGGTCCCACAGGAACAGGTGGTCGTAGTACAGGTCGAACTCATCCAGATCGATCGCCTTGTTGGTGCCTTCGCCCACCGCGCGGAAGGCGATCTCGCGCTGCCGGCCGATCTCGCGCAGCACCTCGGGGATCCGCTCGCTGGGCGCCAGGTACAGGTCGAACTCACCCTGTGAACCGAGCTTCACGTCGTCCAGGGCCTCCACCTCACGCCGCAACATGGCCATGTCCGCGGCGGGGATCACCTCCTTGGGCCGGCGCGGGAAGAACAACGGGCGGAATTGTTCTCGCTTCACCTGCACGCCGCTGCCGAGGGCGTAGGTCTTGGCGCGCAGATAGCGCGCGAGCTGGTCGGCCGAGGTGAGCACGGCCATGTCCTTCGGGGTGATGGGCTTGCCGATGCGCACGCGCACCGAGCGACCCCGCATGCGCAACATCTCCTGGGGCAGCGCCAGGGTGCGCAGGTTGGGGTTGATCATGCCCAGCATCTGGAACAACAGGCTGTTGGCGCCGTCGAACCAGACCGGGACCACCGGGACCTGCGCATGGCGGATCAGTTTGATCGCGGGGGTCTTCCAGCGCGGATCCACCACGGCGTTCACCTCGGTGCGGTAGCTGCTCACCTCCCCGGCGGGGAACAGGCCCAGGGCGTGGCCCGCCGCCAGATGCCCCATCGCCTGCCGCATGCCCTGGTAGCTGGAGCGGGAGCGCAGCTGCTCGAAGGGGTTCACGCCGATGAAGAGCCCGGCCAGCGGCTCCACCTGCTCGAGCAGGAAATTGGCCATCACCTTCAGATCGGGCCTGCGGCCGGCCAGTACATGGATCAACGCGAGCCCATCGACCGCACCGTAGGGGTGGTTGGCCACGAAGGCCACGGCGCCTTCGGCCGGCACATGGTCCAGGTCGTCGGGCGCCAGGTCGATGCGCAGTTCCATGCGATCGAACAGGCCGGCGATGAAATCCGGTCCCCGGCGATCGTTCAATTCGTTGTAGTACCGCTCCAGGCGACGCAACCCGCTCACCTCGGCCAGCAGCGCGATGCGCCGGTCGCCGGGACGCATGTGGCTGGCACGGGCCAGTTCATCAGGGTGTACCAGCTTCTTCACCGGGGGCTTGGTCAAATGTACCCGAACGCCCGCGCTCATCGCTCCACGGTCCGCGTTCGCCGAACGGGCGCCCATGCGGTGCAGGTCGCATGCTCATGCGCGTTAAATTCACCGCCCCCGTACCGGGGATCCACCGAAAACCGAGTTCCATGCGCAGCACATCCCACCTGTTCCTGACCGCCTTGCTGGTGGCGATCACCACCCCCGGCATCACCCAGACCACGTGGTGGGGCATGACCGCCAATGGCGGCACCTCCGACATCGGCACCATCTATACGATCACCGAAGCGGGCCCCTACGCCAAGAAATACGACTTCACCCGCAACGATGGCGGCGATCCGAAATGCGACCTGGTGAAAGCCACCGACGGCAAATACTGGGGCGTGACGGAATTCGGGGGCGACAACGGCGTGGGCACCATCTTCAATTACGATCCAGCCACGGGCATCTACACCACCGTGGTGGAGCTGGTGAGCAGCACGCAGGGCGCGCGGCCCATCGGCGGCCTGATCCAGGCCGCGAACGGCAGGCTCTACGGCATGTGCAGCGA
Source organism: uncultured Chryseobacterium sp. (assembly GCA_964394425.1). Taxonomy (GTDB): domain Bacteria; phylum Bacteroidota; class Bacteroidia; order Flavobacteriales_F; family PHOS-HE28; genus PHOS-HE28. Next base: position 68,868 of record CAYMXP010000012.1, on the reverse strand, counting down.
GGGTGGGTCGAGCAACCTGGGCACCATCTTCGAATACAACATCGGCACGGGGGTCTTCGTGAAGAAACTGGACTTCACCGGTGCGGCGAACGGACGCACCCCGCGTGGCCGCCTGGTGCAGGCCCCCAACGGCACGATGGTCGGTGTGACCCAGTTGGGCGGAGCCAACAACCGCGGGGTCATCTTCACCCTGAGCAGTTCGGGAGGGACCTATACCAAGCGATTTGATTTCCCGGCGCTGGGACCCGGCAACACGGGGGCCCAACCCTTCAGCGGGCTGATGCGGCCGGCGACCGGCAACGTGCTGTACGGGGTCACGCAGATCGGCGGCGCGAACAGTTCGGGCGTGCTTTACGCATTCCACTCCACCACCTTCGCCTACACCCCGCTTTATGATCTCAACGCCGCCGACGGTCAATTCCCTCTGGGCGAGCTGACCCAGGCAGCCAATGGGTTGCTGTACGGCACCACCACACAGGGTGGCGCGAACAATGCAGGCACCATCTTCACCTGGACCATCGGCGGAGGCTTCGCCAAGGTGGACGACCTCACGCTGGCGGGTGGGTACAGTTGCTATGGCAGGATGATGGCCGCGTCCAACGGCCTGCTCTACGGGGTGACCAACCGCGGCGGCACCAACGACGACGGGGTGCTGTTCTCCTTCAACCCCACGGGCGATGTATACACCCCGCTCGCCCACATGAACTCCATCGGCGTCACCGATGACTGGGCCGGGTTGATCGAAGATCCGGCAGGCACCCTGTACGGGATGGCCAACGATGGGGGCGCGGCGGGCAGCGGCGCGCTGATCAAGTTCGTGATATCGAGCGGGAACCTTTCCGTGGTGCTTCCCATGGCCCTGGCCAATGGCTCCTATCCCAAGGGCCGCCTGGTGCGTGCATCCAACGGACTGTTCTATGGGCTCACCTCCGGAGGTGGCATCCTTGGCGCCGGCATCCTGTTCTCCTTCAACCCCACGGGCAATGTCTTCACCCGGTTGGTGGACCTGGGCGGCGCCAACGGAGGATCCCCGCTGGGCACCATGGTGGAAGCGGGCGGCAAGCTTTATGGCGTATGCAGCAATGGGGGTGCGAGCAATGGCGGAACGTTGTTCGAATTCAACCTGGCCACCAACACCTACACCAAGAAGATCGACCTGACGATCACCACGGGAACCGCTCCGCTCGCCGGCCTCATGAAGGCATCCAACGGGCTGCTGTACGGGACCTGTTCGCAAGGCGGGACCAGCAACCAGGGCACCATCTTCGACTACCAGCCCGGCACGAACACGTTCACCAAACGGCGCGACCTGACGGCCGCCGATGGATCGCTGCCGGCGGCGGACCTGATCGAGGCCGGCGGTTCGCTGTGGGGGGTGTGCAGCGAAGGGGGGGCCATCGGCAACGGAGGCACGCTCTTCAGCTTCAATACCACCGGCAACATCTTTTCGAAGGTCTATGACTTCGATGCGTTCCAGGGTGGCGCCTCCCCGGCCGGCGAACTGGCCTACAACCCGAACGGCAAGCTGTACGGCGTGTGCCGCGAAGGTGGTGGAGGATTGAACGGGTCGGTGTACAGCTGGGAGATCGCGGGCGCGGCCTTCCTGGAGGAGCACTTCATGCTTGCGGACGATTCCGAAGGGAAGTTCGGTGAAGGGGCATTGATCCTGGGCAGCAACGGCCTGCATTACGGCACCTGCACGCAGGGCGGCACGAACGATCTCGGCACCCTGTTCACCTACAACCCCACCAACCAGGCCTACGCGGTGTTGCATCATTTCGGCAGCGTGGCCGGCAACGGGCACTTCCCATTCGACGGCCTTGCGTCCGAAGTGCTCACCTCCCCCGCCATCCAAGTATCGCTGCGGGCGAAACTGGAAGGCCCGTTCAACTCCGGCACCGGGTTGATGAACGATGCCTTGCGCACCCAACCGACCTTCCCGCTCACCGAACCATTCAGCGGCCTGGGCTTCACCCACGTGGGCGGCGGCGGGGAAACGATCGCCGCATCGGTGCTGACCCCCACGGGTACCGATGCGATCGTGGACTGGATCTTCGTGGAACTCCGCCTGGGCGCCCTGCCCGGAACGATCGTGGCCACCCGCAGCGCGTTGGTGCAGCGCGATGGCGACATCGTATCCACCGACGGCCTGTCGCCCCTGTCGTTCGCGCTGGCGGCTGGCAACTACCGCGTGGTGGTCCGCCACCGCAACCACCTGGGGTGCATGACCCTGAACGAATTCGCCCTGAGCAGCGCGCCCACCTCCATTGATCTGACCAACGGCTCGGTTCCCACCTACGGTACCGACGCCTTGAAGATCTCCAGTGGCACCTACCTGATGTGGCAGGGGAACACGTTCCTGGACACGCCCACGCGCATGCTCAAGTACACCGGCGTCAATAACGACCGCGATAAGATCCTGATGGTCCTCGGAGGCACGGTGCCCACCACCACGCTGACCGGTTACTACCAGGAGGATTGCAACTTGGATGCCGTGGTGAAGTACACCGGCTCGTTCAACGACCGCGATCCGATCCTGGTGAACATCGGCGGCACGGTGATCACGAACACGCGCGCCGAACAACTGCCATAGGCGGCGACGATCCTGCGCCGGTCGGGCAACGGATCACATGTCCAGGATGCCCATGATGCGCTCGTCGAGCACCGCGCCGCCGGGATGGGCGCGGGTGTAGTCCATGTTGATCCAGACCCCGCCGTCCGCGTCGGTGTGGTAATACAACGGGTCATCGCCCACTTCACGGACGAACAGCACCTTGCGGATCAGGTAGGCGGCGCGCTCCAGGTCTTTCGCCCCGCCGACCTTCAGTTCAGGATAGATGTGCCCGGAGGTGCGCACCAGCCTCGGTTCGCCGCCCACGGCCTGGATGCATGCGGCCATGAGGATCGCATGATCATCGCAATCGCCGGCGAGCAGGGATGCGCTTTCGCTGGCGCGGGCGAAGTATTCCGCGCCCTGGGGATCGGCCACGTAGCGCCAGCGGGAATTGATCTCCTTGAAGATGGAAAAGCACTGGACCAGGGTGAACTCATCACCGTCCACCCGCACGTCGCTGAAATGCGCCGTGGCCGCGCGCACCGCGAAATCGCGCACCGCGGGGTCCAGGGGGTCGGCGGCGGCGCGCAGCCTCCCGGCCTCCTCGAAGGGACGCGACCGACGCGCCGCCATCGGAACATGCACGGTGGTCTCGCGAAGCCCGTGGAGCAGCGCGGCATAATCACGGTACAGGTCGCCGAAGCCGTAGGATCCGAACAGTCCCGTGAGGGTGATCACCGCCATCATCGCGATCAACGCCGCATACACGGCGACCTGAAAGCGACGCACCAGCACGATGAAGCAGACGAGCAGGACCGAGAAGGTGAGCAGGTGATCCAACCGGACGCCCCGGCCCACGGGGATGTTCATCTCCGGCACGAACGGATAGATGATGATGAACAGCGGAAGGGTGAGCAGCAACGCGACCAGGTACATCACCACCGCATGGGCCAGACCATAGCCATCCGCTCCGTGATCTTCGCTCTGCCGGGGTTCGGTGTGCATGGCCGGGGATCCGCGCACGAAGATCCACGGATCCCCATCGCGTTCAACGCATGCCGCCGCATTGCGACGGACCAAAGGACCACCAGGGAGGCCGCCGTTAACGATATTTAACCGCCTCAGGTCCGTCGCTCCTTCGCGTTGGAAGCCGCCTGTGGCAAGGCTTTGCAGTGTCCACCCAAGCCATCAGCTTCGCCCTGTTGGAAGTCACGCGTCACAGCAGCACGTCTTTTTGGGTGGCCGGATAGATTTGCCGCCGTGCCTGCAAGTCGCATCGCCCTGGCCGCGATCCTCGTCGTCCCGCTCGTCCCGATGGCATCCGCCCAGCAGGACAGCCTCTCCATAGGGGGCGGATCGGACCGTGAGGCCTACACGCTTCCTTCCGAAGCGCCGACCGGAACGGCCGACGGACCGCTGCTTGAAGACATCAACGATTCCCTGCGGCTCCTTCCCTGTTACGAACTGTATTGCGATTGGAACACCAGCACCATCTTCCCCCCGCTCGCCGGGCGGGGTGGAGAGGCGCCGACCCTCCTCCAATTGAGTACCCAGGCCTGCGATCATGCCATGCCTGTTTGCGGCGCTCTCAATTCCGGGTTCGGCTGGCGGCGGGGACGGATGCATTACGGCGTGGACCTGAAGCTCGCCACGGGCGATGCGGTGGTCTCCGCCTTCGAAGGCGTGGTGCGGATCTCACGGTACGACCGCACGTTCGGGAACGTCGTGGTGATCCGCCATTGGAACGGGCTCGAAACCCTGTACGCCCATTTATCGAAGCGATCGGTGGACATGGGCGATGCGTTGGAGGCCGGGGATACGCTGGGCCTTGGCGGCAGCACGGGCCGCAGCACCGGCAGCCACCTGCATTTCGAGGTGCGATATCTGGGCCGGCCGATCGATCCCAAGTTCATTTTCGACCTGGAGGAGGGCTCGTTGAAGACCACCTCCCTGCACGTCCATCGCGGCATGTTCGAAGCGCTGTCCGGCACGCGCAGTTACCACATCGTGCGTCGGGGCGATTCGCTGTCCAAGATCGCCGGCCGGTATGGCACCTCCGTCGGCAACCTGTGCCGCTTGAACAAGATCGGCTCGCGGAGCATCCTGCGCGTGGGTCAGCGGGTCCGGTACCGCTGACCATCAGGCACGTTTCCGGGCGCCGGTGGACCGGTTGATCCCCGCGACCAGGTCCTGGTTGTGGATCGGCGAGAGCAGGTGATCATCGCCGTTGCGCAACCGCAGGAGCACCAGGTCGTGCCGGGCGTTCTTCATTCGATCGATCATGCGACGGCCCAGGCCCAAGGAGAAGGACCGCAGGCCGATATCCACCGAGCAGTAACGCACGTAGGCCCGCTCGCGTGCCTTCACCTCGGCTCGGCCCATCCCCTGCTCGGATAGAAAGCGAAGCTTTTGCCGGATGTATTCGCGAGCCGCGGCACGTTCCACGAGACTGGCGTCCTGGACGTCCTTCAACGCGATGCGGAACTGCATGCGCGACAGATGCAGGATCAGCTCATCGCCCTCCAGCACGTACATGCACCGCACGGCGCGATCGCGCAGCAGGCTGATGATGGCACCCAGCACCGCCACACCGACGAGGGAAGCCAGCACCAGGAAGTTCCCCAGCGCGGCGGCCACCAGCACTCCGATAAGGACCATGATCCCGCTGATCATGCCCCACACGGTGGTGTTGTGCCACGTGCGTCGCGGTCGGAACCGTTTGCCTCGCATGAACAACGGGAGAGCGCCTCAAAGGTAGGATCGCCACACGCCCGCGATCCGGCGCTCGACGAACCATGATCAAATGGCGATGAAATGGCAAAGCGGCTTGCGCCGCCTTGCCTGTACCGGAGGAGGGACTCGAACCCTCACAACCTTACGGTCACACGCCCCTGAAACGTGCGCGTCTACCAATTCCGCCACTCCGGTGGGATGATCTTTTCGACAGGAGGGCGCAAATATAGAGGCGACCGGTCCGGCATGGCGACCTTGATCGCACGCTATTTTCGTGCGGAACCACCGCGACCATGCAGGGCTTCAAACGCATGCACGACGGCAGCCCGGTGCATCTGCTGGACCACGTGCGCACCGCACTGGATCGATCGCCGGACCTTGAAGTGCTGGTGGGCAGCGACAGCCACAACCGGTCGGACCACACCGTGTACACCACCACGGTGGTGCTGCGCTACCATCGCAACGGCGCCCAGGTGATCTACCGCCGGGAAAAAGCCTCGAAAATGAACGATCTATGGGCCCGCCTCTGGGGCGAGGTGGAACGCAGTCTGGCGGTCGCGCGCATGCTCACCCAGGAAGGCGGGGTGCGCGTGAGCCGGATCGACCTCGACCTGAACAGCGATCCGCGCCATGGATCGCACCGGCTCCACCATACCGCGGTGGGTTACGTGCGTGCGCACGGCTACGAGGCCCGCACCAAGCCCGATATGCTCATCGCCAGTTGGGCGGCCAACGTCCTCTGTTTGTGAAGGCACCGGGACGGTACTGCATGTGACCCCGACAAGAACACGGAACCCCCCACCGGTCTGTGACCTTGGCAGGGGGCCCGTGACTCTTCAGATCGACCTCTGAACTACTTGGACAGGCGGTTGAACGCCCGGCCGGTCCCCGCGGTTCCGGGCTTTGCAATGAACTCGACGGTCACCATCGAAGCACCCGACGAGCATCGGCCGAGGAACGACGAAATGCGCGAATGACGCGCGCTGCTCGATCGGTCCTCGCCCGCGGCTCAGTTCACATCGGGAAGGAACGAGTGCTTCTCCCCGTACTCAAGCATCTGCTGGACAAAGTCGGTGGGGTAGAGCACCTGCACGTCGGTGATCTCGCCCTTGTCGTCGGTCACCGGTCGGAGTTCGGGCTGGATGAACCCCGCATAGGGCGCGGTCTTCACCTTGCTGGCGCGCTCCAGGACTTCGGCGTGCAGGACAGGGTCCACTTTCACGCCATAGTTCTCCACGAGGGCCTGCGCGGCCGCGAGATCACCCTGGCTCTTGATCCGTTGCACCTCGCGCAGCAGGTCGCCGAACAGGCCGCGGAGCTTCCCGTGATCGGTGATGTCGAAATAGGTGGCGCCATCACGCACCACGCGCTTGATCACCCCGTCCTTTTCGCCATGCTCGAAGCACCACGCCGAGATCCACTGGCGGTTGCGCATGTGGGCCTCCTCCACCTGAGCGCCCGGCTTGATGCGACGCAATTGCATCATGAGGCCGTTCCGGATGTATGAATCGTATTCGGCCTTGCCGACCTCGAGCGAAGGCATGACACCCAGTTCGACCATCTTGGGATCCATCATGTAGTAGAGCGCGACCAGGTCGGCCCGTCCTTCCTCGATGGTGCTGGCGTAATTCTTCAGGGTGGCATCGGTTTCGCCGATCCCCGGCTCAAGCTGTCCACTGGCATGGCCGACCACCTCGTGCAGGGCGGTGTGCAGCGTGCCGGCCAGTGCGCCATATTTCACCGCGCGCTCCACCTCCTCGGGATCGTGGCAGAAGACCTCCAGGAGCCCCTTGCCGCCGCTCTTTTCATAGGCCTCGCTGATGTTGCCCAGGCTGATGCTCTTGCTCCCATGCGCCGCGCGGATCCAATTCGCGTTGGGCAGGTTCACGCCCACGGGCGTGGCCGGTGCCGCATCCCCGGATTCACCCACCACGTTGATGAACCGGTAGGTGATGCCCACCACGTCCTTCTTCTTGTGCTCGGGCAGGATCGGTGAATGGTCCTCGAACCATTGTGCGTTCTCCTGGATCGCCCGCATGTCGCGCGTGGCGATCGGATCGACCACTTCCACGATGCTCTCGTAGCTGCCCCGCTTGCCCAGCGGATCGTTGTACACCTCCACGAAACCCTGGATGAAGTCCACGGTCCCTTCGGTTTCCTTCACCCACTCGACATTGAACTCATCCCAGGTCTTCAGGTCGCCGGTGGTGTAGTAATCGATCAACAGGCCGATCACACGCTTCTGCTGCTCGTTCTCGGCCACGCCACGGGCCAGTTCCAGCCAGCGGTTCACCTCCTCCAGCGCGGCGCCATACATGCCGCCCACCTTCCACACGCGTTCGGTGAGCACCCCCTCCTGTCCATGCACCAACTGGCTGTTGATCCCATGGCTCAGCGGCTGCGGATCACCGGGCTTTTCCATCGCCTCGTAGAAAGCGGTGGCCTCCTTTTCCGTCACGCTCGGGCCATAGAAATTCACCGCCGAGGCCGCCAGGAGATCACCGCCGGCGGCGAGGCTCACCTTCTTCGCATCCACGGTGGGATCGAACATCACCTGGAGCACCTCGGGCTCAAGCCGCACGCCGCTGGCCTGCATGGCGGCTTCGAACCACTTGCGATCGAAGCCCGGGATGAACTTGTCCATGCCGTAATGGTGGTGGATGCCGTTGCTGAAGAAGACCTCCTTCGCATAGAGCATGAATTCCCCCCAATCCCCGCCCGAGCGGTCGCCCTTGTAGTTCCGGATCACCGATTCGATCGCGCGACGGATCCGCAGGTTGCACCGGTGGTTCTGGTCCCAAAGGATGTCGCGCCCGGCCAGACCGGCCATGGTGAGGTAGTAGGCGAGCGTTTTTTGCTGCGGATCCAACTGATCCCAGCCGTTGATCCGGTAGCGAAGCACGCGCACGTCGGCGAACGTGTCGGCCTGCCACTGGAAGGTATCCGCGGTGGCCTTGGTGGTTTGCGCGACGCCGGCGATGGGGCCGGTGCCCAGCGAGAGGGAAATGGCCGCTGATCGAAGGAGCATGGTGGTGCGGGACATGAGCTGGATATGATGGACGGCGAAGATAGACGCCATCCCAGGCACCCGCATGGCCCCTCAACGCGCGAGCGTGATGCGCAGGTCGAGCGCCTTGGGATCGTTCATGATCACGCTCCAGTCGGTGCTCAATCTCACCTGTTTGCTGCTGGGAGCTTCGCGTACCACCCCCTCGGCCGATCCGATGTCAGCGATGGGCTCGGAAAAGGCGAAGCTGTACTTGTAGTGCATGCTTTGCAGGAAGCCGGTCATGTCCGTGGGATCATCGGGTTCATCTTCGGCCATTTCACCGGCAAGTTCCGCCGCATGCCGGTTGTTGGTGCGCACCAGCGTGCTTCCCTCCCATTGGAAGAAATCATGCCGGGCCCCGGTGCTGTCGGGCAGGAGCACGTTCAACGCGCCATTGAGCGCATCCAGGTCGGCGAACTTGAAGCTCAACCGCTGCACGTACCCATCCTTCTCGTTCTTCACTTTCACCTTGCTCACCCCGGGAAGTGCTTTGAGCGCCTTGGCCTGTTCGCTCATTTCCATGTCGCCCATGGGGTCGCCCGACCCATCCTTCCTTTCGTCCGAAAGACCTTCCATGCCCTTGAGCAGTTCGGCCAGTTCGCTCATATCGACCACGTACTCCATGGAACCCGACCCATCCTTCTTGAACGAATAGTTCTCTTCTATGGTCAGGCATGCCGACAACAGCAACGCGATGGCGGATCCAAGACAGGCGCGGATGCTTCCGCACTTCACGATGTGGTTTCGCATGCCGCAAGGTACGCCCGGCCCCAGCAAGGCAAGGAAATGCGAAAGCCCCCGGCATGCCGGAGGCTTTCGCATGCTCGTTCCCGCCGATCAGCGGATCAGCACGACCTTGACGCTCCGCTCCTGCATGGCTTGCCGCACCCGGACCACGTAGCTGCCATAGGCCAGCGGAACCGCGTCCACGATCAAGCGGCCGTCGCCTTGCGGGGCACGCGCCTCATGCACGATGCGGCCGGCTTCATCCATCACCCGCACCTGCACGTCATCCACACCGACGGGCTCCCAGGTCACGAAGATGCGGTCGCCATCGGACCAGGCGTTCATGCCGGAAGCGACCGGCGTGGTGATCCCGGTGGTGGTGCCCACCTCGATATCCATGCTGAATTCCGCCTGGCAGGCTCCGTTCTCCACGAGCAATGAAACGACGTGGATCCCGGGGGTGCCGAAGGCATGGATCGGTTCGGCATCGTTGCTCACGAAGCCATCGCCGAAGTCCCACGTGTAGTCCAGGCCGTGGGTGCTGAAGTTGAAGAACTCCACCTCTTCACCCACCATCACCTGCACGGCGGACGGGACGAAACCGGCGTGCGGAGCCGCGCCGGCCGCGACCATCAGGTCCTGCGACACGAACGTGCATCCGTTCGCATCGGTGATGGTCACGTCGTAGGTTCCCTCAGCCGCGTTCACCAGGTCTTCCGCGGTGGTGCCGTCCGACCAGTCGAACGCATAGGGTGCGGTCCCGCCCATCACCGAGAGATCGATCGAACCGTTCTCCGCCGCGGCGCAAGCCGCCGGAGAAGAGGTCGCGGTGGCATCCAGCACGGGTGGCTCATCGATGGCGATCGAGCCGGTGATCGTTCCGCAACCGGCATTGCCCGCGATGCTCACCATGTAGGATCCGGCGCCAAGGCTCGAGATGGCCGATGGACCGGTGAGGCCGTTCTCCTGAAGGATCACGTTCCCGAACGCATCCATCCAGGAATAATCCCACGGTCCACTACCCGCACCCATCGCGGTGGCGGTGCCGTCGATCGCACCCGCGCAACTCGCATCGGCCACGGTGGTGGTGATCGGTTCGCCCATGTGCAACACGAAGCGCGCGGGAATGGCCGGATCGCCGGCGTCGATGGCGAAGGTGTAGGTACCACCCTCGCTCAGCGGGGTCGAGATGCCGGTGGCAAGGTCCTCCAACATCAGGCAGGTGCGACCCAGGACGGGCTGCACGTCGGCGAAGGTGATCGTGTAGTCGCCGGTGATCGCCACGTCCACTTGTACGGGCACATCCATGGTGCCGGTGAGCGGCCCCTGGGCATTGATGATCAGGCGTGTGCCATCGCTCGCTTCGGTGCAGATGGACGGCGCGTCGGGATGGTGGAAGTCGAACTTCTGGATGTCGTGAGCGCCCATGGTGGGCTCCCCCGCGATGAAATGCACCAGCGTCTCGTCGTTGAACCCGTTCATGCCCGTGCTGAGTTTGAGGCGCACCATCTCGCGTGTTTCGGGTGCGGAGGAGAACACGCCTCCCGCAAGCGGTTCCAGCACCTTGGCGCTTTCGGTCACCGTGGCGCTGCAGCCCGACCCGGTGCAATGCAGCCAGAAGCCCTGGCTGGATTGGATGTTCCCATTGGTCCCGCCCGTTCCAATGCTCAGTCCTTCATCCCAACTGGCATTGCTGCCCGCACCCGGGTCGTAGATCCAGTAGAAGTTGTCCACGTCGGCACCCAGGGTCACCAGGCTGAAATCGATCGGTGAGGCGACCGGATTGCCCACCAGGTTCAGGCCATCCACCGCCCCGACCCCGGTGTTGGTCCAGGTCATCGGCAGGGAGAAGGGTGTGCTGGCGATCTGCGGCAGGCCGCGCACATCGACCACGAAAGCCGAGGTGCCCCCCATGTTGTCTCCGCTCCATGCGGCCAGGCCCATGCCCACGGTCAGGGGGTTGGTCACGTTGGTGGCGCCGGTCAACCCATCCACATCGTTCGGACCGGGATCCGTTTCATCGTAGGTGTTGATGCTGTTGAAAGAGAAGCCCGGCCAGGTCGAACCGGGGAAGCCTGACGTGATGAAATCATCGGTCCAGTCGGAGATCTTCTTGTTCTGGATCGGTGAGCAGAGCAGTCTCCAATCGGTGACCCCAGCCGGGATGTAACGCTCCTGCCTCAGGTAGCTCGAATAGGAGGCGGTGGGCGCCACGGGACCCAGCCGCGCGGTGCCGCTGGCGTTGCTGATCAGCTGGACCTCCTTGGCGTTCGCGTTGAAGTTGCCGTTGTCCAGTTGCAGCGTACCCATGATCTTCAGCGTGTTCACGCTCACCAGGATGCCTCCCGCGCCGTCCAGGGTCAGGTCATCCAGGGTGATGGTGCCGGCCGACCCGCTGATGGTCTGCAGGGCGGTGCCCTGGAATTCGAAGTCGTCGTTGGCCGCGGAGAACGTGCCGTCGATGTCGAAGGTGGGTCCGAACACGCCCAGGGTCGTGGTGCCGCCCATGTTCAGCGTGCCCCCGGTCTCGACGTTCAGGCTCCGCACATCGAAAGCGCTCCCGGTGGTGGTGACCGTATGGCCCAGCTGGACCACCATGCTGGCGTTCTCGTCGAAGGTCACGGCCGTACCCGGACCGGTGCGCGTGGTGTGCCAGGTGGCCGTGGTCTCGTCGCCGTTGCCGCGGCTGTAGTATATGGGCTGGCAGAGCGTGCCGGTGAGTTGCACGTTGTCCACGTTCCACACCTCGTCCGCGTTGTTGTTCTTGGCGATCACGCGCAACGCGACGGTGTTCGTGCCGTTGGGCACGGTGATCTGAACGGTGGCGTAATCAATGCCGTTCCCCCCGAAATTGCAGATGTAGGTCACCGGCGTACCGGCCGTGGTGGTGGCCACCCCGGTGGCCGCGTAGCCATAGCGCCGGTTGCTGTTGCCCGACACGCTGATGTCGGGATCCAACGGGAAACCGCCACCATCAAGGTCCACGAAGAACGCGACCGAATCAGATCCGTCCGACCCACCGGTGGGGCTCGTGGACGTGCTGCTCAGGCGCGCGCTCAACGTCATGCTGCTCATGCCCAGGGTGCTGATGGTGCCCAGGTCGAGGGTGGCGGTGCCGTTGTTCACCTGCCAGGAATTGGGCGAGCTGAGCACGCGCTGGCTGGCGGGGGTGTCGCCGGCGCCGGTGGTGGCGCTCACGTTCCCACCTCCGGCGGTGATGGTCCAGTTGTCGTTCACCCCGCCATCGAAGTATTGCTGCCCGGCGGTGTACGGGCCTGTTTCATTGTCGTCGATGGTGAGCGTGTACTGGCTGGGCGTGCCGATCGATGCGTTGTTGCCCCCGCTGATGTTCTGCAGTTCAAAGACCAGCACTTCATTGAGGTCGCATGCTCCGTTGTCGGTGATCGTCACGGTCACGGTCTGGTTGGCGCCGCTTCCGGCGGGGAATGTCTTCGTCTGGGTGGTGTATCCGCTGATCCGTGCCGCGCTCCCGCTGATCAAGACCACGTCCACCAGGGTCGCGTTGGTCGCATCGGGGTTGGTGATGGTGAGGGTGAGCATGGTGCTCACGCCGTTCTCGTTGGCCGTGGTGGATGAACCGGAGAAGCGCACCATGGTGTAGTCGTAGCCCGTCACCTGGATGTCGTCCAGGGCGAACTCGTCGCGCGCGCCGGAGCCTGAAACGAGCTGGCCGCGCCAGCGGATGTAGAAGTATCCGTTGTTGGCGATGTTCAAGCCGCTGATGGTGGTGGAGCGCGCGTTCACCGTGAAGCCGAGGGCATCGGCGGTGGTGGGCGAGGTGACGTCCAGCGCACCGACGCTCGTAAAGGAGATCCCGTTGCTGGAATAGGAGAAGTCGAAATCGCTCGAGCTGGCCTGGTCGTTGTTCCAGAACACGTTGTAGGCCACGTCGAATTCGGTGAGCGTGACACCGGTGGTGTTGCGTATGCGCATGATGATCGCGCCCGGATCCCAATCCGAAGAACCGGGCTGGAAGCCCAGGGCCTGGCCGGTAATCGCGCCGCCGCTGAACGCGTACATGCCCCCCACGGCCACCCCGCCGGCGAACGCACCCCGGGTGTAATCGGTGCCCGTGGTGACGCGCGTGCCTCCGAAGGCCAGATTGCCACTGCTCCAGCCGGTCACCTGCCAGGCATCGCTGTCCAGCCGGCCAACGGCCGGAACGGGTTGGAACCCGGTGCCGGCCCATGTGCCGTTCTCCACCCCGGCCACGGTGCCGTCGAAGTTCACCGTATAGGTGGTGGCCGTGGCCGCCACGCTCAGTTGGGCGTTGGTCTCCAGGTTGAAGGCGATGGCAAGCAACACCACCGCAACTCCCTTCATCAGGGCATAGTGCTTCTTCATGTTCGGTTGTCTATGGTCCGGTCAGGTTCCGGAGGGGTTCGTCTCGGATCGGCCTTCAAACTTAGCCAATGCGACCGCACCGGGATCAGGTAAAAGATGAGGGGCTTTTCAACAGGCCCCTTGGTATGTGCGGACCGGGATGCCGGATCAGAACAGCACCCGTCCCTCGCGCTCCAGCGATAAGCGGATGCGCCCCACCTCCCGCCCGAGTTCCACCACGCTGCGCGCGAGATCATCGCGGGAAAGGTTGGGCTCGGGCATCTCGTGGCTGATGAAATGCACGAACTTCCAGATCTCCAGCACCTCTCCGATGGGGACCTCATAGGGTGGATGGGCCGGGTTGGTGCTGCACAGCATCAGGCTGCCCTTCTCCTTCACCTGGTCGTACACCATCTTGAACACGATGCCTTCCTCGCGGGTCACGATGATGTAGGGCTGACCGTCCCGAAGGGTCTGCCAGTTCTGCACGTACTCACCCGTCACCCATGAACCATCCCCCACCGGCGGCATGCTGTCGCCGCTGATGGGGAAGGTGCGGTACTTGCGGTCGCGGCTCAGGAAGGGCATGTGGAAGGCCGGCAGCACGCTGATGTACTCGGGATCCGCGTAGCCGGCGGCATAACCCGCCTTTGCGGCCTGGGGCACCACTTCGATGTTGTCGGTGTTGTCGCGATGCACGGTGGTGGCCAGCACGCGCAGGCGCCGACCGGTCATGTCCACGTCGCCGCCGCGCTCCAGGATGCCCAGCTGGCTCTCGCTCAAGGCGGTCAGGTCGTGCTTCAGCAGCTTGTCCAGGCTGATCTTGAAGTACTCGCTGATCTTCACCAGCAGCAGCAGATGCGGCTCGGCCGTGCCGTTCTCGTAGCCGCTGTAGCTGGAACGCTTCACATCGAGGGCCAGGGCCACTTCCTCCTGCGAGCGGCCGCGACGCTGGCGCAGCAACTTGATGTTGGCGCCGAAATACTGGGACTGTGCCATGGGAAGAAAAGGTAAGCCCGGCAAATGTATTGACTAATTTCCTGCCTGATACATGACGGATTATCCGTCGGCCATTTTTCCATGCTGCTCAACGCCCATAGCTGGTTCAGCCTCAAGTACGGCGTGATGAAGCCCGAGACGCTGCTGGAAGAAGCGGCCAAGGCCGGCATGCACACCATCGCCCTCACCGACATCCATTGCTCGGCGGGCATCCCCGACTTCGTGCGCGATGCACCGCGCTATGGTGTGCGGCCGGTGGCGGGCATCGAGTTCAGGCAGGGGCCGAAGCTCTTGTATATCGGCATCGCGAAGAACAACAACGGCTTCCAGCAACTGAACGAACTGCTGAGCGCGCACCTGCTGGACGATGAAACACTGCCTGAACGCGCACCGGAGCTGGACGATGTGTTCTTCATCCATCCCTTCGCCAGCGCGCCGCAGCAATTGCGCCCGAATGAGCGCGTGGGCATCAAACCATCCGACCTCACGCGCCTGCCTTTCTCGCCATGGGCGAAGCGGCAACCGGATCTCGTGGCGTTGATGCCGGTGACCTTCCGCGCCGAGGAACCGCTGCGCAAGCGCGACTTCAACACGCACCGCCTGCTGCGCACCATGGCGAAGAACACCGTGGTGAGCATGCTGCCGCCGGAAGAGCTGGCCCGGCCCGATGAGCACTTCCGGACCGAAGAAGAAGTACGCCGTATCTACCGCGACTTTCCGCAGCTGGTGGACAACGCGCAACGCCTGCTCGAAGAGTGCTCCATCGCCTTCGACGGCAGCGACAAGACGCGCGCGGCCTTTACGAACGATGTGCGCGCGGACCGCGAGAAGCTGCACCGCGACACACGCGCGGGCCTGCGCTACCGCTTCCCGGAGGTGACGCCCAAGGTGCTGGCCCGCATGCACCACGAGCTGGACGTGATCGAGCGCATGGGCTTCATCAGCTACTTCCTCATCAACCAGGACATCGTGGGCTACGCGCGCAGCCGGGGCTTCTTCCATGTGGGGCGCGGCAGCGGCGCCAACAGCCTGGTGGCCTACTGCCTGCGCATCACCGATGTGGACCCCATGGAACTCGACCTCTACTTCGAGCGATTCATCAACCCGGCGCGCAAAAAGCCGCCCGACTTCGACATCGACTTCAGCTGGAAGGACCGGGACGAGGTCTATCGATACGTGTTCAACAAGTACAACGCGCCGGATGGCAGCGCTGGCGGGATCCATGCGGCGCAGATCGCCACCTACACCACCTTCCAATGGCGCGGCGCCATCCGCGAACTGGGCAAGGCCGCAGGGCTTCCGCCGGTGGAGATCGATGCGCTCTCGGAAGGCGACCACGGCTACTACGCGCGCGGCCGCCCCAGCACCCACGCCAAGAGCAGCGAACTGGACCAGGTGGCCCGCGCCGTGGTGCGCTACGCGAAGGAACTGATCGGCATGCCGCACCACCTGGGCATCCACGCCGGGGGCATCGTGATCACGGAGAAACCTGTCACGCACTTCACGGCGTTGTTCCGCCCGCCAAAGGGTTTTCCCGTTACGCAGATCAGCATGCTGGAATGCGAGGACATGGGCCTGCACAAGTTCGACCTGCTGAGCCAGCGGGGGTTGGGGCATATACGCGATGCGGTGGAACTGGTGAATGCGAGTACAAGTGAGAAGGTGCGAGGGTGCGAGCGTGAGAGAGCAGGTTCCCTCTCACCCTCTCGCCCTTTCACCCTCTCACGCGCTCCCATCGACATCCACGACATCCCACGCTTCAAGCAGGACCCCGCGATCAAGGAACTGCTGCGCAAAGGCGATACCATCGGCTGCTTCTATGTGGAAAGCCCCGCCATGCGCATGCTGCTGAAGAAGCTGAAGGTGGAGGACTACCTGGGGCTGGTGGCGGCCAGCAGCATCATACGGCCCGGCGTGGCCGAGAGCGGCATGATGCGCGAGTACCTGCTGCGCCACAACGATCCCGAACGCGCGAAGCTGGCCCCCAAGCGCCTGCTGGAGATCATGCCCGAGACCTACGGCGTGATGGTGTACCAGGAGGACGTGATCAAGGTGGTGCATCTCTACGGCGGGCTGGACCTGGTGGAGTCGGACACGGTGCGGCGCGGCATGAATATCCGCTACCGCGACCGGCCGGAGTTCAAGGTGGTGGAGCAGAAGTTCTTCGACAACTGCAAGGCCTTCGGCTACCCTGCGGGCGAGGCCGAAGAGGTGTGGCGGCAGATCCAGAGCTTCGCCAGCTTCAGTTTTGCCAAGGGCCACAGCGCCAGCTACGCCGTGGAGAGCTACCAGAGCCTCTACCTGAAGGCGCACCATCCGCTGGAGTTCCTCGTGGGCGTGGCCAACAACTTCGGCGGTTTCTACCGGCTGGAGTTCTACCTGCATGAGGCCAAGCGCGCGGGTGCGGTGATCGAGGCACCGTGCGTCAACACCAGTGAAGAGCTATGCTCCTTGGTGAGAGTGGCGAGTGATGAGTGCCGAGTGGTGAGTACTGCTGAACGGAAGCAGCACTCACCACTCACCACTCGCCACTCATTACCTGATCCTCGCATTTTCCTGGGTCTTGGGAATGTCAAAAGTCTGGAGGAGAGCACAGTACAATTGATCCTGCACGAACGCCGCCGCAACGGTCCGTATGCCGATCTGCAGGACCTGCTGAAGCGCGTGCCGCTGGCCGTGGAGCAGGCGCGCATCCTCATCCGCGTGGGTGCTTTGCGCTTCACCGGAAAGAGCAAACCGCAATTGCTGTGGGACCTTGCCCTCCTGCACCGCCCCGCCATGGTGAGCAGCGATGGCGATCTCTTCATCACCAAGGTGGAAGAACCCAAGCTGCCCAATCTGCAGCACTACCCGCTGGCCGATGCCTACGACGAGCTGGATCTGCTCGGCTTCCCGCTTTGCGATCCGTTCTCGTTGGTGGAATTCAATGGAGGTGATAGTGATGAGTGGCGAATGGCGAGTGCTGCTGGGCGGACGCAGCACTCGCCACTCGCCACTCGTCACTCACCACTCGCGCCTCCTTTCATCCTCAAGCGCGACATGCCCCACCACATCGGCAAGCGCGTGACCATGCTCGGCTACATGATCCACGTGAAGACCACCACCACGCAGACCGGCAATTACATGAGCTTCGGTTCCTTCATCGATACGGCCGGCGACTTCTGGGACAGCACGCAGTTCCCACAGGTGGCGGCACGCTACCCGTTCCGTGGGCGCGGGGTGTACCGCCTCACCGGCGTTGTTGAGGAGGAGTTCGGGCATTGTGCGTTGCGCACCACGAGCATGGAGAAGCTGTCGTGGAGGCCGGATCCGAGGTATGGAGAGAAGTGATCACGTCCTCCTGTTCGCCAGCAGCACCGGCGCCTGCCCATCGAAGGGGTTGTCCATGCGGCCGATGCTGCGGGCCTCCATGCCGCTGGCCCGCATCACCACGCGGTCGCCGAAGCGCTTGCGCACCTTGTCCATGGCCTGGTAGAGGTCCATGGCTTCCTGCGTGTCGGTGAAGGCGTCCATCTGGTGGCCGCCACCCACCAGGTGGCTGAAGCGCACACCGATGAGGCGGATGCGCTGGCGACGGTCGTAGAGCGTGCGGAAGAGGTCGTGGATGACGGGCAGGATGATGTGGTCGCACGCCGTGTATCCGATGCGCTGCTGTTGCGTGTGCGTCTCGAAGTCGGCGTATCGCACCTTCACGGCCACGCAACTGGTGAGCTTCCGCCCGCGGCGTAGCTGGAAGGCGAGGCTTTCGGCCATGGCGGTGAGCAGACCCTTCAACTTCACCACGTCGATGGTGTCGCGTTCGAAGGTGCGCTCGGTGCTGATGCTCTTGCGTTCGTGCCAGGCGACCACCGGGCTGTCGTCGATGCCGTTGGCCTTGCGCCACAGCACCGGGCCGTGCTCACCGAGCAGGCGCTGCATCAAGCTGATCGGCAGCTCCTGCATGGTGGCGATCTTCATCACGCCCATGCTGCGCAGCAGGTGCGCGGTCTTCTCGCCCACGCCGGGGATCGCTTCGATCGGCTTGGGCGCGAGGAAGGGTTTTTCCGTGCCGCGCTCCACCTGCAACTGGCCGTTGGGCTTCGCATCATCGGTGGCCACCTTGCTCACCGTCTTGTTGATCGAGAGGCCGAAGCTGTTCGGCAGGCCCGTCTCCTTCTCGATGGTCTTCTTCAGCTCCGTGCTCAGTTGCAGCGCGCCGAAGAACTTCTCCGTGCCGGTGAAGTCCACATAGAACTCGTCCACGCTCGTCTTCTCGAACAGCGGCACGCGCTCGCGGATGATCTCCGTGACCTCGTCGCTCTTCTTCATGTACGCGCCGCTGTTGCCGCGCAGGATGATGGCCTCCGGGCACAACTGTTTGGCCATGCGCATGGGCATCGCGCTGCGGATGCCGAAGCTGCGCGCCTCATAACTGCAACTGGCCACCACACCCCGGTCGCTATCCGCACCGATCAGCAGGGGCTTGCCCTTCAGTTCCGGATGCTTCAACACCTCCACGCTCACGAAGAAGCTGTCCAGGTCCAGGTGGAGGATGGCGCGCGGCGCGGACACGGCTTCGCGCGATCGACGGCTTATGCGTCGATCGCGATCGCCTCAAGCTAAGTGGAAAAGCGAAGAGGCGGACGGACGCCGTCCACCTCTTCGCCCGGGTCCGCTCCTTCCCTCCTATTTCTTCACCGTGGCGCCCTGGGCCACCAACTGTTCGATGTCGTTGTTCACGCTGAGGATCAGCAGCGAGGTGGCCGTGCAGAACACCGGGCTGGTGATGCAGTGATGGCCGTTCCAGCTGCCGTCGTTGTTCTGGATGTCGACCAGGCGCGTGGTGGTGCTTCCGTACCAGTCCTTCCAGCTTTTGTCCTTGTTGATGATGAGCGATTCACCGGTCTGCAGGAAGCTGAGGAACTCCTCCCCGCCGTTGTTGCCGAAGCCGCTGATCACCTCGTTGCTCTGCGCGCGGGCCTTGGCCGCGTTGTACACCTGGTAGGCGGTGTTCATCTTCTCGGCCTCGTCCCTGGAATAGCCCGCCTCCTGCAGGTTCTCCACGGTGACGTGGGCATCCGCCTGCAGCTTTCCTTCGCGCACGGCATCCTGCAGGTCCTCCTCGGCCTGGCGTGCCTCCTTCGCGCTCGCGCGGGTGCTGCCGCTCACCGCGTAGAGGGTGACACCGGCCGCGGCATCGGTGGCCACGCTGCCGGTGTTCGCGTCGAAGTTGCCCTTCTGGAAATCGCGGGCCTTGTCCAGGGCCTGCTCATCCACGTCGCCGCCCACCATCTGGGCGCTTTCGAGGGCGTTGGTGGCGAAGCTCGATTGCAGCACGCCGGCCCAGCCGCTCCCCTGCACGCTGCCGTTGGCCGTCTGCGCGCGTTGGATCTTGCGCACGCTCTTGTTCAGGGCGTTCAACCAGCGATCGTGCTTGGGATCGTTGCAGGGCATGCGCCCCATCAGGTTGCTGAAGTATTGCGCGGTGAGCGCCACGTCGATGTGCTGTCCAAGCTTGACCTGGATCTGCGTACCCGTGAGGTCGGTGATGTTCAACGCCTCCTCGGGGGAACCCTCCACGGCCTTCAGCAGGAATTCCGTGGTGGTTCGCAGCACCTGGGCGAAGCGGCCTTCCTCCGGGGTGCTACCGGCGCGCAGCAGCGCCAGGCTCACCATGGCGGTGGTGGCGGGATCGCTCTTCACCGCATGCGGGTCGCGGACGTCCTGGCGGGCATGCGTGCCGGCACCGAAGCCGCCATCGGCGTTCTGCGCCTGGATGATCCAGGCGTATGCGCGATCCTGCGAAGCCGCCACAGCGGCCGGGGTGGGCAGGATGAAATCCGGATCGAGGCCCTCTCCTTCAAAGACGGTCTTGAACACGCAGCCCTTGGGTCGGTCTTCCGGCGCGAGCGGCGGGGCCGCTTGATGGGCGATCGCACCGGGCGACGTGGTGCGGAACGAGAGCAGCAGGACGCAGGCTCCCGTCGCGAGCAGGATGGGAACGGAGATCAGCAGGTGCTTTTTCATGGATGTGGGGGTTCGGTCGTGAATGCGATGGTCGGTACCCGTCAAATGAGGAAGGGTTCGATCGGAGAACGCATCGGTGAGCGACGCAGACCTCCCGTCACCGGATGGAACGGTGGAGTTCCATTCGTCCTGTCCGCCGGTCACACCGGGATCTCAACGCCGCATGTTCGGCGATCGACCGGCCGTTGTTGCCATGCTGATGGCGAAGGCCTGCTTGGACGGTATGCACGACGAGAATGCCGAGCGATGCGCCCGGGCGACCGCCCCGGAACGGTTCAGGGAGCGGCGAACTTGAACAGGGTATGCTCGCTGCCCTGAGTGATCCGCAGGAGGTAGATGCCCCGGGACAGGTCAAGGGGGTCCAGACGCAACACGCCGCCTTGCACGTTGACCTTGCGCTGGTGCAGTGTCCGGCCGGCCGCATCGAACACGACCAAGGATACCGGGCCCTCGTTGAGCCCGTGGATCGACGGTCCGAAGGCATCCTGCACGAGCCATGGTGCGGGAGCGGCCGATCCGGCGCCGTCGACCTCCGTGGGGAGCACACCGAGCTTGGCAATGAACCCATCGGTGCCGCCGGCGGATCCAAGGGTATCCGTGCCGAAGGGGACCTCATCGCTGAACATTCCGCCAACATGCACGGAACCTGACGGCCCTCCGGCGATCGTAAAGCACTGATCGTCTCCTGCCCCTCCGATCGACCTGGCGAACACCCAATTGGACAAGGGAGAAATGGCGGCGATGAGACCGTCCTGGCCCCCGGCGCTGGACAAGGTATCGTCCCCGATGATCACATCGCCGGAAGAGAAGCTGCCGCTCGCCAGGATCCAATTGTCCACATGAACGTCAACGGAATGGAACCACTCCTGCGCGGGTCCCGAAGTGCGCTGGCTCCAAACCCAGGTACCGCCCGATTGCAGGCGGATCACGACCGCATCGTAGGAAGTGGCCACGAAGGTGGAGTCGCCCACATGGGTGGTACCCGGAGACACCGCGCCCACGATGAAGATGCGACCCAGGTCATCCACCACCACATCCCGTGCTTCCCCACCGCCTGGACCGTACGATTGCCATGCCCAGCTCGGGGTGCCCAGCGTATCCACCGCGGCGACGAATCCATGCAGCTGCGCGCCGGCCATGAGCGTATCGGGACCCACGATCAGCTGGCCCTGGAACACCCCGGCGACGATGGCCCCCTCGCTTTGCGAGTAGGTCAACCCGCGTGGAATGCCTGCGATGTCCGGTTCGAGATCGGTAACCCACATCCAGTTGCCCGAAGGGTCAAGCCGGGCGACGAACGGTGTGATGTTCGAGCTCGATGCGAGCTGGATCGGACCCCATTGTTCGGTGGTCCCGTATGTTCCGGTGATGTAGACCGAGCCGGTCGGGTCCAGGTCGATGCCCGCGCTAAAGCCCGGCCCGTTGCCCGAACTGGATGCCACCCACGACCATTGACCGGCGGCGTCGAGTTTGGCCACGTACATGTCACCTCCACCGTTCGCTGGCAGGACCGTGTCGGCGATCGCGATGGAACCGGCGAAATTTCCGGTGATGTAACTGTTCCCATCGGCATCCACCACGATGCCGCTCACCTCCCCGTTGAGGTTGGCCCCATCGTAGCCAACGGCCCAAAGCCAGTTGCCGCCGGGGTCCAGCTTGGCCACGTACGCATCGAACGCACCGGTAGCGGTCAAGGTGGTGGCGCCCAGGGTCATGGTGCCGGAGAAATGACCGATCAGCACGGTATTCCCCCAGGGATCCACATCGCTGGCTACAACCTTGTCGATGGAGGTGCTGTCTCCTCCACCCGCGGCCCTGGCCCACAGCCAATCAGGCAATTGGCCATGGACTTGCACCATGGCCATGAACAAGGAACCTGTGATCGCCGTCCATTTCGCGTGCATCGTTCCGGGTTTCATAAGTGGACGTAAGGTAGGCGCTCCGGCAGCCTCCTGCAACCCGGAGACGTCGCATCCATCAGCACCTGGACCCGACCAACCGGATGGGTCGCCGGATCCTAGGCGACGACGGCCTTGCCCGCCTTCTTCCGATCGTGTTCGCTCAGCAGGATCTTGCGGATCCGCAGGCTCCTGGGCGTCACCTCCAGGTACTCGTCGTCGGAGATGTACTCCATGCACTCTTCGAGGCTGAACTTGACGGCGGGCGCGATGTTGGTCTTCTCGTCGCTGCCGCTGGCGCGCATGTTGGTGAGCTTCTTCACGCGGATCACGTTCACCACCAGTTCCTCGTCGGGCTTGGGGCTTTCGCCGATCACCTGTCCGGCGTAGATCGGCTCGCCGGGGTCCACGAAGAACGTGCCCCGGTCCTGCAGCTTGTCGATCGCATAGGCGATGGCCGTGCCGGTCTCACCGCTCACGATGCAACCGGCACGCGGTGCGGTGTATTCGCCCTTCCAGGGTTCATAGCCCTTGAAACGATGAGCGATGATGGCCTCGCCTTCGGTGGCGGTGAGCAACGGATTGCGCAGCCCGATGATGCCGCGCGCCGGGATGTTGAACTCGATGTGTACGCGGTCGCCCTTCAGTTCCACGCTCAGGAGCTCACCCTTGCGGCGCGACACCTGGTCGATCACCTTGCTGCTGAAAGGCTCGGGCACCTGCACGGTGAGGTGCTCGACCGGCTCGCACTTCACGCCGTCCATGTCCTTGATGATCACCTGGGGCTGGCCGAGCTGGAACTCGTAACCCTCGCGGCGCATGGTCTCCACCAGGATGCCCAGGTGCAGGATGCCGCGGCCATAGACCAGCAGCTTCTCCGGACTGCCGGTCTCCTCCACGCGCATGGCCAGGTTCTTCTCGATCTCCTTGAAGAGGCGATCGCGCAGGTGACGGCTCGTCACGAATTCGCCTTCCTTGCCGAAGAAGGGCGAGGTGTTGATGGTGAAGAGCATGCTCATGGTGGGCTCGTCCACCTTGATCGGCGCCAGTCCCTCGGGGTGCTCGAAGTCGGCGATCGTGTCGCCGATGTCGAAGCCGTCCAGCCCCATCACCGCGCAGATCTCGCCGCTGCCCAGCACGCGATCCTTCACCTTCTCCTTGCCCAGGCCCTCGAAGGTCATCAACTCGGCCACCTTGCCCCTCACCACCTTGCCGTCGTTCTTCACCAGGCTCACCTGCTGTCCGGCCTTGATCGAGCCGCGGCTCACGCGGCCCACGGCGATGCGGCCCTGGAAGCTGCTGTAGTCGAGCGAGGTGATGCGCATCTGAAGTGTGCCATCGGCCTTCTTCGGTGCGGGGATCTTCTCCAGGATCACATCCAGCAGATGGCTCACGTCCTCGGTGGGGGTCTTCCAGTCCGGACCCATCCAGCCCAGTTTGCTGCTGCCGTACACCACGGGGAAATCGAGCTGTTCCTCGGTGGCGTCCAGCGCGAACATCAGGTCGAAGACCTGCTCATGCACCTCTTCCGGCGTGCAGTTGGGCTTGTCCACCTTGTTGATCACCACGATGGGTTTCAAGCCGAGCTGCAGGGCCTTGCCCAGCACGAAGCGGGTCTGCGGCATGGCGCCCTCGAAGGCGTCCACCAGCAGCAGCACGCCGTCCGCCATGTTCAGCACGCGCTCCACCTCCCCGCCGAAGTCGCTGTGGCCCGGGGTGTCGATCACGTTGATCTTCACGCCCTGGTAACGCACGCTCACGTTCTTGCTCAGGATGGTGATGCCGCGCTCGCGCTCCAGGTCGTTGTTGTCCAGGATGAGTTCCCCGCTGGCCTGGTTCTCCCGGAACAACTGGCACTGGTGCAGGATGCGGTCCACCAACGTGGTCTTGCCGTGGTCCACGTGGGCGATGATGGCGATGTTGCGCAGTTCGGTCATGCTTCGATCGCCGGTGCCCGGCGCAGGCGATGGGGTCCCTGAAAAATGGCCGCGAAGGTAGGCCTTTGCCTCCGGCCGGTGCTCCGTGCAGGTGGAGACGATACCTTCGGCGCCCTTCGCATGCGCGCATCTGCATCGATCTGGCCACCTGCCCTGCTCCTGTTGACGACCTGCTCGACGGGGAACGGACCGGTGGAGGGATCGCACGAGGCGCCGCGCGACACCACCTGGGAAGCCGAATACAGGCCCGGCCCCGATCGCGTGATGCTCTGCGGCAGCGGCGCCCGTTACCGCGTGGCCGGCCCGGGCCTGTACCGCCTTCAGGAGAAGTATGCGGCGGCCTTCACCACGCCGGGATCACCGGTGAAGGTGTGGGTGGAAGGCCACCTTGGACTGGCCGGCGTGATGGATGATGCGCCGGCCGACAGCGCCCTGATCGTGACCGCGGTGCTGCACGTGGATGCGACCCTGCGCTGCCCGCCGGTGCCCGTTGCCGCCAGTTCGGGGCGCTATGAGATCGATCTTCCGGGGGAGTCGGGCACCCAGCGCCACGTGGCCATCGAACTGTTCGACAACGGCGACGCGTTGATGACCACCACCATGGACCACGACGGCACCATGCTGGAGGAGGATGGCACCTGGGGCGTGAACAGCATGGACCAGGTGCAGGTCGACTGGCCGAAGCGGCAGCAGCGGATGCTGTTCCGCGTGAACGGCGACCGCCTGGTGAACGACATGCCGGGAGTGAACGCCGAGGTCATCGTGCTGCGGCGCGTGGGGCAGGCCGACCGGCTGAGCGGCACCTTCGGCACGCTCGCCGCACACCTGGCCGCATGGTCGGTTCGATCACCCGACCCCGCCGCCTTGCGCCCCGGCACCCCGCTCAGCGACCTGTATCCCGACAGCGCATCCCTGCGCGTGATGCTCGACAGCCTGCGGAGCACCTATGGCTTTTCGCGTGAGCAGGTCCAACGCGACCTGGCCGCGGCCGGGACCATCGGCGACCTGGCGCACCTGATCCGCGCGCAGCAAAGGCGGTGAGGCCCCGCGGCTATCTTCGCGGCCGGTCTGGCCCCGTAGTTCAACTGGATAGAATGACGGATTCCGGTTCCGTTGGTTGGGGGTTCGAATCCCTCCGGGGTCACTGAGGAACGGCGCGAACAGCGCCATTCGCGCGTGGCGATGCGCATCGACAAATTCCTCTGGTGCGCCAGGCTGTTCAAGACCAGGGCGAACGCCACGGAGGCCTGCCGAAGGGGCCGCGTCAGGTTGAACGATCGCGGTCCGAAGCCCGCGCACGAGGTCAGGGCCGGCGACCTGATCGCCGTGCGCGAAGCACCGATCTGGAGATCGTTCATCGTCGTTTCGCTGCCCGCCGGTCGCGTGGGTCCGAAGCTGGTGCATGGGCTGATCGAGGAACGCACCTCATGGGAGGACCTCCGGCAACGCGAGAACGAGAGGAAGGTGAAGGCGGCCATGCGCGAAGCGTCAAGCGGCCGGCCGACGAAGCGTGACCGGCGCCGCATCGACCGCCTGCTGGGCGATCGATCCGCTTAACACGAATTGGCCTTCTTTAACAGCACCTCCCTTCCGAGCCCCGATAGTTTCGCTCGCATTCCAAGCAACGCGCCCCACCCCGACACCCCCGCCATGAGAAAGTTCATCCCCCTCGCCTGCCTCGCCACCGTGTTCACCATGGGCTACACCAAGAAGGCGAAAAGCCAGGACGACGGCGACCGCAAGGTGCGCATCGAGATCACCACGCGTGAGAACGGGAACACCAACAGCGTCACGCGCGAATTCGACCTGAACGACGAGGCGGCGCTCGAGGACGCGCTGCGCGAGATGGGCGTGTTCGATGAGATCGGCGTGATCAACGACGGGGAGAACCTGGTGATCGATCTCAAACGCCTGCAAGAAGATGGCGGCGTGCTCAGGGACATGAGCATGGCCCTGGCCATGGAACCCGAACCCTGGATGGTGGACGAAGGCCCGTTCCTGGGCGTGTACACCGGCGACAGCACCGAGGAATGCCCGGGCGCGGATGGAACGCAAGGCGCGCTGATCGTCGGGGTGATCGACGACACCCCCGCCAGCAAGGCCGGCCTGAAGGAATGCGACGTGATCACCGCCATCGACGACCTGGAGGTGCGCGACCACCAAAGCCTGGTGGCCGCCCTGTTCACCCATGAGGTCGGCGATGAGGTGAAGGTCACCTATTCCCGCGATGGGAAGAAGGCCACGGCGAAGGCGACGCTCGCCCCGCAGGCCGACTGCATGAACATGGCCTTCCACATGCCCGAGATGGACTTCGACTTCGAGATGCCGGATGATGCCGCATGGCCGCAACTGTTCGAGCAGCACTGGCACATCGAACCGCATGCATACCTGGGCGTGAACGGCGAGGATGCCGGGAACGCCGGCGGCGCGCGCATCACCGGGGTGCTCGAAGGCACCAGCGCCGAGCGCATGGGCATCAGGGAAGGCGATGTGATCAAGAAGGTGAACGGCACGCCGGTGCCGGACTTCGGCACCCTGGCCGGGATCATCGATGGAATGGGATCCGGAGAAGCCGTGGCCATCGAACTGGAACGCGATGGCGCCACGACCACGCTGAACGGCACCGTGGGCGAAATGCAGATGCCCACCTGGGACGACGCTCCTGACATGCCCGCACCCCCGGATCCACCCATGATGTACCGCATGCCCCAACACGAGCGCGACCAGTTGCGCCGCGAGATGGATCAGCTGCGCGAGGAGATGGACCGCCTGCGCCGCGACCTGCGCGGCGAAGTGACGCGCGAGATGACCGTGGTGATCGGCACGGTCGAATTGAGCAGGGAGGAAACCGATGTGCTGCGCAACAAGGGCGTGACCGGTCTGGATGCTTCATGGTCCCTCGCGGATCTGCGCTGCTTCCCCAACCCCAGCCAGGGCAGCGTCCATCTGGAGTTCCAGGTGCCCGAGCGCGGCGACCTGAACGTGGATATCCATGACGCCGGCGGCGAGCGCATCTACCACGAGACCATCACCGGCTTCAAGGGCCGTTACGAACGCACGCTCGACCTGAGCGACCAGGCCGATGGCACCTACTTCATGGTGATCGCACAGAACGGGAAGGCGCTGGCGCGGAAGCTGGTGAAGCAATAACAAGCTTCAAAGCTCAAGTTCCAAGCTTCAAGGCCAAGTTCCAAGCTTCAAGGATCAAAATCTGCGGATCGCCGTCGGAGCTTGAGACTTGGAGCTTGAAGCTTCATTCAGGATAGCTTGCGGCCTGAAGCTCGAAGTTCGTGAAACTCCTCATCCGTCTGGTCATCTCCACCCTCGCGGTGCTGGTCGCCGACCTGCTCCTGCGCGGCGTTCACTCCGATCAATTCATCAGCAGCCTGCTGGTGGCCGTGGTGCTGGGCCTGCTCAACACCTTCATCCGGCCGTTGATCATCCTGCTCACCTTGCCCGTCACGGTGGTCACGCTGGGGCTGTTCATCCTGGTGATCAACGCGGCGCTGGTGCTGCTGGCCGCCAACATCGTCGATGGCTTCGTGGTGGAAGGCTTCTGGTGGGCCGTGGCCTTCAGCCTGGTGCAATGGGCCGTGCAGGGCCTGCTGATGGGGATGGACCGCGATGAGCGGCGGAGCGAATAGCCTCAGTGGCTGTCGCCGTCGAGGATCCTTCCCAGGCCGCCGAGCAGGCTTCCTTCCTCCCTTCCACGTCCACCTGCCCGTGGCGCGGCGGCGATGATACGATCGGCCATGCGGCTGAAGGGCAAGGATTGGATCCAGACATGACCCGGCCCGGTGAGCGTGGCGAAGAAGAGCCCCTCGCCACCGAAGAGCGTGTTCTTGATCCCGCCGACGAACTGGATGTCGTACTGCACGTTGCTGGTCATGGCCACCAGGCAGCCGGTGTCCACGCGCAACAGTTCGCCCGGCTGCAGGTCGCGCTGCACCAGGGTGCCGCCCGCGTTGATGTATACCTGGCCGTCGCCCTCGAGCTTCTGCATGATGAAGCCCTCGCCGCCGAAGAGCCCGGCCCCGATGCGTTTGTTGAACTCGATGCCCACGCTCACGCCGCGCGCCGCACAGAGGAAGGAATCCTTCTGGCAGATCAGCCGCTGGCCGAAGTCGCGCAGGTCGAGCGGCAGGATCTTGCCCGGATAAGGCGCGGCGAACCACACGGCCTTGCGGCCGCCGGTCTGGTTGGTATAGGCCGTCATGAAGAGGCTTTCACCGGTGAGCACGCGCTTGCCCGCACCCCAAAGCTTGCCCATGAAGCCCTGCTCCTGGCCGTTGCCATCCCCGAAGATGGTCTGCATCTGGATGCCGTCGTCCATCATCATCATGGCGCCGGCTTCGGCGATCACGGTCTCCTGCGGATCCAGGGTGATCTCCACGCATTGCATGTCGTCGCCGACGATCCGGTGATCGACCTCGTGGGCGGTGCGGGTGAGGTTGCTCATGGAAGTGGAAGGTTCTGCTGTGATGGGGTTGGGAAGTGTGCGAGCGCGCGAAACTATCCGCGACCCGGGGTGGGGCCAACGCCGCCGGCAACGGGCACGCGCCGCTCCTGTGATCCAGGCTCAGGGCAGCACGGTGAGCTCAAAGAGGTACAGGTGGGGCACGCCGAACCGCTCGGGCCATTGCTCCGGTGGAATGCCGCCACCGAAGCAAAAGCGGTAGATCACCGGCTTGGCCGGTGCCGGTGGATCGGGATACGGCTGGCTCAGGACCATGACGGGGAACGGTTCTCCGAGCTCGATCGGCACGGGCTCGCCATAGGACCCGATCCCCTCCTCCATTCGATAGCCATGGTTGGGCCATGCCGCCGTCAACGTTCGCGAGAACCCCATTCCCATTTGTCCCCGCACCCGGTAATGGACCGAATCCTTCCGTTGCACCATGAACTCCGCCGCGTCGTTCGGATCCCAGGGAAATCCACCCACCACCTTCTTCCGCCAGGGCGCGGTGTTCAGCAACGTATCCACGCCGCGCACGCCCGCCGTATCGATCGAACGCATCACCAGCAGCACCTCATGCTTGCCCGTATCCGGCATGTCGAACTCCACCAGGTAGCGGTCCACATCGAGGAACTCGTACAGCGCCAGCATCTCGGGGTCGGCGGTGCTGTCGGGCATGTTGATCGGGTCCTTCACCGACACGTTCATGGTCTGTGAGGAACCGATGGCGTGGCACATCAGGGCAAAGCCGGTCAATGAAAGGCGCATGGCATCCGGTCCAGGGGATCGCAAGATGGGGATCCCGCCGCTTTCCCATCGCCGCCGGAGGCGACCTTTAACTTGCCCGCGCAACCACCGGTGAACGGCCCCGACGCGCATGCCCGCCCCCACCACCATGGCCAAAGGTCCCGCATTGGATACGGACATCCTCCTGCGCGCATGGGAATTGATGTGCATGGCCAAGGCGATGACGGACCTCTATGAGGAGCACGCCAAGTTCACCAGCAAGTACGTGCATGCCACCAGTCGCGGGCACGAGGCCATCCAGCTCGCGCTCGGCCTTCAATTGAAGCCTCAGGACTACCTCAGCGCCTATTACCGCGACGACAGCATCCTGCTGGGCATCGGCCTGCGGCCCTACGAGTTGATGCTGCAGTTGATGGCCAAGCGCGACGACCCCTTCAGCGGCGGGCGCAGCTACTACTGCCACCCCAGTTTGAAGCGGGATGACATGCCGAAGATCCCCCACCAGAGCAGCGCCACCGGCATGCAGGCGATCCCCACGACGGGCATCGCGCTGGGGTTGTGGTACAAGGAACAGGCGGGCATCCCGCACGACGCCCCTGATGCGCACCGGCGGGCGGCGACCGACGACGGACGATCGGATCCCCCGGTCGTGGTCTGCTCCATGGGCGATGCATCGATCACCGAGGGGGAAGTGAGCGAGGCCTTCCAGATGGCGGTGCTCAAGAAGCTGCCCATCATCTATCTGGTGCAGGACAACGAATGGGACATCAGCGCCACGGCGAAGGAGATCCGCGTGGCCGATGCGACGGCCTATGCGAAGGGTTTCCCAGGTCTGGAGACGCGAACCATCGATGGCACCGACTTTCCGCACTGCTACGAGACGCTGCGCGAGGTGATCGCCACGGTGCGGAAAGACCGACGGCCCTTCCTGGTGCATGCGAAAGTGCCGCTGCTCAACCACCACACCAGCGGCGTGCGCATGGACTTCTACCGCAGCGAGAAGGATCTGGCCGAGCACCGCAAGCGCGACCCACTCCCACGCTTCTACCAGCAATTGCTCGACGCGCGCATCCAGGCCGAAGGCTTGAAGGAACTGGAGCGGAGAGCGATCGCCACGGTGAAGACCGACTTCGAGCTGGCGCGCAACGCCGAAGACCCGCACCCCGAGGACGTGTTGTTGCACGACTTCGCGCCCACGCCGGTCACCGAGGAGCGGGGCGAGCGCGAGCCGAAGGACCGCGAACCGACGGTGATGGTGGACTGCGCGCTCTTCGCCATCCGCGAACTGATGCAGGAGGATCAGCGCTGCCTGCTGTACGGCCAGGACGTGGGCGCGCGGCTCGGCGGCGTGTTCCGCGAAGCGGCCACCCTGGCCAGGGACTTCGGCGACCACCGCGTGTTCAACACCCCGATCCAGGAAGCCTTCATCATCGGCAGCACCGTGGGCATGAGCGCGGCGGGCCTGAAACCGATCGTGGAGGTGCAGTTCGCCGATTACATCTGGCCGGGGCTGAACCAGCTATTCACCGAGGTGGCGCGATCATGCTACCTGACGATGGGCAAGTGGCCGGTGAGTTGCATCCTGCGCGTGCCCATCGGTGCCTATGGCAGCGGCGGGCCCTACCACAGCAGCAGCGTGGAGAGCGTGCTCTGCAACATCAAGGGGATCAAGGTGGCCTATCCCTCGACCGGCGCGGATCTGAAGGGATTGATGAAGGCCGCCTACCACGATCCCAATCCCGTGGTGATGCTCGAGCACAAGGGCCTCTACTGGAGCAAGATCAAGGGTACCGAGGATGCGAAGAGCATCGAACCCTCGCCGGACTACATCATTCCCTTCGGCAAGGCGAGGCAGGTCATCACGGCGGATCCCAACGCGGTCGAACGCGGCGAGAGCGCGGCCATCATCACCTACGGCATGGGCGTGTATTGGGCGAAGGCGGCGGCAATGGAGTTCCCCGGGCGCGTGGAGGTCATCGACCTGCGGACCCTGGTGCCCATGGACGAGGAGATGGTCTTCAACGCCGCGCGCACGCACGGCCGCGTGCTGGTGGTCACCGAGGAACAGATCACCAACAGCTTCGCCCAGGCGCTGGCGGGAAGGATCGGGGAGGCGTGCTTCAGCGATCTCGATGCGCCGGTGCGTTCCATCGGCAGCATCGACATGCCGGCGATCCCGATGAACAGCACCCTGGAGGCGGCGATGATCCCCAGCGCGGCGAAGGTCTCCTCCGCCCTGGGCGACCTGCTCGGCTACTGACCATGGACGAGCGGCACCTCACCGTCCGGCGCACGGCGCGTTACCATACGCTGGGCGATGCCATGACCGCGAAGGAGATCTGGATCGTGCTGCACGGCTACGGCCACCTCGCGCGCTTCTTCCTCAACGCCTTCGAAGGATCGGAACAGGACCGCTTCATCGTTGCACCCGAAGCCTTGAACCGGTTCTACACCACGGCTGACTTCACCCGCGTGGGCGCCAGCTGGATGACACGCGAGGACCGCGAGCAGGAGATCGGGGATCAGATCGCGTACATGGACGCGCTCGTGGAGCGAACGCGGAGCGCGTGCCGGCGGGCGCAGGCACTGAACGTTCTCGGGTTCTCACAGGGCGTCTCCGTGCAATGCCGCTGGTCGATGATGGGTGCCGTTGCGCCCGATCGCCTGGTGATCTGGAGCGGGAAGATGCCGCCGGAGCTTGAGGCGCGAAGGATGGGACAACGATGGAAGACCACGCGCATCGACCTGGTGCATGGCGAAGCGGACGACGTGGTGAAGGAGGATGCGCTGAAGGACAACGAGGCGATGCTGCGCGCCTCGGGTCTGAAGTTCGCGACCCACCGCTTCCCGGGTGGGCACGACCTGGACGCGGTGCTGCTGCAACGCCTGCTGGACGGTCCGGGTGCCCGATCTACATCGTGATGGGCTCCCCCATCTCCTTCCAGTTCAGCACCTCGTCGATGGTGCGCACGGTGACGGCGTGGTAGTTGGGCCTCGCGGCCTTGTAGATGTTGGCCGCCATCGCCCTTCCCTTCTCCGTCTTGATCAGTTCCTCGAACAGGGGCTGCACGAACTTCCGGCGGCCCACGGTGGTGAGGAACACATCCAGCTTCTCGTACGCGGGCGCGTAGTCGTTCCTCACGCACTGCTCCAGCCATGCGCCGAGCACCTCGGCATTGCCCGAGGTGGTGAAGCCGAACGCGCCGTCCAGTTCGGCCATGCGATCGCGCGCGAGCCCGGCCGGCAGGTTGCGCAGGAAGTGCATCCACTCGAAGGTGCTCCACCCCCGCGTGGCCAGCCCGCCCGCCGGTGTGCCGGTGGTCCATCGCTCGATCTCCCGGTCGACCAGGTCGAAGCGGTCGCTGACCGGAACGATCAGGTCCGCGGGCATTCCGGGCCGGTAGATCCATTGATCGATGTCGACGGTGATCCCCTTCGGCACGAGCAACTCCTTCTTCACATGATCGATGAAGCGCTCGGTGGTCATCGACCGGAAGGCGAAGGCGTCGAAGTACTTCCGGAGGTAGGCATCGAAGGCCGGCCGGCCGGCCTTCTCCTCCAGCAGCCGCAGGAAGGCGTAGCCCTTTTCATAGGCCACATCGGTCACGCCGTCATCGGGATCGCGCCCGGCGAGGTCGAGCTTCAAGCGGGTGTCTTCGGGATGCGCGCCGGCGGCGATCTTGTCCATGCTTTCCTTCAGGTCCTGGTAGCCCAGCAGCGCGAGCATGTCGGCATATTCCTTCCCGTAGATCTTCTCGCAGATGCGCTTCTCGAAATAGACGGTGAAGCCTTCGTTGATCCAGAAGTCGTTCCAGGTGGCGTTGGTCACCAGGTTGCCGCTCCAGCTATGCGCCAATTCATGCGCCACCAGCGCGGTGAGGGAGCGATCGCCCGCCAGGATCGTCGGCGTGGCGAAGGTGAGCCGCGGGTTCTCCATGCCACCGAAGGGGAAGCTGGCCGGCAGCACGATCACGTCGTAGCGTTCCCACCGATAGGGACCGTAGAGTTCCTCGGCCGCGATGAGCATGTTCTCCATGTCGGCGAACTCCCAGGCGGCCTTCTCCACCACGCCGGGCTCGGCATATACGCCCGTGCGTGCGCCGATGGGTTTGAAGGCGAGGTCGCCCACCGCGAGGGCGATCAGGTACGGCGGAATGGGTTGGTCCATCCGGAACGTGTACCGGCCATCGGCACTGCGTTCGCGCGGATTGCTCGCGCTCATCACGGCCATCAGGTCCGAGGGCACCTGCACGGTCGCGTTGTAGGTGATCCGGATGCCGGGACTGTCCTGGATGGGGATCCAGGTGCGCGTGAGGATGGCCTGGCCCTGGGTGAAGAGGAAGGGTTCGTGCTTGTCGGTGGTCTGCCGCGGGGCGAGCCATTGCAGCGCACGCGCGCCGGGACCGGTACGGTAGGCAATGCTCAGGCGCCGTGTGCCCTCGGGGATCTCGACCGTTAGGGGCCGGCCCAGCACCGAACTGTCGCCCAGCGCGTGCTTCGCCACGCCGCCGTCGGCCAGGGTCACGCGTTGGATCTCCAGCCCATCGGTGTCGAATACGATGCTGCGCGCACCATCGGCCTTGATGTCGTAAGTGGCCGTGCCTTCGATCCGCCGGGCGTCCATGTCCACGCGCAGGTCCAGGTCCAGATGGGTGATCACGGCCTCGTCGGGCCGTGCGGCGCTGTGGGGGTCCATGGGCAGGGATCGAGGTTCGGTGTTCGCAGGCTGTTGGGTGCCGTCGGCTTCGCCGTCGCCACCCGAGCAGGCGGCGATCAACAACACCATCGAACACCCGGTCAACAGGGAGAGACCGTTCATCGGGTGGGTGGAAGGTGGGCAAATGTAGCCGCCGCTCCGCGGAGCATCAGGGGAGGAAATGAAAGATCCCGCCGTTGAGCGGGATCTTCAAGCCAGTCGGGGTGACTGGATTCGAACCAGCGACCACTTGCACCCCATACAAGTGCGCTACCGGGCTGCGCTACACCCCGAGGTGGGCCGCAAATGTAGATCCGATCCCCACAGCGGCCGCGGCACATGAACAACGAAGCCCCGCAACGGGGCTTCGCCGGACCATTGACTTGCCGCATGCCGATCCCCCGACCGGCATGGGACTCGTGGATCTCACTTCCTCGGGCCGCCGGCGATCAAGGGCGGGGCATCGGCATCCACCAACTGGTAGTGATGCGCCACCTTCATGCGGCCGTTGCTCTTGTGGAAATTCACGCGACCCACGGGGCCATCGTAGCGCAGCTCGCCCTGGGTATCGTCCTCGTGCAGCACCACGTCGAAGGCGATGATGCGGTCCTTTTTCGCATTCACGCTTTTGGAGGCGTGGTGGGCGTCCACCATCACTTCCTTGGTCATGCAGCCGTTCTGGCTGAACTGCAGGGTGTACCGTTCGGCTTCCGGAGCGTTGATCCAAAACCTGCCGTTGGCGCGAACGACCACGTCCATCTCCTCACCATTGACCGCCTTCAGGCAGGCCCACGCACCCGCTCCGTCGGTCGTTGGTGCGCTGATCCGGCCCTTGATGACCACGCGGGCCTCCTGCTGGCCGAACATGAGCGTGGCGGAGAACAGGAAGAGGATGGTGAAGATGAAGATGGCCAGCAAGCTTTCGCGGAACCGGTTGAAGGTGGGTCTCATGGCTTTGGGGGGTTATGGTCCTGTTTGACCCAAAAGTGGCCGGTCCGCGTGGGGCGAATCCATCCCCTTGATCGGGTAATTTTCGAGCGCATGAACGGGAGGAACGGCCATTTCTACCCGCAAACCTTGAGATCGATCCGGAGGCCACCCGGTGCTGAACGGACCAGGGCGCCCGTGGCGCCCTGGTTACGTCGCGCAGGTCGAGATGCGATCAGCTCCCGTCGGCGGTGGGGCATTCCCCGCATGCAACGCGATCTCGCTCCTGGAACCAGCGATCCGTGCAGACCGGCTTCTTCTTGGTGGGCCATCGGCCCATCTTGAGGATCTGCGCACGGCAGGCGGCCGGGGGATGCCCGCAGCCAGGGAACAGGTCACAATCGCAGAAGGGGTTGCCACACACCGGGTAGTCCCCACCCAGCGCATCGATGTATTCCACGACCTGCTCCTCGGCCGCCTTGCTGATCCGGATGTATTCGGCATGGGGGTAGACCATGCTCAAACCCCATGCGGCGGCCCAGTGATCGGCCTGTCCTTCGCAGATCTGCTCATAGGTACCGGTGCAGGAACTGACCTCTCCCAGCCCATGGCCGATCTCGTGGGCAAGCATGAAGGCGAACAGTTCACCGCCCACCTTGGAGTGCCGGATGAATTTCCAGGGGATGATGATCTCCATCTTCTCCTCATCGTCCAGGTCCGGATCGGGTTCCTCCCATGGTTGTTCCGGGCAATTCAGGGTGTATGGATAATCGCCGGGATCGTTGGTGATCTCTCCGTTGAAGATCGGAAAGACCGCCTCGAAGTCATGGATGATGGTTCGCAGGTCGATGCATTCCCCGTCGAAGGGAACGATCCCTTCATCGCGCTGGCAGCGTCCGTAGGTGCTGGCCACCGGACCCTGGCTGGTGGGCTGGTGGGAGGGCAGCACAGGTACCCCGGCAGGGCGAAGGGCGACGTTCGGATCGGGCGAACGTGGAGCGATCGATCCGGTATGGCCCGATGTCGTGACGAGCGTGTCGTCCTTGATCTTCGACCGATGGTGCTGCATCGCGTTGCGGATGAGCGCGATCCTGGCCGCGTAGGTGCGCACGACCTGCAGCCGGCGGGCGGCGTGCAACGAGTCCATCGCACGGGGAAGGAGTTCCGTCATGGCGGCGCATTCGCACCAACAGGGCTGCCCGGTGTGCTCGAACCAGACCCGCGCATCGCGCGGCAGGATCGCGGCACAGGCGCTGTCGATCGATCGGGCGTAGGTGGATGACCATTCCGCCGGGCATGGATCTCCGCCGCGCGCCCGATCGAGGGCCAACCGGCCGGGATCGCCGGCTCCACGGACCAGGATCAGGAGTTCCTCGACCCATGCAGGCCCCTGCTGATCCTGGCCACAGGCCGCGAGCAACAGGGCCAGGGCGCCCATGGCACACCAGCCCATGGGGTGTTGCCTGGGGCTCCTTGTGGGGCCCATGGGTCACTTGCGCTTTACGCGGTTCCTGCCCCGGGTGCTGCGGCCGGCTTTGCGGTTGCTCTTTTTCGCGGTGCGTACAGCAGCTCCCTTCTTCACGCCTCGTGTCGTGGAGCCTTTGGTTGTGCCGCCCTTTTTCCTCACGCCGCTCCGCCTCCTCCCGGGCTTCGGACCACCGCTCACGCCATCCGCCACGGTCGGTCGCTCAACGGGTCCGTTGATCACACCGTCCACATGGATCTCCAGGTAGGCAGCGCGGAAAGGAGCACCGCCCTTGCGCATCGAGAGGTTCGACTCATGATGAGGATCGGCACCGGCCGAGCCCTTGATGTATTGGATGATCCACGGGTCGCCCTGCGTGCCTCTGCCGCTCTTACTGGCCCTGACATAGCCTGCCGGCTTGTTCACGAAGACCTTGTGGTACCCACCGACACCTGGGGGTGGGTTGTCATTGTAACTGCGTTCCCATGCCATGGCTTAAGGGTGTTTGGTCATTGAAGGGATTGGTCGAACCGCTCGGCAAGATGATCATATTTTGCCCATGTTCCAGATCGCAAGGTCCCTCCATCAAGGTCTCCGCGGTGAATGACCAATGCTATGCAGGGAGCGGTGCCTGCCGTCCTTCCAGCGGAATGTCCACGGAGATGCTCGTGCCGCGACCAGGCTGGCTGTCCACATGCACGCTGCCACCGAATTCCGCCGCGCGATCGCGCAGGTTGCCCATGCCCATGCCCTCGCGCGCCGTCGCGGGATCGAAGCCCGAGCCATTGTCTTCGACCATCACGTTGAGCGAAGCCTCGCTCCGTGTGAGCTGGATGGAGAGCTCCGAGGCCTGGGCATGCTTGAGCGCATTGCCCACCATCTCCTGCACCAGGCGGTACACGGCGATCTCAAGCTTCGGATCGAGCCGTTCCCCGATGCCGAAGAGGCTCAGCTCCACGTGCATTCTGCCGGGTGTCTCCACCGCGGCGGCCAGGTCTTCCAGGGCGCCCTTCAAGCCGAAACGCGCCAGGTTGCCGCGCATCATACCGTGGCTGATGCGGCGGACCTCACCCACGGCGTCGTCCACCATGTTCATGGCATGGTCGAAGCGGTCGCGGTGATCCTTCACGAATCCGCCGATCAACGATCCCAGCGCGGAGAACTGCAGCTTGATGGTACTGAGCATGCTGCCCAGTCGGTCGTGCAGGTCCTGGGCGATCCGCGTGCGCTCGCTCTCCTGCCCTTCCATCATTGCGTTCATCACCTTCACCTCCTGGGTGCGCAGCACTTCCTCCACCTTCTGGTCGGCCAGCAGGCGCTGCTGCTCGGCGATCTGTCGGCGTTGTACCAGGTTGCGGTAACCCATGATGCCGAACAGGAGCATGGCCAGGACCAGAACGATCAAGACGTTGCGTTGCACCGCGCGTCTGCGTTCCCCGGCGCGCACCTGTTCCAGTTCCAGATGCTGGAGCTTGATGGTCTGGTCCTTCTTCTCGGTCTCGTACTGGATCTCTATGGCGTGGATCGTGCGGCCCTGTTCGATCGCGTTCAATGAGTCAGCCAGCGCCCCGTGCGTGTCGTAGTGTTCCAACGCCTCCTCGAAACGCCCCAATGAACGCAGCCAATAGGCGATCCATTCCTCGGCCTCGGCCTGTCGTTGGATATCGTGTCGTGCGATCGACAAGTCAACACAACGACCCATCGCGATCAGGGCGCTGTCCTTCTTGTTGATGCTCCAAAGCACCTTGGCCAGGAAGAACCAACCAGCGGCCTGCCCGGTGCTGTCGCCGAGTTCACCCTGGATGCGCATGGAGCGGCGGATCTCCTGCTTGGCCCCATCCCTGTCGCCCAGATCGTTCATCATCGCGCCGATGTTGGCGCGGATGCGCGCCTCGAACGCCTTGTCGCCCTGAACCTCGTTCATGGCCAGCGCTTCCTCATAGAACGCGATGGCCCTGGCCGGCCCCTCGAGCTTCGAAGTGACGCTGCCGAGGTTGTGAACGGCTTTTCCGATCAAGCGTGGGGCAACACCGTTCCCGGCGCATTCCAGCGCCGCCGCGTATCCTTCACGCGCCTCCTTCCATCGCTGCTGGCGATAATAGAGGTTGCCCCGATCGAGCAGGATCAAGCAGATCCCTTTGTCGTAGTTCGCCTGCCGTGCCGATCGTTCGGCGTCGATCAGGTCGGCGAGGGATCGGTCGTATTCCCCTTTGCTCAGATGGATCTCCGAACGGAAGATCAGGCAATCGGCCAATTCACGTGGCATTCCATTGCCGACCGCCAGCACCCGTGCCTGTTCGACCGTACCCATGGCCAGATCCAGCAGGCCGAGGTTCTTGAACGCCCTGGTCCGCTCCCGCATCAGCAGGAACGCGACGCGGTGATCGACCGGACCGGTGAAAGCGGGATCGTCCAACAGTTCGAGGGCGCCGGCGGCATCGCCCTGCATGTTCAGCCGATCCGCGCGAAGGGCCACCCGCAGCACGGCCAGATCGCTGTTCCGTCCGCCGACCTGGTCGAGGGTGTCGATCAACCGGTCCGTGCAGGATCCATCGCCCTGATCCCGGCAGGCCAGGGCTTCCTGGTAGATCTGTTCGAGCGACAAGCCGCTTTGCGCCATGCACCGCGCCATGCACGCCAGGACGGCGAGAACGCAGAATGCTCCTCGCGTGATCATATGCCGTTCGCGGGCCAGGATCCGCTTCTCGTGGATCGCCCCCGCTATGATTTCGCCGTTTCGATCGTTTGCGTGTCCGATGGCGGAGGCGTGAGTCCCGACCCTTCGACGGTGGCCGTGATCCTCCTCCTCCTGGCCCCGTGCCGGATACCCAGTGGCCATTCATAGCTCTCCCCAGGTGCTCCAGCGATGTACTTGTATGGGAGGGTGAACGTCGAGGAACTCGGCGGTTCCGCCGGAGCGGAAGCCAGGCGTTTGTAGTTCCCGTCGATCGAAACGCGACAGAAGAACATGTCTCCCATCCGGTGAATGCTCACGGACCAAGGCATGGTATCGTGGGGGTTTGAGGGTTCAGGACTTTTGTTTGCCCGGACGCGGGGTCCGGGGTTCTTCCAAGGGGATATCCACGGTGATGCTCGTGCCCCGCCCCGCCTTGCTATCCACCTGCACGCCGCCACCGAATTCCGCGGCGCGTGCGCGGATGTTGCCCATGCCCATGCCCTCGGACGCGGCGGCCGGGTCGAACCCGCGGCCATTGTCCTCCACGATCAGGTTGAGCATGGCCGCGCTGCGGGTGATCTGGACACTGAGGTGATCGGCACGGGCATGCTTCAACGCGTTGCTCACCATTTCCTGCACCATGCGGTAAACGGCGATCTCCAGTTTCTGGTCCAGACGCTGTTCCAATCCGAAGACATTGAGTTCCACCTGCAGCTTGCCGGGCACTTCGATGGCCGAGCGCAGATCTTCAAGCGCGCCCTGCAGGCCGAACTGGGTGAGGGTGCCACGCACCATGTCGTGGCTGATGCGGCGCACTTCGGTCACCGCGTCGTCCAGCAGGTGGAACACGCGCTGATACTGTTCCTTCTGCTGCGATTCCATCTCGGCGATGCGGCCTTCCAACGCGCTGAACTGGAGCTTGATGGCGCTGAGCATGGAGCCCAGGCGGTCGTGCAGGTCTTTGGCGATGCGTTCCCGCTCCTTCTCCTGGCCCTGCATCATGGCGTCCAGCGAACGGATCTCCTGCTGCTTGAGCAGGTCGTTCACCCGCTGCTCGTGAAGGGCCTGCTCCTGCTGGCGCAGCCGGCGGATGTGCTGGTTGTTGCGGTAAAGCAGGACCAACACCGCCAGCAGCAGGGCGGCCAGGGCCAGAAGCGCGTTGCGCTGCCAGGTGCGGCGGGCCTTCTGGGCCTGCTCCATCTCCAGCTTCACCTTGTGCTCCTGAAGCTCCTTGATGCGCAGGGCGGTGTCGTATTTCTCGCGCACTTCGGCGGTGGCCAGCTGTTCGGTGCTCTTGAGGTTGATCATGCTGTCCCTCATCGCCTGATAGGACCGCAGCACGCCGATCGCCTCATCGAGGCGGCCCTGCTTCTGCCGCAGGTCGGCCAGGTTGGGCAGCACCTCCACCTGCAGGGATCGATCGCCCGATCGCCGGGCGATCTCCAACGCGTGTTCGAACCGGTCGGAGGCCGCCCGCAGGTCGTTCCTGCGCAGCGCGATGATGCCCAGGTTGTTGTGCGCCCCCACGAGCAGGGTGTTCAGCCCGATCCGTTGCAGTTCCGGCAGGATGGCCTGGATCCCGGCTTCGGCCCCGTCCAGGTCGCCCAGTTCCAGGTCGGCGATGGCGACGTTGAAGCGGGCGCCCAGGGCGCTGCGTTCGTCGCCGATCTTCCCGTACAGCATCAGCGCGGAATCGGAGAACGATCGGAACCGCGCGTGGTCGCCCTTCTCCTTGTACAGCCCGCCCATGTTCTTGTATGCGGCGGCCATGAGCTTGTCGCTGCCCGAGGCACGCGCCATGTCGATGAACTTGCGGCAGTATTCCTCGGCCTTGTCGTACTGTTCGAAATCGCGGTAGAGCAGGTCGATGGACTGGTACCCGGAGGCGATGCGCGAGAGGTCCTTCAACTCCTTGTTGATCTCCAGCGACGCGAAGTAGCTCGCCAGGGCATCGTCCAGGTGGCCCAGCTGGCCCTGGACGCCGCCCAGTTGGGATAGCGAAAGCGCTTCGCCACGCCGGTTGCCGGTCTGGCGGCAGATCGAGAGGGCCGTGCGGTTCATGTCGATGGCCTCCTGGAGCTGGCCGCGGTCGGCGTAGACCCTGGCGATCTTCTGCGCGTTGCTGGCCACGCCGTCCAGGTCGCCCGCGCGTTGGTCCATGTCCATCGAGAGGCGGAAATAATGCAGCGCGCTGTCGGGCAGGTTCTTGCGCCAGTTGGCGGTGCCGATCCGGCGGTAGGCGGTGGAGAGGCCACCGTCATCTCCAATGGCCCGGGCCATGCGCAGGGCCACGCGCGCGTAATGCAGGCTGGAATCCACCTGGTCGTCGCCGATCGCGTAGCTGCGCTCGTTCAAGGCCGCCACTTTCTCCTTGCTGGGTGGATCGGTGGCCCAGGTCGGCGGCCCCTGCCCCCACGGTCGGCCGATGCAGGTCATGGCGGCGCACAGGCCCGCGATCACCGCTGCCGCAGCCGGTATGGATCGGGGTTGATGGCCACCGCGCATCGGCTACTGTTCAAAATCGTTCGACAGGTTGGTGCCCGCGCCCTGGAGCTTGGCTTCGTAATCGTCCATCACCCCGTTGTCCTCGGCAAGGGAGCGTGACACGCATTGGAAGAGCTTCACGTCGCCGCCCGCCGTGGTGCGGCGGATGGGCCAGAGCCTGGACCCCGAGGTCGGGGCATCGAGCGTCGGGGTTTCCTTGTACAGGCCGTAGACGAAGCCACCCACTTCCACGTTCGCGCCGTTGCGCCTGTTGAACAGGATGGGCATGCCGTAGTTGGCCGAAATGGGATCGACGTCATCGGCCTGGTCGACATCCACGATGGTCGTCCCTCCTCCCCCGTCGGCGATGGCCTTGACGTAATGCACCTCGCCGTCCGGATCCACGTTGTCAAAGCGCAGGCAGGAGATCGCCTCGCTGCCGGTGGTCCCGCGCGTGAAGGTGTAGACCATGGTGCGGGTGGCACCGCTGCCTTCATAGGTCACCGATCCCCCCGTGTACTTGCGCCCCGCGGGATGCGGAATGGCGACGATCAGGTGGCGGAAATTCCCGTTAGCCGCGTTCTTGTTCACGTAAATGCCCGGGAGGTCCCATTGCGTGCAGTTGGTCCCGAAGTCGATGTTGGTCGATGAATACTCGCGCGTGCCGGGCACCTTGGCGGGCGGGCCCGCGGTGGTGTCCTCATCGGTGCTATCGGTCAATGACTTCACCGTGCCGGTGGGACAGGGATCCGGGCAGGGTTGGCAGGGGGGTGGGCATCTGCGCCAGATGACGAGCGCGATCAGCAGCAACAGCAGCAGGATGGTGATCCTGGCCAGGGTGTTCGGGTTGTTCATGGGTCACGGTGTTTGGTTGGTGGGCGAATGTTCCCGCTCGGGTCGTTCCCTTGAGCAGCAAGGAGCCATGGCGGCGGCCGGAAAGCATGGGCGGGGCCGGAGCGGGAACAGGATCATCGGATGGGCAGCATGATGGGATCGTCGAGGCGTGGGGTCACGAATCCCAACCGCGTTCCATGGCGTACTTCACCAGGCCCGCGGCGTTGCGGATGTCCAGCTTGTGGAAGATGTTCTTGCGGTGGGTCTCGACGGTGGTGGTGCTCAGGTTGAGTTCGTCGGCGATCTCCTGGTTGGACTTTTCGGCCACGATCAGCTTCACGATCTGCTTCTCGCGCCGCGTCAGCGCATGGAACACATCGCCTTCGGCCCTGGGCTTGAAGCGGTCGGGTTTGTCCATCACCTCCTGCACCGGCCGGGCGAGGTAGCGCTGGCCGTTGGCCACGGTGTGCAACGCTTCGCGCAGCTCCTCGCGCGTGGTGTTCTTCAGCACGTAGCCCGACGCGCCGGCATCGAGCAGCTCGCTCACGAACTCCTTCAGGGCGTACATGCTCAGCACGAGCACTTTCACGTCCCGGGTCTTTCGTTTCTCCTTGAGCGCCTTGGTGGCTTCGATGCCGTCCATCTCCGGCATGCTGATGTCCATGAGCACCACGTCGGGCTGGAGGGCTTCGGTCCTTTCCACGGCTTGCAGGCCGTTGTTGGCGCGGCCCACCACGTGGAAGTCGGCGTCCTGTTCCAACAGCGATTGCAGTCCGTCCAGGATGATGTTCTGGTCATCGACCAGCAGGATCTTGATCGGTGTCATGGGTGTTGATGCATTGGGTCGCCCAAAGTTCCAGGGGCGATGGGCCTGAAAAAATACCCTCCAGCCTGTAGTTTTTGGCCGTTCCGAGGGCCGGGACCCTGTTTTCTAACGGTTTGCGGGTAGAAACCTCACCCCAGGGGGATATCCACCGAGAGGGTGGTGCCCTGGCCGGGGCGGGAGTCGATGTGCAGAGCGCCCTTGAGTTCCCCGGCGCGCGTACGCAGGTTGCCCATGCCCAGGCCTTCCTTCGCCTTTCCCTGTTCGAAGCCCACCCCGTTGTCCTCCACCATCAGGTTCAGCATGCCCGCGCTGCGCGTCACCTGGATCGTGACCTCGGTGGCCCTGGCGTGCTTGAGGATGTTGCTCACCATCTCCTGCACCATGCGGTAGATGCCCAGTTCCACCTCCGGCTTCAGGCGCTCCTCCAGGCCGAAGAGGCTGAGCTCCACGTGCAGCTTGTCGGGGGTCTCCACCGTGGCGGCCAGGTCCTCCAGCGCGCCCTTCAAGCCGAACCGCG
This sequence comes from uncultured Chryseobacterium sp., assembly GCA_964394425.1. Taxonomy (GTDB): domain Bacteria; phylum Bacteroidota; class Bacteroidia; order Flavobacteriales_F; family PHOS-HE28; genus PHOS-HE28. Next base: position 24,993 of record CAYMXP010000012.1, on the reverse strand, counting down.
CCAGGGTTCCCTTCACCATGCTGTGGCTGATGCGCCGCACCTCGGTCACCGCCTTGTCGAGCAGGTCGAACACGTGGCGGTAGTGTTCCTTGTGCTCGGCGGCCATCCCTTCCACGCGGCCTTCCAGGGCGCTGAACTGCAGCTTGATCGCGCTGAGCATCTGGCCCAGGTGGTCGTGCAGGTCCTTGGCGATCCGGTCGCGCTCCTCGTGCTGGGCCTGCACCACCGCGTCCAGCACGCGGATCTCCTGCTTCTTCATCAGGTCGTCCACCTGCTGCAGGTGCATGGCCTGTTCCTGCCCACGCAGCCTGCGGATGTGCCGCACGTTGCGCATGAGCAAGGCGGCGATCACCACCAACAGCACCAACAGGCCGATCACGCCTTTGAGTTGGAAGGACCTTCGCTCCTCCCTGGCCCGGGTCTCGGACAGCTCCGCTTCCTGGAGCTTGAGCCGTTGCTCCTTTTTCTCGGTCTCGTACTGGACTTCAAGGCGGCTCATGCGCTCCCCAAAACGGATCTCCGACAACGAATCGTTCAACGCCGTATAGGCCTCCAGCTCCAACAGGGCTTCCTCGGCTCTTCCCGTCTCTTTGTACCAGCGGTACAGTTTGTATCGGATCTCCGCCTCCAGTTCCTTCCAGTTCTGTTGATCGGCGATCGACAGGGCTTCGTTCAGGTCGTGGAACGCCGCCTCCCTTCTCCCCAGCTTCCAGAACGATGAAGAGCGATGCTGAAGGAGTTTCGCATCGCGCACATCGCTACCATGCCTTGCGAGTTCTTTGAGCGCCAGGTCATACCATGCAAGGGCCTGGTCGTGCCTGCCCATTGCCGCATGTGCAAAACCCATGTTCGTCAGGAGGTCAACGCGCAGGTCCGGGTTCCTCCCGCCGATGACACCGAGCAGGCTATCGTACAAGGCGATGGCCTCGTCGTAGCGATCCATGAGGTGGGCCACGGCGCCAAGGTTCATGATCGCGTTGTTGGCCACGTGCACGTATCCGCGTTCGGACGCGAACCGCAGGGTGGCCTGGTAGGCGGCCCATGCCTCCTGCAAGCGATCCTGGCTGTAGTAGATGTTGCCTCGGTTGATCAGGACGTTGGCCAGGCCGTAGTCGTGCCCGACACGTTCGGCGATGTGCTCCGCTTCCTGGAGATGCGCGAGGGCCTGATCGATCCTGCCGTCCAGCTTGCGCTCGATCTCAGCCTGGATGATGATCATGTCGGCCAGTTCCGGGCGGTGGTCCGTGGGTCGGATGAGGGCGATCCCCTGCAGGATCACCTCCTCGGCCCGCGGCAGGGCCATCACCCGTTTCAGCACCAGCGCCCTGAGCTTCATGGTGAGCGCACGGATCAGGATGAAGTCCTCCGGGGTCGTTCCATCCAGCGAATCGAGCAGGGCCAGACAGCGCTTGATGTCGTCCGAACGATAGGCATGGGAGGCATGCGCGATGAGCGACAAGCGCTGCACCCAGGCATCGGACGAACGGCTGAATTCCTCTCCGAGGGTCCTCAGTTGTTCGTGTTGATCGGATCGGTAGGCCTGAACGTACCGTCCATATCGTGCGGTATCCACGCGCTCCTGGGCGTTCACGCCGAAGGTGAGCACCAGGCAGATGATCGATGACAGCCGTCCCATGCGTGATCCCTGTTCGGGCCTATGGACCGTGACCCGCGGGAGCCGTCCTCGGCAGGACCTCCTCCGAGCGTTCGATCACCTTGCGGAGTTTTTCCACCAGCCTGTCCATCTTTCGCGTGGTGGCACGATCCCATGTGCCGGGTTCGAACGTTGGAACGGGTGGAGGCTCTGGCCCCGGAGGAACACCAGGTCCGGCAACGGAGGGTGGCCACAGGATCGGCTCCTTCATCCGAATGGACTTGATGCACAATTCGGGATGCCTGTAACAGAAGTAGTCGACAACCACATAGGGGCCGACGATGGAGGATCGGAAACCACAATCATCCCCGCAACGCATGGTCCGGTCGGAACGCAAGGCGGTACTACCCGGGGTCACCTCGCCTTCCCAGCAGTCCTCATCCTCGAGATAGGTCACAAGATCGGCGCTGGATACCCCGGCGATCAGGTCCTTCCTGCAGGAGAGCTTCGGATACTCGTTCAGGCAGCGCGGAGGCCCGTCGCTGAAGGGGAGTTCCACCACGTCATCGTTGTAAATGGCTTCATAGTAACCCTGAAGCTGGTCGATGACCGCCGTGATCGCCTCGCCGTAGGTGTCGCCGTAGACCATATTGAAGCCCACCTCGGCCGCCCAGGCGTCGGCCTCGGGTTCGCAATTGGTCTCTTCGCCCTCCCTGAACTTCACGCCGTGCCCGATCTCATGGAGCAGCAGGAAGGCGATCAGGTGTTCTTCCACGTCCGGATGCCGCAGGAAGCTCGAGGGGACGTTGATGACCGGCCATGACCTGTCCTCCAGGTCGTCATCGCCCAGGTCCACCCCGGTGATGCTCGGCGTCGCGTCGCAACACAGTGGCCCGCTGGTGCCGCCGCAGTCCGCGCCGTCCGAGTGGAACTCGAACCAGATCTCCATCAACTCGCCAAAGGTCAGCCCCGATCCCGCGATCAGCTTCACCACGGTCTCCAGTTCTTCGTCCGCCGAGCAGATCGGATCGCCGCAGCGATAGATGCTGGTGGATCCGACGACGATCGGATCGTCGCACGGCACATCGTCTTCGGGCGCGGTCCCGTCCCATCCAAGCGCATGCACTTCCATGTCCTTGATGCTCCTGCCGAACTGCTCCCAGTTCCGCGCATACTCCCGGCTGCGGGCCATCCGCAACGAATCGATCTCGCCCAAGGTCATCTCCTGGAACCCTTCACATTCACAATAGCACGTGCCTCCCTGGGCGGTCCGGGCGTGGATGCGTCCGCTCGATGGCAGCACTTCGGCGCAGATCCGCGCGGTGCGGGGGGCCAGTTGCGCGGCATTGGGGCAAGGAGGCACGGCTTTCCACCCGTGTTGCGCGCTGAGCGTGGCCGCCCACGAGAGGATGGACCAAAAGATGACCAGGGACGCTTTGCATCCCCGGCCATGAGTGATCTTGGTCCGTCTGCTCACTTTTTCTTCGTGCCCCTCGTTCCGCTGTAGATCTTGTAGCTACTGATCCGCTTGAACTTGTGGGGGGCGACCGTTCCAGGCATTCCTCCGCCTCCATCGGCCACTTCCGGGGTGTCTTTGTTGGGTGTATCGCCCCCGTCAATGTTGATCAATATGGTGACCTTGTGCGGTGTCCTGCCTGTGTATTTGATCCCCGTATCCCAGATGTCCACGTATGCAGACGCTCCTGCCCGGGTTTTGTAACGCAGTTTGTACATGTCCCTGCCGGTCTTGTCCGCATCATTGAAATACGACGCGTCCGGAATGTGCCCTGCCTCACGCTCAACGATCGTGAGGTAGTTGGAGCCGGTCTCGGACGGCTCGATCGTGGTTACTTTCCATGCCATGTTCGTAAGGGTTTTGGTTGGTGTTCAACGTGTTGTTCCGATGCCGGGCCTTGTTCTCCTTCCCGCCGAAGGATCCTCACACTCAACTGCCCCCTTGGTGGCCATGATCCATGGCCTTGAAGGGGCCGATCCGGTGTCGGGTCAAAATTGCGCTCCCGAAGATGCCGAAAAAAATACCCGGAAACCATGAATTTTTCGGGGGGTTGGCACTGACGGGGCCATTTTCTACCAGTTTTCCATGAGGCCGTGTCCACCGGGTTGAAGGCGGTAAAAACAGCGAAGCACCGGTTTCCCGATGCTCCACCGCCTCCGCTCGATCAGAGCCGGGGCTCATGGCTTGTTTTCCTTCAGAAATCCACTTCCGCGGTGCAGGCTTCTTCGCTTTCCCCCGTGGCCATCTGCACCATGCGCTCCACGCTCAGGCCGGTGTACATCCGGTCGGCAAGGCGGCTGCCGTCCAGGGCGTAGCGTTCCCATACACCGGCCTTGTTGCCCATGGCGTATTCGCCGCGGCATTCCAGCCGGCCGTTCATGTGGAAATACTCGAAGCTGCCATGGGGCACCTTCAGGGCGGCATCGCGGTAGCTGCCGCTCATGCGCAGGTTGCCGTCGGCAGCGATGATCCGTACATCGTAGCGGTCCGGGGCCGTCTGGCGTACGGTGCGCAGCAGGGCGTCGGGCGCATAGGCGGTCGGGAGGTGTCTGCCGTCCACCAGTTCGTAGCGCACGCCGGCATCGGAGAGTTCCACCTTGAAGGTGCCCTCGATGGCGGCGAGCAATTCGGTCGACTGGCCCCACCCCTTGGGCTGGGGAAGGAGGATGAGAGCCGGGAACAGGATCGAGAAGGTGCGGAGGGTTTTCATGGCGTTGGTGTTTTTTTCTGGCGTCGTTCGTTGGGTCAAACGTACCCGATCGTGTACGGGCGAATCCATCCCCTTCGCAGGGTAATTATCAATCCTGGCGCGGGCCCGGGAGCGGTTCTCTACCAGTAAACCATGAGGCTGGACGCCCTGGCACGGGGAGCGGGCGTCCATGCGCCGGTATCCCGATCGCTCGAGCTGCGGATCTCCGGCCGTTCGCTCCATGCGACCGGTCCGGCACGACCCTGTTCCTCAGATCAGCTCCATCGAAACGGCGACCGCGAAGGCGATAAGCACCGCATAGATGAGGTAGGGGATAAGGGTGGCCTTGTTCTTCAGCAGTGAATTCATGACGGCCATAAGACGGCGCGATGCCCCGTGCGTTGCCCGTCCATGCCGGGAACAATGCCGGAGCGTTCGCGTGTGACCGGCGGTCGCCGGGCGTGACGATCGAGCGGGGCGGCGCGGAACACCCCGTCTACTTTTGCGCGCTCGTCCGCCGGGACCTTCGCGCTGGCGGGCCCTGGATGGTCGCCGCCCGCATTCGTTCCATGGCTCCGGTGCTGCTCCTGTTGAACGGGGTGGTGATCGCGCAGGAACGCCACACCGTGAGCGGCTACGTGAAGGATGCCACCAGCGGCGAGGTGTTGATCGGCGCCAACGTCTATGTGAAGGAGCTGATGCAGGGCACGGCCACCAACACCTACGGCTTCTATTCCCTCACCCTTGAGCGGGGCGGCTACACCCTGATGGCCAGTTTCATCGGCTTCGAGGACGACTCACGGTCCATCACCCTGTCGGCCGACCTGACGCAGAACATCGAGTTGACGCCCAAGGCCATCCTGGCCAGGGAGTTCGAGGTGGTGGGCGAGCGCAAGGCCAACACCGAAAGCACCGACATGGGGCACCTGGACGTGGACGTGCAGAAGCTCAATACGCTCCCGGCGCTCTTCGGCGAGGTGGACATCCTGAAGACCATCCAGTACCTCCCCGGGGTGAAGAGCAACGGCGAGGGGAACAGCGGCTTCTATGTGCGCGGCGGCGGTCCGGACCAGAACCTGATCCTGCTGGACGAGGCGGTGGTGTACAACGCCAGCCACCTCTTCGGCTTCTTCAGCGTGTTCAACGCCGACGCGGTGAAGAACATCGAGCTGTACAAGGGCGGCATGCCGGCCAACTATGGCGGTCGCGCCAGCTCGGTGCTCGACATCACCATGAAGGAGGGCAACGACAAGGCCTTCCACGGGCAGGGCGGCATCGGGCTGATCAGCTCGCGCCTCACGCTGGAAGGACCCATCGTGAAGGACCGCAGCTCCTTCATCGTGAGCGGGCGGCGCACCTACATCGATGTGATCACCAAACCCTTCATCGACCCGGAAAGCGCGTTCGCCGGCAGCGGGTATTACTTCTACGACCTGAACGCCAAGGCCAATTACCGCCTCAGCGACAAGGATCGCTTCTACCTCAGCGGCTACTTCGGCCGCGACGTGTTCACCTTCAGTTCCAGCGATCCGGGCGATCCGGACTTCAAGATCCCCTGGGGCAACGCCACGGTCTCGGCGCGCTGGAACCACGTGTTCGGTCCGCAGCTCTTCCTGAACACCACGGCCACCTTCAGCGACTACCAGTTCGAGTTCGCCGGCGAGCAGGACGTGTTCAGCTTCCGCCTCTTCAGCGGGATCAAGGACTACGGCATGAAGCTCGACCTGAGCCATTACCCAGATCCGCGGCACCGGTTGAAGTACGGAGCGCAATACACCTACCACATCTACACACCCAGCACCGTGAAGGTGGAGAGCGGCGAGGTGCCCTTCAACATCGACACGCCCAGCAAATTGCGCGCGCACGAGGCGGCGCTGTACGCGCAGGATGAGTTCGACATCACCGACCAGTGGCGCGTGATGGCCGGCCTGCGCTTCAGCTGGTTCGCGCACGTGGGCAGCTTCAACGAGTACATCCTGAACGAGCAGGGCGATGCCACGGGCGAGACCGTGCAGTACGGCAGCGGCGAGCGCATCAAGGGCTATGGCGCGCTGGAGCCGCGGCTTGCGGTGCGCTACAAGATCGACCGCAACAGCAGCGTGAAGGCCAGCTTCAACCGCAACCAGCAGTACGTGCATCTGGCCAGCTTCAGCAGCATCGCCCTGCCCACCGACGTGTGGATCCCCAGCGGCAAGAACGTGAAGCCGCTGATCGGCCAGCAGGTGGCCGGCGGCTACTTCCGCAATTTCCTCGACGACGTGTACGAGGCCAGCGTGGAGGTCTATTACAAGGACATGTTCAACCTGGTGGAGTACGCCGAGGGCGCCGAACCGCAGGACAACGGCAACACCAACTACGACGCGCAACTGGTCTATGGTGATGGCTACGGATTCGGTGCGGAGTTCTTCTTGAAAAAACGCACCGGCCGCCTGAACGGATGGGTCGGCTACACCTGGAGCAAGACCTTCCGGATCTTCGACGACATCAACAACGGAAGGGAATTCCCCAGCCGATGGGACCGCACGCACGACATGAGCCTGGTGACGATCTATGAGCTGAACAAGCGATGGAGCTTCGGCGGCACCTTCGTGTACAGCACCGGCCAGGCCGTTACCCTGCCGGTGAACCGTTACTGGATCGAAGGGCACCTCGCCAGCGAGTACACCGAACGGAACGGCTACCGCATGGCGCCCTACCACCGGCTGGACCTGGCGGCCACGCTGAAGAACAAGGATACCCGGGAGATCACCGACCCGCAGACCGGCGCAACGAAGGAGGTGCCGCGCAAATGGCGCAGCAGCTGGACCTTCTCGATCTACAACGTGTACAATCGCGCAAACCCCTACTTCATCTACTTCGACAGCGAGGGCAACCCGGCCGAGGGCAGCTTTCAGGTGATGGCCAAGCAGGTGTCGCTCTTCTCGATCCTTCCGTCGATCACATGGAACTTCCAATTCTGAGCTGGGATGGGCTTTACCACAGAGACACAGAGGCACAGAGAAGGAACAGCAGCGCTGGTCTTCCGGCTATTTTCATGGTCGGACCGCCACCTCCTCCCCGTGTTCTTCGTGCCTCTGTGCCTCTGTGGTCTTCTCTTCCTCTCCTCATGCGAGAAGGAGATCACCGTGGACCTGCCCCCGGCGGAGGAGAAGCTGGTGGTGGAAGGCACCATCGAACCGGGCCGCGCGCCCTTCGTGATCCTCACCCGCACGCAGAGCTACTTCGCCCCCACGGACGTGAACAGCCTCGCGGCCATGTTCGTCGGCGGCGCGCTGATCACCGTGGACGACGGCGATGGACCCGACACGCTGGACCAATACTGCAGCGGCTCGCTCACGGAGGCGGAGATCCTGCTGGCGGCGGAGATCATCGGCATCGATCCCGACCTGCTGATGGCGGCGGACATCTGCGTGTACTCGGAACTGGATGGCAGCCTCGATGGGGAGATCGGCCGCGACTATGCCCTGCGGGTGGAAGCCGAAGGCCACGTGCTCACCAGCACCACGCATCTGTATGATCCCGTGCCGCTCGATACCATCTGGTTCAAACTGGCCGAACAGGACCCGGGCGATGACTCCCTGGGCTTCATCTGGCAGACCAGCACGGAGCCGCCCGGCCTGGGTGATCACTACCGCTGGCTGGGCCGGCGGATCAACTTCGACCCGGCCACCGGAGAGGAGGACAAGGACCCCTACTTCATCAGCCCCTACTTCGCCTCCTTCGAGGACAAGTACATCGACGGCCTCACCTTCGACTGGGGCATCAACCGTGGATCGGTGCCATACAGCACCGACGAGGATGACCTGAACGCCGAAGCCGGATACTTCAAGCGCGGCGACACGGTGGTGGTGAAGTTCGTCCACTTCGGACGGGCCGAGTACGACTTCTACAACAGCCTGGATGTGAACGTCACCAGCCAGGGCGACCTGTTCAGCAACCCGGCCAACGTGCAGAGCAACATCGAAGGCGGGCTGGGGATCTGGGCTGGCTGGGCGCCGGCCTACGACACGCTGGTGTGCGTGCCCTGAACCAACCCCGCCCGCGCGCCCTTGCGCCTCGTGCGCCCGGAAGGCCGGCCCGCGCACGCGTGCAATGATCCCCATCACCCCAGCATGGGCTGGTGCGGCTACTTTTGCCGCCCTTCAATGAGCACCGCACCCGAACACGTCAAATGCCTGATCATCGGCAGCGGGCCCGCCGGCTACACCGCCGCGCTCTACGCCGCCCGCGCCGACATGAAGCCCGTGCTGGTGGAAGGGCCCATGCCCGGCGGCCAGCTCACGCAGACCACCGATGTGGACAACTTCCCCGGCTACCCCAAGGGCGTGAAAGGGCCCGACCTGATGGAACAGCTGAAGGAGCAGGCCGCCCGTTTCGGTACCGATATGCGCAGCGGCTGGGTGACGAAGGTGGACTTCAGCGCGCTCCCACACCGGATCTGGGTCGATGAGACGCGGGAGATCACGGCCGACGCGGTGATCATCGCCACGGGCGCCGCCGCCAGGTGGCTGGGCCTGCCCAACGAACTCCGCCTGCGCGACCTGGGCGGCGGGGTGACCGCCTGCGCCGTGTGCGACGGCTTCTTCTTCCGCGGGCAGGACGTGGCCCTGGTGGGCGGCGGCGATTCGGCCGCTGAGGAAGCCACCTACCTGGCCAAGCTCTGCCCCAAGGTGTACATGCTGGTGCGCGGCGACACCTTCAAGGCCAGCAAGGCCATGGTGCATCGCGTGGAAAACACGAAGAACATCGAGGTCCTCTTCAACACCCAGGTGAAGGACGTGATGGGGGAATTCGCCGTGGAGGGGATCAGCGTGCTGAACACCAGGACCGGCGAAGAGCGCGACCTGAAGGTGACCGGGCTGTTCATCGCCATCGGCCACCAGCCCAACACCGGAGTGTTCAAACCCTGGCTGGAGATGGACGCCGTGGGCTACATCAAGCACAAGCCGGACAACACCTACACCAACGTGGAAGGCGTGTTCGTGGCCGGCGACGCCGCAGACCAGGTGTACCGCCAGGCCATCACCGCCGCGGGCACCGGCTGCATGGCCGCGCTGGATGCCGAGCGGTGGCTGGCGGCGAAGGGGATGCATTGATCCGGCACCTTCGCACCACGGAACACGATCTGCCTGCCGCACCGCCGTGCGATCCCTTCTCCTCTTCTGCACCTTGGCGCTCATGCCGCGCCTGTTCGCGCAATTCCCCCTGCCCTATTATGAACCTTGGGACAGCACGGGCCTGATCCTCTCGAGCGATACCACCCGCTTCGATGACCTGCGGCGGTCAACGCACGAGCTGCTGGCGCTGGACCCGCTGTCGATGCGCGCCGTGCGCGTCGCGGGCTTCCGCGTGGTGGGCGAGGATCGATGCTGCACCGACGATGATCCGCTCTACCTGGTGGCCGACCTCGCCGAGCGGGTGGATACCTCACGATGGACCTACCTGCCCGCCGGAGAGATGGAACAGCTCCGATCACTTCCGGTCCCGATGGCACACGCGGACCTGCCGGACACGATGCGGTTCATGACCCATCGCGGGGCGGAGCACGGGCAACGGTGGATCTGGCGGCCGGACAGTGGCGATCACCGCCTGCGCCTGGAACGCGTGCGGCCCGACGGCGGCGTGGAGGACGAATGGACCTGGCTTGGGATCCGTCGATCGACCTGCGAGGCCTGGAAGGTGAACGATCTTACCTGGGTGGAATGCCCAGGATCGGGATCGCGCCACGACGGGCTGTCGGCGATCGGGGTGGACCTGCTGCTCGGCGCGCAGGGGCCGGTGCATCTGTTCATCGACAACTCCAAGAGCACGGTGGATGGCTGGGGGCCGTTCCATTGGGCCGATCGCAGGCCGATCGCCATGGTGCATACCGGGCTCGCGCGCTGTGTGTTCTTCAATTCCGGTGAAGTGCTCGTGGAGATGTCGGGCACCTGGATCTACACCTACCGCGAGCCGATGCGGTACTATGGGGAGTGCGATTGTCCGGAGGAATGAAGCCATCCCCCACCCCTGCCCCTCCCCGAATCGGGAAGGGGAGTTGAGCCCGCCAGGCGCCGCGCTCACGGCACGATCTCCCAATCGCTCATCTCCAGATAGAAGCGCACGATCTCACGTTTCTTGAAGGGGATGTCCCACTGGCCGTCGTAGTTCACCAGCGTGGGGACCAGCGCACCCTGGACCACCGCGTTGTCCACCTTGATGCTGATGTCGAAGTCCAGGATCATGGAGGCGTGCGCCAGGCGGTATTCGCGGGCGATCACCTGCATGGTCTCGCGGTCGAACCAGGTGTCCATGCTCTTGATCACGGTGTCGTCTTCATCGGCATCGGGCTTCGCGTCGGCACTGAAGACCCAGCAATCATGGCCGTTGCGCGCGGCCGACCAGATCTTGTAGTCGTAGCATGGCACCATCGCCGGATCGAACAAGGCCATCTTGTCGCCGATGAAGGGCACGCTCCCGATCTCGGTGCCTGGGTTGAACATGAACTTCTTCAGTTCGCTCTTGTGGCGCTCGATGGCGGAACCGCGCTGCAACTCCTGCTCGCGGCCCGCAATGCGGTTGCTGGCATGGTAAGGGCCTCCGGGAAAGAACACGTCGTCGTACATGGCCGCGGTCAGAAAGCGCAGGTCCCCGTCGCGCTCCCGAAGGCGGCCATCCTCGGTCTCCACGTCGAGGACCAGTTCGGCCATCGGCCCCTCGCGGATCAGCCGGCCTTCGCGGTAGAGCGTGGCCGTCTCCTGTTCATCCCTGTCGCGCACGCGCAGGGCGCTCTTCACCCGGTGCGGATGGTATCGGGTGTTGAGGAAGGCGTGGTGGAAGGTGGTGTCGTCCTTCACCTGCGCCACGAAGCGGTCCACGCTGAAGCCCATGGCCTGCGCGCTGATCACGAACTCGTCGAGCTGCACGCGCTTCGCCACGTCGTCCTGCGCGTGGACCGCCAGGGCGTTCAACAGGGCGACCGTCGGGATCATCCGGCGCATGGTGCGCAAAGATCAATGCGCCCGGGTCGGCCCAAGCCTGCTGTAGAGCTGGTATTTCTGCTGGATGTAGAGCAGGAACTCGTACTGGCTCAGCCCCATGATCACCTCATCGGGCACCTTGCAGAAGTCGATGAAATCGTCGAAGGCCTCGTTGCTCAGGTTGATGATGTCGTATTCCACGTACCTGGTGAGCAGTTCCTTGAGCAGCTCGCGCTTGCGGTCCTCGTTCTCCAGCTGCGCCACCAGGCGCTTGCTGCGCTCGCGCCGGCTGAACTCCTGGTAGAGGAAGGTGATCGGACTGGCGAAGGCATCCACGCCGCTGATCCGGTAGTCGCGCTCGTTGTAACCCAGGCCCTCGATGTCTTCCTGGATCTCCTTGAGGGTGCGTTGCGGGATCACCTCCACCACGCGCAGTTGCACCTGCAGGGGCCGCAGGCGGATGGTGACGCGGTAGGCATCCCTGGCCACGCTGTCGGCCATGCTGATCAGTTCGGTGCGGTAACCCACGCAGCCCACCAGCAGCGTATCGGACTTCAGCGCGCTCACCGAGAAGCTGCCGTCGGCGTTGCCGAAACCGCCGCTGCGGGTGCGCTTGTTCACGATCATCAGGTCGTAGTAGGCGCGGTCCGGCTCGGGCGTGATCACGCGGCCGTGGATGGTGACCTGTTCCTGAGCGAGGACCGATGCCCCCGAAAGGAGCAGGCAAAGGGCGGGGATCAGGCGCATGGAGCGTGCAAAGGAAGGCCCGGGAAGGGCAGGCGCATGACGCATGAAGCGCGCCAGGCTGGTACCCGATGCATCCGGTCCAACAGGCGAAGGGCCCCCACCCCGCGGTGAGAGCCCCTCGTGTAAAAGCCCGTGCATCTGTAAGCCGGGTTCTGTTCCTCCACTGCTGAAGGCCTCCGTCATTTATCTGGGACCGCGCTCGCGCGCGGCCTCGATCGACCTACCCGCCGGCACCGGACGGGCCGCCCTCCACCCCCGACATGGTCGGGGGATCGCCGGCCTATTTGGTCTTTCAGCGCGTGAGGTTTGCCAGGCCGGGTGTCGCCACCACGGCCGGTGGGTTCTTACCCCACCGTTTCACCGTAGCCTGCCGACGGATCGGCATCGGCTGTCTTCTTCTCTGTGGCACTGTCTGTCGCGCCGCCGTTCCCAACGGCGCGCCTTCCCGTTAGGAAGCACGCTGCCCCACGCTGCCCGGACTTTCCTCCCTCCCGAAGACCTCGGGAGAGCGACGGAGCGATGCACAGGATGTCAATGGACGTCAAGGAAGGCAAAGATCGCCTTTGGCGGTCTTCGGTCAATGACGCAGGATGGTGACCTCGGTGGCCCCGTATCCGTAGCGCCGCGGGTCGGCGTCGTCGAAACGCACCAGGTCGTAGTAGCCCAGCAGCTTGCGCACCTCCTCGCGCAGCCGGCCCTCCCCCACGCCGTGGATCACGATCATCCGTTGCTTGCGCTCGCGGATCGCGGTGTTCAGCATGCGCTCGAAGTAGCGCAGTTGTTCGTTCAATTTCTCCCCGTCGCTCAGCCCACGTTCATCCTCCACGATCTCGTGCAGGTGCAGGTCCACCTCCATGGTGCCGGCATCGGCGCGCCGATCACCGCTCTTCGCCTTCCGGAGCGAGCCTCCGCGTTCGCGGTCGGAGGCCATGCGCTCATCGCGCCGGTCGTTGGCGGCCACGTCGCGCAATTGCTCGTCGGTCAGGCCGTAAAGCACCTCATCCACGGCGGTATCCACCCGCACCAGCTCGCCCATGGCGGCTTCCAGCTCGAAGCCATCGCCGGTGCGCACCACGCAGCGGTCGTGCCCGAGCAGGCGCAGCACCGTGCCGCCGCCCGCTTCGTTCAGGAAGGCCACTTGATCACCCGCCTTGATCGCGGATCGCCCCGCCATGCACCAAATTTACGGGCCATGAACAAGGTGCTTCTCCTGGTGGTCATGCTGGCCCGCGGCATCGCGGGTGCTCAGGATCCGAACTTCATCCCGTGCCAGCCCTTTGGAGGCCAGCGGGCCGTGGATGACCTCTTCGAGCGCGAGCTGCGCTTTCCCGACGACGCGATGGCCGAGGGGATCGAGGGCGTATCCACGTTGATCTTCATCGTGGGTGCGGATGGCACCGTGCGCGACCTGCGCGTATGGGAACCGCTCAGCCCCTCGTGCGATGAGGAGGCCGTCCGGCTCGCGCGCATGGTGCGCTGGCATGCGGCGCGGCTCGGTGGCGAGGCACGCGACGCGGAACACTACCTGAAGGTGCCTTTCGATCCGAAGCAGTACCGCAAATGGCTCAAGGCGCGCAGCACCGCCTGTCCGGCCCTGACCGACATGCCTTCGGATGGATCGGGCGGGATCCATGAGCGCGGCGAAGTGGACAGCCTGCCGGCTCCGCGCATCAAGGGGGGGATGAAGGGGTTGCCCGCCTACCTCACGGAGAACCTGCGCTATCCGCCCGACGCGTTCCGGCGCGACCTGCAGGGCGTGGTGCGCCTCGAATTCGTCGTTGAGCCGTCGGGTTCGCTGTCGAACATGCGTGCGATCGATGAACTCGGGGGTGGCTGCACCGAAGAGGCCATGCGCCTGGTGCGCGGCCTCTGCTGGCGTCCGGCGGTCAAGGATGCCCGTCGCGTGCGTTGCACCCAGGAGGTGAGCATCGCCTTCCGGATCGTGGCCAGTCCGAACGATCGGTATTGATCCGGTCATCCCAGGCCCGCCACCGGGATCGCGCGGATCATTCCGAACATTGCCGCATGATCCAACGCGGACCCTGGAAGACCTTGAAGGAGCAATTGCGCTACAGTTCGCCGTGGATCGAGGTGAGCCAGCACGAGGTGATCGATCCCGGTGGCAGGCCCGGCATCTATGGCGTGATCCACTTCGTGAACCTGGCCATCGGCGTGATCCCCCTCGATGACGAAGGGAACACCTGGATCGTGGGCCAGTACCGCTACCCCACGCGGAGCTACAGCTGGGAGATCCCCGAGGGCGGCGGCCGGCGCGACGTGACCCCGCTGGAAAGCGCGAAGCGGGAACTGCGCGAAGAGACCGGCATCGTCGCCGAGCGGTGGACCGAGATCCTGCGCATGGACCTGAGCAATTCGGCCAGCGACGAGCACGCGATCATCTTCCTGGCCGAGGGGCTCGACTTCCACCAGCCGGAGCCCGATCACAACGAGGAACTCACCATCCGCAAACTGCCCTTCGAGGAACTCTTCGGAATGGTGATGCGCGGGGAGATCCTCGACAGCCTCACGGTGGCCGCGGTGATGAAGCTGAAGCTGCTGGGGCCGCGTCAGGCTCAGAAATAGATCCAGTGGCCGGCGACGTTCCCATTCGAGTCGATCTCCAGGGCTGGGGCCGGCACCTTGATGCAATTGAGCGCGGTGAGCAACGTGCGCCACCCCTTGCCGCGCACGGGCAGCCGGCGCAGATCGACATCGAGCGAGGCGTAGAACTGCGAACGGCGTTCATCCGCAGCCGGACCCGCTTCCGGGTCATCGCCGGGGGAACCGGAGATCATGCCCTCCGCGCCATACCCCAGTGAGAGATCCAACCACCGGGGCCAGCGATCGCTCCTTGCGCCAAGGGGGTTGAACGAAAGCCAGTAGGTCTGGCCGTTGTAATCCTTCAGGATGCGCTCGGCGGTGGAGCCGCCGAGCAGTTCGGGGTCGGCTTCGGCATACGCGGTGAGGTGCGCGGAGAACTTCAGCTTCAAGCGCTGTTCCCGCCAAAGGGCATCCTGCGCGATCCACAAGGCGGTGCCCGACACGTTCGCCACCATGTCCCACGGGCTGAAGCCCCAACCCGCCGAGTAGCCGTCCATCACCTCCACGGCGGTGAGGTAGGCAAGACCGATGCTGCCGCCGATCCACCGCGACGCACCCTCGGAGGCGCCGGTCCACCGCACCAGGTGCCGGCCCCAGCCCGCGGTGGTGTAACACGCGAAGGCATGCCCCACCTTGTCCATTCCCAGCCACTCGCCTCCGTCGTTGAAAAAATGGAACGAGGTCCGCTCGTAGTCGTCGTACCAGGCATTGTCCAGCGCGATCAACGAGCCGGTGATGGCCGCGCCACCTCCGATGGACAAGGCGATCACCCTGCCGCGATGCAGGCCGGGTGCCACGGCCGGATCGCCGATCGGCTGGGCCAGTGCCGCCCAGGCCGGCATGGCCAGGCACAGGATCGCCGGACAGGAACGGATGTTCATCGGGCGGCTGGCGATCCCATGCGGATCTTGATCATTGAGGCTCAACGGGTTGGCAACTGAACGAGCACGGCTTCGTCCTTTCTTTGCGTGGTTGACCACCCTCCGGGGGGAGGGTATTTTTGGCGGGCTCCAAAATGTCGATGTCGGATCATCGTGAGATAGCCATACGGCTAATGCTGTTCGGCGTTGCTTCCCTGCACGGAGCAATGTATGCCGCGACGCATGGATCCCCCATGCCGGGTGGCGAACGATCCGGGCACGAGATCGCCGCATCGGAGTTCGACCTCCACTCCTGCGGCACGGAAGGGACCTACATGGTGTTCAACCACCAGCAGGGCCTGCACGCGGTGATCGATCCCCTGGGTTTCACCCTGGGTGGCCCGATCCCCGGCGCCGAATGGGAGCAGCGCACCGAAGTGGTCTCCGTGGGTCGCATCGATCGGCCGTGCGCCTGGCGGCCGACGCGATCGGATCTCCTGGGGCGTGAGGTCATTTACCGCGGCGCGGAAATGGACGTGCAATACCAGCATGGCGCGGAGGGGCTCCGGCAGAATTTCATCGTGCATCGGCGCATCGAGGGGAGCACCTCCCTGCGCGTGATGTTGCGGCTGGTGGGCGACCTGGTCCCGCGACAGGTCTCGACCAACGAACTGACCTTCCACGCCGGCAACGGCGAACTGCGTTCCCGCTACCGGGACCTGAAGGTCTGGGATGCGGATGGACGTACGCTGGATGCGCGCATGGAATTGACCGGGGAAAACGGCGGAGATGGGCTCATCATCGTCGTGGACGATCGCGATGCGCGCTACCCGGTGACCATCGACCCGATCTCCACCGTCGCCGACCGCTTCCTCACCGGTCCGCTGGGCGGCAGCGAATACGGCATCGCTGTTTGCACCGCCGGCGACCTCAACGGCGACGGCTTCAGCGACGTGGCGGTGGGTGCCTGGCAGGCCACCATGGGCCAGACCAATGAAGGCGTGGCGTACGTGTACTACGGAAGCAGCACCGGCATACCGGCGGTGGCCAGCGTGGTGCTCCAGTCCAACCAGGTGGGGGCCAACCTGGGTTGCTCGGTGAGCACCGCCGGCGACGTGAACGGCGATGGCTACAGCGACCTGCTGGTGGGCGCGCGCAACTGGGAGAGCACCGCGGGCGAAGGGGCCGAGGGCGCGGTGTTCGTGTATTACGGATCGGCCACGGGCATCAACACCGTGGCGGACATCATCCTTCAACCCAACCACGCCAACGACAACTTCGGATCGAACGTGGCCTGCGCGGGCGACATCAACAACGATGGCTACAGCGACATCCTCGTGGGCGCCTACCTCGCCGAGTATCCCACCTACCAGGAAGGCGCGGTGTTCGTGTACCTGGGCGCCGCGGCCGGCCTCACCAACACGGCCATCCACCGGTTGGAGCGCAACGTGAGCGCCGCCCACTTCGGCCGCAGCATCGCCAGCGCCGGCGACATCAACGGCGATGGGTACAGCGACGTGGTCGTGGGCGCGCCCGACTGGTTGAACGTGAACCCCGACGCCGGCGCGGCCTTCATCTATTACGGCAGCGCGATCAACCTCGGCGGCGGCATGAACCCGGCCCCCGGTCTCACCTTCTTCGGCAGCACGGTGGCCAACGGATCCTTCGGCTGGAGCGTGGCCTGCGCCGGCGACGTGAACGGCGACGGGTACAGCGACGTGGCCGTGAGCGCGTACTATGACGCGAACGGCCAGACCCAGGAGGGAACGGTGCGCGTGTTCCATGGCGCGCCCGGCGGATTGAACACCACGGCGGCCACGGTGATCGAAGGCAACCAGACCAACGCATGGCTGGGCCGCTGGGTGAGCACCGCAGGCGACATGAACGGCGACGGATATGCCGACCTGCTGGTTGGCGTGGAACTATGGTCCAACCCCGAGCCGCTCGAAGGCGCCATCATGCTCTACTTCGGATCGGCCCTCGGCATCCCCTCCACCGCTTCGATGACCTTCGAATTGAACAACGCGGGCGCCAACGTGGGAAGCTGCGTATCGACCGCCGGCGACGTGAACGGCGACGGGTATTCCGACATGATCCTCGGAGCGCGCATTTACGGCGCCAGTGGTGCGGCGGCCATCTACCACGGCGGGCCCTACACCATGAACCTCGCCGCCTCGCGTTCCTGGGCCGGTTCCGCCGCGGGCAACCTGCTCGGAAGCAGCGTGGCCAACGCCGGAGACGTGAACGGCGACGGCTTTGCCGATGCGATCTACGGCGCGCCGCAGGCGTCGAACGGCCAGGCCGGCGAGGGCATGGCCTACCTCCACCTTGGATCGACGACCGGATTGAGCACGCTGCCTTCCACCACGCTGGAGGTCAACGTCGCCGGTGCGCAGTTCGGCGCCTCGGTGGCCACCGCCGGCGACGTGAACGGCGATGGCTATTCGGATGTGATCGTGGGCGCGCCCAACTCGGGGGCTTCAGGCCGGGCCTACCTGTTCATGGGCTCGCCAGGAGGCCTGGCCGCCGTACCGATCCTCACCCTCACCGGGCCGGTGGCGGCATCGCGCTTCGGAGCAAGCGTTTCGTCGGCGGGCGACATCAACAGCGACGGCTATTCGGACGTGGTGATCGGCGCACCCGATGCGGCCAGCGCCTACATCCACATGGGCGCGGTGGCCGGCTTGATGGCCGCGCCGATGGCCACAGTGAACGAACCCCCGGTGGGCAACCTCTTCGGCGCCTCGGTGGGCACCGCCGGTGACGTGAACGGCGACGGCTTCTCCGACGTGATCATCGGCGCTCCGATGTATACCAACGGGCAGACCAATGAAGGCGTGGCCTTCGTGTACCACGGTTCGCTCCTTGGCCTGGCGACCCCGTGGGCCACGCGCCTGGAAGTGAACCAGGCCAACGCCAACTTCGGCGTGAGCGTGGCGGGTGCGGGCGACGTGAACGGCAATGGCTTCTTCGACGTGGTGGTGGGTGCCGACCTGTGGGAAAGCGGACAGACCGACGAGGGCGCGGCCTTCGTGTTCTACGGCTCGGGGGGTGGCGTGCTCACCGCTGGATACACCACCGCGCAACGCAATCTGGCGAACGGCCGCATGGGCCGCAGCGTGGCCGAAGCCGGCGACATCAACGGCGATGGCTACGCCGACATCACGGCAGGTGCGCCCCTGTATGATCTGGGCGGGCAGACCGACGAGGGGTTCGTGTTCGTGTTCCGCGGATCAGCGGCGGGACTGGTGGTCGCCACCTGGGACCAGATCCAGCTCGATCTCGCGAATTACCAATTGGGATCCAGCGTGAGCGGCGGCGGCGATGTGGACGGCGACGGCTACAGCGACGTGCTCGGTGGCGCGCCCTTCGCGAGCCCCACGTTCGCCAACCAGGGCGGAGCGTATTGGTTCCGCGGGAATCTGGCGCGCAGCCTCAACCGCCTCACGCGGCAGTACGACGCCGACCTGGTGACGCCGCTGAGCACCAACAGCATGGATTTCGCCAACCCGAACTTCTTCGGCATGGGCCACAAGGTCCGCGGTCCGATCCAGCGCGAGCAGGCCCGCCTGCGCTGGGAGGTGGTTTTCGAGGGACAACCGTTCAGCGGCTCGCCGATCACCAACAGCGTGCTGAACACCGGAATGGGAGCGGCGTGGACCAACCTGCCGGTGAACGGCGCGGAGATCAAGGAGCTGATCGTCAAAACACCGGGTTACATCCGCTACAAATGGCGCGTGCGCGAGGAGTACGCACTGAACAAGCGCATCGACGGCCAGCGTTTCAGCCGCTGGTTCTATGGCTATGCCATGGGCCATGGCGACATCGGCGTGCTGCCCGTCGAACTCACCGGGTTCGATGGCCGGGCCGCGGGTGCGGTGAACGAATTGTACTGGACCACCGCCACGGAAACGAACAGCGCCCGCTTCGTGGTGGAGCGCAGCCGCGATGGATCCGCGTTCGATGACATCGGCAGCGTGGATGCCGCCGGTGAAAGCCAGGGGACGATCGACTATTCCTTCGCCGACGCGGCACCTCCGGCGGGAGCGGCCTACTACCGCCTTCGCATGGAGGACCTCGACGGCTCCTTTGAACGATCCGGGACGATCGCCATCGTGCGCGGCCTTGCGAACGCCACGCTGTTCCCCATGCCCGCCGGCGATCTGGTGAACCTGGTGCTGGTGGAACATCATGGCATCGCGCGCGTTTCGGCGGTCGACGACCTGGGGCGGGTGGTGCTCATGCGATCGCTTCCGGGCGTTGGTGAGCAGCGCGCCTTCGCGATCGATCTGAACGGCTTGAAGACCGGGCACTACACCCTGCTGCTGCACGATGCCACCGGTGCGGCGATCGATCGCCTGCCGCTGGTGAAGGACTAAGCCCCGATCGTTCCCTTGCAGTCGGCCAGGATCTTCCGGGCCTTGTCCAGGTCCGACGATTCGGCGTAGGTGCGCAGCACCGGTTCGGTGCCGCTGGCGCGGATCATCAGCCACTGGTCGTGGTCGAAGTGGTACTTCCAGCCATCGATGGTCTCCACGCTGCGCACCTCGAGCGCGCCGAAACGCCTATAGCGGTCGTTCCGGCAATCGTCCAGCACGCGCTGCTTGAGCGATTCGGTGATGTGCAGGTCGTCGCGGTCGTACTTGAACGGACCCACGATGGCATAGACCTCCTGGATCAGGTCGTCCAGGCTCTTGCCGCTTTTCGCCATGAACTCCCAGATCGTGAGGCCCATCCAGATGCCGTCGCGCTCGGGGATGTGGCCCTTGATCGCGATGCCGCCGCTCTCCTCTCCGCCCAGCAGAACGTCCTCGGTGATCATGATCCCGCAGATCCACTTGAAGCCGATCTTGGTGACGTGGTACTCCAGACCGTAGTGCTCGCAAAGCTTCTTCACCTTGGGCGTGGTGCTCACCGCCACGACCACCTTGCCGGTCATTTTCTTGTACTTGACCAGATAGTGGATCAGCAACAGGATGATGTGATGCGAATCGATGAACTCGCCACGGCCGTTGTACAGCCCGATGCGGTCCGCATCGCCGTCGGTGGCCAGGCCGCTGTCCAGCCCGCGGTCGGTGATCAACCGTGAGAACTCCAGCAGGTTCTTGTGGATCGGCTCGGGCGCCTGACCCTTGAAGCCGGGATCGTTCTCGCAGTGGAGCAGCGTGGCTCCCGGCAGGATGCGGCGGACCACGTTCTGTCCCGCGCCATACATGGCGTCGTAACCCAGCTTCAGCCCGCTCGAACGGATCGCCTCCAGGTCGAAGTGCTTCTCCACGTGCTTCACGTACATGCCTTCGAGGTCCACGATCTTCAGCAGGCCGTCGGCTTCGGCCTTCCGCAGATCGATCGTCGCGAGGTCGATGCCGTGCGCCGCGGGGATCATGTCCTCCACTTCCTGCACATGCCCGGGGATCAAGGGCCCGCCGTGGCGCCCCTTGAGCTTGTAGCCGTTGTAGGCGGGCGGGTTGTGGCTGGCGGTGATGATCACACCCATGGAGGCGCCGAGCTGGGCGGCACCCAGGGAGACCATCGGTGTGCTCACGAAGCCCTTGGCCAGGTGGACGGTGATGCCATGCTTCACGAAGACCTTCGATGCCGTGGCGGCGAACAACTCACCGGCAAAGCGGCAGTCATGGCCCACGACGATCGAGGGATGCTCCGGGAAGTTCTTCCTGGTCCATTGCGCCACCGCCACGCTCACGCGCGCCACGTTGTCCACCGTGAGATCCTCTGCGATGATCGCGCGCCAGCCGTCGGTGCCGAATTTGATGGTGCTCATCTGTTGGACTGAAGGCGCGAAAATAGAAGGACGATCATCCGCTCACCGGTAGATCCCTTCCCGATCCAGCGCGCGCTGGTACCGCCGCGCGTTCACCTGGTGCTGCTCGTAGGTGCGCGCGAGATCGTGGTAGCCGCTCAGGTCGGCGCGCGCGCAGAAGTAGAGGTACTGGCTCTTTTCCGCGCTCAGCACCGCATCGATGTAGCGCGGTTCGGGCAGGTTGATGGGGCCGGGAGGCAGTCCGGCATGGGTGTAGGTATTGTAGGGGGATCTCACCAGCTTGTCCTGGTCCCAGATGCGCGCGAGGCTGTCCAACCCGAGGGCGAACTTGAGCGTGGGGTCGGCCTGCAACGGCATGCCGATACGCAGGCGGTTGAGGTAGACCCCGGCGATCCGCGGCGCTTCGTCGGGCCGGGCGGTCTCGGCCTGCACGATGCTCGCCAGGGTGCTCACCTGGCTTTGCGAGAGGCCGACCGCGGCGGCCTTGTCCATCCGTTCGACGGACCAGAAGCGCTTGTGCTCGCGGGCCATGCGGGCGATGAACTCCTCCGGCGTCACGGTCCACCAGACCTCGTAGGTGTTGGGCAGGAACATGCCAATGAAGGCCTCGGGCGTGAAGCCGTAACGCGATGCGGTCGACGGATCGGTGAGCGCGCGCAACATGTCGAGCGAGTCGCACTCGAGGTAGGAGGCCGTTCGCCCGGCGAGGTGGGCGAGATCGCGGATGTTGGTGAAGGTGAGGCGCACGGGATCCTGCTCGCCGCCGCGCAGCCTGTTCACCAATGCGTTGCTGCTCATGCCAGGCTCGATCCGATAGCGCCCGGGGCGGACGCGATCGGGATACTTCTTCTTCTCCGCCACCCAGCGGAAGGCGTCCTCCTTCTTCAACACGTCGAGGGCACGCAGGCTGTCGAGCACCTGCTCGAAGGTGGCGCCGGAAGGGATCAGGAGGATCTTGTCCCGGTCCTTGAAGGCCGTGTTCGGTGCGTAGATCGAGCGCCACTTGAAATGAACGGTGACCGCGACCGCTCCCAGCAGGATCGCCAGCGCCACGAGGATGAACTTCCGACGGATCACTTCCAGCCGGTCTTTTCGGGATCCACCTCCCCGTCGAACACGTGCCGCACCGGGCCGATGAGGACGATGTTGGTAAAGGCTCCGTTCCCGGCCGCGGCTTCCACCCAGAGCACGCCGCCGCGCATGCGCACCTCGCAGCGCCCGCTCACCAGACCACGGTGCATGGCCGCGAGCGCGGCGGCGGTGACGCCCGTGCCGCAGCTGAGCGTTTCATCCTCCACGCCGCGCTCGTAGGTGCGCACGGCGAGGTGATCGCCGTTCCATGCGAGGAAGTTGACGTTCACCCCCTCCCGCTTGAAGCGGTCGCCGTGCCGCCACTTCCGCGCTTCCGGCAGCAGGTCGATGGCTTCGGGATCATCGGTCCAGACGAGCAGATGCGGCGAGCCGGTGTGTATGAGATCCACCCCGTCGGCGATCTGTTCCACGCCGTTCACCTCCCGCATGCCGATGGCGATCGACCCGCCGCGCCGCTCGGCCGTGTGCGTTCCATCGATGGCGGAGAACCTGGCGGCTCCTTGGGGTCCGGCAGGTCCCGTAGTGGCCGACCAGAACGCGAACGCGCAGCGCGAACCGTTCCCGCAGAAGCTCCGACTGCCATCGGGGTTGAAGAACTCCATGTGATAGTCCACGCCGTCGCGTTGCTGGATCAGGATCAGTCCATCGCCGCCGATGCCGAAGTGGCGGTCGCAGAGCATGCGCGATAGCTCCGCAGGGTCCGCTTCGCCAGACCCCGCGACGGGTAATGAAGAGGGTGAGCGATCATCGATCAGGATGAAATCATTGCCCGTGCCTTCCCACTTGCTGAACTTCAGCATGGCGCAAAGGTGGACCTGAAGTCGCGATGATCGTTTTCACGGATTAAACACTTTTAACGCCGGGGGACCCTGCCCACCCCCCCGACAGAACGTTGCTTTGTACCCGATCGGCACGGAACATGACCGGGCGTTCAAACCCCACCGAACCATGAAACGCATCCTGACCTTCGTTGGAGCCGCACTGGCCGGTGGCTTGCTGGCCCTGTGGATCCATGACCGGTACTTCCGCGCACCCGTAGCGGCCGGTGAGGCCACCGTTCCGGCGGTGCGCTATGTGAACCTGCCCGCTGCCGGAGGCGGCACGATGGTGGCCGCCGACCTCACGGACGCCGCCGAACGCACGGTGAACGCCGTGGTGCATGTGACCACCGAGGCGCAGGTGCAGCGCGACCCCTTCGCCGACTTCTTCTGGGGCTACCGCATGCCCAACCCCCAGCCGATGCGCGGCGCCGGCAGCGGGGTCATCATTACCGACGACGGCTACATCGTGACCAACAACCACGTGATCAGCGGCGCCGACAAGATCCAGGTGCATCTGAACGACCACCGCACCTTCGAGGCCCGCGTGATCGGGCGCGATCCCAGCACCGACATCGCCATGATCAAGATCGACGCCGGCGACCTGCCCACCGTGAACTTCGGCAACAGCGACGCCGTGCGCGTGGGCGAATGGGTGCTGGCCATCGGCAACCCGATGAACCTGACCAGCACGGTGACCGCCGGCATCGTGAGCGCCAAGGCCCGCAGCATCAACCTGTTGCAGTACGACCCGGACCGCGACGTGTTCCCGATCGAATCCTTCATCCAGACCGACGCGGCCGTGAACCCCGGCAACAGCGGCGGCGCCCTGGTGAACGCGACCGGGGAACTGATCGGCATCAACAGCGCCATTGCCAGCACCACCGGCGCCTACACGGGCTACTCCTTCGCCGTGCCGGTGAACATCGTGAAGAAAGTGACCAACGACCTGATGGAGTTCGGCAGCGTGCAACGCGCGTACATCGGCGTGAGCATCCGCGACATCGACCAGACCCTGGCCGACGACCTGGACATGGACCAGATCCGCGGGGTGTACGTGAACGGCCTGACCGATGGAGGCGCCGCCCAGGATGCCGGCATGAAACCCGGCGACGTGATCGTGAAAGTGGCCGACATCGGCGTGAACAACGTGCCGCAGCTTCAGGAACAGGTGGGCAAATTCCGCCCGGGCGACAACGTGGCCGTGACCATCCTGCGCGACGGCGAGGAACGGATCCTGGACATGACCCTGAGGGGGCGTGAAGGAGGAACGACCACCGCCGCGACCAACGCCACGCCCGACGTCGCCAGCGCGCTCGGTGCGGAGCTGATCAAGGCCCCGGTCCAGGAGCTGAAGGCCCTGCACCTGGAAAGCGGGGTGAAGGTGGTGAGGCTCAACGGCGGCAAACTCCGCAGCAGCGGCATCCGCGAAGGCTTCATCATCACGCGGATCGACAGCCAGAAGGTGTCTGAACCGGCCGATATCCTCCGCGCCCTGGATGCCAGCCAGGGCGGGGTGCTGATCGAGGGGGTCTACCCCAACGGGGTGAAGCGCTACTACGGTCTCGGCGTGTGAATTCCAGCGTCCGTCGAGGCTTTCGCCCCACGCGTCGGGAAGCAGCGGCCGGAACCTTGTCCCGAACGGAGGGGAGGCCGTACCTTCGCCGCGGAATTTTTGACGCCCTCCCCCTGTTCCTCGCGTCGGACGTTCCCCCAACTTCCGCCCAACACCCCCAAATACCCCGCCGCCCGTGACCAGCAGGATGCGACAGTTGAAGATCACCAAGTCGATCACCAACCGTGAGAGCCAGTCGCTGGACAAATACCTGCAGGAG
>CAYMXP010000011.1:0-78329 GCA_964394425.1 uncultured Chryseobacterium sp. | reverse complement strand
CGGCCGCCGGCGACGTCGTGGTCATCAGCCGCCACACCATCACGGCCAACGTGACGCCGGCCTTCGCGATCGCCTCGATCACGTTGAACCAGGCCGGCTCCCATGCTTCGGCCGATACCAAGCTCGACCTCGGCGTGGCGGGGGTGGTGCTCACCTGCAACGCCTTCGCGATGCAGGAGAACAACCTGAACCGCGACGTGGACCTGGAGATCTCCTCCACCGCCACCCTGCAAGTGAACGGCGCCGCCACCATCACGCGCGCCGCCACCAACACGCAAAGCCGGAGGCTGCGGGTGTACCTCCGCGGGTCCGGCGTGATGAACACCACCGGGAACCTCACCTACACCTATCACCGCTCCGGGGGCGAGGGCGAACAGGAGATCCTCCTGAGCAACAGCGGCCGGCTCAACGTCGGCGGCAACTTCTCCGCGACGATCGGCAGCAACGCCCAGGGCGACGATGACTTCGACGTGCAGGTGAACAACTCGGCGCAACTGAACGTGGCGGGCACCACCTCGCTCGTGGCGCAGAACAGCACCGATGGCGACGACGTGGCGATCGACCTGAACGGGGGCTCCTTCAACAGCACCGGAGCGATGGTGCTGCGCGTGGCGGGCACCTGCACCGGCGGCAGCCAGATGGACGTGCGGATCGACGGGGCAACGCTCACCGCGGCCGGCGGCCTCACCTGCGATCAGCAGAACGGCGACACCTACCGCATCCTGCTGAACAGCAACAGCACGGCGGTCGCCGCCGCATTGAACGTGACCGGTGCGATGACCTTCAGCCACTCCGATGGTTCAGACCAGGAGATCGAACTGAACACCAACTCCACCCTGACGGTGAACGGCGGCATGACCATGACCTTCACCGAGAACGGAACGGTGGCGCAGGACATCGACATCAACGGGGGCACCTTCACGGTGACCGGCGACCTCACCGCCACCATCAATGGCACCGGGAACAGCCACGAACTGAACATCGAGGTGGACGGCAACGGCCATCTGAACGTGAACAACGACCTCACCATCAACGCCGCCGAAGGCAACGACCTGGGCATCGGGCTCAACGCGAACGGCGGCACCACCGCCCAGGTGAACGTGGGGCGCGACCTGGTGATCGACAAGGACCAGGATGCCGGCGACGTGGACATCGACCTGTACGAGAACTCCGCGCTGAACGTGGGCCGCGACCTGATCGGCCGCCACAGCCCCGACAACGGCGACGGGTTCTTCATCCACCTCCGGGATACGCCGACATTGACCATCGACCGGGACCTCCGGCTGACCATGGACTCCGGCAACAACGACGACGACGAGATCGGCGTGCTGCAGGACGGCGGCATCATCGACATCGAGGGCGACGTGCTGATCGAACAGGCCGACGGCGACGATGCCATCTGGGACCAGGACGGCGGGACCGCCACCGTGGGCGGCGACCTCACCATGCATACCTCCGGAGGCGACGACACCGAACTGGGGCTCGACGGCAACGCCCAGCTGCTGATCGCCGGTTCGCTGATCCTGGACATGGACGCGGGCGAAGACCTGCTCGTGGGCCTGAACGAGAACAGCGGATCGGGCGCGCTGTTGAACGTGGGCATCGATCTGGTCGTGGACCATGAAGGACCCGCCGAGGACGCCGAACTGTTGCTGAACAACAGCAGCACCCTGAACATCGGCGGCGATCTGCAGTGGGACCAGAGCGACGCCGGCGGCGACTACGCCCGCATGCGCCTGGACAACGACGTGAACGCCGTGTCCATCGCGGGCGACATGCTGCTCAGCCTGCTGACGGGCACCCACCTGAGCGACGACTTCGACTATGACCAACAGGGCGGGACCCTCACCGTGGCGGGCGGCGTCACCTTCGCCCATGCGGCGGGCGACGACTTCTACTGCCACGTGCATAACAGCAGCGTGTTCGACGTGGCGGGCGACCTCGTCTTCACCCACACCGGCGGCGACGAGTTCAAATTCGACCAGAGCTCGAACAACTCCTGGGTGTACGTGGACGGCGACGTACACATGACCGATGCCTCCGGCGGGAGCACGCCAACCGAATACGAGCAGGACAACTGGAGCAACAGCAAGATCCTGGGGGACTTCACCATCACCGCGAACGGAGGCAACCAGTGCCTGGTGGACATGAACAACAGCGCCTACATGGAACTCGGTGGCTCCTTCGTGCGCGGTGCCGCTCCCAACCGCTACGGCTCGCTCACCTCCTCCAACGGCACCACGATCGAATACGACGGCGTCACCAACGTCCAGTTCCTCTCCGAGGATGCCGGCGACGGCGGCGACGGCTGGGATTACGAAAAGGTGGTGATCGACAACGCCTTCGGCACCGGGCCGCAGGTGAGCACCGTGGGCACCACCACCATCCGCCAATCGCTGACCCTGACCGACGGCGTGGTGTACACCGAACCGACCAGCCTGCTGGTGATCGCCAACGGCACCACCAGCACCGGCGGCAGCGCGGCAAGCCACGTGGATGGCCCCATGAAGAAGATCGGCGACGCCTCCTTCACCTTCCCCGTGGGCGACAACGGCCGGTGGGCGCGCCTGCGCATGGAGAACCTCAACAGCGCCA
The DNA here is from genome assembly GCA_964394425.1 of uncultured Chryseobacterium sp. Taxonomy (GTDB): domain Bacteria; phylum Bacteroidota; class Bacteroidia; order Flavobacteriales_F; family PHOS-HE28; genus PHOS-HE28. Next base: position 75,734 of record CAYMXP010000011.1, on the reverse strand, counting down.
ACAGCGGCACCGAGTTCGTGTGCGAATACTTCGATGCACCCTCGCCGAACAACTCCATGCCGTTCTATTCCGCCTCGATCGATCACGTGAGCTTCGTGGAGCACTGGGACCTGGACCGCGTGTACGATACCGGTTCACCCGCCTCATGCCAGGCCAGGTTGTACTGGGAGGACGCCACCTCCAGCGGCATCATCCCGGCGAACATCGCCGACCTGCGCGTGGCGCACTTCAGCGGCACCACCAGCAAGTGGGAGAACCAGGGCGGCACCGCCACCGGCGGGGCCGCCGGCAACGTGGTAAGCACCACCGCGCTGGTGAACTTCAGCCCCATCTCCTTCGGCAGCCGCGCGGGCAACAATCCGCTGCCCGTGGAACTGCTGGAGTTCGAGGCGCGCGTCAACGGCGCCATGGTGGACCTGCTCTGGACCACGGCCACCGAACTGAACAACGATCACTTCAACGTGGAGCGGTCCGGTGACGGGATCACCTGGGCGGTGATCGCCACGGTGGCCGGTGCCGGCGACAGCCAGGAGCTGCTGCACTATGCCGTGCTGGATCCCGCTCCGCTCAACGGCGTGAACTTCTACCGGCTCGAGCAGGTGGATATCGACGGCACCCGCACCCTTTCCGATGTCCGCTCGGTGTACTTCGGCTTCGCGCAGGGCGATGGCCCCCTGGTGTTCCCCAACCCCGGCGTGGGCGACCTCAACGTGGCGCTCGACCTGGCCGATGGCGCCGACGTGAGCTTCGAGGTGTACAACGGCAACGGCCAGGTGGTGCTGCGCGAGCGGCACATCATGGCCGGCCACAGCGTGGTGGCCCTGCGCACCGCGCAGCTCCCCGCGGGCAGCTACCAGGTGGTGGCCACCCTGGGCGGCGGGCAGGCCGGCACCGCGCGCTGGCTGAAAGTGCGCTGAACCACCGGCACGACGCGGACGCGATCCATCGCGCATCCTTTCTTTGGACCCGCCCACGCGAGGTCATCGCCCCGCGCGGGCCATCCGTGGAAGGTACCGACGCCCACCCCGCCGCATCCCGCGTGGATCGCTCCGTGTATCGGGGGAAGCGGCTGGGCATCATGCAGCCCTACTTCTTCCCCTACCTGGGCTACTTCGGCCTGATCGCGGTCACCGACCGCTGGATCGTGTTCGATCCGGTGCAATACATCCGCAAGGGATGGATGAACCGCAACCGCGTGCTGAAGGCGGGTGGCGGGGAGAAATTCGTGGGGGTGACCGTGGCGCCGCACGAGCGCGGCACGCTGATCAAGGACATGCGGCTGCAGCCGGATACCGGGCGGGCCGACCACTTCATCCGCCAGCTCGATCATTACAAGCTGGTCCGGGCACCGCATTACCGGATGGTGCTCGACCTGCTGCTTGAGTGCTTCAACACGGACCTGGAGCGGCTGGCGCCCTTCCTCACCCGCACCCTGGCCATCACCTGCAACTACCTGGGCATCCCGTTCAACCACGAGACCTGGTCCGAAATGGGGCTCACGCACGCGCGACCGGACGATCCCGCCGACTGGTCGTTGTTCATCTGCATGGAACTCGGGGCCACCACCTACGTCAATCCCCCCGGCGGCCGCGCCTTTTTCGATCCGCGGCGCTTCGCCGCGCACGGCGTGAAGCTGCTCTACCACGAACAGCAGCTTCCACCCTACGACCAGCGAGGCACCGTGTTCGTGCCGGGCCTGTCGATCATCGATGCGATGATGTTCTGTTCGCCGCGGGAGATCCGCGACATGCTGAAGCTGCACGCGCTCAGCGAAGAATGATCCAGCGCACCGCCACCGATCCTTCACGCTTCGCCGACCGCACGGTGTTCACCGCCTCGGCGCGCGTGGCCTGGCGGCTGGTGCTGGATCGCCTCTCCTTCCCCTCGGGAGCTTCGGCCCTGCTGCCGGCCTACATCGGCATCACCGACCGCGAAGGCTCGGGCATCATCGACCCGATCGAAGCCACGCGCACGCCCTTCACGCTGTACCCCCTCGGCGACCGCCTTCAAGTGGACCCGAACGTGCTGGAGGACCGCCTGAGAAGCGGCAGGCATCCGCTGCTGTTGCTGGTCCACTATTTCGGGCTGGCGCACGTGGACGTGCCTTCCCTGCGCGCGCTGTGCGACAGGTACGGAACGCTGCTGATCGAGGACTGCGCGCACGTGCCGGGGCCCATCCCCGGAAGAACAGGCCTGGGATCCTTCGGCCATGCGGCCTTCTTCAGCCTACACAAATGCTTCGCGGTGCCCGCCGGCGGCGCATTGCGGGCCAACGATCCGGGCTTCCCACTGCCCCTTCCTGCCGGAGCGGATGCCTGCCCGCAACCCTGCGTGGAGCAGTTCGCGCGCACCGATCACGCGGCGGCCGCGGCCCGGCGCGGGGCGAACCATCGCTGGCTGGCCGGACGTCTCGCCCACGTGGATGGGCTCACGGTGCTCTATCCTTCCATCGGCGATCAGGTGCCGCACGACTTCCCGATCCAGGTCCACGACGGCCTGCGCGAGAAGCTCTACTTCGCGCTGATGGAGCAGGGCCTTCCCACCATCGCCCTGTACTACCGCCTGATCGATGCGATCACGCCGGTGGATTTCCCCGCGAGCCATGCCCTGTCGAAGGGCATCCTGAACCTTCCCGTGCATCAGGACACCACGGAGGAGGATCTGGTCCGGCTGTGCGACGCGTTGGAAGCCACCTTGAACAGGCTGCGCGCATGAGACCGATCGGCGGCTTCTTCGAGTTGGAAATGCCCGGGGAAGGGCGCGGTCCGCATCCGGACGCGATCGCGCTCAGCACCGGCCGCGCCTGTCTGATGGTGATGTTGCGGCACCTGCGTCCCAGCCTCGTGCATGTGCCCTTCCACACCTGCGATGCCACGCTGGACCCCTTCCGCCGGCTGGGGATCGCCACGCGCTACTATGCGCTCGGCGCGGATCTCGCGCCGCTCGAACTCCCCATCCTTGGACCGAACGAGTACTTCCTGTGGACCGATCATTACGGGGTGTGCGGTGCGATCGCCGAACGGCTCAAGCGGACGATGGGCGATCGCCTGCTGATCGACGACACGCACGCCTTTTTCCGTGGAAGTCATGGCGCGTGGTGGTCCTTCACCTCGGCGCGCAAGTATTTCGGCGTGCCCGATGGGGCCTACCTCTTTTCGCCGGAGCGCATCGCCCTGGATGTCCCGCGCTTCACCGGCGCCTCGCTCCAGCACAACGTGCTGCGCGCCCTGGGCAGGCAGCAGGAGGCTTATGCGGCGTACACCGCCTACGAGCGCTCGCTCACCAGCGACGTGCTGCGCATCAGCACGGTGAGCGAAGGCCTGCTCCGCGGCGTGGACCTGGACTTCGTGCGCCGCGCGCGGCTGAAGAACTTCGGCTGGCTGCACGCGCGGCTCGGTGAGCGCAACACGTTCGCCGTGGCCCCCGGACCGGACGAGGTGCCCTTCTGCTACCCCTACCTGCCCGAACGCGCGGTGGATCGAAAAGCGATGTACGCGAAGGAGCTTTTCGTGCCGGAGCTGTGGCCCGATGCATTGAAGCGCGGGGTGGAAGGGTTCGCGTTCGAGAAGCGCCTCGGCACCGAACTGCTGCCGCTGCCGGTGGATCATCGCTACACCCCTGACGATCTTCGCCGCCTGGTGGAACACCTGCTTGCCGCATGAGCGACGACCGCTGGCTGGAGTTCTGGCGCACCCACGGGCGCGGCACCGTCGCGTCCGATCCGCAGACGCAGGTGCTGCGCACCTTCAACAAACAGCCGATCGATGAGCGGCGATGGGCCTTCACCCTCGAACAGCTCGATGCGGTCTTCCCCGTGGCGAAGGACGACGACGTGCTGGACCTCTGCTGCGGCAACGGACTGTTCACGGCCCACTTCGCGCCGCGCTGCCGCAGCGTCACCTCGGTGGACATCTCCCCCGATCTGCTGGCCGCGCTCGACCGCCGCGCGCTGCCCAACGTGAGCACCCGCTGCGCCGACATGCGCGAGGCGGAATTCCCGGATGGATCCTTCTCGCGGATCCTCGTCTACGCCGCCATCCAGTACATCGATCACGCCGAATGCGTGGCGCTCTTCCGGCGCATGGCGCGCTGGCTGCGGCCCGGCGGGCTGCTGTTCCTCGGCGACATCCCGGACAGCGGCCGGATGTGGGCCTTCTACAACACCCCGGAACGCCGGCAGCTCCACTTCGACAACCTGGTGGCGGGGCGCGACGTGGTGGGCACCTGGTTCGATCGCGCGTGGATGGAGCACCTGTGCATCTCCGCCGGTTTCGCGGGAGCCCGGGTCCTGGACCAACATCCGGAACTGATCTACGCGCATTTCCGCTTCGACCTGCTGGCCACGCGATGAACGCCTTGCGCACGATCATGATCGCAGGAGTGGCCCGCAGCGGCACCAGCTGGCTCGGCCAGGTGTTCAACAGTTCGCCACGCACCGTGTTCCGCTTCCAGCCGCTGTTCGCATACGAGTTCAAAGGCCGGGTGAACGAGGACAGCACGCGGGATGACTTCGAAACCCTGTTCGCCGACATGGCCGCGGCCGACACGCCCTTCCTCACCCAGCGCGACAAGCAGGAGAGCGGAGAGTACCCGCGCTTCACCAAGGAAGCGGGAGCCGATGTGCTCGTGTTCAAGGAGAACCGCTACCAGAGCGTGCTGGCCGCGATGATGCGTCGCGTGCCGGCGCTGACCGGGATCGGGATCACGCGCAACCCCTGCGCGGTGATCAACAGCTGGCGCAAGAACCCCAGGGAGTTCCCGCCCGGAAGCGACCTGATGAAGGAATGGCGCTTCGCCAACAACAAGAACAAGGGCAACGAGGATTACTTCGGTTTCCACAGATGGAAGGAAGTGGCGCACCTTCACCTGGACCTTCAAGATCGCTTTCCCGACCGCTTCCGCGTGGTGCGCTACGAGGATCTGGTGCATGATCCGCGTCAGCGGATCCCCGAGCTGTTCGCCTTCTGCGGCCTGCCCGTCGAAGCGCAGACGCTCGACTTCCTCCATGCCAGCACCCAGTCGGCCAACGACAGCTACTACGCGGTGTTCAAGCCCGGCAGCGTGGCCGATCGCTGGCGGAAGGAGCTCGATCCGCGCATCGTCGGAGAGATCGAGGACGAACTCGCCGGAACGCGGCTGGAACGGTTCATCCGTTAGTCCAGCAGGTCCTGGAGCACCGGCATGGACCGGGTGAGGATGCGCGCGGGATCCACGCCCAGCCACCGGTCGAGCACCGTGGCGTACACCTGGCGGAAATCGATGCTGAAGATCAGGTCGCCGTTCGCATCCAGGCGGTCCAGCGACGGGACCGGGTTGTGGAAGCCGCCTTTCGCGAGCCCGCCGCCCAGCAGCCAGAGGGTGCCGGCCGTGCCGTGATCGGTGCCGTTGCTCGCGTTCTGTTTCACGCGCCGGCCGAATTCACTGAAGACCATCACCAACACGTCGTTCTCCAAGCCCTCCTGCTCCAGGTCCTTCAGGAAGACGGCGAGCGCCTCGGCCACCGCGGACAGCACCCGCTCGTGTTTTCCCGCCTGGTTCACGTGGGTGTCGAAGCCGCTGACGCCGGTGTAATACACGCGCGTGTCGAGCCCGGCGCTGATGAGGCCGGCGATGCGGTGCAGGGAGGTGGCGATCTCGCTGTTCGGATAGGCGACCGCCGTCTCCCGCGGGCGCAGCTTCTCATGGATGAAGGCGGCGCTCTGATAGGTCTCCGCCATGGTCTTGTACAGATAGCCAAGCTGCGGGTGCCCGGTGGCCCGTGGCGCGGCGGCCAGGTGCGCGAAGAAGGGCTCGCGCGTGGCCGCATAGAAGCGGCGGGGATCGGTGAGGCTGATCGCCTTGCGCACCTCACCCGTATTGGCGAGCGATAAGCGCGGGCCGAACTCGATCACACCGTGCGGATGGCCGCACTCGGCGTCGAGGTAGCGGCCCAGCCAGCCGGTCCGGAGGTATTCGTCGCTGCCGCTGGCCGTTTGCCAGATGTCCATGCTCCGGAAGTGCGAGCGGTCGGGGTTGGGATAACCCACGCCGTTGACGATCGCGATGCGGCCATTGTCGAAGAGCGGGCGCAAGGGGGCCAGCGAGGGGTTCCATCCCAGGTCATCGCTGATCCGCAGCACCTTGTCCCTTGCGATGGCCAATTTGGGCCTGGCGGCGTAGTAGGCCTCATCGCGGAAGGGCACGATGGTGTTCAAGCCGTCGTTGCCGCCACTGAGCTGCACCACCACGAGTTTGCGGCCGTTGGATGATGCCCCGGGCGACCCGAGGGCTTTCAGGAAGCCGGGCACCAACCAGGCCGTGGTCACCAGGCCGGTGCTTCGGAGGAAGTCGCGGCGCACCATGTCAGCAGAGCTGGTATTCGGGCGAGCACAGGATCTCCATCACGCGCTCCTTCACCCCGGAGGCGGTGAGCGCCGAGGAAAGGGCCGGCGAGGGATCGACCTGCAACAGCGTCCGGGCGAGCGTGGTGTTATCCGCGTCGGCCGGTAGTTGGCCCAGGAAGGTCTCCCAATCCGGCAGGGTGCGCAGCACCCGGCCCCGTGCATCGCGCAACGGGGCGTCGCCGCCGGTGCCGGGCATCATGTCCATCTCCGCGGCGCTCTCCTCCGGATCGTTCCAGTCCAATGCACCGTTGTTGAGCAGGCCGGCCGGCAGCTTCAGCCGCATCATCAGCGCGTTGCTGTCGATCCATCCGGTCCCTTCGGTCCAGCCCGCCACGCTGGGCGGTTGCAGCAGGACCTGCCCCATGGAGCGCTGGATGAAGACGGGCAGGAGTTCCTGGTCGTAGCCGATGGCGAAGAGCTTGTCCAGCCCGGCCATCAGGTCCACGGGCGATTTGATCCGCGCGCCGATGTTCCGTTCGGCGAAGAAGTGCTCGCTGGTGAACACGTATCGCATCAGGTCCGCCGTGTCGTAGCCGCTTTTGAAATAACGGTCGGCCATGGAGGTCACGAACGCCTCATCGACCTCGGGATGCACGAACCAGCGGTAGATCTTCCGGCAGAGGAAGCGCGCGCACTGGGGATCCCCGAGGATCAGGTCCAGGATCGCGTCGCCGTCGAAGCGGCCGGTCTTCCCGCGGAAGGTCTTCTCTCCCGCATCATGCTGCTCCTGGCGGAAGACGAAGGTGGCCGTGCGCATGTCGAAGGCCCAGCCGGTGAAGGCGCGCGCGGCCTCGTGGATGTCCTGCTCGCTATACTGCCCGCGGCCCAGGGTGAAAAGCTCCATCACCTCGCGGGCGAAATTCTCGTTGGGCGCATCCTTGCGGTTCAGCTGGTTGTTGAGGTACTCGAGCATGGCCGGCGAGCGGCTCACGGCCTTCAGCATCGTCCCGAAGTCACCCAGTGCGTGCTCACGGATGGTGTTCAGGTAGTGTTCCGCGCTGAGCGACCAGTGGCTCCAGCAGGCGAAATGCCCGTGCCAGAAGAAGGCCATCTTCTCGCGCAGGCAGCCCTCGGTGCGCGCCAGGCGTGAAAGCCATTGCACGTTGAGCCTGCCCGTGTTCTCGCGGTTGGTCCTGAGGAACGCCGCCCTCTCCTTGCCGGACATGGCGCGGTAGCGTTCGCGCGTGGCGCTCACGTGGTCTGCGGTGACCGGCGTCCATTCGCGCGATGCGGCGAAGAGTTCATCCACCAGCGATCCGATCGGACGGCCTTCGCGCGTGGCGGCTTCCGCCGGGGTGAGGCCCATGCCAGCCCGCCAGAACAGGTGCTGGATCCTGCGTCGTTCGTTCATCAAGGCACCGCGTTGGACCAAGGATGATGCCGAGGGTTCATTTCGGGCGGTACAGTTCCACCAGCCCCGGCGGGGTGCGCACCTTCATCGTCCCCTCCTCCGCGTTGACGTCCAGGATGATCTCGTCGGCGATGGGGATCAGGATCTCGTGTTCGCCTGATAACACCACCATCACCGGGTTCAGGTCGGTGCCGGCCATGCCGGTCACTTCGCCCAGCTCCCCATGCACTTCATCGCTCACGATCAAGCCGATGAGGTCATCGGGATCCCAGCTCTCGTCACTGCCATCGGCCAGCATGCCCGGTGGCGCGTACAGGTCGCAACCCACGAGGATGGCGGCGGCCTGCGGGTCGTCGAGTTCCTCGAACTTGATCAGCAGGTCGCGCCCCTTGTCCTGGATGTGCGAGATGCGGAAGGGCACCATCTGCCCGTCGATGTCCACGAAAAGCGAACCCTCGCGCGCGAACTCGTCGGGATCCAGCCGGTCAAGGTGGAGGGTCAGTTCGCCGCGATGGCCCCAGGGTTTGCCCAGGCGGCCGATGCGGCGCAGGCTGTCGGGATCCATGGCGTTGAAAGTAGATCGGTCGATCGGATGATCGGAAAATGGAACGGCCCGCATCGGGCGATACGGGCCGTTCAACGTGGTCGGGATCTTTATTCCGCGGGCGCTTCGCCTTCGGCCGGTGCTTCGGTGGCGGGTGCCTCGGTGGCGGGAGCTTCGGTGGCCGGGGCATCGGCGGCCGGGGCATCGGCAGGCGTTTCCGCCGCGGGCGCTTCGGCCGCGGCTTGGGCGGCTTTCTCAGCCGCACGGGCTTCCTCGGCACGCTTGGCGCTGATGGCTTCCGCGATCTCGGCTGCCTTCTTCGATTCCACGGACACCCGGTCCTTGATGGCGGCCTCGGCCTGTTCACCGGCCTTCTTCCGCGCCCCTTCGATCTTGGCGTTCTTCTCGTTGATCCAGATGTCGTACCGGCGGTCGGCTTCGGCGGCATCGAAGGCGCCTTTCTTCACCCCGTTGAGAAGGTGGTTCTTGTAGATCACCCCCTTGTAGCTGAGGATGGCCCGGGCCGTGTCGGTGGGCTGCGCGCCTTTTTGCAGCCAGTCCAGGGTCTTGTTGAAGTCGATCTCCACGAACGCGGGCTTGTGGCTGGGGTCGTAGGCCCCGATGCGTTCGATGTACTTTCCGTCGCGCGGGCTGCGCTGATCAGCCACCACCAGGTGGTAGTAAGGCTGGCCTTTCTTGCCTTTCCTCTGAAGGCGGATGCGGGTCGGCATGTCGCTGTTGGTTTTTAGGTCCCCTTGCTCGAAGGGGCCGCGAATGTAGGCCGATCCCCCGGAACCCTGGATTTGCGCGCAGGGCTATAGGGTCTTGTTCTTCACCGCGGAGAGCGCAGAGGCCGCGGAGGATCCCTTCGGCCTCCAAAGAGAGGCGCTGAGTTAGCGGCCTCCGGCCGCCTCTGCGATCTTTGCTGCATAGGCAACGAAATGACGGGCATTTCTCCGTGCCTCTGCGCTCCCTGCGGTTGAATTTCAGGCAACTGAGAGGCGATAGCCCTGGGGAGGGGCGTTGAGCCTGCTGGAAGCATCTGATCTTGTGCAAGACCCCTATCAACTCCCCTCCTTTCTTAAGGAGGGGTTGGGGGTGGTTCAGGAAATTTCGAGTCCCCACCCCTGCCCCTCCCCGAAATGGGGAGGGGAGCAGGGCTATAGGGTCTTGTTCTTCACCGCGGAGAGCGCAGAGGCCGCGGAGGATCCCTTCGGCCTCCAAAGAGAGGCGCTGAGTTAGCGGCCTCCGGCCGCCTCTGCGATCTTTGCTGCATAGGCAACGAAATGACGGGCATTTCTCCGTGCCTCTGCGCTCTCTGCGGTTGAATTTCAGGCAACTGAGAGGCGATAGCCCTGGATATGCGCGGATGTCGCAGATTTCGCCGATGCTTTCCCGCCTGTTCCTCTCCTGGCTACTCCTGCCCGCCGGCGCGTTGGCCCAGGCACCGGCGGTGATCCCCAAGCCAGTGGCCATGGACCTCACGGGGGGATCATTCGGGCTCGGGCCGGAACTGACCATCGTGGCACAAGGGTCCCTAGGGGTGGAGGCGGACTACCTCACGAGGTGCCTGAATGAAGGTGCGTTCAGCAAGACGGAGGTCCGTGGCTCGGCGGGTCCGGGAAGATCGATCAGGCTCTCCCTGGATGGAGCGGATCTTCCGCCGGAGGGTTATCGCCTGGAGGTCCTTTCCGATCGGGTGGACCTGACGGGCGCCGATGTCGCGGGGGTCTTCCACGGCATTCAGACGCTCCTGCACCTTTTGCCCGCGACCGGAACGAAGGATCCAAGCCTCCCCTGCCTGACGATCACCGACCACCCACGCTTCGCCTGGAGGGGCATGCACCTGGACGTCTGCAGGCATTTCTTCCCGGTGGACTTCGTCAAGAAGTACATCGACCTGCTGGCGCGCTACAAGATGAACCGCTTCCACTGGCACCTGACCGACGACCAGGGCTGGCGGATCGAGATCAAGCGGTACCCGAAGCTCACCGAGGTGGGCGCCTGGCGCGAGGGCAGCATGGTCGGGCCATACAGCGACCAGCGCTTCGACAACGAGCGCCACGGCGGCTTCTACACGCAGGTGCAGATCCGCGAGGTGGTGGCGTACGCGGCGGAAAGGCACATCACCATCGTACCGGAGATCGAGATGCCGGGCCATGCGATGGCGGCGCTGGCTGCCTACCCGGAACTGGGCTGCACCGGCGGTCCTTACGAGGTGCAGAAAGGCTGGGGTGTGTTCGACGATGTGTTCTGTACGCGGGAGGAGACCTTCGCCTTCCTGGAGAACGTGCTGGCCGAGGTGATCGGGCTTTTCCCAGGAGAATACATCCACATCGGCGGCGATGAATGCCCCAAGACGCGCTGGAAGGAATGCGTGCGCTGCCAGGCGCTCATGCGGCACGAAGGCTTGAAGGACGAGCACGAGCTGCAGAGCTACTTCATCCGGCGCATCGAGCGATTCGTGAACGCGCAAGGCCGTAAGATCATCGGCTGGGACGAGATCCTCGAGGGTGGGCTGGCACCCAACGCGGCGGTGATGAGCTGGCGGGGAACGGCCGGCGGGATCGCCGCCGCGCAACAACAACACCCGGTGGTGATGTCGCCCGGCACGCCCTGCTACTTTGACCACTATCAGGGTGATCCCTCGCAGGAGCCGCTGGCCTTCGGCGGATACAACCCCTTGCAGAACGTGCATGCCTTCGAGCCCATCCCTGCTGAATTGCCGGACTCCCTCCACCGGTTCATCCTCGGCGCCCAGGGGAACCTATGGACCGAATACATCACGACCAGGGAACAGGCCGAATACATGGCCCTGCCGCGCCTGTGCGCGCTCAGCGAAGTGGTCTGGGGCCCGAAAGGGTCACGGGATGAAGCGGACTTCATCCGGCGGCTGGAGATGGAGTTCGAGCGGCTGGACAGGATGGGCGTGAACTACAGCCGCAGCCTGTACAACGTGGGCTTCCATCTCGCGCAGGGCCCCGAAGCCGGCACGATCCACGTGGCGATGACCTGCGCGGCGCCGGAGGGAACGATCCGCTACACGCTCGATGGCAGCGAGCCCGATCGGGGATCATCTTCTTTCAGCGATGCGATCGTGATCAAGGAAGACGCGGGGATCAAGGCCGCCCAATTCCGCGATGGAGAAGCCGCGGGCCGCACCACGGGGCGCACGATCCACTTCAACCTCGCGACCGCGCATCCGATCACCTGCGATCCGCCGCCGAACGAGCGCTATGCGATGGGCGGGCCGTTCACCCTGGTGGATGGCGTGCGAGCCGGCCCGCGCCGCGTGAACACCGAATGGCTGGGTTGGGTGGCGACGGAGAAGCCCGTGACCATCACCGTGGACCTGGGGAGCGAACAGGAGATCAGCCACATCGGGATCGGAGCGCTGGAGGAACGCGTGGCCTGGATCCATCCGCCGGAGGTGGTGACCTTCTCGACGAGCACGGATGGCGTCGCGTTCACGGACCAGGGCAAGGGCGTTCCCGGTCCGGGCGCCACCGGGCGGTTGGATCTCGCGATCGACGGGAGCGTGACAGCCCGTTTCGTGCGCTTCGACGTGCGCGGAGTGGCGAAGATCCCCGATGGGATGGCGGGAGCCGGGCAGCCGTCGTGGATCTTTCTGGACGAGGTCGTTGTGAGATGAACCATCCACCTTCGCGGCGCATGAGAACGCTGGCCGTGATCCTCACCCTGGCATCGGCTCTGGCCGCCAGAACCCAGAACACCATCTACTCCCACGCGGTGGGCAACTGGCGCGACGGCCCCGTGGTGCTCATCACCCCGCTGATCGAAACCACCGAAGCCTTCACCACGCAGCAATTGCTGGTGCGCTACCGCGGGGAGTTCCCGGAGCTGAAGGACGTCGAGGACATCGACGTGCTGCGCTTCGCCACGGTGGAGGAAGGCGAGCAGAGCCGAACCACGCTGAAGGCGAAGTACGAGGCGCGCAGCCTGGAAGTGAAGATGCTTCAGGCTCTACCCGTGCGCGATGCCCCTTTGCACCTCGAACACCACGAATAAGCGTTGTTCCCGCACCGTTCATCGCCACCTCCCCGACCGGTCAACCCCTGACGCATGGTGCGGCACCGATCTCGTTCCTTGCGGACCATGCGCATCCTGACCGGCGCGCTTTCCGTTTCCCTGGCGCTTCTGCTGCCGGGCGGACCGCTCCACGCCCAGCTCGGGAACGGCCGCACCGTGTTCACCCGCGCCGATAGCCTGCGTGGCACCATCGGACCCGAACGGGCGTGGTGGGACGTGGCGCACTACGACGTGAGCGTGACGCCCGACTTCGCCACGCGGTCGATCCATGGCAACACGATCATCTCCTTCCGCGCGCTGTCCACCGGCCGGCGGATGCAGATCGACCTTCAGCAGCCGCTCGAAGTGGAGGCGGTCCTCGCCACCGCGTCGACGTTCCGCGATGGCGCGTTCCTGATCGCCGACCAGGAGGTGCGCACGCAACGGGAGGGGAACGTGTTATGGGTCGACCTGCCCGCACCCATGCAGGCCGGCGAGGAGAGCGCGCTGACCATCCGTTACCACGGCGTGCCGCGGGCGGCCAAGCACCCGCCGTGGGATGGCGGCTGGATCTGGACGAAGGATGAAGAGGGCACCCCCTGGATGAGCGTGGCCTGCCAGGGCCTCGGCGCCAGCGTCTGGTATCCCTGCAAGGACCATCAGAGCGATGAACCCGACAGCGCATCCCTCCACATCACCGTTCCGAACGATCTGCAAGCGATCGGCAACGGACGCCTGCGTGGGAAGTTGGCGAACAACGACGGCACCACCACCTGGCACTGGGCCGTGACCAGTCCGATCAATTCCTACAACCTCATCCCTTACATCGGCAGGTACGCGCATTGGAGCGACGTGTACCAAGGCGAGAACGGACCGCTGGATCTGGACTATTGGGTGCTGGCCGCGAACGAGGCGAAGGCCCGCGAACAGTTCAAGCAGGTGCCGCTGATGTTGACGTGCTTCGAGCACTGGCTCGGCCCTTATCCTTTCTATGGCGATGGCTACAAGCTGGTGGAGGCGCCGCATCTGGGCATGGAGCACCAGAGCGCGATCGCCTATGGCAACCACTTCCTCAACGGTTACCTCGGCATGGACCGCAGCGGCACGGGCCGCGGATTGAAGTGGGACTACATCATCATCCACGAGAGCGGCCACGAGTGGTTCGGCAACAGCCTCACCACCGAGGACATCGCCGACATGTGGGTGCATGAAGGCTTCACCGACTACACCGAAACGATCTACACCGAATGCCAGCAGGGAAAGGAGGCCGGCGAGGAATACGAGATCGGCCTGCGCGGGGGCATCGCCAACGACCGGCCGGTGATCGGACCATACGGCGTGAACCAGGAAGGCAGCGGCGACATGTACAACAAGGGGGCGAACCTGCTCCACACCATCCGGCACATCATGGCCGATGACGAAAAGTTCCGCGCGATGCTGCGCGAGATGTGCGGCACCTACCGCCACCAGGTCGTCACCAGTTCCCTGATCGAAGGCTTCGTTTCCCAGCACGCGGGCCGCGACCTCTCTCCCATATTCGATCAATACCTGCGCACCACGCAGGTGCCCGTGTTCGAGTGGAAGACCGTGAACAGGCGGTTCCACTACCGCTGGACAGATTGCAACGCGGGCTTCTTCATGCCGGTGAAGGTCACGGTGAAGAAGACCACCCACCTGCTGGAGGCCTCGACCGAGTGGCAGGCGCTGGACGGCCGTGTGGGCCGGAAGCCAAGGGTCGAAGTGGACCGGAACTGGTACGTTGGCGCGCGCCGGGCCGCCGAATGAACGATGCTCCAGCGAACGATCCTGCCGCCCTTCGTTCTCGCCTTCGCGGCCACGTGCCCCGGCGCTTCGTTCGACATCACCTACACCGGCATGCCGCCCGCCGGCCAGGCCGCCTTCGGGCATGCGGCCGGAGTGTGGGAGACCATCCTCGTCTCGCCCGTGCCCATCAAGGTGCAGGCGCTCTTCATTCCCATGGGCGGGGCCACGCTGGGCATCACCTTCCCCAATGGTCGCCGGGATTTTCCCGGTGCGCCCGTCAACAGCACATGGTACGCCACGGCGCTGGCCAATTCCATCGCAGGCGTCGAGCTGAACCCCGGCGAGGACGACATCAACATCTACTTCGACTCGGGAGCGGACTGGTACTTCGGGACCGATGGGAACACGCCCGCCGGACAGTACGACTTCGTCAGCGTGGCCCTGCATGAACTCGGTCACGGTCTCGGCTTCGTTGGCGTGGCGAAGAAGGATGGTGCGATCGGATCGTTCGGCCTGCTGGAGATGGCCGACTTCGCACCGCTGGTCACCAGTTTTCCATGGCCCGAACTGGATACGCTGCCGGGCATCTTCGATCGGTCCCTGCAGGCACCCACGCTGGAGATGCTCGCCGACCTGCCCAACCCCTCCGCATCGCTGGGATCCTTCTTCACGTGCAACGACCTGAACTGGAACGGCCCCAATGCGTTGGCCGCGAGCGGTGGTGCCGAGATCCGCATCTACGCCCCCTCCACGTTCGCGCTCGGATCAAGTTGCGTTCACCTCAACGAGGCGACCTACCCGGTGGGCAACGCGAACGAGTTGATGACACCGTTCATCGCCACCGGACATGCCAACCACTGGCCGGGACCCATCTGCCTGGGGATCCTGCAGGACATCGGCTGGCAGCTGTCACCCGATGCGGGCATGACCGGTTCCGTCGCGATCGAACCGTTCCATGCGTGGCCGGATCCCGCCACGACCGAGATCCACTTCAGTCCCGGGCAGGTGTGGGAGACGATCCGGATCATCGATGCATCCGGCCGCCCCGTGCGCGCCACGGTGGGCCATGGAAGGATCGATGTTTCCACCCTCGCTCCGGGCGGCTACCTCATCGAGGTGGGGGGAGACCCACGCCGGCGCGTGCGGGTGATGGTGATGTGAAGCCGGCCATCCGGGTCCAACGGGTGCGATGACCCCACCAGCCCGTGCGTTCGCGCCACCCGCATGCTCCCGTGCGGGATGCGACGCCCATCGAACGATCGTCGATAACTGATCGATCGCCCGCCGGGCCGTCCGGATATTTTTGGCCTCCGCGCGATCGGTGATGCCGAAGTTCTCCCACCTGCACGTCCACACCCAGTTCAGCCTGCTCGATGGGGCGGCGAGCATTCCCGCGCTGTACAGGAAGGCCGCGGCCGACGGACAGCCCGCGCTGGCGATCACCGACCACGGCAACATGTTCGGCGTGTTCAAGTTCGTGGCCGAGGCCGGCAAGCACAAGGGCGAGGACGGGAAACCGCTGGTGAAGCCGATCGTGGGCTGCGAGTTCTACGTGGTGGCCGACCGCACGCGCAAGCAGTTCACCCGCGAGGAAAAGGACCAGCGCTTCCACCAGCTGATGCTGGCGAAGAACGCTGCCGGCTACCGCAACCTCAGCAAGCTCTGCTCGCTGGGCTACATCGAGGGCTTCTACAGCAAGTACCCGCGGATCGACAAGGAGCTGATCACCCAATACCACGAGGGGCTGATCGCCACCACCTGCTGCCTGGCGGCCAGCGTGCCACGCACGATCCTGCGCAAGGGCGAGGCCGCCGGCGAGGCGGAGTTCAAATGGTGGCTCGACCTCTTCGGCGAGGACTACTACATCGAGCTGCAGCGCCATGGCATCCCCGAGCAGGACCGGGTGAACGCGGTCCTGCTCCAATGGGCGGCGAAGTACCAGGTGCCCATCATCGCCAGCAACGACAGCCATTACGTCGACCAGGGCGACGCCAACGCCCACGACATCCTGCTCTGCATCAACACCGGAGCGAAGCAGAGCTGGAAAAAGGAGCGGGAGGAAGATCTGGAGAGCGATACGGCACCGAAGGGCGAGAAACGCTTCGCGTTCCACAATGAGGAGTTCTACTTCAAGACGCAGGCGGAGATGGCCGCGACCTTCCACGACCTGCCGGAGGCGCTGGACAACACCGACCTGATCGTCGGGAAGATCGAACCGTTGAAGCTGAAACAGGACATCCTGCTGCCCAACTTCAAGGTGCCCGAGGGCTTCACCGACCAGGACGACTACCTGCGCCACCTCTCCTACCAGGGCGCCATCCGGCGCTACCTCGGCGATGGCAACGGCGGCATCGACTCGCTCGACCCGAAGATCCGCGAGCGCATCGACTTCGAGCTCTTCACGGTGAAGACCATGGGCTTCGCCGGCTACTTCCTGATCGTGCAGGACTTCATCAACCACGGGCGCGAGATCGGCGTGTTCGTGGGACCGGGGCGCGGATCGGCGGCCGGCAGCGTGGTGGCCTACTGCACCGGCATCACCAACATCGACCCCATCAAGTACGACCTGCTCTTCGAGCGCTTCCTCAACCCGGACCGCAAGAGCATGCCGGATATCGACACCGACTTCGACGACGAAGGGCGGCAGAAGGTGATCGACTACGTGGTGGAGAAATACGGCCGCCAGCAGGTGGCGCAGATCGTCACCTACGGCAGCATGGCCGCCAAGCTCAGCATCCGCGACGTGGCCCGCGTGCTGGACCTGCCCCTGGCCGATGCGGACCGGCTCGCCAAGCTGGTGCCCGAGCGCCTGGGCGTGGAACTGGACACCGTGCTGAACGCGCCGGAAAGCGACCTGAAGAACGGCTTCGACGCCACCGAGATCGACAGCATCAAGCAGCTGCGGAAGATCGCCGCGGGCGACGACCTGAGCGCGCAGGTGCTGCGGGAGGCCGAGAAGCTCGAAGGCAGCGTGCGCGGGGTCGGCATCCACGCGGCGGGCATCATCATCGCGCCCAAGGACCTCAAGGAGATCATCCCGGTCTGCACCTCGAAGGACAGCGACCTGTTGCTCACGCAATACGACGGCAAGGTGATCGAGGACGCGGGCGTGATCAAGATGGACTTCCTCGGGCTCAAGACGCTCACCATCATCCGCGACGCGCTGCGCCTGATCAGGCAGAACCACGGCCTGGAGATCGACATCGACGCGATCCCGCTCGACGATGCGAAGACCTACGCGCTCTACCAGCGCGCCGAGACGAACGGGACCTTCCAGTTCGAATCCACCGGGATGCAGCGTTACCTGCGCGAGCTCAAGCCCGATCGCTTCGACGACCTGATCGCCATGAACGCGCT
The DNA here is from genome assembly GCA_964394425.1 of uncultured Chryseobacterium sp. Classification (GTDB taxonomy): domain Bacteria; phylum Bacteroidota; class Bacteroidia; order Flavobacteriales_F; family PHOS-HE28; genus PHOS-HE28. The sequence continues at coordinate 58,306 of CAYMXP010000011.1, read as the reverse complement.
GTTCCGGCCGGGGCCCATGGACAACATCCCCAGCTACATCAAGCGCAAGCACGGCCGGGAGAAGGTGAGCTACGACCTGCCGGAGATGGAGGAGTTCCTGGAGGAAACACACGGCATCACCGTGTACCAGGAACAGGTCATGCTGCTTTCGCAGAAACTCGCCGGCTTCAGCAAGGGCGACGCCGACGTGCTGCGCAAGGCCATGGGCAAGAAGGACCGCGCCCAACTGGACAGGATGAAAGGCCGCTTCATGGACGGCGTGGCGGCGCACGGCCTGAACACGGGGATCTGCGAGAAGATCTGGACCGACTGGGAGAAATTCGCGCAATACGCCTTCAACAAATCGCACAGCACCTGCTATGCCTTCGTCGCCTACCAGACCACCTGGCTGAAGGCGAACCATCCGGCGGAATACATGGCCGCCGTGCTCACGCACTCGCAAGGCAGCATCGACAAGATCACCTTCCACATGGAAGAGTGCCGGCGCATGGGCATTCCCGTGCTCGGGCCGGACGTGAACGAGAGCGGCTTCCAGTTCGGTGTGAACGCGAAGGGCCGGATCCGATTCGGCCTTGGCGCGGTGAAGGGCGTGGGCGAGTCCGCCGCCGAGGCGATCATCAGCGAGCGGACGGCGAAGGGGCCGTACGCAAGCATCCACGACGTGACGCGCCGCGTCAACCTGCGCAGCGCGAACCGAAAGGCCCTGGAAAGTCTCGCGTACGCAGGCGCGTTCGATTCGCTCGGCGTGGAGCGTGCGCGGCTGTTCTTCGCCATGGGCGCCGACCAGCCCAACAACATGGAACGCCTCACCCGCTACGGCCAGCAGGTGCAGGACATGGCCCGGTCGTCGCAGGTGAGCATGTTCGGCGACGTGGAGAGCGGCGGCTCCATACCCGAACCCGCGCTGCCCATGGCCGATGGATGGAGCGCGCTGGAGCAGCTGCACCATGAAAAAGAAGTAATCGGCTTCTACCTCAGCGGCCACCCGCTCGACGACCACCGCTTCGAGCTGAAGCACCTCTGCAATACCACGCTCGACAAACTCTCCGACCTCAAGCCGCTGACGAACCGCGAACTGAGCTTCGCCGGCATCGTCACCAAGGCCGAGCACCGCATCGCCAAGAGCGGCAAGCCTTACGGCACCTTCAGCCTGGAGGACCACACCGGCTCGTACGACTTCATGCTCTTCAGCGAGGACTACCTTAAGTTCAAGGTCTACCTCGCGCAGGGAACGCTCCTGTACGTGAAAGCCCGTGCGGCGGAGCGCACCTGGGGACGCGACGAAGGCCAGCTGGAATTGAAGGTGATGAACATCGACGTGCTCAGCGATGCCAGGGAGAAATACGTGCAAAAGATCCACCTGGCCGTGGACGCGGACAAGGTGAACGATGAGCTGATCGAGCGCCTCTCCTCCACCCTGCGCTCCTCCCCCGGCAGGAGCAAGGTGAACTTCCGCCTGCAGAGCGTGGGCGAGAACCTGCGCGTGGATGCCGCTTCCGGCAGCGTCACCGTGTCAGTGACCAATGAACTGGTGCAAGCCCTGGAGGCCCTGCCGGAGGTGAGTTGGAGCCTCAGCTGACCTTGCCTTCCAAGGGGTCTATCTTTGGCCGCATGAAAGTTCTCCTGGACATCAAAGACGACAAGGCGGAGTTCCTGTTCGACCTCCTCAAGGATCTGCGCTACGTGAAAGCGCGGAAGTTGACGGATACGAAAGCCCGTATCTACGCCGATTGGATGGAAGCCATGGAGGAGCTTAAGCTGATCAAAGCCGGCAAGAAACGCGGCCGTCCGGCAAGGGAGTTGATCAATGAGCTTTGAGGTCCGGACCCTGGCGACCTTCGATCGCAACCTCAAGCGTCTCGCGAAGAAGTATCCATCGCTGCGAAGGGAGTTCGTGGCTTTGGTTTCCTCACTGATGTCAAAGCCATTGCAAGGCACCCCGATCGGGATGGGGTGCTACAAGATCCGGATCTCGATCGCCTCAAAAGGCAAAGGCCGCTCAGGTGGCGGCCGGGTGATCACGTATGTCGCCATCCAAGGCGAACGCGTCTACCTGCTCACCATCTATGACAAGTCTGAGCAGGAGAGCATCTCACACGATGAACTTTTGGCGCTCAGGCGGATGATCCCATGAGGGTAGCTGACCAAGTGGCATTGAAAACTGTCGTGGCAGGGAGCTTGTCCAGCGGCCACGACCGCGAACTTTGCGGCGGATAGAAGCCGGACAACCAACAACCAACCCGTCTATGCGAAACGCTTCGGCGGGTGAAACAACCAACAACCGAAATGGCACTGCAATTCACCGATGGCAACTTCGAGGAACTCGTCCTGAAAAGCGACAAGCCCGTGATGGTGGACTTCTGGGCGGAATGGTGCGGCCCCTGCCGCATGGTGGGCCCCGTGGTGGAGGAACTGGCCAGGGAGTACGAAGGCAAGGCCGTGATCGGCAAGCTCAACGTGGACGAGAACGCACAGGTGAGCTCGAAATACGGCATCCGAAGCATCCCGACCATCCTCTTTTTCAAGAACGGCCAGCTGGTGGACCGCAGCGTGGGCGCCGTGCCCAAGCCTCAACTGGCTTCCAAGCTTCAGGCGCAATTGTAGTGGCCAGTCTGCAATTTGCAGTTGGCAGTTCGCAGTTCGCAGTTGCGGTTGGCTTGAGCCATAGCTCGCGGATCAGATGGGAAGTTTGAAGGACCTGATCGTCTATCAGAAGTCCTTCGACCTGTCCATGAAGATCTTCTGGCTGACCAGGAAGTTCCCAGCCGAAGAACGCTACGGGTTGAGCGTCCAGATCCGGAACAGTTCCCGTTCCGTGCCCGCCAACCTCGCCGAGGCGTATCGCAAGAGGCGGCATGTCGCTGCGTTCATCGCCAAGTTCATCGACTGCGACGGCGAGAACGCGGAGACCCAGGTGCATCTTGATACCGCGCTGGCCTGTCAATACCTTCCATCGGAAGAACACAGGCAGTTGTATGCACAAGCGGAAGAGGTCGGTCGTCTGCTATCCGATATGTTGGATCACCCTGGCAAATACGGCGTGAGGACCACCTAGCCACGGACCTGCGACCATGTCGATCGCACAGGGATAACTGCCGACTGCAAACTGCCAACTGCGAACTTTGATCCCCAATGTTCGACAGGGAAATACAACGCCTCAGCAAGCTGGAGTTCTTCGCCCGTCAGGTGGTGGAAGGCTTCCTCACCGGCCTGCACAAAAGCCCTTTTCACGGCTTCAGCGTCGAGTTCGCCGAGCACCGTGCGTACAACCCCGGTGAAAGCACGCGCCACATCGACTGGAAATTGATGGCGCGCACCGACAAGGTGTTCGTGAAGAAATACGAGGAAGAGACCAACCTGCGCTGCCAGCTGGTGATCGACGCCAGCAGCAGCATGTACTTCCCGCCGGTGAAGGCGGGCGACGAGACCAGCCTGAACAAGATCCGCTTCTCGGTCTTCGCCTCCGCCGCGCTGATCCAGCTGTTGCGCATGCAGCGCGACGCCGCCGGCCTGAGCGTTTTCGCCGACCGCGTGGTGGTGAACGAACGCGCCCGGAGCAACGCCGTCCACCTCCGGCATCTGATGGGACAGCTCGAGGGCGTGCTGGAAGACAGCGCCACGGGAAAGCGGACCATGGCCGTGAACGCGCTGCACGCCATCGCCCAGCAGATCCACCGCCGCAGCCTGGTGGTGATCTTCAGCGACATGATGGACAACAGCGAACGCGCCGAAGAACTCTTCAGCGCGCTGCAGCACATGCGTTTCCACAAGCACGAGGTGATCCTCTTCCACGTGGTGGACCGGAAGAAAGAACTGGAGCTGGAACTGGAGGACCGCCCTTACACCTTCGTGGACATGGAGAGCGGCGAGCAGGTGAAGGCCCACCCGACGGAAGTGCGCGAGGCCTACCGCGCCGCCGTGGCCGATCGCTGGCACCAGCTCAAGCTCAAATGCGGCCAGTACCACATCGACCTGGTGGAGGCCGACATCAACCAGGGCTTCGAGCCGATCCTGCTGGAGTTCCTGGTGAAACGGGCCCGGTTGTACTGAAGGCGCAGGCGACTACATTTGCCCCGCTCTTTTTGAAGGTTCCCCTTCAGAAGGGCCAACGGACCGGTAGTTCAGCTGGTTAGAATGCCGGCCTGTCACGTCGGAGGTCGCGGGTTCGAGTCCCGTCCGGTCCGCAGAAGTGGAAGCCCCGCGAGGGGCTTCGGCTTTTTCCGGACGGGGCGAACGGCCTGGCCCGCACGATGCGACGGCGGTGGTTCATGAAGGCCGCCTCCACCTTGCCGAAGCGCGCGGGACGCCACGACGGGCGATGCCGGGATCGGGCCTCCCCGCTCCTCCCTTGTGCCGGACCGTTCGTGTAAGGCGGTCCGCCGGGCACAGGCGCTCCGGTACTTTCGGGCCTGCCTGCCGCAAGGCATGGCCGCCATGATCGACCTGAAGGGGATCCGAAAAGCCTATCGCACGGGCAGCAACGTCCTGCAGGTGCTCAAGGGCATCGACCTGCACGTGGGAGCGGGCGAACTGGTGAGCATCATGGGCGCCAGCGGCTCGGGCAAGAGCACGCTGCTGAACATCATCGGCATCCTGGACCGGCACGACAGCGGCACCTACGAACTGGATGGCATGGTCATCCGCGACCAGGGTGAAACGGTGAACGCCGGATTGCGCGGCAAATACATCGGTTTCATCTTCCAGAGCTTCAACCTGATCGGCTACAAGAACGCCCTGGAGAACGTGGCCCTGCCGCTCTATTACCAGGGCGTGTCCAGGAAGAAGCGCAACGAGCAGGCGCTGGCGATGCTGGAGAACGTGGGCATCAAGGAATGGGCGAAGCACCTGCCCAACGAGCTGAGCGGGGGCCAGAAGCAACGCGTGGCCATCGCCCGGGCGCTGGTGAGCAGCCCCAAGATCATCCTGGCCGACGAACCCACCGGCGCGCTCGACAGCCACACCAGCGAGGAGGTGATGGACCTGCTGACCCGGGTGAACAGGGACCTGGGCCTCACCGTGGTGATCGTGACGCACGAGCACGCCGTGGCCGCCGCCACCCGGCGGGTGATCCGCCTGAAGGACGGCCTGATCGAGGACGCGCACATGGACCCCGCAATCCTGCTGGCCGATGTTCGATAGGGAGAAATGGGGCGAGGTGCTGGAGAGCATCGGAAAGAACAAGCTGCGCGCGGTGCTCACCGGCTTCGCGGTGTTCTGGGGCATCTTCATGCTGGTGTTCCTGCTGGGCGCCGGCGAGGGATTGCGCAACGGGTTCGCCTACGGCTTCCGCGACACCGCCACCAACAGCATCGAGATCTGGGGGGGCGAAACGAGCAAACCCTGGAACGGGCTGCCGGCCAACCGCCGGATCCAGCTCGATGAAGGCGACGTGGAGGCGCTGCGCAACTCCATCCCGGGGCTGGAGCACATCAGCGGCAGCTACCGCGTGTGGCGGGGCAACAGCCAGCTGCAGCACGGGACGAACTACGGCAGCTACAGCATCAACGGCATCGTTCCCGAGCAGCTCGAACTGGAGCGGCAGACGGTGCTCCGGGGGCGGTTCATCAACGAAGTGGACGAGGAGCAGGTGCGCAAGGTGATCGTGATCGCCGAGGATGCGCGCAAGGAGCTGTTCAAGGAGGAGGATCCCATGGACCAGTGGGTGAACGTGAACGGCGTGCCCTTCCTAGTGGTGGGGCTCTACGCCTTCGAGTCCGGCGGGCGCGGCATGATGCAGCGCAGCCCGGTGTACATCCCGCTGAGCGCCGCGCAGAAGGTGTTCAACGCCCAGCGCGACGTGGACAAGATCATGTTCAGCTTCGCTGACGCCAGCTTGCCGGGCGCCCGCATGGCCCGCGATCGCGCCGTCCACACCCTCGCGCGCCGCCACGATTTCGATCCCACCGACGACCGCGCGCTCTGGCTGGAGAACAACGTGGAGAACGTCAGGACCTTCAACAGCATTTTCGGCGGCATCTCGGCCTTCCTCTGGTTCGTCGGCATCGGCAGCCTGATCGCGGGCATCGTGGGCATCGGCAACATCATGCTGATCGTGGTGAAGGACCGCACGCGGGAGATCGGCATCCGCAAGGCGCTGGGCGCCACGCCCGCCAACGTCATCGGCCAGATCCTGCTGGAGGCGCTGTTCGTCACCGCCGTGTTCGGCTACCTGGGCCTGGCGGCGGGCGTGGGCCTGCTCGAACTGCTCAACAAGTTCATCCCCGGCACCGAATTCTTCCGCGACCCCACGATCGACATCACCGTGGCCGTGCGCGCGCTGGCCGCGCTGATCGTCGCCGGCTTGCTGGCCGGCCTGTTCCCCGCGCGCCGCGCGGCCGCCATCCGGCCCATCGAAGCCCTCAGGGACGAATAAGCCATGTTCGACCGCGACCGCTGGGGCGAGATCTGGAACACGCTGAGCCGCAACAAGCTCCGCAGCTTCCTCACCATGTTCGGCGTGGGCTGGGGCATCTTCATGCTCGTGGTGATGCTGGGCATGGGCAACGGCCTGAGCAACGCGGTGATGGGCGGCTTCAAGGACTTCGCCACCAACACCTGCTTCATCTGGACGATGCCCACCACCAAGCCCTTCGCCGGCTTCCAGCGCGGCCGCGACTTCAACTTCGACAACGCGGACATCGGGATCATCCGCCGCAACGTGGCCGGCATCGACATCTGTTCGCCGCAGCTCCAACTGGGCGGCTGGCAGGGCGGCAACAACGTGACCTACAAGAACCGCACGGCCGCCTTCTCCATCTACGGCTCCGAGCCGGAGATCATCCAGGTGGAGGCGCTGGACATCGCCCAGGGCCGTTTCCTCAACCGCGCCGACCTGAACGAGCAACGCAAGGTGTGCGTGATCGGCAGGCAGGCCGTGGACCGCCTCTTCGAGCAGGAGGATCCCCTGGGCCGGTATCTGAAGGTCAACGGCGTCTACTTCCAGGTGGTGGGCGTGACGCGCAAACGCAGCAGCGCCGAGATGGGCGAGAACCCCGAGGCCAAGATCTACGTGCCCTTCACCACCTTCCAGAAGACCTTCAACAGCATGAACATCGTGCATTGGTTCACCATCGTGGGCCGGCCCGGCGAGGACGTGGCGCGCATCGAGTCCGAGGTGAAACGGTTGATGGCCCGCAAGCACAAGGTGGACCCCACCGATGAGAGCGCCTTCGGCAGCTTCAACCTGCAGGACATGTACAACAGGATGAACGGCCTGTTCACCGGCATCGCCGCGCTGAGCTGGGTCGTGGGCATCTTCTCGCTGCTCGCCGGGATCATCGGCATCAGCAACATCATGCTGGTGAGCGTCAAGGAGCGCACCAAGGAGATCGGCATCCGCCGCAGCATCGGCGCCACCCCGCGCCGCATCACCGGGCAGATCGTCCTGGAGGCCCTCACCCTGATCTTCATCGCCGGCTACTTCGGCCTGCTGGCCGGCGTGGGCGTGCTGGAAGCGGTGAACGCCGCCATGGGGGACAGCGACTTCTTCAAGCGCCCCGGCGTGGACATCCGCGTGGCACTGGTGGCCTTCTCGGCGATGCTGGCCTTCGGCCTGCTGGCCGGCCTGTTCCCGGCCTTGCGCGCCCTGAAGATCAAAGCCGTCGATGCACTGAGAGCCGAGTGAAACCACCACGCCGGGGGAAGGCCCGGCCTGACAACCCATGAAAAAGATCCTCCGATACCTCCTCTTCGGCCTGCTGGCCTTCCTCTTCGTCTGGGTGCTCTGGTTCCTCTACCAGAAGAGCGTGATCAAGCCCGATGAGTTCGCCATTGAAAAGCCCAGGAAGACCGATATCGTCAAGAAGACGGTGGCCAACGGCAGCATCGTGCCGCGCAAGGAGATCCTGATCAAGCCCGTGGTGAGCGGCATCATCCGCGAGCTGTTCGTGGAAGCCGGCGACCAGGTGAGGAAGGGCGACGCCCTGGCCAGGATCCAGATCGTGCCCGACATGCTTTCGCTCAGCCAGGCCGAGGCCCGCGTGAACGGCGCGAACATCAATGTGCAGAACGCACGGATGAACTTCGACCGTAACAAGCCGCTGGCCGACAAGGGCGTGATCAGCGCCAGCGAGATGCAGGGCTACGACATCGCCCTGCGATCGGCCCAGCAGGAACTGGACGCCGCGCAGGAGGCCCTCGAGGTGGTGCGCGACGGCATCAGCCGCACCAGCGCGGGCAACACCGTGGTGCGCAGCACCATCGACGGCATGGTGCTCGACGTGCCGGTGAAGGAGGGCAACAGCGTGATCGAACGCAATAACTTCAACGAGGGCACCACCATCGCCGCCATCGCCGACATGAACGACCTGATCTTCCAGGGCAAGGTGGACGAGAGCGAGGTGGGCAAGGTGAAGCTGGGCATGCCGGTGAAGCTGACCGTCGGCGCCATCGAGAACGCCAGCTGGGACGCCGAACTGGAATACATCGCCCCGAAAGGGGTCGAGGAGAACGGCGCCATCCAGTTCGAGATCCGCGCCGCGGTGAAGCTCCAGGAGGGCCAGAGCCTGCGCAGCGGCTACAGCGCCAACGCCGACATCGTGCTCGAACGCCGCGACAGCGTGCTGAGCGTGCCCGAGAGCATCGTCAGCTTCAACGCCAAGGGCGACAGCGCCTTCGTGGAGGTGAAGAACGGCGACGGCAAGGAGGCGAGCTGGAAGAAGACCTGGATCAAGACCGGGCTGAGCGACGGCATCAACCTCGAGGTGCTCGAGGGCGTGGATGCGACCACCGAACTGAAGGGAGCAAAGAAGGAGGTGGAGGGTGATATGGAGGCGAGCGTAACCATTGATTGAGGAAGTGCGTCGCATCGTTCGCCTTTCCCACATTCGCGTCATGCTTATGCCAAGAAGATCACTGACCGCCGTGGCGCTGGCCTTGTGCCTCGGATCCGCCGCCCAGAAAAAACCCGACCTCAAAGCCCTCGACGCATACATCGCCAAGGCCGTCACGGACTTCGGCCAGCCCGGCCTGGCCGTGGGCGTGGTGCGCGATGGCGAGTTGATCTGGAGCAAGGGCTACGGCAGGCTCGACCAGGCGAAGAGCGATCCGGTGACCGCCAACTCCATCTTCTTCATCGCCAGCATGAGCAAGGCCTTCACCACCTGCGCCATCGGCCTGTTGGTGGACGAAGGCAAACTCAGCTTCGACGATCCCGTGCGCAAGCACCTGCCGTGGTTCGCGACCGACAACCCCTACGTGACGCAGAACATGCTGGTGCGCGACCTGCTCTGCCACCGGGCCGGCTGGATCACCTTCGACGGCGACCTGCTCTGGTACGGCACAACGATGAGCCAGCGCGAGATCCTCGACCGCCACGCGCATGAGCCGTTCACCCACGGCTTCCGCGAGCAGTTCGGATACAGCAACCTGATGTTCATCGCGGCGGCGCAGCTGGTCGAGGCCGTGAGCGGGATGTCCTGGGACCGGTTCATCACCACGCGCATGCTCCAGCCGTTGGGCATGACGCGCACGCGCGTGCAGGTCTCCGACCTCGCCACCATGGGCGACGTGGCCATGCCGACGCTGCACCCGGGCCAGGATCCATCAAAGGCATTGATCAGCATGCCCTACCAGATGCTCGATGGCGCCGACGGCGCCACCGGCGTGCTGAGTTGCGTGACCGATCTGGCGAAGTGGGATGCGATGTGGATGAACGAGGGACAGGTCGCGGGGAAGCCCTTCCTGAAGCCGGAGACCTGGGTGACGATCACCACGCCGCAGATCAGCTTCGAGGTGGGGCCGGAGGCGGCGGCCGCCGGCAAGCACTACGACGGCGCGGCGATGGGCTGGTTCACCGAGGACCGCGACGGATCCAAGATCATCACCCACAGCGGCGGCATGCCCGGCTTCATCCTCAACCATGCGGTGGTGCCCGAGAAGGACTTCGCCGTGATCTGCCTGGGGAACGGCGAGACCTACAGCGTCTTCGCGATCACCGACAAGATCATCGACCTCTACCTTGGGTCCGGCAAGGCCGACCCCGTTGCCGACATGCTGCCGCGGATCAAGGCGCGCGATGAGCGCAATGCCCGGCGCGTGGCAGACCGTGCCGCTTCGAGGATCGCGAACACCTCCCCTTCCCTGCCACTGAACGCCTTTGCCGGCACCTACACGGACAAGATCTACGGCGATGCAACGATCGCCGAAAGCAACGGGGCGCTCTCGCTGTCGTTCGCGGCGGCGCCGGAGCTGTTCACCGGCGCGCTCTCGCACTGGCACTACGACACGTTCGAGTGGCGCCACGCCGATCCCTTCCTCGAGCCGGGCTACATCACCTTCAGCTTCGACGCCGATCACAAGGTCACCGGCTTCAAGATCGACCTGCATAGCCCCGACTTCCACTTCTGGAAGCTCGACTTCAAGAAGCAGTAGGCACCGCCTCGCCGGCAACCGGCATCTTTGGTGCGATGCCTCCGCGCAAGCACAAGGTCCTCTTCTTCCTGGCCTCGCTCTTCCTGTGTTCCTGGCATCTGGACGCGGGGCACAACGACAATACCATGAGCCGCGCGCTGGCCGTGGCGGCGCTGGTGGAGCACGGCTCGCTGGAGATCACCACCCACCACGAGCTGACGGGCGACAAGGCGGTGATCGATGGACGCTACTACTCCGACAAGGCGCCGTTGCCGGTGTTCATCGTCACCCCCTTCTGGTGGATCGTCAAGGCGATCGGGCTCGTGGGACCCGGTGAGCACGGCCATTTCAATGATGGCCTGCTGCGGCTGGGCGGCTTGCTCTGCGGGAGCCTCCCGCTGGCGCTGATCATCACCCTGCTCTGGTCGCGGCTGCGCGCGGCGGGCGCACCGAAGGCCGGCGTGCTCGCGCTGCTCCCGCTCCTCGGCTCCTTCCTCTTCGTGTACAGCGGAAGTTTCTACGGCCATCTTGCCGGTGCGGCGCTTCTGTTGCTCGCCTTGATCGCGTTCGATCGCGGCCGCTTCGTGGTCTCCGGAGCGTTGTCCGGCGCGGCGGTGCTCTGCGAATACCCGCTGGCGGTCTTTCCCCTTTGCTGGGCGGTGATCCTCGCGATCCGATCGCGCAAGGAGGTCCTTCAATTCCTGCTCGGTGGATCACCGGCGATCCTGCTCCTGCTTTCGTACAACTGGATCCTGAGCGGGGATCCCCTTTCCCTGGGCTACGAGCACGAGGCGAACTACGCGTTCATGAGCGATGGCTTCGGCTTCGGAACACCCACGTGGGAGGCGGTCGTCGGCTTGAGCGTGAGCGCGTACCGCGGGCTGCTGTTCTACATGCCGGTGCTGATCGCAGGCGCGATCGCGTGGCTGCTCGCCGGACGGTGGGGACCTGTCCGGCTCAAGGGCCCGGTCTTTCTTCCCGTCGTGCTTTCGTTCCTTTTGATCACCGGCTATGCGATGTGGTGGGGCGGCTGGGCCTATGGTCCCAGGCACCTCACGGCAGCCGCTGTTCTGCTGGCGTGGCGTGCCGTTCCCTTGATCGCTGAACGGCGCTGGACGCGCAACACGGCGGTCGCGCTCGCCATGTTCGGCTTTGCCTGCGCCTTCCTCGCCAAGAGCACGCTGTGGTACTCGCTTCCCACGGGCGTGAAGGACCCCATGGTGGAGGAAGTGCTGATCCGTGCCGCGGCGGGCGAATGGACTTCGTGGCAATGGCCGGTCCACCTGGGACTCTCGCCCGGGACCGCCACGCTGCTTTTCCTGTTGATCTTCGGCGCGGCGCTGTTCGCGCTGCATCGGATGGATCGATCGACGGCGCCCGCGTGATGCACATCTTCTTCCTCCCCGACCTCACCCCCGGCCTGGTCGAACTGCCCGGGGAGGAGGCCGGCCACGCCCTGCGCGTGCTGCGGCTGAAGGACGGCGCCGCGATCACGCTGGTGGATGGGCGCGGCACCAGGGCCGAAGGCCGGTTGCGGATCGGCGGAAAGCGGGAGGCGCAAGCGGAGATCACTTCCCGCCTCATGGTCCCGCGCGAGCGCGAAGCCGCGATCCATCTCGCCGTGTCGCCCACCAAGCAGATCGAACGCTTCGAGTGGATGCTGGAGAAATGCACCGAGATCGGCGTGGACCGCATCACGCCGCTGATCACCGCACGCACCGAGCGCACGAAGCTGCGTCGCGACCGGCTGGAGAAGATCCTGATCGCGGCCATGAAGCAGAGCCAGCGGGCGTGGTTGCCGCAGCTGGATGAGGCGATCGATCTGGAGAAATTGACCAGCACCGAATTGCCTGCCCAACGTTTCTTCGGATGGTGCGAGGGCGAACGGATCAGCTTGTCCAAGGCTTATGACAAGTCGCGTGATGCGGTGGTGCTTATCGGTCCGGAAGGTGACTTCACTGCGGAAGAAGCAATGCTGCTGAAACAACATGCTTTCATGCCCGTGAGTTTGGGCGAAGCACGGTTGCGAACGGAAACCGCGGCGATCGCAGTTTGCAGCTGGATGAATTTCGTTGTTCGTTGATCGTTGTTCGGAACTGAACCACCCCCAACCCCTCCTATTGCTCGCAAAGCCTCGCAACAGGAGGGGAGACCGATCTGCATCTACAACCGACCACGACCTTTGCCCCATGCTATTCCGGAGCTTGATCGCACTCCTCCTGGCCACATGCGCACATGGGCACATGAGCACATGGGCCCAGGGCACTTACCAGCTGGCCGTGCTCAAGTACAACGGCGGCGGCGACTGGTACGCCAACCCCACGGCGGTGCCCAACCTGGTGCGCTTCTGCAACGAGCAGATGGGCATGGACATCGATCCCGAGGTGCCGGAGGTGGAAGTGGGCGCCCCCGACATCTTCACCTATCCCTGGCTCGACATCACCGGGCATGGCAACATCGTGTTCAGCGCGCAGGAGGCCGAGAACCTGCGCACCTACCTGATCGGCGGCGGCTTCCTGCACATCAGCGACAACTACGGGCTGGACCCCTTCGTCCGGCCGCAGATGAAGCGCGTGTTCCCGGAACTGGAATTCGTGGAGCTGCCCTTCGCGCACCCGATCTACCACCAGAAGTTCGACTTCCCCCATGGCCTGCCGAAGATCCATGAGCACGATGGCAAGCCGCCGCGCGGCTTCGGCCTGATCTGGGAAGGACGGCTGGTGTGTTTCTACGACCACGAGTGCGATCTCGGCGATGGCTGGGAGGACCCCGACGTGCATGGCGACAGCGAGGCGATCCGCCTGAAGGCGCTGCAGATGGGGGCCAACATCGTGCGCTACGTGTTCTCCGGCCAGGAGAACTGAGCGGCCGCTCAGCGGTTCAGCTTCACCACGTGCTTGGCGCGCACGCGCATGTTCAGCAGTTCCACCACGAAGCTGAAGGCCATGGCCACGTAGGCGTAGCCCTTGGGGATGTGGCTCCCATGCACGGGTTCCAGCCCCTCGAAGAACAGCATGAAGCCCACCAGCACCAGGAAGGAGAGCGCCAGCATCTTCAGCGTGGGGTGCTTCTCGATGAAGGCGCTGATGCCGCTGGCGAAGAAGAACATCACGATCATGGCCATGATCACCGCGGCGATCATCACCTCGATGTGCCTGGCCAGCCCGATGGCCGTCACGATGCTGTCGAAGGAGAACACCGCGTCGATCACCACGATCTGGCCCACCAGCGCCCAGAACGAGGCGTTCGCGGCGGAAGGCTTCAGGGGATGCGCGCCATCATCCTCCAGCTTGTGGTGGATCTCCTTCACCGCCTTGTAAAGCAGGAAGAGCCCGCCGAAGAGCATGATGAGGTTGCGCAGGTTGAAGCCGAAGCCCGCCACGGCGAACAGTTCGTTCTCCCCATGCTTCACCAGCCAGCCCAGGGCGATGAGCAGGCCCGAGCGCATCAGGATGCCGGTGATCATCCACAGCCGCCGCGCGCGCAGCCGCCGCTCCTGGGGGATCCTCCCCAGGATGATGCTCACGAAGATCACGTTGTCGATACCCAGCACGATCTCGAGCACGGCGAGGGTCACCAGGCTGATCAGCGACCCGATGGTGAAGAGGTCTTCCATGGCGGCGAAGATGACGATCGGGCAGCGGATGGCGGTAGCTTGGGCGTCTGTCCGATGGATCGAACCCGACCGCCATGCGCCCGTTCACCCTGCTTCTTTCCGGCACCTTCGCCTGCTGCGCCACGGCGCAGGTGATCAACGGCAGCTTCGAGAACGCCGGCGCCTTCGACCTCTCCGGGTGGACCTGGCAATGCACCACGCCCGAACCGGTGATGCCCGGCGCGCCCGGCGCCGGCGACTTCGGCGTGCGCAAACCCTTCAGCAACACGCAGGGTTGCTTCTTCGAGCACCTGACACAGCACATCACCTCGGCCACCTGGGGCGAGGTGTTCACCCTGAGCGGCTGGGTGATGCGCGAGGATGGCGCCTTCACCACCTCGCCCGGATTGTATTTCGCCGAGGATTCGATGGGGATCGTGATCTTCAGGAACGGCATCACCACCGACGACACCACCTGGACCTGGCTGCAGGTGGCCGACACGGTGTACCCTGACGCCTTCAGTACGCCGATGATCCTGCTCCATACCGGCCTCACCGGCGGTCCGGGCTTCGGCTGGTCGCGCTTCGATGGGATCGAGCTGCACGACAGCCTGACCACCGCGATCGATGATGCACCACCCTTCGAACCGCCCTTCCACCTGGAAGGCGACCGGCTGTTCGTACACGTGGGCGCGCGGGCGATCGATGCCGTGGACCTCTTCGACCTCACCGGCAGAACGCTGCCGGTGCGCGCGCAACGGGCGGGTGCCACGCTCCAGATCACCCTTCCGCCGCTCACCCGCGGCATCTACCTGGCGCGCATCGCATCGCCCGATGGGCAGGCGGTGCTGCGCTTCGCCCGCCGGTGAGCCGTTGCCTGGGCGGGAGCGACCGTTGAACGGATCGCTTCACGGCGGTGTACGGCATGGCGCACGGACCGCGTTGTCCGGCCATCGACACCACCGCCATGATCCTCCTCCTCGCCGTCATCGCCGTCCTTTTTCTCGCGGGCATCGCGCTCGCGGACCTGAGCTGGAACAACGTGCTCTCCACCGCGCGCAACGACCTGGTGTTCGAGGGGCGCAACCGCGCCTACGGCGCCTATCTCCTTCGGCGCGAACATCACCGCGTGCTGCTCTTCGCCACCCTGTCCACCGCCGCCGCCATCGGCGTGGCGATCGCGCTGGCCCGCTCGTTCGCGTCCGATCCACCGGTCACCGCGAAGCCGCCCGTCGTGGTGGAGATCGACCTGGACCGGATCTACTCCCCGCCCCGGCAGAAGATCACCCAGCCGGCCGAAAAGCGGACCGCGGCGCCCGTGAAGGAGCGCACCCCGGGCGATCCGGTGGCCCCCGTGGACACGATCGTGGCACCACCGGACACCACGACCACCGCCCCGGTTGGACCGGATACCGGTTCGACCTCCGGCGATAGGAGGCCGAAGGATCCCGATCCAGGTGATGGTGGATCGCACGCCATCGGTCCTGATCCCCCACGCTGGGGCGCCGAGGTGATGCCGGAATTCCCCGGCGGGCAGGAGGCCCTGCAGGAGTGGTTCGGGCGCAACATCCTCTTCGAGGTGGAGTGGCTGGATGGGCGGCGCAGCGCCCAGGTCTTCGTGGAGTTCGTGATCGATGGCGAGGGCCGCGTGGCCTCCGCCACCGTGCTCAAGGGGGTGAACGGCAGACTGGACAACGCCGTGCTGCGGGCGGTCCGGAGCATGCCCGCCTGGCGTCCCGGGCGGCAGGACGGCCATCCGGTGAGCGTGCGCTTCGCGCAACCGATCAACTTCCGCGTGAACCCCTGAGCAGTTCGCGCACCGCCGCGCTCACCGCATCGGCCAGCGTGTACACCATGATGTGCGTGCCCCCGGGGATCACGATCGGATCGCGGATGTGCCTCAGGGGCATGAGCGCATCGCGGTCTCCGTGGATGTGAACAAGGTCGTTGACCCGTGCGCCAGGCCAGTCCAACACGGCTCGCGTCATGACGCGGATCTGCCGGGCGGGCCAGCGGGCCATCATCCTCTGAACGTGAGTGGTGGCGTCGGCCGTCTCCATGCCCAGCTTCGCCCGCATGATGCGGATCAGCGGAACGCAGCGGCGCATCATCCATTCGGTCAGCAGCCGTTCCGGGCGCAACGGTCGCAACCACCGGATCAGGCGCGGCATCTCCCACGGTCCCTTCCAGGATGAAACGATGATCACCCTTGCCGGCCGCGTGATCGCCGCCATTTCCTGCGCCACCATGCCGCCCATGCTCAGCCCGAGCAGGACGTGCGGCTCGTCCTGGTCCACCAGGGCCGCCATCTTCCGCGCGTAGTCGGTTAGCGTGCTGCCGCGGGGCATCACCGGCCAGTCGAGCTTGATCACCTCATGATCGCCGAAGTCGCAGCGGTCGAAGATGCGCCGGTCCACGCCCAGGCCGGGCAGGCAGTAGAGGCGCATGATCGCTACGCGGGCCACGCACGGCGCGTCCGCACCAGATCGATGGCCCGGTCGATCACGGGTTGCATGACCGCGTCGCGATCAAGGAAGGGAACGGTGCGGCGCAGCTCGGCATGAAGTGCTTCGAGCGCCGGGGAACTTTTCGCCGGCCTGCGGAACTCCAGTGCCTGCGCGGCGGTGAGCAGCTCGATCGCGAGCACTTTCTCCACGTCGTGCAGGACGTGCATGCACTTCACCGCGGCGTTGGCGCCCATGCTCACGTGGTCCTCCTGCCCGTTGCTGCTGTCGATGGTATCCACGCTGGAAGGCGTGCAGCGCTGCTTGTTGGCGCTCACCAGCGCGGCGGCGGTGTATTGCGGGATCATGAAGCCGCTGTTCAGCCCGCCGTCCTTCACCAGGAAGGATGGCAGGCCGCGCTGGCCGCTGATCAACTTGAAGGTGCGGCGTTCGCTGATCGAGCCCAGCTCGGCCAGGGCGATCGCCAGGAAGTCCAGGGTGATCGCCAGGGGCTGGCCGTGGAAATTGCCGGCGGAGACGATCTCGTCCGTTGCCGGGAACACGGTCGGGTTGTCGGTGACGGCGGCCATCTCCCGTTCGACCACCTGCGCGGCGTAGGCGATCGCGTCGCGCGAGGCGCCATGCACCTGCGGGATGCAGCGGAAGCTGTATGGATCCTGCACGTGGGGCTTGTTGCGCCGTGCCAGCTCGCTGCCCGTGAGCAGCCGGCCCATGCGTTCGGCCACGTGGATCTGCCCCGGATGGTGCCGCACCTGATGCACCGGTGCGCCGAAGGGCTCCAAGCGGCCGTCGAACGCATCGAGCGAAAGCGCGGCGATCGCATCGGCCCGGTCGGCCAGGCGGCGCGCACCGATCACGATCAACGCCATGTGGGCGCTCATGAACTGCGTGCCGTTCAGCAGGGCGAGACCCTCCTTGGGACCGAGTTCCACGGGATGCCAGCCCATGACCTGCAGAGCGAGTGAGGAAGCCATCCGCCGGCCGCCGGACACCACTTCCCCCTCGCCGATCAAGGGAAGGGAGAGGTGTGCGAGGGGGGCGAGGTCGCCGCTGGCGCCGAGGGATCCGCGTTCGGGGACCACCGGCAGCACGTCGTGGTTGAAGTGGTCGATCAGCCGCCGGACGAGCACCGGGGACACCGCACTGTGGCCGATCGCCATGTTCTGCACCTTCAGCACCAGCATGGCGCGCACCAGGTCGCGGTCGATCGGGTCGCCGGTGCCGCAGGCATGGCTCATCACCAGGTTGCGCTGCAAGGCCGCGAGGTCCTTCGCTTCGATGCGCTTGACGGCCAGGGCGCCGAAGCCGGTGTTCACCCCGTAGATCGGCGCATCGCCGGAGGCCAGCCGGCGCCGCAGCCAGTCGTGCGACGTGCGGATGCGCTGCTCCGCCACGGGTGCCAGGGCGATGTGCCCGTCGCCGGCGAGGATCGCGTCGAGTTCATCGAGCGTCAGGCCCTCCGTGCCGATCGGATGCGCCATCAGCCCTTCAATGTCGCGATCAGTTCAGCTTCCTTGACCGCCTTCTGCTCTCCGCTCTTCATGTCCTTGATGGTCACGATGCCCTGCTTCATCTCGCTGTCTCCGATCAGCGCGACGAAGGGGATGCCTTTCGCGTCGGCGTAGCCCAGTTGCTTCTTCATCTTCTCCGGGTCGGGATAGACCTCGGCGCTGATGCCCGCGGCGCGGCATTGGCGCGCGAGCTTCAGGCCGTGCGCCGCCTCCTTTTCGCCGAAGTTCACGAAGAGCACGCGCGTGGAGGCGGCCAGATCCTCCGGGAAGCGGTCCAGTTCCAGCAGCACGTCGTGGATCCGGTCGGCGCCGAAGCTGATGCCCACGCCGCTCATGCCCTTGAGGCCGAAGACGCCGGTGAGGTCATCGTAGCGGCCGCCGCCGCAGAGGCTGCTCTGCAGGGTGCCTTCCGCGGCCTTCACCTCGATGATGGCGCCGGTGTAGTAATCCAGGCCGCGGGCGAGGGTGGGATCGTACTGGATCCGGGCACGGCGATCGTCCGCCCCGTCGAGGATCCGCGAAAGGTCATCCAGGCCGCGCATGGCGGTGGTGGAGGATCGGAGCCATTCGCGCAGGCGTGGTGCCTGATGGGCCCAGGTGCCCTCCATGGCGAAGAGCGGCGCGATGCGTTCGATCGCTTCGTTGCTCACCCCGTTCGCGCGCATCTCCTCCTCCACCTTCGCGCGGCCGATCTTTTCCAGCTTGTCGATCGCCATCACCATGCTGGTCACCTTCTCCGGCTGGCCGCTGACCTCGGCGATGCCGGTGAGCACCTTGCGATCGTTCACCTTGATCACCACGGGGATCGCGAGCCGTGAGAACACCTCATCGATCACCTCGATCAGCTCCACCTCGTTGATCAGGCCGGTGCTGCCGATCACGTCCGCATCGCACTGGTGGAACTCCCGGTACCTCCCCTTCTGCGGCCGGTCCGCACGCCACACCGGTTGGATCTGGTAGCGTTTGAAGGGGAAGGCGAGCTCGTTCTGATGTTGCACGACGTAGCGCGCGAAAGGCACGGTGAGGTCGTAGCGCAGGGCCTTGCCGCTGATGGCGGCGGCGAAACGCGCGGGTGCCACCGCCTCGCCCTTCACCAGCGGATCCTTCACCGAGGGATCCAGGTCCTTCCACAGGTCGCCGTTGTCAAGGACCTTGAAGATCAACCGGTCGCCTTCCTCGCCGTACTTGCCGGTGAGGGTCTCGAGCTTCTCCATGGCCGGGGTCTCCAAGGGCAGGAAGCCGTGAAGGATGAAGACCTCCTCGATGGTGCTGAAGATCCACTTGCGGCGCAGCATCTCCCGCGGACCGAAGTCGCGGGTGCCCTTGGGGATGCCGGGGGTGGTGGCCGCCATGACGGCGGCGAAAGTAACGGGGCCGAAAAGAGCGAGCCGCCCACGCTGAGCGCTGGGGCGGCCCGCTTACCAGAACGGTCCCGTTCGCTGCGGGACTTTTCGCGGGAGCCAACCTATGCACGGCGCCACGCAACCGGTGCTGCGATCTGGGGAACGGTGGTTCCTACCCGAGCAGTGGCGGTCCAAAAGGCGCACGGCCGGGCGGTGAGGCCCGGCCGTGCGCCGATCATCGAGGTCGGATCAGTTGTTCTGCGGCCCGGGGTGCGCGGGTTGCAGGGCCGGGGCTTCCACGCCGGAGGGCTTGGCGACCGGGACCTGCTCGGCGATGGTCATCTCCTTCACCAGGTGGGAAGCGCCGGCGTAGGTGTCGATCACCCAGAGCACATAACGGATGTCCACGCTGATGGTGCGCTGCAGCTCGGGCTCGTAGGCGATGTCCCCGCTCATGGCCTCCCAGTTGCCGTCGAAGGCGATGCCGATCAGCTCGCCGTTGCCGTTGATCACCGGGCTGCCGCTGTTGCCGCCGGTGATGTCGTTCTCGCTGATGAAGCAGATGACCAGTTCGCCGTTGGCGTCGGCGTAGCGGCCGTAGTCGCGTGCGGTCAGCAGTTCATGCTGCCGCGCCGGAACGATGAACTCCTCGTTGGTGTTGTCCTCCTTCTCCAGGATGCCCTTTGCGGTGGTCACCAGGTCGTAATGGATGGCATCGGCCGGATAGTAGTCGTTCACCTTCCCGTAGGTGAGCCGCAGGGTGCTGTTGGCGTTGGGGTACCACATGCGCGCGGGATCCATCTCGCGCATGGCGGCGACCATCAAGCGGTAGCCATGGTCGAGTTTGCCCTGGGCACCCTGGATGCCGGCCATCAGGGTGCCGCGGTAGAACGCGCGCACGCTGATCGCCGCCTGCAGGGCCATGTCCTTCTGCATCGCTTTCAGGCTGGGCTTGGCCAGGAAGGCATCGAGGCGCTTGCGGTCGGTGGCGAGGCTGGTGGCGAACAGGGCCTTGGACCAGGCGGTGAAGTCGCCCTTGTATTTCTTCTCCACCGTGGCCATCATGTCGGGCCATTGGGCGGGGTCCACCTCGTCGTGGATCAGCTTGTACATGGCGGCGGTCACCTCCCGGTCGGTGGCCGGATCATAATCCTTCCAGAACTCCTCGGCGGCGGCCTGGACCTGCGCCACCTGCGCGGCGATGGCGGCGTTGTCCTTCGGGTCCTTTTCCAGTTGCTCCTTCAAACCGCGCAGGCGGGAACTGAAGATGATGGCCTCGCTGCCGAAGGCGGCTTCCTGCAGATAGGTGAAGGCCTTCTCCAGGCCGCCCCGTTCGTTGTAACCGGCCTCCAGCAGGTCGATGATCCCGCCATACTTCGTCTTGCGGGCGGGATCGGCGTTCACCCAGTTCATGAGCTCCTGTTCCTGCGCGACCTTCTTGTCGTACACGTGCAGGCGCTTGAGGCCGCGCTGCTGGCCGATGAAATACTTCCAGTAGTTGCTGATGCTGGCG
The DNA here is from genome assembly GCA_964394425.1 of uncultured Chryseobacterium sp. GTDB lineage: Bacteria > Bacteroidota > Bacteroidia > Flavobacteriales_F > PHOS-HE28 > PHOS-HE28. The sequence goes on along the minus strand of CAYMXP010000011.1, from coordinate 37,529 downwards.
TACTTGCTGGCGTATTTGATCCGGATCGCGGGATCGGCGTCCATGTGGCGCTTCATGATGTCCAAGCGCTCGCCACGGATCTTGACCCGCGAAGGCTGTTCGATGTCCAGCGCAAGCTTGACGCCGTGGCTGCTGAGGAAGCGGTCGGTGCTGCCGGGGAAACCCATGACCATGGCGAAGTCGCCGTCCTTCACGCCGGCCAGGCTGATGGGGAAATGCCACCGGGGCTTGTAGGGCACGTTCTCCGCGGCGTATTCGGCCGGTTCGCCATCAGGGCCGGCGTACACGCGGAACATGCTGAAGTCCCCGGTGTGGCGCGGCCACATCCAGTTGTCGGTGTCGCCGCCGAACTTGCCGATGGCGCTGGGCGGGGCGCCCACCAGGCGCACGTCCGGATAATCCTTGTACACGAACAGGTAGAACTCGTTGCCCTCGTACATCGACTTGAAGTCGGCGCTCAGGTATTGCTGCTCGCCCACGGCCTCCTGCTCCAGGCGCGCGGCCACCTCCATGATCTTGGCCGAGCGCTCCTCCTCGCTCATGCCGTCGGTGAGTTCGGCCAGCACCTGTGCGGTCACGTCGTCGATGCGCTGCAGGTAGCTCACGTAAAGGCCGGGCACGTTCAGCTCCTGGTCGCGCGACATGGCCCAGAACCCGTCGGTGAGGTAGTCGTGCTCCACGGTGCTGAAGCTTTGGATGGCATCGAAGCCGCAATGGTGGTTGGTGAGCAGGAGCCCCTCGGCGCTCACCATTTCGCCGCTGCAAAAGCCTCCGCCCAGGCGCGCCACCGCGTCCTTCATGCTGGAGCGGTTGATGTCGTAGATGTCCTCGGCGGTGAGCTTGAAGCCCATGGCCTGCATCTGGGCTTCATTGATCTTCTTCAGGGTGTTGAGCAACCACATGCCCTCGCCGGCGAGGGTGGTGGTGATCGCGAGGAGAAGCGCCACGATCAGCGCCAGGGACTTTTTCATGGTACGGTCGGGTTCAGGGTGCAAAAGGGAGCCAAAAGTATCCTTTCCCGTTCCGCTGCGGCGGCGCGCCAGGGATGAACGGGGAGCGCGTTGACACCACGCGTCAGCGCACGCCGGCCGCCTTCCAATCCATGGGCAGCAGCAACGAGTCGGCGCTTTGCGCGAAGTGCTTGAACGCCTCGGGCATGCGGTAGCGGCCCACCACCTTCTTGTCGCGTCCACCGCTCACCACGCGCACGATGGTGGAAGGCAGGTCGGTGACCTGTCCGTCGTAGCTGTCCTGCATGGTGAAGAACCCGGCGCGTTCGGCCCCGGCCAGGATCGCTTCCATGAGCTCGCTGCCGGCCTGCGCGCGATGCGCGCCGATCAACGGGGTGTTGGAACGGCCATCGAAGGTGGCCAGACCGCTTCGATAGACCGCCACCGTGTACGCGGGGCACCGGCCGAAGCAGGGGGTGCGCTCCAGGCTGAAGAAGAGCGAGTCACCCGGCGTCGTTCCACCGAACCGGTCATCGCCGGTGGCGTTCTTCGCCGTGCCGCACGCCAGGACCAAGCCCGATCCGGCCGCGATGATCCATGCCGCGGCCGCTCTCACGGCGGCGTGCTGTTTTCCCTGGGCGGAGCCTTGGCGGGATCGTCGGCAAGCGCGCGCCGCTGTTCCTCGAAGCCGCGGCGCACCTCGGTGGCGCCCTTCTGGATCTCGCGCTGCACCTCGCCGCTGGCATCGCGCAACTGCCGCATGGCGCGGCCCAGGGCGCGGGCGATGTCAGGGATCCCTTTCGCGCCGAAGAACATCAGCACGAAGAGCATCACCACCATCAACTCGCCGCCGCTGATGTCGAAAAGAAGTGGGCGCATGCGGGGCGAAGGTAGACCGGTGGGTCGCCTGCTCCATTTCATTGCACCACCCCCAACCCCTCCCATTGCTCGCGGAGCCACTCGCTCCGCCGAAGCGGGCTGCGCGAAGGCGAAGTCGCAACAGGAGGGGAGACGATCCGGGTCAGTACTTCGAATGCTTCACGCTGTAGCCGTAGTAGATGGCCATGCCGATGACCAGCCACACCAGCAGACGCAACCACGTGTCGCCGGGCAGCGCGGCCATCATCAGGCCGCAGACGAGCACGCCCAGGATGGGCACCAGCGGCACCAACGGCGTGCGGAAGCCACGCGGGGCATCGGGCATCTTCCGGCGCACGATGATGATGCCGATGCACACCAGCACGAAGGCCAGCAGGGTGCCGATGCTGGTCATCTCCCCCACCACGTCGCCGGGCACCAGCCCGGCGATGAGGCCCACGAACACCATGAAGAGCAGGTTGTTCTTCCATGGCGTGCGAAAGCGCGGATGCACCTCGCTGAAGACGCCGGGCAGCAGGCCGTCCTTGCTCATGCTGTAGAACACGCGGCTCTGGCCCAGGAGCATCACCAGGATCACCGCGCAATAACCGGCCAGGATGGCCAGGACGATGATCTGCTGCAGCCAAACGTAGGGCGTGTGCGCGATGGCGGTGGCCACGGGCGCCAGTTTCCCCTCGGCACCGGTGAGCCCGCCGGAGCCGAAATCCGTGTACGGGGCCAGGCCCGTCATCACGTGCGAGAACAGCACATAGAGCACCGTGCAGATCGCCAGCGAGCCGAGGATGCCGATGGGCATGGTGCGCTGCGGGTTCTTCGCCTCCTGTGCGGCGGTGCTCACCGCGTCGAAGCCGATGTAGGCGAAGAAGATGATGGCCGCGCCCTGCAGGATGCCGCTGAAGCCGAACTCGCCGAACTTCCCGGTGTTCTTGGGGATGTAAGGCTCGTAGTTCACCGGGTCGATGTAGGACCAGCCCAGCAGGATCACGCCGATCACCACGGCCACCTTCAGCACCACGATCACCGCGTTGAAGCCGGCGCTTTCGCGCGTGCCCTTCATGAGCAGCAGCGAGAGCAGCGCGATCAAGATCATCGCGGGCAGGTTGATGACCCCGCCCTCGAACGGTCCGGCGAGCAGGTAGGAAGGCAGGGCCATGTCGTGCAGGTGCAGCAGGTAGTTGAGGTAACCGCTCCACGACACGGCCACCATCGCGGCGCCCACGCCATACTCCAGCACCAGGTCCCAGCCGATGATCCAGGCGAAGAGCCGGCCCATGGTGGTGTAGCTGTAGGTGTATGCGCTGCCGGCGATGGGGATCATGCTGGCGAACTCCGCATAACAGAGGCCGGCGAACACGCAGCCGATGGCGCTGATCACGAATGAGATGGTCACGGCCGGACCGGCATGCTCGGCCGCCACCTTGCCCGTGAGCGAAAAAAGACCCGCGCCGATGATGGCCCCGATGCCCAGGGCGATCAGCGCGATGGGGCCCAGGTGGCGCTTCAGCGTTCCGACCCCTTCCTCCCTGGCCTCGCCGAGCAGGTCGCTCAGCGGCTTGCGTACACCATGTCCGCCCATGCCTTTGGCTTTTGCGGCCGGCAAGCTAACCGGATCCCGTCAATGGGCGGGGTCCATCGCGGGGTGAACGATCATCGCGCGGATGCGATAAGTTCGGCGCATGGGAACGGGCGAGGAGCAGGTGCTGAGGCCGTTCCGCCCACGGCAGGCCCTCTGGCCGGTGTTGCTGGGCCTGGGCGTCACCTTCTTCCTGGTGTTCCGCTCCTACGATGCGCATGCGCTGGCGCGGATCGAGTGGACCGGCGCCTCCACCTTCTGGATGGTTGCGGCGATCCTCAGCGTGGTGGTGCGCGACGCGGCGTACATGATGCGCGTGCGGGTGCTCACCGGGCGCGAACTCACCTGGGCGCGCAGCTTCGTGGTGATCATGCTCTGGGAGTTCGCCTCGGCGCTGGCCCCGGGCATCATCGGCGGGGGCTTCCTCTTCGCCATCTTCATCCTCACGCGCGAGGGCATCGACACGGGCCGCAGCATCTCGCTGATCACCTTCACCTCCTTCCTGGACGGCATCTTCCTGGCGGTGATGGCCCCCCTGGCCTACTGGATCGTCGGCGCCGAAGGGCTCTTCGGCATGGTGCAGGGGCCCGGTGGAGGGGTCACGGGCATGTTCGTGTCGTTCTGGGTGGTGTACACCATCATCCTCCTCTACAAGTTGTTCGTGGCCTATGCGCTGTTCATCGACCCGGTGTGGGTGAAGCGCGCACTGGTGGGCCTCTCGAAGCTGCGGTTCCTCAAACGCTGGCGGCGGTCGATGGTGATCACCGGCGACCAGCTGATCACCGCGGCGCACGGCTTGAAGCGCATGGGCTGGTCGTACTGGCTGCCCGCGCTGGTGGCCACCTTCGTGTCGTGGACGGCGCGCTACAGCATCGTGAACTGCATCCTGCACGCCTTCAACGATCCGGGCATGCCGGTGAACGACCTGCTGGTCTATGGCAAGCAGGTGGTCATGGGCATCATCGTGCTGCTGAGCCCCACGCCGGGAGGCAGCGGGCTGGCCGAGTTCATCTTCCACGATTTCCTGGGCATGCTGGTGCCCGCGGGACTGGCCCCCATGCTGGCCTTTCTCTGGCGCGGACTGAGCTACTACCCCTACATCGCCATCGGACTGGTCCTGCTGCCGCGCTGGGTGCGCGAGAAGGTATGGGACGTGCCCTCGACCATCGCGCGCCTGCGCAAGGATGCCCCACGCATCAACAAGCTCAGGGAGCCACCGGCCTCCTGAACCTCGGCCGGCACGGCCGCTGCCTGAACGCCGGCCGCCGTTCCCCGGCCCGGGGTGGGACCATCGTTCCGGGAATTGCCCACCCTGCTACATTCGCCCCGCTGAAACCTGGGGTGGTCCGCCGGGCCACCCTTCAACCACCGCATCACCCCACTCCATACCACGATCCCAATGAGCAATGACAAGTCACGCGCGAAGGGCCAGAGCCTCTTCGTGGCCATCGTGTTCCCCCTGGTGCTGATCATCAGCGTACTGGTGTACATGTTCGTGCTGGGCGATCCCAACAACTTCCAGGGGCAGGATCCGATCAAGGGCCACCCCATCGATGTGCAGCCGGGCAAGCTTTACGGCACCATTTACAAGGGCGGCTTCATCGTGCCGATCCTCATGTCGGTGAACCTGTTGATCATCATCTTCAGCGTGGAGCGGTTCATCACCCTGCGCAAGGCGCGCGGCAAGGGCTCCATCCACCAGTTCATCGACAAGGTGCGCCGCCTGCTGGGCAACGACGAGGTGGACCAGGCCATCGCCGAAAGCGACGCGCAGCAGGGTTCGGTGGCCAACGTCATGCGCAGCGGCCTGGAGAAATACCGCATCGTGCTGGCCGACGCCAAGCACGACAAGGATACCCGCCTCGCGGCGGTGAAGCAGGAACTGGACGAGGCCACCGCGCTGGAACTGCCCATGCTCAGCAAGAACCTGGTGATCCTGAGCACCTGCGCCAGCATCAGCACCCTGCTGGGGCTGATCGGCACCGTGCTGGGGATGATCCGCTCCTTCAGCGCCCTGGCCACCGCCGGCGCGCCCGACGCCACCCAGCTCTCCACGGGCATCTCCGAGGCGCTGATCAACACCGCGTTGGGGATCACCGGATCGTGCATCGCGATCATCATGTTCAACTACTTCAGCAGCAAGATCGACGCGATCACCCACGGCATCGACGAGGCCGGCTTCAGCGTGACGCAGACCCTGGCGCATCACAAATAAGCCGATCCGGCGTTCCATCCTTCAAGCGCTCGAGCCGTGCCCAAACTGAAGATGCCCCGGTCAAGTCCGCAACTGGACATGACCCCCATGGTGGACCTGGCCTTCCTCCTGGTGACCTTCTTCATGCTCACCGCGCAGTTCCGGCCCGAGGAATCGGTGACGGTGGACACGCCCTCGTCCATGTCGCAACTGCCGATCCCCAACGAGAACCTGATGACCGTGGTGGTGGACAGCACCGGCAAGATCTTCTGGGACATGACCGACAAGCAGGTGCGCATGGCGGTGCTGGACGAGCTGGGCAAGCGCATCGGCTACACGCCCAGCGCAGAGGACAAGGTGAAGTTCGCCAGCCTCGGCGCCATAGGCGTGCCGCTCGAACAACTACCGGCCTTCCTCGCGCTGCACACCGCCGATGAGCGCAACGCGCTCACCAGGCGCTTCGACGGCATCCCGGTGGACAGCGCCAACAACCAGCTGCGCGACTGGGTGTACGCCACCACGCGGCTCTTCCGCGAGGAGACCGGCAAGGACCCCGTGGTGGCGCTGAAGGCCGACGGCAACACCTACTACGACCAGGTGAACAAGGTGATCAAGACCTTCCAGAAGGAACCCGTGGAGATCCACAAGTTCCGCATGATCACCGACCTGGAAGAATCAAGGCTTTGAATTTGAACCTGACCACCGACCAATTGTACTGAGCACCGATGGCCGATATCGTTGAAGGCGGAGGATCGGGCCCGAGTTCGGGAAGGCACCAGAAGAAGCGGGCCAAGAAGGGCAGCGCGCGCATCGACATGACCCCGATGGTGGACGTGGCCTTCCTGCTGCTCACCTTCTTCGTGCTCACCACCACCATGTACAAGCCCAGCACGCTGAAGATCGCCTTCCCCGTGCCGCCCAAGGAGAACGAGCCGCCGCCGGACAAAACGCTCTTCTCCAACGCGATCACCCTCCTGCTGACCAAGAAGGACCAGATCTTCTACTACATGGGCGAGTTCCACACGGCCGACGACGGCAGCGGCAAGCCGCCCACCACCCTGACGCGCACCGACTTCAGCAAGGTGCGCGACCTGCTGATCGAGAACAACCGCAGCGCCGTGGAGCGCCTGAACGACATCAGCAAGCAGTTCAATGAGCGGAAGATCGATGAACTGGCCTACGACTCGCTGCGCAAGGAGGTGAAGGGGGACAAGGCCAACCTCAAGGCCATCATCAAGCCCGACAAGGAGGCCAGGTACCGCAACATGATCGACATCGTCGATGAAATGGACATCACCGGAGTGGGCTCCTACGCGGTGGTGGACAGCCTGAAGAAAGCGGAACAAGCCTTGCTGGACGCCGAAAAGCAAACGCTCTGAGCCATGGAGTTCATCGTTCTCTCCATCGTACTGCTGGTGCTCTCCCTGGTGCTCACCCTGGAGTCCAGCTGGTTCAACGTGCTGTTCGGGGCGCGCAACGAACTGGTCTTCGCCGGGCGGCACCAGGATTACGGCGCCTTCGTGCTTCGCCGCGATTACAACCGGCGCCTGCTGCTGGCCCTGGTGGGATCGCTGCTGCTCTTCGGCATCGCGATCGGCCTGCCGAAGATCATCGCAGCGCTCGGCTCCGGAGAGGAGGCCGTGGCCGCCAAAAAGATCGTGGAGGTGGACCTCGCCCTGTTCGAGGAGGAAAAGAAGGAACCGCCGCCACCACCACCCGTCGAACCCCCACCGCCGCCCAAGATCGAGACCATCCAGTTCACGCAGATCGAGGCATCGGAGGAGGAACAGGAGGAGCCGCCTCCCGTGATGGAGGAGGTGACCGAGACCGTGGTGAGCACGGTGACCCAGGAGGGCGAGAAGATCGAGGATGCCCCGCCCCCGCCGGTGGTGGAGACCGAATCGCAGATCTTCACCATCGTGGAGGAGATGCCGCAATTCCCCGGTGGCGAGGGGGAACTCTACAAGTTCCTGGCGAAGGTGCAGGAGTACCCGCAGATGGCCGTGGACGCGGGCATCCAGGGCACCGTCTTCGTCACCTTCGTGGTGGACAAGGACGGCAAGGTGAAGGACCCCAAGGTGCTGCGCGGCCTGGGTGGCGGGCTGGACGAAGCCGCGATCCGCATGGTGAAGAAGATGCCGGCCTGGAACCCCGGGCGCCAGCGCGGTGAGCCGGTGCGCGTGCAGTACAACCTGCCGATCCGCTTCACCCTGAAGTAGGTCCCGGTCCAGCCTCCGCGCTCCGGATCATGCCGCCCCGCCAGGCCTTCTCATTGATCATGTCCATCGCCTATGCGGCGGCGGGTCTCGCCTTGCTCCTGACCAACGCGTTCGACCGCTTGCTACCCAGGTACCGGACCGTCATCGGCGCCCTGCTGCTCGCCTACGGTGCCTTCAGGCTTGCCGGCTGGATGCGCGCACGCCGCACGGGGCGGTCAACGGATACCGAACCGTGAGGCGCGCGCCGGGCATCGCCTGCCTTGGCGCCATGCTGCTGGCGGCGTGCTCCGGCCCGCCCGATCCCCGCGTGGACGACACGCCCACCCGCGGCGAGGTGGTGGTGCTGGCGGACGAGGATCTGCGCTCGATGATCGAGGCACAGCGCAAGGTCTTCGAACATTTTTACGACAACGCGCGCCTGCGCATCCACTACCTGCCCGAAGCAAGGCTGCGCGAGGCGATGCTGGGCGATTCGGTGCGCGCGGTGTTCACCACCTGCCTGCCCGACTCCGTGCAGTTCGATCATTTCCGCAAGCGCAACTTCACCCCCGACGCGGTACCCATACTGGTCGATGCCATCGCCCTGGTCCGGGCTCATGGTGGGGCCGAAGAGCCGGTGGATGTGGCCTGGCTCAAGCGCCGGCTGACCGACCGGTCCGGGAGGACCTGCCTGGTGAGCGGGGCGGGCAACGGCGTGGCCCGTACGCTGGCCGATTCGCTCTTCGATGGCGACGGCGCCATGATCACCGGCGCCGCGGCAACGGACGGCCTCGATGCACTGATCGATCGCGTGGCATCGGACACCGCGCTCACGGGCCTGATCTCCTTCGCGCTCATCAGCGACCTGGACGATCCGCGCTGTCGTGAACTGCGCGAGCGGGTACGCCTGATCCCCATCGCTGCCGACGACACTTCGCGCGCGGTGATGCCCAGCCAGGGCACCCTGGCCGATGGGGGTTACCCCCTGCGGCGCAGGGTCTATGCCATCCTCACCGAATGGAAATCCGGTCTCGGCACTGGCTTTGTTTCCTTTGTGGCCGGCCACAAAGGCCAGCGCATCATCCTCAAACACGGCCTCGCCCCGCACAAGGTGCCGGCACGCGAGGTCCAGATCGTGAACGAATGAACAAGCACGTGAAGCTGCTGATCGCGACGGCGGTGATCCCCACCGCGACGATGCTGCACGCCCAATCCCTCAAGGAGGCGGTGGCGCTCACCGAGAAGGAACAGTTCGAGCGCGCCACCGCCGAATTCAAAAAGCTGCTCGCCGGTGCGCCCAACGATGGGCAGACCTGGTTCTTCTTCGGGGAGAACTATTACTACAACGAGCGGCTGGATTCGGCGCTGAAGTGCTACGACCGGGGCGCCTCGGTGGACCCGCTGTTCCCGCTGAACCACGCCGGGCTGGCTAAGATCAGCTGGGTGCGAGGCGACAAGCAGCAGGCGCAAGTGAGCGCCGATCGGGCGCTCGCCCTGGCCACGGACAAGGCGCGCAAGCACCCCAGGACGCTCCAGGCGCTCACCTACCGCGAAGTGGCGGAGGTCTATGCCAGTGCGCCCGACTTCGACCCGATCAAGGCGCAGGCGCACATCGACAAAGCGATCGAACTCGATCCGAACGACGCGGAGAGCTACATCCTCAAGGGCGATATCCTGTTCGACGTGGACCCCAGCCGTGCGAGCGAGCCGCTGCTCTGGTACAAGAAGGCCATCGAAACGGCGCCCCAGGCCGCGCGACCGGTCACCAAGAAGGCCTTCATCTACCACCGCGGCGCCAACTACAAACTGGCGATCGAGGAGTACACCAAGGCCATCAGCCTGGATCCCTCCTTCGCTCCCGCCTACCGGGGCCGGGCGGAATCGTACTTCATGAACAAGGAGGTGGACAAGGCCACGGCCGACTATGCGAAGTACCTGGAACTGAACAAGGGCAACGTGAGCGCCCGCGTGCGCTATGCCAAGTTCCTCTACCTCGTTGGCAAATATGCGGAGAGCATGCAGGAGATCGCCGCCCTGGAGGGTGAAGGCGCGAAGGATCCCACGCTCAAGCGCATCGAGGGCTATGACCTGGTGGAGTTGAAGGATTTCGCCAACGCGGTGAAGGTGCTGGACGCCTACTTCGACATGCAGCCGGTGGAGAACGTGATCCCCACCGATCTGGAGTATTACGGCCGTGCGCTGGCCGCACTGGGCAACGATTCCCTGGCGGCCGAGAAGACGCTCTTCGCCGCGCGCATGCCCAAGGCCGATCCCGGCCTATACACCGAGGCGGCCAAGCTCTACGCCCGGATCAAGCGTTACGGCATGGCGGTGACCTGCCACGAGGAGAAGCTGAAGCGGGCCGGCCTTGGCGAAACGGATTGGTATTTCCTGGGCCGCGATGCGTACAAGGCGGGGCTCTACGCCAAGTCCGACAGCGCCTGGGCACAATACATCGCCAAGCGCCCCGACCTGCACCAGGGCTACCTGGGCCGCGCCCGTGCCAACGAACGCATCGACTCGCTGAAGACCACCTGGCAGGCCAGGCCCTTCTATGAGGAGGTGGTGCGCAAGATCAAACCCGAGGACCGCGAGAAGTACAAGGTGGACCTGGAGGAGGCCTACTTCTACCTCGGCTTCCAGGCCTTCAAGGGCGAAAAGTCCATGGGACTGGCGCGCTGCTACTTCGAACAGGTGAAGGACCTGAACGCCGGCACGGCCAACACCAAGGTGGGCAGCGACATGCTGCTGACCAAGGAGCTCAAGGACGTGGCGCCGCTGGACTGCGGCCTGCTTTAGGTCGCCGGCATCCGCCGATCAACGGACGCGGTCAGGCCGTGGCCACCATGGCCGCGGCTTCCTTGGCGCGTTCGGACTTGCGGTTCTTCAGCAGATCCACGGTGATGGCCGAGGCGATGAAGACGGCCGAATAGGTGCCGATGAGCATGCCCACGAAGAGGCCGAACACGAAGCCCTTGATGCCGATGCCGCCGAAGAAGAAGATGATGGCCAGCACCAGGAACATGTTGAAGCCCGTGTTCAGCGTACGCGTGAGGGTGGCGTTGATGCCCATGTTGAACACCGAGACCACCGTTTCGCGTTTGTGGTCGCGCAGGTATTCGCGGATGCGGTCGAAGACCACCACGGTGTCGTTGATCGATTTGCCGATCACCGTGAGGATCACCGCGATGAAGGCCTCGTCGATCTCCAGCGAGAAGCCCACGCGGCCCCAGAGCAGCGAATACAGGCCCACCACGAGCACGGTGTCATGCACCAGGGAAAGCAGCGCGCCGAGGCCGTACTGCCAGTTGCGGAACCGCACGGCGATGTAAAGGAAGATGAAGGCCAGCGCGATCAGCACCGAGGTCCAGGCCTTGATCTTGATGTCGTCGCTGATGGTGGGATCCACCTTGCGGGTGGCCAGGATGCGGTGAGCGCCGAGGTCGGTCAGGCCCCGGTTCACCGTGAGTTCGGCCAGGGAATCCGCCGCCATGCCCGGCTGGTCGATCAGGTAGTTGGTGGTGATCTGCACCTGGCGCGAGCCGCCATAGGTCTTCGCCGAGGCGGTGTATTCACGGCCGTCGGTGGCCATGGCCTGCTCGAGCTTCTGTTCCACCTGCTCCACGTTCACCTCCTCGTCGAACTTCACCAGGTAGCTGCGGCCGCCGGAGAAATCCACGCCCCAGTTGAAGCCCCGGGTGAAGATGGACCAGCAGCAGATGGCGATGATCACCCCGGAGACGGCGTAGAACACGCGGCGCCTGCCCATGAAGTTGTACCGCGTGCCCACCAGGATGTTCTTCGACCAGTTGCGCCAGAAGGTGATGGGCCTGCCCTTGTCGAGCCGGCGCTCCATGATCAGGCGTGAGATGAACACCGCCGTGAAGAGCGAGGTGAGGATGCCGATGCCGCTGGCGGTGGCGAAGCCGCGGATGGGGCCGCTGCCGAACACATAGAGGATCACCGCCGTGGCGAAGGCCGTGACGTTGGAATCGATGATGGCCGAGAGCGCGCCCTGGTTGCTGAAGGCCTGATGCACGGCCGATTTCAGGTTGCGGCCCGCGCGCAGTTCTTCGCGCACGCGCTCGTTGATCAGCACGTTGGCGTCCACGGCCATGCCCACGGTGAGCACGATGCCGGCGATGCCGGGCAGGGTGAGCGTGGCCTGCAGCGAGGCCATCACGCCGATCAGGAAGAACACGTTGCAGAGCAGCGCCAGGTCGGCCACCCAGCCGGCGCGGGCGTAATAGGCCCACATCACCAGCAGCACCGCCACCAGCGCGATGCCGAACGACAACAGGCCGCTCTGCACGTTCTCCGCGCCCAGGGTCGGTCCCACCACGGTCTCATCGATGATCCGCGCGGGGGCCGGCAGCGCGCCCGCCTTCAGGATGTTGGCCAGGTCCTCGGCCTCCTGGATCTGCTTGTTCAGGTCGCCACCGCCCAGCGTGATGCTCGAGTTCCCGCTCGGGATCTCGCTGATCACCGTCGGTGCGGAGTACACCATGTCGTCCAGCACGATCGCCACGGCCTTGCCCACGTTGTCGGCGGTCATCACCTTCCAGATCTGCGCGCCTTCGGCGTTCATCTGCATGCGCACCTCCACGTCGCCCTTCAGGTCGAAGTCCTGCGCCGCGTCGATGATCACGCTGCCATCGAGCTTGGGTTTGCCACCGCTGCCGCGGGGGACTTTCATGGCGTACAGCGTGAGCACGTCGGTGCCCTCCATGGGCTTGGCGCTCCACAGCAGGCGCATATCCGCGGGCAGCGCGTTCCGGAAAACGGGCATGCGCATCATGCGGTTCACTTCGGCCGTATCGGCGATGCGGGCATTGCCCACCGCCGCGCCTTTGGCCAGCTGGTAGCCCCCGCCCTGTCCCTGGAACACGGAGGGGCGCATGACGGCAAAGAGGGGGTTCTTCTTGGCGAACTCGGCCGCCGCTTCGGTGGTGTCCACCCCGGTGGTGTCCGCGGCGAGATCGGTCGTATCGCTGTCGGCGGCCAGATCCTCGGTCAGGGTGCTGTCGGCCGGCACGGTATCCGCCGATGCCTCATCGGCCTCCGGCTCCTGGGCCTTCACCGTCGTATCCGCGGCAGCTTCGGCCGTGGCGGCGGTGTCCTTGGCGGTCGTATCCGCCTTGGCCATTTCGGGGTGCAGCACGGCGCTGAGCGCCGTGTTGGCCTTCTCCAGCAGCGGATACACCTCGCTGTTGTCGAAGGTCTCCCAGAATTCCAGGTTGGCCGTGCTCTGGAGCACCTTGCGCACCCGGGTCTTGTCCTTCACCCCCGGCAGTTCGATCTGGATGCGGCCGCTGAACTGCTGCTTCTGGATCGACGGCTGGGCCACGCCGAACTTGTCGATCCGCTCGCGCATGATGTTCTCCGTGTTGTTGATCGCCGTCTGCGCTTCGCGCTTCAGGGCATCGACGATCTCCGGGTTGGAAGCCTCGCGCGGGAAGGCCTGCTCGCGCTCCTGGCTGTGAAAGACCGCGGCCAGGCGGGCGTTGGGGTCGATCCGGTCCCACTCCTCGGCGAAAAGCGAGATGAAATCCTTGTCACTGGACCGCATGCGCTCGCGTGCCGCGGCCATGGCGCTGGTGAACTGCGCGTTGTCGCTGTTGCCCGAGAGGTTGGCCACCAGTTCGGGGATGCTCACCTCGAGGGTGACGGCCATGCCGCCCTTGAGGTCAAGGCCCAGGTTGATCTCCTTCTCCTTGCACTCGCGGTAGGTGTACTTCAGCAGCGGATAGATCGGCTCTTCGGCGTGCGAGCGGAGGTACTTGTTCTCGAAGCCCAGGTAAAGCGAATCGCGGTCGAGCCGTTCATTGCCGGCGATGGCCAGCATCGAATCGACCTGGATGCCCGCCTCCACGCGCGCCTTGCTTTCGACCCGACCGGTGAAATAGGAGAAGGAAAGCTGCCAGAGGCACGCCAGGGCCAGCAGGATCGTGAAGATCCAGACGGCGGAACGGTTCTGCATGGAAAGGGGGCGTTGAAAAAGGTCGGCAAATATAGGCGGGTGCTCAAACCCCTCCCGGCCCTCCGTCCGGTAGCTTTGGCCCGCGCCATCGCCCCCCCTGCACCCGGCGATCCTCAGACAACCCGCCCTCCCCCAACCGCATCGTTCCGTCGATGGACCACAGACCCCGCCCCTCGCGCTGGATCACCCCGGCCCTCCTGTTCATCCCCGCCATCGTTCAGGCACAGTTCGACCTGCGCTACGATGGCACGGTGCCCGTCATCCGCGACGGCGGACCGCTGGCCATGCCCTGGGCCGGCGGCATCAATTTCACCCAGTTCAGCAACATCGACCTGGACCAGGACGGTGACCTCGACATGTTCGTCTTCGATCGCAGCGGCGACGAGGTGATCACCCTGATCAACGATGGGGCGCCAGGGGCGGTGGAGTACCACTACACCAAGGACTTCGATCACGTGTACCCCTTCAACGAACTGCACGACTGGGCCCTGCTGCGCGACTACAACTGCGATGGCAAGCTGGACATCTGGAGCTATTCGCTGGGCGGCGCACGCGTGTTCAAGAACACCACCGACGAGGACGGGCTCTCCTTCCGCCTGGTGGACACGCTGGTGCGCACCAATTACCAGCCCACCGAAGCCAACCTCTACATCACGCAGGTGGACGTGCCCGGCATCGAGGACATCGACAACGACGGCGACCTGGACCTGATCACCTTCAGCATCTTCGGCAGCTACCTGGAATACCACCGCAACCTGAGCATGGAACTGTTCGGCACCTGCGACAGCCTCACCTTCGAGCTGCGCAACCGCTGCTGGGGCGATTTCAGCGAGAACGTGAGCACCAATTCGGTCAACCTGGACGTGCCCTGCAGCTACAACGTGCCCAACCCCGAGATGGCGCTCGCCATTCAAGCCGCCACCCAGGCGTTGCTCGAAGCCCACCACGATCCCATGGCCGTGGAGGAACGTGACCGCGCCCACGTGGGATCGACCATCCTGCCCATCGACCTGGATGGCGACCGCGTGAAGGACCTGATGCTGGGCGACGTGCTGTATGCGAACCTCGTGGCGCTTTACAACGACGGCACCGTGGACGACGCGCACATGGCCGTGCAGGACAGCACCTTTCCGGTCTACGACACGCCCGTTCAACTGGAGATCTTTCCCGGCGCCTATTACGTGGACGTGGACAACGACGCGAAGCGCGATCTGGTGATCGGCGCGAACAACACCTCGCTCGCACACAACTACCTCGGCGTGTGGCACTATCGGAACACGGGGACCGATGCGGTGCCCGTCTTCCAATACCAGGACAACGACCTCTTCCAAAGCGAGATGCTCGACTACGGCGAGGGCGGCTATCCGGTGCTTTTCGACCACAACGGCGATGGCCTGATGGACCTGGTGGTGGCCAACTACGGCTATTACCAATCCGGCGGCAACTACCCGTGCCGCATGGCGCTGCTGGAGAACACCGGCACATCCGACCAGCCGGAGTTCACGCAGGTGACCGATGACTTCCAGGGCCTGGGCGGCTCGGGCATCGGGCAGGCGATGTATCCGGCGTTCGGCGACTTCGATGGCGACAATGACCAGGACATGTACGTGGGCGACCTCCAGGGCAGGTTGTTCAAGTACATCAACACGCCCGTGGGAGGCATCGCCACCTTCAGCCTCGGTGCGCCACCCATCGTGTTCAACGATGGCGGTGTAGACATCGACGTGGGGCAGCAGGCCAAGCCGCAGTTCTTCGACGTGGATGGGGACGGGAAGCTGGACCTGCTGGTGGGCGAACGCAACGGCAACATCAACTACTACCGCAACACGGGTTCGTTGACCGCGCCGGTGTGGCATCTGGAGAACGATTCGCTGGGTGGCGTGGTGGTGGCCGAATACTGGAACGTGACGGGCTACAGCGTGCCGCACATGTTCCTCAACCACGACGGCGATCGCGAATTGCTGGTGGGCAGCGAAAGCGGCTGGATCTGGAACTTCGGCGACATCGACGGGAACCTGGGCGGCACGTTCACCTTGCTGGACAGCACCTGGCAATCGGTGAAGGAAGGCGGGTACAGCAGCGTGGTGCTCCACGACTTCGACGACGACGGCTGGGACGATGCGGTGACGGGCAATTACCGGGGTGGCATCACCTACTGGCGCAACGACATCGCGGCGGCGGTGGACGACCGGCCCGTGCTGCAGGCAACGCAAGCCTTCACCCTCGCTCCCAATCCCACCGGCGCATCGGTGGAGGTCGTTCTGAACATGCCGCTCACGGCCGGACTGGTGATCAGCGTGCTGGACGCATCGGGCCGCGTTGCATTGCGGAAACCGGTCAACGCGCTCCGTTCGTGGGTGGATGCATCGACGCTGACCAACGGGGTGTACGTCGTCCGCTTGAGCTGCCCGGGCGGGCAATGGTCGCAGCGGCTGGTGGTGCTTCATCGATGAACGGGGAGCGGCACATCGTGCTCTTCGACGGCGATTGCGCGTACTGCGACGGCTGGGTGCGCTGGATCACGAAGCACGATCGGAAAAACGCCTTCCGCTTCGTTCCGACCGCTTCCGATGAAGGCCGGTCATTGCGCGCGCGGTATGGTGTTCCTCCGGGGATCGATTCGATCGTGCTGGTGATGCACGGCCGGGCATGGCTTCGATCGGATGCCGCCTGGCGGATCCTGAACGGATTGCCCGGGCACGGCCTGACCGCCCTCCTGCTGCGCTTGATCCCCCGACCCCTGCGCGATCGGGGTTATGAACTCATCGCGCGGAACCGGCACCGGCTCGGCGGACCGGCGATGCCCCCGCTCTGAAGCGGCTCAGGCCGTGACGCTGTTCATCTTGTCCAGCACGTTCATCACCTCCTTCACGGCCTTGGCGCTGGCATCGCACAGGGCCTGCTCCTCCCTGTTCAGCTTCAGTTCGATGATCCGCTCCACGCCCTTGCGTCCGAGGATCACGGGCGCGCCCATGTAGATATCCTTGAGGCCATACTCACCTTGCAGCCAGACACAGCAGGGGAACACGCGCTTCTGATCGCGCACGATGGCTTCCACCATCTGGGCGGCGGCCGTGCCCGGCGCATACCACGCCGAGGTACCCAGCAGGTTCACGATCTCGCCCCCACCCTTCTTGGTGCGGTCCACGATGGCGTCCAGCTTTTCCTTGGAAATGAGTTCGGTGACGGGAATGCCACCCACGGTGGTGTAGCGGGGAAGGGGGACCATCGTGTCGCCGTGGCCGCCCATGAGCACCGCCTGGATGTCCTTGGGGCTCACGTTCAACTCCGTGGCCAGGAAAGCGCGGTAACGGGCCGTGTCCAGGATGCCCGCCATGCCGAACACCCTGTGGCTGGGGAATTTGCTGTTGACGTAGGCGCAATAGGTCATCACGTCCAGCGGGTTGCTCACCACGATGATGATCGCGTTGGGCGAGCTCTTCACGACGTTCTCCGTCACCCCCTTCACGATGGCCGCATTGGTGGCGATCAGGTCGTCGCGGCTCATTCCCGGTTTGCGCGGCAGGCCGCTGGTGATCACCACCACGTCGCTGCCGGCGGTCTTCCCGTAGTCGTTGGTGCTGCCGGTCACCCGGCTGTCGAAGAGGTTGATGGGCGCGGTCTGCCAGATGTCCAGCGCCTTGCCCTCGGCGAAGTTCTCCTTGATGTCCAGCAGCACCACGTCGTTGGCCAGCTCCCAACGGGCGATGGCATCGGCACAGGTGGCGCCTACGTTCCCGGCGCCTACTACGGTCACTTTCATGTTCTTGGGTGAGGTTTGGGTCGTTGCATCGAAGAAGCCTCCCGACGCGGTCGCATCCGGGTCGGGTTCGGGCCGCAGAGCGGGCGAAATTAGCCCCATGCACGTCATGCCATGGGCTCACTTGCTGACAAGTTTGGCCGTCATGGTCCCGGGCACCTATCTTCCACCCCCGGCAGCCCATGAACGTGACGCAAGCGGCAACCACCCAGCAGGAAGACCGTCTTCGGCCTACATGGCAGGGCATGGAGGCCGTGGAGCAAGCGTTCGCCGCGATCATCGATGGATGCATCGCCGGTGAGCGTCGCAGCCAGCAGCGCGTCTACGAGCTCTTCTATGGGAAGATGATGGCCGTCTGTTTGCGTTATACCAAGAACCACGACCAGGCGAAGGACATCCTGCAGGATGGCTTCATCAAGGTCTTCCGCAGCATGGACCGCTTCAACCGGGCCGGCAGCTTCGAGGGGTGGATCCGGCGGATCATGGTGAACACGGCCATCGATCACTTCCGCCGCACCAAGAACGCCTACCTGTTGCTGGGCGAGGAGCGAAGCATCGAGGATTTCGGCGACCAGGACGAGGAGGACGTGTTGCAGGACGACGGGCCGGAGGAGGAATCCGACCTGAAACCCGCCGACGTGATCAACGCGATGCAGAAACTCACCCCGGCCTATCGCACGGTCTTCAACCTGTATGTGTTCGAGGAGATGACCCACAAGGAGATCGCCGACGCGTTGGGCATCAGCGTGGGCACCTCGAAGAGCAACCTGGCCAAGGCGAAACATAACCTGAAGAAACTCCTTAGAAAGGAGCACAAGATCCTGTAAGCACATGAACGGCATGGACGCATTCGAACGGTCGATCAAGAACAGCCTGGAGCAGTTCGAGGTCCCCTACAACTCCGCCGATTGGGCGCAGATGGAAAAGACCCTCGATGGCGGTGGCGGTGGCGGCTGGATCGGCTCGGCCGGTTTCTACGCCGCGCTGGTCGCGGGCCTGGTGGTGGTGGGTGGCGGCGCTTGGTACCTGACCGGCGGTCCGGAGGCCGTGGATCCGGCTGGCCACACCGAGTTGAGCGTGAAGGACGATCGGGCGATGGAGAACGCCACCGGACCCAACGGCGCGATCGATCAAGCTGGATCGTTCACCAACGGGGCCTCAACGAGCGAGGACATGGGCACCGGGTCGGCCACGGATGGAGGTGAGGAGGTCCTTTCAGCGAACAGCCGAACGGCCGCAGCCGCCAACAGCGTCACCGGGACCAACGGCGGCCAGGTGAACAGCCGTAGCTCGGCCGTTGACCGTTCCCAGGCCGGAACCGCGGGCACCACGCCCGAGGCCGAAAAACGAGGCGCCTTCGTGGCCAGCGTTTCGGAAGGATGCGAAGGGGCCGCCGTGGAGTTCAACGTGCGGAACATGCCCGAGACCGGCATCTACCTCTGGAACTTCGGCGACGGCAGCTTCAGCAACAAACCGAACCCCAACCACACCTTCACCAAGCCGGGGCGCTTCACCGTCACCCTCTCCATGTCGGCACCCGGCAAGGGCGCGATCACCAACGAACCCTACGCGGACCTGATCGTGATCCACGAGGTGCCCGAGGCTTCCTTCAACTGGATCCGCCAGGAATACGCCGGCCACGTGCCCAGCGTTCACTTCGAGAACCGCAGCCACGGCGGTGCCACCTACTTCTGGGAATTCGGCGATGGCAGCACCAGCAAGGTGGCCCATCCCGATCACGTTTATCGCGCCAAGGGTGAATACCAGACGCGCCTGACGGTGACCAACGAAATGGGCTGCCAGGACATCGTGGAGAAACTCGTGAAGATCGACAACGATTACAACCTGCTGGCACCGGCCGCCTTCAGCCCCAACGGCGATGGCAACGAAGACCTGTTCATGCCGCAGGCCTTGAAGGATCTCGGCGTGAAATTCCACCTGGCGATCTATGAGCCCAGGACCGGACGGTTGGTGTTCGAGACGAGCGATGCAACCAATCCGTGGACCGGGCGCATCATGAACCGTGGGGACCTGTGCAAACCCGGCGACTACGTGTGGATGGTGGAGATCAAGGAGGGCCTGCACCTGGGCGATATCGGCTACGAGGGCAAGGTGTCGTTGGTGAATTGAACCGGACACACCGCGCCTGAAAAACCCCTCCCGGACCTCCCCGGCGGGGGTTTTTCGTTCATTGGCCGCAGGGCAACCATGCCACATGGCACCCGCGTCGCATATTTGTTCGGCATGCGCACCGGAAGCTGGCTGATCATCGCCCTCGCTGCTCTCGCGACCCGTGCTCACGCGCAAGGTGGCCCTGATTGCGCGACCGCGCTGGCCGCCCCCATCGCTCTTCCTTTTAACGCGGCCGGGCTGACCAACTGCGGCAGCATGGACGATTACGACGCCGGAACGGCCACGATCTGCGGGTCGGGTCTGTACCTGGCCGGCGAAGACCAGCTCTACGCGTTCATTCCCGCCGTCAGCGGACTGATCACCGTCACCTTGACCTCCGCCTCGGCCTATGTGGGGCTGTTCCTGTACGAAGGCTGCCCGGCGGGGGGCAATTGCGTGAGCAGCGCCTACAGCGCGGGCGGCAACCAGACCCTGCAGGGCTGGGTGACGGCGGGGCTCGCCTACTTCATCGTGGTTGACAGCTGGTCGGGTTTCGGGCCGAACTGCCACGCGGCCTACGACCTTGGCGTGACAGCCCCGGGCCCACTGCCCCCGCCGACCACGCAGGATTGCTTCGGGGCGATCGGCGTGTGCCAGACCACCTACCAGGAACTCACCAGCCCGATCGACGAAGGCAACTACCCGAACGAGATCAACACGGGGATCTCCTGCCTGGGCAGCGGGGAGGACAACGGCCTCTGGTACGACTTCACCGTGCAGAGCTCCGGCCTGCTGTGCTTTTCGATCACGCCCACGATCATGACCGACGATTACGACTGGGCGGTGTTCGACCTGACCGCGGCCAATTGCTCGGACATTTTCTCCGGCACGGCTCCGGAGGTGAGCTGCAATTTCTCGGCGAACCCGGGTGTGACCGGAGCCAACGGCCTGCCCGGGTCGCAGAACGAACCCTGCATCCCCGTCACCGTCGGCCAGAGCTACGCGCTGTACGTGAGCAACCACACCCTCGCGGGCGGCGGATACACGCTCGACTTCGGCATCCCCGGATCCACGGCGAACATCTTCGATCTCACCCCACCCACCATCGACACGTTGCTGAGCATGAATTGCGCCCACGACTCCCTGGTGGTGCAGATGAGCGAGTTCGTGCTGTGCGCCACGGTGCAACCCACGGACTTTTCGATCACCGGACCGGGAGGCCCGTACGCGGTGACCCAGGTGGCGAGCACGATCTGCGGCGCCGGAGGTTCGCAGGACAACACCTTCCTGCTCACCGTATCCCCGCCGCTGCTTGGCGGGGCCTACGACCTTTCGCTGGTGGACGATGTGGAGGACCTCTGCGGCAACATCGGCAACACCGGTACGATCAGCTTCACGATCGATCCCTTGCTGGGATTGAACGCCGTGGCGATCGGGGCCGGCTGCAACGGCCTGCCCGGGGAGATCGACGGCGTGGCGGTGGGAGGCACCGCGCCCTTCACCTTCGACCTGAACGGAACGGTGCAGGTGAACAACGGCAACTACCCGAACCTCGCGCCCGGAACGTACACGCTCACGCTCACCGATGCCAGTGGATGCATGGTGGATACGGTCCTGGACGTGCAGGCCGTGAGCACCTTCATGACCAACGACAGCCTGGTGCAGGATGCGGCCTGTTTTGGATCGCTGGACGGGTCGATCCAGATCATCACCAACGGGAACGGCGGGCCGTGGGATTATGAATGGACCGACGCCGGCGGCAATCCCGTGCAGAGCACCACGGGAAGCAACGGCGATGTCTTCACCGGCGGCGCCGGCACCTACACCGTGGTGATCTACGAAGGCCCGGGCGGCAGCGGCTGCACCGACACGGTCTCGGCGACGATCGCCCAGCCCGCGGCCATCCTGATCTTCGCCAGCAACGACACCACGATCTGCGTGGGCGGCAGCGCCACCTTGAGCGCGAGCACGACCGGCGGATCCGCACCGGTGAATTTCACATGGACCTCGGGACTGGTCGGGAACGGACCACATACCGTGAGCCCTCCGTCACTTACCACCTATGCGGTGTACGCCGTTGACGCCAACGGCTGCCATAGCGACACGCTGGACATGACCGTGGACCTGCTCGACCCCCTCAGCGTGATCGTGCCGGACACGGTGTACGGCTGCGCGAACATCGGTGAACCGGTGAACGCGGTGGCCGCCGGTGGTGATGGCGTTTACCTGTACGACTGGGGAAGCGGACCGGGCCCATCGTCATCCACGACCGTGGTGCTTTCCAGCTCGACGCAGCTCTGCGTGATGCTGACCGACGGCTGCGAAAGTCCACCGGCATCGGATTGCGTGTGGATCGACATCCAGGCACCACCCCCGGTGATCCTCACGGTGGACAGCGGCCTGGCCTGCGCGCCCTTCACGGTGGAGCTTTCGATCGTGGACACCAGTGGCAACGCGGACGTGGATTGGGACTTCGGGGATGGGATCACCACCACGGCGCTGGCCACGGTGCTGCACACCTATGCGGATGCCGGGTCGTACGACGTCACCGCCACGGTCACCTGGCCGAACGGCTGCGTGAGCGACACGACGATCGCCGACCTGGTGACGCTGCTGGCCCCGCCGATCGCCAACTTCACCTGGAGCCCCAACCCCACCACCACGCTCGAAACGCTGATCCAGTTCGTCGAACAGGCCACGCCCGACCCGTTGACCTACGCCTGGGACATCGCCGGGCTGGACACCTCCTCGCTCCCCGATCCATCCTACGAGTTCCCGGATCTTGAGGGTGGTTCGTATCCCGTGACGCTGGTGGTGACCAATGCGCTGGGCTGCACCGACAGCATCACGCTCATCGTCTTCATCCACGACGAGTTCCTTGTCTTCGTGCCCAATGCCTTCACGCCCGATGGCGACGGGATGAACGATCTCTTCTACATCCTGGGCAACGACATCGACCCGGAGGAATACGAACTGCAGGTCTTCGACCGCTGGGGCGAGGTGATCTTCCGCACCACCGACCGCTACAATGCGTGGATCGGCACGCGCATGAACGAGGGCGGCGAGGTGGTGCAGCAGGACACGTATGTCTGGAAGCTCAACTGCCGCTCCAGCTTCGACAAGCAGAAGGCGGAGTTCGTGGGAAGCGTCACGGTCGTGAAGTGAGCGCGCCGGCCGCTCACCGTTGGCTCGCAAGCCAGGCTTGCACCATGTGCAGCTTCCCGTAGCTGTGCTTCCCCTCGAAGAACTTGAAGGCCTTCTTGATCGTGTCCGGTCCGTCCGCGTTCAAATGCACCGCGATCATGTCGCGCGTATCGACATCCATCACCCGGTCGATCTCCACTTCCCCGTTGGCGATGCCCCGCGCGAAGTGCGATTCGATCGTCCCGACGGTAAGCCCACGTTTTTCCGCGATCGCCCCGGCATCAAGGCCCTGTTCGAGCAGTTCGAAGGTCTTGGTGAACGTCTCTCCCTTCGGCTTCTTCTCCTTTCGCTCCTTCGCCGTTCCATCCCCTGAACGACGCTTGCGCACGCGGCCGGTCTTCGTGCTCACCTCCGGATGGTGCTCGCGCGCCCAGCCGCGCACCTCCTCGATCAGCTTCAGCCGCCGTGCCCGCAGGGCTTCGAGGCGCTTCTCCTGTTTTTGGATCTCCGCGCCGGTGAGGATGCAGTGGGTGAGGTAAGCCACCTTGGCGATCTCCTCCAGCTTCTTCATCAGCATGCCGTCCAGGTCGCGCAAGGCATTCGCGTATTCCTTGGTCCGGGCGAGGCTTTCGACGAGGATGAGATGCTGGTGCAGGTGCTTCATGTTCGCCAGCAGGAAGTCGGCGTAGTAGGCGCCGCCCTTCTCCAGCCGTGCGAGAAGCTCATCCCGCTTCTCCTCCAAGAGCAGCCGCTGCAACTGGTTGCGGAACTTCCGCGTGTTCTCCTCCTCGGCGCGCAGCCGGTCCATGAGCACGGTGAGCGCGCTCTTCATGCTTTCGTCCTCGAATTCGGCCTTCTCGTTGTGGTCCTTCTGGGTGTAACCCGCGCGCTTGAGGATCCCGGAGAGGTCGAAGGTCGAGGCGAGCAGGCCGGCGAGGTATTCCGCCTGCCGGGCCTTGAGCTGTTCGGGCAGCGGTTCCTGTTGATCGCCGCGTTGGTGGAAGGCCACCACCTCCCGGTCGGTGCTCACCACCGAAGGATCGATGCGCGTGCGCAGGACCAGCCCCTCGAGCGTGCGCAGACGCGAGAGCGCGACGTAGACCTGCCCCGGCGCGAAAGCACGGCCCACGTCGATGATGGCCCGGTCGAAGGTGAGGCCCTGGCTCTTATGCACGGTGATGGCCCAGGCCAGCTTCACCGGGTATTGCGTGAAGCTCCCGATCACGTCCTCGCGCTGGGCCTTTGTGGTCTCGTCCACCGAATAGCGCTTGTTCTCCCAGGTCTCCTGCTTGAGCACATAGGCCGGTCCGGGGCCTTCGCCATCGGGGTCCATCCGCACCTCCACGCCATCGGAGGTGATCCGTTCCACCGTGGCGAGCCTGCCGTTGACGTACGCCCTGGCCGCATCGTTCCTGGTGAACATGATGCGCGCGCCCTCCTTGAGCTCGATGCGCCGGAGCACGGGGAACATGGTCTCGGGGAAATCGCCCTCCACCAACGCTTCGAACGCCTGGGACCTTCCGGGCAGCTTCTCCAGCGCGCGCTGGTTGATCTCGTCGGCGGTGGCGTTGTGCGTGGTGAGCGTGATCACACCCTCATCTTCCTTCCCCGTCACGGGCTTGTAGCGGCGGTTCAACTCATCCACGTCGGCGGCGGTCACCGTGTTGTTGCGGAAGTTGTTCAGGAGGGAGATGAAACGGGCATCCTGCTGGCGGAAGATCCGGTCGAGTTCGACATGCACGTAGCCGTCGCGGGCCAGCGCATGCGAAGAGAAGAAGTGAGGGCTGGCGTACCAGCGGCGCATCACGCTCCACTCCCGTTCCTTCACCACCGGAGGAAGCTGATAGAGGTCGCCGATCAACAGGAGTTGCACGCCCCCGAACGGCCGCTGGCTGCCCCGCACCGAGCGCAGGCGGAAGTCGATGGCGTCGAGCAGGTCGGCGCGCAGCATGCTCACCTCATCGATCACCATCAGGTCCAGTTCGCGTAACACGGCCCGCCGCTCGCCGCGCATGAAACCCCGGCCGGCCAGGGTCCGCTGGTCAACGAAGGCGCCGTAGTCGTCCACGTCGGCCGGCAGGTCGCGTTCGGGCACGAACGAACCGAAAGGGAACTGCAACTGCGAGTGGATGGTGACCCCCCCGGCGTTGAGCGCGGCGATGCCCGTGGGCGCCAGGATCACGAAGCGCTTGTGCGTGCCGCGCGCCAGTGCGTGAAGGAAAGTGGTCTTGCCCGTGCCCGCCTTGCCCGTGAGGAACACATGCCGGTGCGTGCTGTTGACGAAGCGCCCGGCGATGAGGGCACGCTCGGTGGCCTCCATGGCTGGAAAGGCGGCAGGGGCCGCGTCGGTCAGGAACTGGGGAGGATCAAGGGTGCCCGCATGGTCGTTCTCAGGCATCGGTCAACGGTTCAGCGGTCCGGCACCGGTGGTTGCCGACGCGGGAAGCGTCGCCCGGCGGGGACAAGGTAGCGACCATGGAGGTGGCAGCACCTCCTGCTTGCAAGGGGTTCCGACCATTCGACGGTGGTTCTTGGCCAACGTCCAGCCTGTATTCCACCCTGATCCACAATGGGTTGTCACGACCGACCCATCCATCGACTTTGCCCGCCGGGATCGCCGGCTCCGGATGATCGACTACTTTCGCGGCCCGAAACGGAGAACCGGACCGGAAGCATCGGCTGAAGGCATCGGCAACCCTCCCGATCCCGGACCACCATGGGCAGCAAGAAGAAGAAGCAGTTGATCCTCACCCAGCCGAAGAAGGAAGGTGTCACGTTCGTGAAAGTGCGCCTGGATCCCCGCACCATCGTGCATCTGAAGAGCCTCAAGGCGCTGCCCTTCTGGAAACAACGCTATCCGCAGGCGGAGGTCATCGGCTGAACGCCCGAGCAGGCTGGCGGAGGCCGCTCTCCATTCCGAGTTCCGCTTCGGTCGCCCTCTCGGGTCGTGTTCGATGATCGGGAGGCGGCATGGCCGAGGTACCAGGCCGGTCGGTGGCGCGACCGCATGACGATCGGATGATGGGATCCGGCGATCGGGGCGGGGAGGAAGTGCCACGCACCCCCCGACCGTCCAGCGCAAGCCGATGGTACGGATCGGAAGGAACTGCGGCCAGCAACGGAGGGGATCCCGGGGCCACCCCCTGACCGTTCGGATCAATCCACCTGAGGCAGCGCCTTGATGTGTGCGCGCACGGCCACGCCGTTCAGCACCATCTCCTGGTCGGTGTCCATGAACTTCATGCCCTTGATGTCGCGCAATTCACCCCGTGGGGAGATCGCCTTGACACCCAGTTCGGTCCCATCCCGGGCGATGGCCTTGATGTGGTAGATGCTGCCATCGCGGCGCACGGCCTTCACGTCGAGAATGGTCTTGTCCGGCAGGATGGCCTTCACATCGTAGATCGTTCCATCGTCGCCGATCGCCTTCACGGGCGAGAGCGGGTCGTCGCTCACGAGCACCTTCACCGGCAGCTTTTTTCCGCCCAGCAGGGCTTTCACGTCCATCACCTGCGTGTTCCCGTTCTCCATGAAAGCCTTCACCGCGTGGATGTTCCCCCCCTTGTCGATCGCCTTGAGGTCGATGAAATGACCATCGCGCCCGATGGCCTTGATGTTCCAGATGAGGTCTTCCTCGTCGCCGCCCACCTGCGGCAGGGCCTTGACGTGCGCGGCGACCTTCACCCCATTGAGCACCATCTCCACCTCCTCGTCGAGCATCTTCAACCCTTTCACGTCGTACATCCTGCCGGCCGGGCTGATGGCCTTCACGCCGTAGACGGCGCCATCAGGACCCAGCGCCTTGATGTGGATCACACGCCCCGAGCGCGCGATCCCTTTCACGTCAAGCCTTGAACCGTCCGGGGTCAACGCCTTCACGTCCCAAAGCCTGCCGTCGGGTCCGATGGCTTTTACCGGCGCGAACGCATCATCGGCGGCGATGACCTTGATGGGGACCTGGGCGTCGGAGGCGAGCGCTCTCACGTTCAGCATGTGGGCATCTCCATCCTCGATGGCCTTCACATCGTGCTGGACGCCTGAAGGATCGAAGGCCTTCACGTCGAGGGTGCGTCCCTCGGGCAGGATGGCCTTGATGTTCCAGATCACCGGCGCGGTCTGCGCGCTCGATGCTGCCGTGATGAGGACATGGACCAGGACGAAGAGCGCGCGTGTGGTTTTCATGGGACGGGGATCTGCCACCAAGGTATCCAATGCTCCGGATGGGTCCGCGGATCTCCTCGTGGGGCCGCTCGCCCAACGGCGGGCGGCGTGTGGATCACCACAGGTCGCACAACCCGTGGCCTCCGATCAGGTCATGCTCGGCACATCGCTGATGGGGATCTCCCTTTCCTCTCCTCTCGTGGCGGGGACCGCTTGCAGGAGGGATCACCATCCGGCGCGGCCGACCACCATATCCGGATCGCGCCAAAGCGCCCAAGCTGCACGGCCGGTCCATCACCGGCCTTGCGGCATGGAGCGGCCGCAGCGGTGCCTATGCGGGAGAAGCGGTCTTCGAACCCATCCCCAGGACCGCCCCGGCGACGGCCCCCAGCACGGCGCCCATCGCTGCGTTCACCAGGATGTCCACCGCGATGACCATCCTGCCGCTGTACAGCATCATGAACGACGCCATGTACATGTCGAAGGCCAGGGCGAAGAGCAGTCCGATGATGGCCCCGGGGACCAGCCCCGCCGAGGCACTGGTGGCCCCCATCTTCCACAGCAGCCAGGCCAGGGTGAACCCCCAGGCCAGGTTGGCGATCGCGAGCGCGATCATGTTCGGCGGGTCCTTCATCAAGCCCGCGTGCGTGAGCGTATGGGCCTTGAAATACCCGTCCAAGGCGATCCCAAAGACGAGCCAGCCCAGGAAGAAGCTGGCGATGCCGGTGGCCAGCGAAGCGTAAATGACCTTGGTGTTCATGGTTGTTCGTGTTGAGGTGTCAGATGGATCAAGCAGTGGCTTTCTTGCTTCCGCCCATGCCAAGGACCGCCCCCGCGACCGCTCCCAGGATGGCGCCGAGGATGCCTTGTATGAGGATGTCAACCACCACGACGGTCTTGTCGGTGAACCACTTCAACATGGCCAGCATGAACAGGTCGAACCCGACGGCGATCAGACCGAACAGGACCATGCCCGGCAACCAGCCCCCAGCGGCGCTCGAAACCCCCATCTTCCAAAGCACCCAGGCCAGCAAGGCTCCCCACGCCAGGTTGCTCAGGGCCAGACCCAGCAAGTTGGGCGGATCCTTCATCAGCGCCTTCGCGGCATCGCTGGCGTGCGCATCGTAATATCCTTTCATGGCCATGCCAAAGACCACCCAGCCCAGCAGGAAACTCGCCACGGCCGTGGCGAGCGCGGCGATCAGGACCTTGGAGTTCATGTTCGCGGGTTTTGGTCGGACGTGTTCCGCCAAGCTATCGGGCAGGGTATCCGGAAGCCCGTTGTCAACGGATGGTTATGAACCGGGGGTGGTGCGTTCCCCTCCCGCTCACTCGCCGATGTCCTCGTTCCAAAGTCCGGGCTCCGCGGCGATGAACGCGCGCATCATCGCCACGCACTCTTCAAGGTCCAGGTCCACCACCTCCACGCCGTGGCTCTCCATGAAAGCGCGCGCACCGGTGAAACTCCTGCTCTCCCCCACCACCACTTTGGGGATCTTGAACTGGACGATGGTGCCCGCGCACATGAAGCAGGGCATGAGCGTGGAGTAGATCACCGTGTCCTTGAACCCGCCGATCCGGCCCGCGTTGTTCATGCAGTCCATCTCGCCATGCAGGATCGGGTTGTTCTGCTGCACGCGCTTGTTGTGCCCGCGCGCGATGATGCGGCCATGACGCACCAGCACCGAACCGATCGGGATGCCGCCTTCGCTCGCGCCGGCACGTGCTTCGTCGATCGCCGCGCGCATGAACGCGTCCTCCTTCATTGCTTGATGAAGGGCAGGCGCTCCACCCGCCGGTCGCCGGTCAATTCGACCAGGTAATGGCCCGCTTTCAGTCGTGCGACATCCATGGGCATCGGCCGGCCAACGACCGACATGGGCTCAAGCACGGTGCGCCCAAGGGCATCGAGGATGCGCACCTGGCGGAGATCGGGCATGGAGCATGCGAGGTGAAGCTCATCATGCACCGGGTTCGGGAACAACACGCTCCTGGGCCCGCCGTGCTCGTTCACGACGGTGGGAATGTCGAACGAGAGATCATCGAGGTAAAGCGCGGAGCCCGGGTTGGCGCCCGAGAAGACCACCAGGATCAGTGTATCGGGTTGCAAGGCCAGGGTCACCGGCGCGCTGAACGCCGTCCATGCAGGTACCGCGCCGGAAAAACCGTACACCGCGCCGCCCACGGGGGTGCCGCCCGCATTGAACTGTGCATAGATCATGGCCGTGTCCGATCCCACCGGCTCGTACATGAAAAAGCCGTCCAGCGAGACGGGCATGTCGGTGAAGGGCGCGCCTGCCACCGTGCCGGTGAAGGAGATCGGGCCGTTGGACAGGACGCCCGGCAGCGTATCGCCACCGAGGTCCAGGGTCTCGATGCGGATCGAATGGTTGCCCGAATTGGCCAGGAGGCTCTTGGTGACCGGGGTCAGCCCGACCCCCGCGAGCGCCGGGTTGAACGTGAACCAATCATCGGGCTCCTCGGTGACGACGTCGGACCAAAGCTCCATGTCGTTGTTGGGCAGTTGCGGCGACACGGGCAGCAGCACGGTGGTGAGTTCGATGGCATCCACTTCGATCCAGGAGCCATCCATCGCTCCATTGCCGAAGGGGTTCGAGCTGGCCACGCCCAGGGCCACGCTATCGGCCAGGGCGGGAACCGGCCCGCCGAGGGTGTACTGGAATTGGGTCCACGCCGGTTGGGACCCGCCGAAAAGCCAGGTACTGCCGACGGCAGGCGACCCGCCCACCCAGCAAACCACCACCAGCACCGCCGAATCCCCCGGTTGCAGGTCGCAGCGGTACCAGCCTTCCACGTATTGCACCATCGAGTTGTAGGGAACGCCTTCGGTGGGGATGTCGTTCACGAAGTTGCCGTGCATGATGAAACCGAAGACCGTGTCGTTCCCGGCGATCTCCGTCTCCAGGTGCGCGGCGTACAGCCCGCTGGGGCCAGGCACCTTGGTGGTGGTGGCCACCCCGGGGATCTGCCAGTTGCCGGTGCGCCACGCATCGATGGTCTCGAAAGCGAACACGTCCGACCAATCCTCGAAGCCGCCGTTGACAGGTTGTTGGGCGAGGGCGAGGATGGGCAGCAGCGGAAGAAAAAGGAACGGAATGCGCGGTGGGGTCTTCATGGTGAACAGGTTGGGACCGCCACGAAGCTATCGCTGTTCGTTCAAGCCTTGCAAAACGCAGGCGATGGGGCCGGCGCGCCGTGCCGGCCATCAAGCCCGGACCCGAAGGAACAGGCCGGTCAACGCACGAGCACGAAGCGTTGCGTCCGGGTGTGCCCGTTGCGCCAACGCAGCTGCACCAGATAGGTCCCGGCGTTGGATCCCTCCAGGCTGAAGACGATCCCGCCATCCACCTGCCGGGGCTTCGCAGCCAGGCGCCGCCCAGCGGGGTCCAGCAGGAACGCGTCCAGCGGTTCCGCAGGGCCTGACGGGATGAACAGCAGGTCATCGGTCACCACGATCGCGACCTGGGCGGTATGGCCGGGCTCCACCATGCCCACCGTGCAGGGGCCCGCATCGCAGAAGGTCACGGCGAGAGCGACCGTGCCGGTATTGTAGTCGATGAGCGGCGGAACGCTCGTGGCCGGGGTCAGGTCGCACAGGTCCAGGGTGCCGTTCACCGAACCGGAATTGGCGGTGGTGTCCTGGACGCAGAAATTCCCGAAGCCCGAGAGGTTGCCCGCGTTGAACCAGTCGCGGCACTGGATGGCGCCGTTCACCACGGCATCGGGGTTCAGCATGCCGGTCGTATCGGCGTTATAGAAATCGTCGTCGATCACCAGCGTGCCGCTTTGCGCCATCTCGTTCGCGTTGCCGAAGTCGTCGCCGATGGTGGCGGTCATGTTGTTCAACTCCAGGTCGCCCATGTTCAGCATGTCGTCGTCCACCACCAGCTCGCCGCCGAAATACTCGGCCACTCCCAGGACCAGGAAGTCGTCGAACAACAGGACGGGCGACACGCCGTCCATGGAGCCGGTGGTGTTCACGTACACCTTGTTCGCCTGGAGCGTATCGTTGATCTGGAGCTGGCCGTTCACCAGCAGGCTGTCCAGCCCGTAGACACTTCCGTTGCAGGTCGCGTCGCCCTCGATCAACCAGCCGACATCGCAGACCAGCGTGCCCCCGTTGGTCACCTCGGTCCCCGGACCATTGTAAAGGTTGGCCAGCTCGAGGTGGCCGAAGACCTCAAGCCTGCCCGAACCATTGATGCCCACCGAGCGGGGCACATCCTCCACCAACCTGCCGGTGGGGTCGATGCGCACCAGGCCCGAGGAATAACCATAGTCGGTGTTCAACACCATGTCGTGCTGGATGATCACCGTATCCCCGGGAAGAGGAATACAGAAGCAATCCCACACCAGCGGGTTGGTGATCAGCCCATCGGCGATGGAGGTGATGGTCTGTTGAGCCTGGACGGTCGTGCCGGTGGCCAGCAGCAAGAAAGCGACTTGATGATGACGTGCCATGGGGGTCGGTTAGGGCCAGCAAGATGGGGATCCCCGGCGACAACGAGAAGGACCATGCTCAGCGTCCCGTTGCGCACCGCGGCGGATGGTGGATAACTTGTTCGCCGCGCGGCGATCCTTTCATGCCGGCGTGACGGACTTTCGCAAAGAGCGCGATCCCTTTCCACCATGCGTGCCACGGCCCTGGTCATCATCACAAGCGCCGCACTGGCCGTTCATGGCCAGTGCCCGAACAACAACCTGCAGGCGGGTGGGGCCATCACCCCGCCCTGCCCGGGCAGCACGACGGTACCCTGCGTGCAGGGCGGGCAATACGCGCTGGTGAACGTGGTGGCGGGCAACACTTACACCTTCAGCACCTGCACGGCCACCTTCGACACGCAGATCACGCTTTACAACAACGCGGGCGGTGGCTCGATCGCATACAACGACGACGGCTGCGGGCTGCAGTCGACGGTGACCTGGACGGCGACCTTCACCGGGCAGCTGCGCGTGCTGGTCGATGCGTACCCCTGCGCGAACCTGGCCAGTTGCGCACCACTGGTCATCACCTGCGCCACCCCGCCGGCGGGCGATTGCGTGTACACCCTCACGCTCTACGACAGTTTCGGGGATGGCTGGGGAAGCTCCAACGTGGGGGTGAGCATCAATGGCGGGCCGTTCACCTATTACACGGTGCCCCCCGGGGTGCCATCGGTAACGGTGCAGATCGGGGTGTACATCAACAACACGATCGTGATCACCTATAACAACAGCGGACCGTTCCAGACGGACAACTCCTACACCCTCGCGCTGGGCGGCGCGGGCGTGTTCAACTCCGGAACGCCGCCGGCACCGGGCATCACCTACTCCAACACGGTGGACTGCGTCCCACCGCCGCCCCCGCCCGAGGATTGCCTGGGCGCGATCACCATTTGCAGCAACGTGGCCTTCAGCAACAACACCACCAACGAGGGGGGCATCGCCGACATCAACGCCACCAACGCGGGCTGCCTCGATCCGGTGGAGAACCAGGGCACCTGGTATGTGTTCTCGCCCAGTTCGGGAGGCAACCTGGGCATGACGATCGCGCCCATCGGCCCCGACGATTACGACTGGGCGATCTGGGGGCCCTACCCCACCGGCACGACCCCCTCCAGCATCTGCCCGCCGACGGGTACCCCGATCCGCTGTGCGGCTTCCAGCGGTCCGGCCACCTTCGCGAGCACGGGCAGCTACGCCACGGGCATGGGCCATCCTACTTTTTCTCCACCGCAGTTCGCTCCCACGAGCGTGAGCTACGGCATCCCCGCCACCTTCGCC
Organism: uncultured Chryseobacterium sp.; assembly: GCA_964394425.1. GTDB lineage: Bacteria > Bacteroidota > Bacteroidia > Flavobacteriales_F > PHOS-HE28 > PHOS-HE28. The sequence goes on along the minus strand of CAYMXP010000011.1, from coordinate 4,794 downwards.
ACCTGCCCGCTGGTGCCACCGCAACGCTGCGGCTGGGTGCCGGGCATGCAGGTGACCGCGGGGCAGGTGTTCCTCATGTACATCAGCAACTGGTCGCTCAGCAGCGTGGGCTTCAGCTTGAACTGGACCCTGCAGAACGGCGCATCGCTCGATTGCACGGTGCTGCCCATCGAGCTGGTCCGTTTCGATGCGTTCGCGGTGGATGAAGACGTGAAACTGGAATGGACCACCTCCAGCGAGATCGACAACGACCGCTTCGAGATCGAGCGGTCGGGCGACGACGGGCAATTCGAATGGATCGGCTCGGTGCCGGCCGTGGGGAACAGCACGCAGATGCAGCAGTATCATTTCTTCGACCAGGATCCCTTCCGGGGCTTGAACCAATACCGCCTTCGCCAGGTGGATATCAGCGGAGGGCATGTCCTTTCCCCCGTTCGGACGGTGATGATGCCCTTTGCCGGGCAGGGGGCCCAGCTGGTCCCCAACCCCGGCATTGGATCGGTGGATCTGGTGATGCAGGGCGTCATGCCGGGATCGATGCTGGTGATCACGGGATCCACGGGACGCGAGGTGTTGCGCCAGCCGCTGGACGGTGACAGGACCCCGATCGATGCCGCACGGCTGGCGGCAGGGTTGTACGGGTTCCGCGTGCTGGATCCCGCCGGGCGCATCGCCGCGCGGGGCACCTGGGTGCGGGAGTGAGCCCGGCCCCACGGTCCATCCTTCCACCGGCGCGGTCCGATCGATCCCCGGTCAGGGCACTGATCGCCGGCGCACCACCGCTTTCAATCCACCTTGATCAACTGGCCCGACCCGCTGATCTCGCTCCACGCGATCACCGGATCGCCCGCGTAATACACGTCGCCGCTTTGTGTGAGGATCGCGCCCAGTTCCCCATCGGCCCGGACGATCATGTCGTTGCTGCCCGCGTGGCTCAGGTAACAGGCATGTGCGAGCAAGGCACCCGCATCCAGCAGGCCGTACGATCCCGCGTAGAGCACCAGGTCGTCGGTGGCGCCGCTCAGGATGGCGTCGCCCGTGCCCGTGTGCAGCTTCACCTCGCAGTAGGCGGTGTTCAGGTCGAGGCGCACGGTTCCCGCCGCTCCCCATTGCTGCAGGATGAAGGACGGGGTGGTGAGGGTGCCGGTGGCGCTGATGTCGCCGGTGCCGCGGTAGGTGATCGCGCGAAGGTCGCGGCAACGCAGGTGGACGACGATGGGCACGTCGAAGCGCCGCACCCAGTTGCAGGTGTTGTTGTTGCGGATGCGCAGCGTCGCGCCGTCGATCACCTCGGTGACGATCTGTTCCAGCAGGCCATCGCCGGCTTCGAGCACCAGGCGATCGACCGTGTCGGGGGTGATCACCAGGTCCACGTTGTCGCTGATGTCGATGTGGGTGAACGGCGCGATCGCGCGCTCGTCCATGCGCACCTCGCCGGTGGAGGTGAGGCAATCGTCCCATTCCGCCTTGTCGCAGCCGGAGAGCGAGGCGAGGAGCATGAGCAGCGGGATGGCGCGCGTCTTCATCGCAGCTGGTAGCACAGGCCCAGTTCGAAATGGTCGGCGGTGCCGAAGTGCGTCTTGAGCATGAGCGCCGCGGTCCAGCGCGATCCGATGCGCTGGCGCATGCCGATGCGCTGGTAAAGCACCGACTTCTCATCGTACGGGGTGATGAGGTAGATGCCCACGTCGATGGGGACCGACAGGCGGCCGAACCAGAGCGCATAGCCCGCGTGCAGGCCCATCTGGGTGAGCGCGGCGCGGCTCCCGCCCTGCAACTCCGGATCGAGCACCGCCAGCGACTCCTTGTTGAACAGGTCGACCCCGCCACCGACCGACGACTTGATGGTGAGGCGCCGGTGCAGCGTGGCGTTCAGGGAGAACACGTTGAAGCGTCCGCTCCCCACCGGGTACACCTGCTGGGATCCCCACGAGAAGGCGATGAAGGCGCTGGTGCGGACCTGCTTCCACGAGGCGGTGTCCATCGCCGGCATCATCGGCCGCTCCCCGCCGATCCGGTACCTCACCGAAAGGTTCGCCGTGGCCACGTTGATGCCAAGGTTGGGGATCTTGAACGCCGCGTTGGACCAATGGTCCAGTGAGAGGCCCGCGGCCACGGTGGCGCGGCCGAACGCGCGCCGCGCCTCCAGGGCGAGCACCACGCCGCCGTTCAGGTGCGATCCGATCGCGTTCTGCTTGTAATGCTCCAGGCGGTGGAAGGGCCGGGCCACATGACCGAGGCCCCAGCCGATGCGCGCGTTGATGGAGAGCCGTTCGCCGCGATGCAGTGGAAGGTCGAGGTAGGGAAGCAGCCGCATGGCCGTGCCGATGTAGGTGGGGCTGCCCGCGTCGGTGATCAGGAAGCCCAGGCCCCAACGCGGTCCGCCGTAGGCATGATGCCACTCCCGCCTCCCGCTGAACGCGTGCTCCACGAACGCCTCGCCGGTGAGCGCGTGCTCTTCGACCAGATACCACAAACTGTAGTGGTGTGGGGCCATGAAGCCGTAGCCGCCGCGTACGCCGATGGTCCACGGCTGCTGCGCCGCGCAAGCGAACGCACACAGCCATGCGAACGGGAACAGCCGGCACCTCACGCGGCAAAACTGCTCAGTTCGACGGGACCGGCGATGCTTCGGGCCGCGCATAGCGCAGGTGGCCAAGTCGCTTCATGTAGAGGTCATAGACGATGCCGTCCACCAGGCCCACCTTGGGCACGAAGATCTCCTGGATGCCTGCTTCCCGCATGATGCGCAGGTAGATCTCCGCCGCGGGCACCACCACGTCGGCGCGATCCTCGCGCAGGCGCAGCAGCTTCACGCGGTCTTCGACGCTGAAGGCCGCGATGCGGTCGCGTTGCCTGCGGATGTGCTCGCGCTCCAGCGGTTCGCCGTACCGGTTGCCGTTCTCCTTGAAGAGGCGGTTGATGTTGCCGCCGGTGCCGATGCCCATCAAGCCGTCGGTGGCGTCGTGTACCTCCGCGAGGAAGGCGGTCACCTGGTCCCATTCGGCGGGCTCCACCCTGTCCTTCAACATGCGCACGGCGCCGATGCGGAAGCTCCGGCTCTTCATGCGGCGGCCATGGCGCAGCCAGGTGAGCTGGGTGCTGCCGCCGCCCACGTCGATGTAGAGGTAGTCGCGGTCCTTGAGCAGGTCCTGGGTCCAGAAGGTGTTGGTGATCAGGTCGGCCTCCGTGCGGCCGTCGATCACCTCAATGTCGATGCCGGTCTCCATCTCCACGCGCGCCAGCACGTCGGCCTGGTTCGCGGCCTCGCGCATGGCGCTGGTGGCGCAGGCGCGGAAATAATTCACCCCGTACACGTCGATCAACAGGCGGAAGGCCTTGATGGTCTTGATCAGGTGGTCGCGCCGGTCGTTCCCGATGCCACCACCGCCGAACACGTCCTCGCCCAGGCGCACCGGCACGCGCACCAGCTGGACCTTCTTCACCACCGGATGGTCGGTGCGCTCCAGGATGCCGCCGATCAGCAGCCGCACGGCGTTGGAGCCGATGTCGATGGCGGCGTATGTGTGATCGGCGTCGATGGGAACGAAAGTAGATGGATGGCCGGGAACGCCCGCCGCCACGCGCGCCCCATCGCGGCGGCCCGCGTCGGCGTCCTTCTACTCCGCCAGCCGACCGAGGCGCGACTCCAGCGCCTTGATCTTCGCTTCGGTGTCGGCCTTCTTCTTCCGCTCGTTCTCGATCACCTGCGGCGGCGCACCGGTCACGAAGCGCTCGTTGGCGAGCTTCTTCTCCACGCTGGACAGGAACCCGCGCAGGTAACCCAGCTCCTCCCGCGCCTTCTTCGCCTCGGCGGCGGCGTCCAGCCCGGGGAGCAGGACCACATATTCCGTTGCACCTGAGAAGACCGCGGTGGCTCCCGCGGGCATGGACCCGAACGGGCCGGTGAGTTCGCCGGTGTTAGCGAGCTTGTCAACGAGCGATCCCGAAGCGGCGGTCAGCGGGGTGCCGCCCATCGGACCCACCTGAAGCCGCTCCTTGGGTGAAAGCCCGCGTTCGTTCCGCACGCCGCGCACCGCGCTCACCAGGTCGAAGGCATGTTGCACCTCGGCCTCGATCGCCGCATCGCCCGTGCCGCCCTTCGGCCATGCGGCGACGATGAGGTCCTCCCCTTCGCGGCGCTCGCGCAGGTGGTGCCACAGCTCCTCGGTGAGGAAGGGCATGAAGGGATGCAGCAGCTTCAGCACGTCCTCGAACAGATCGATGGTGGCCTCGTAGGTCGAAGCGTCGATCGGTAGCGCCACGCCGTCCACGAAGGCGGGCTTGATGCTCTCCAGGTACCAGCTGCACATGTCGTCCCACACCAGCTTGTAAGTGGACATGAGCACCTCGCTGATCCGGAACTGATCAAAAAGCGCGTCGATCTCCGTGGTGGCGCGCCGCACGCGCGAGCGCATCCATGCACAGGCCACCCGCGCGTGCTCGGGCTGCGGGGTGGCATCCCGGGCGGGGCCGGCGGGCGCCACCTGCCAGCCCTTCACGAGCCGGAAGGCGTTCCAGATCTTGTTGCTGAAGTTGCGGCCCTGCTCGCAGAGCGCCTCGTCGAACAGCAGGTCGTTGCCGGCGGGCGAGGAAAGCAGCATGCCCACGCGCACCCCGTCGGCGCCGTATCGGTCCATCAGTTCGATGGGGTCGGGCGAGTTGCCCAGCGACTTGCTCATCTTCCTGCCCTGCTTGTCGCGCACGATGCCGGTGAGGTACACATTGCGAAAGGGCACCTCGCCGCGGTATTCGTGGCCGGCAATGATCATGCGCGCCACCGAGATGAAGAGG
>CAYMXP010000010.1:0-83473 GCA_964394425.1 uncultured Chryseobacterium sp. | reverse complement strand
CCGGCATTTCGATCAGGCCACGATCCTCTTCACCGACTTCAAGGGCTTCACCACGTTGAGCGAACGGCTCACGCCCGCCGCGCTGGTGGCGGAGATCGACGGCTGCTTCAAGGCCTTCGATGCCATCGTGGAGAAGTACCGCATCGAGAAGATCAAGACCATCGGCGATGCGTACATGGCCGCGGGAGGCCTGCCCGATCCCCGGCACGGCTCGCCCCTCGATGTGGTGAAGGCGTCCCTTGAGATGCAGGCCTTCATGGCGCGGCACGCCGCCGAACGCGCCGCCGCCGGGCAGCCCACCTTCGAGATGCGCGTGGGCATCCACACCGGACCGGTGGTCGCGGGCATCGTGGGCGTGAAGAAGTTCGCCTACGACATCTGGGGCGACACGGTGAACATCGCTTCGCGCATGGAATCGTCCGGGGAAGCGGGCCGGGTGAACATCAGCGAGAGCACGCACGCCTTGGTGAAGGGCGCGTCCGACCTGCGGTTCGTCCCGCGCGGCAAAGTGAGCGCCAAGGGCAAGGGCGAACTGGAGATGTATTTCGTGACGACGGGGTGATCGCTCCGGTCGATCGCAGGCTGCCGGGTACAGGTTGGGGTTGCACGGACGTGCTTGCCGTGGACTCGTGACCCGCGACCGCGGACCCGCGACCACACTACCCCACGCTCCCCTCCAAACTCACCGCCAGCAGCTTCTGCGCCTCCACCGCGAACTCCATCGGCAGTTGGTTCAGCACCTCCTTGCAGTAGCCGTTCACGATGAGCGACACGGCCTTCTCGGTCTCGATGCCGCGCTGGTTGAGGTAGAAGATCTGGTCCTCGCCGATCTTGCTCGTGGTGGCCTCGTGCTCCACCATGGCGCTGGGGTTCTCGCTCTCGATGTAGGGGAAGGTGTGCGCGCCGCAGCGGTCGCCGAGCAGGAGTGAATCGCACTGGCTGAAGTTGCGCGCGCCCCTGGCACCACGACCGATCTTCACCAGGCCGCGATAGCTGTTGTTGGAAAAACCCGCGCTGATGCCCTTGCTCACGATGGTGCTCTTCGTGCCCTTGCCGATGTGGGTCATCTTGGTGCCCGTGTCGGCCTGCTGGCGGTTGTTCGTCACCGCCACGCTGTAGAACTCGCCCGTGCTGTGGTCGCCCTTGAGCACGCAGCTCGGATACTTCCAGGTGATCGCGCTGCCGGTCTCCACCTGCGTCCAGCTGATCTTGCTGCGATCGCCCAGGCATAGTCCGCGCTTGGTGACGAAATTGTAGATGCCGCCCTTGCCGTCCTTGTCGCCGGGGTACCAGTTCTGGACGGTGCTGTACTTGATCTCCGCGTCCTTCAGCGCGACCAGTTCCACCACGGCGGCATGCAGCTGGTGCTCGTCGCGGATCGGCGCGGTGCAGCCTTCGAGGTAGCTCACGTACGCGCCTTCATCGGCGATCAGCAGCGTGCGCTCGAACTGGCCGGTCATGGCCTCGTTGATGCGGAAGTAGGTGCTCAGTTCCATCGGGCAGCGCACCCCCGGCGGGATGTAGCAGAAGCTGCCGTCGCTGAACACGGCGCTGTTGAGCGCGGCGAAAAAGTTGTCGGTGCGCGGCACCACGCTGCCGATGTACTTCTTCACCAGCTCGGGGTGCTCCTTCACCGCTTCGCTGAACGAGCAGAAGAGGATGCCCTTCTCCTTCAGCGCCGCCTGGAAGGTCGTCTTCACGCTCACGCTGTCGAACACCACGTCCACGGCAACGCCGGCCAGCCTCTTCTGTTCCTCCAGCGAGATGCCCAGCTTCTGGAAGGTCTTCACCAGTTCGGGGTCGGCCTCATCGAGGCTGTTGAGCTGCGGTTTCTTCTTCGGCGCACTGTAGTAATAGGCGTCCTGGTAGTCGATCTTCGGGTAGTGGACGTGCGCCCAGGCGGGTTCCTCCATCTTCCGCCAGAGGCGGAAGGCTTCGAGCCGCCACTCCAGCATCCACGCGGGTTCGTTCTTCTTCGCGCTGATGAAGCGCACGATGTCCTCGTTCAGGCCCTTCGCGGCCTTCTCGCTCTCGATGTTCGTGACGAAGCCGTAGGCGTACTCTTTCGAGGTGAACTCGCGGAGGATATCGTCGGTGTCCTGGGCCATGGCTCAGAAGACTGACCGCGACGACCGTGCCTGCGCGAAGCCGCTTCGGCGAAGGCAAGGCGCGACGACGCGACGGGTGCGCAACGGGAGTTCAAGGGCAAGCTCACCCCACCCTTGACGTGGCATGCATTCTCGTTGCGTCGTCGCGTCGTTGCGGTTCATTGCATTTCCAAGGTTCAAATGGAAAAGCTCTCACCGCACCCACAGGTACGTGAAGCATTGGGGTTCACGAACTGGAAGCCCTTGCCGTTCAGACCGCCGCTGAAGTCGAGCGTGGTGCCCACCAGGTAGAGGATGCTCTTGCGGTCCACCACCACCTTCACCCCGTTGTCCTCGAACACCTTGTCACCCTCCTTCATCTGGTCGTCGAAGGCGAGGTCGTACATGAGGCCCGAGCAGCCGCCGCCCTTCACGCTGACGCGCACGAAGTGCCGCGGACCGCGACCATCCTGGCCGAGGAGCTTGTTGACTTCCGCCTTGGCGGGTTCGGAGACCTTGATCATCGTTCTCTGGATCTGTTCCAATGATGCCCGCAAAGGTACTGACCATCGGCCCGGAGGACCGGGTGTGGCGGCCGCCTGATCGAGCCACGCCGCGGGTTGGCGCCGTGTCGCGACCTTCGCGGCCCATGGACCAGGGACGCACCGAACTTTCCGCGCTGGGCGAATTCGGCCTCATCGAGCGCATCGCCTCGCGCGTGGCGCTCACGGATCCCTCCTCGGTAAAGGGCATCGGCGATGACGCCGCGGTGATCGATCCCGGGGGCCTTCACCAGGTGATCACCACCGACATGCTGGTGGAGGGCGTGCATTTCGACCTGGGCTACGTGCCGTTGAAGCACCTCGGATACAAGGCGGTGGTGGTGAACCTGAGCGACGTGTACGCCATGAACGCGAAACCCCGCCAGGTGCTGGTGGCCCTGGCCGTGAGCAACCGGATGAGCGTGGAGGCCATCGATGAACTGTACGCGGGCGTGCTGCTCGCGTGCAGGACCTACGGCGTGGACCTGGTCGGCGGCGACACGTGCAGCAGCGTGGGCGGGCTCATCATCAGCGTCACGGCGGTGGGTGCGGCGCCGAAGGAGGAGCTCGTGTGCCGCGGCGGAGCGAAGGAGAACGATCTGCTGGTGGTGAGCGGCGACCTGGGCGGCGCGTACATGGGCCTGCAGGTGCTGGAGCGTGAAAAGGCGGTGTTCCGCGAGGCGCCCCATGCGCAGCCCGACCTGGCCGGGCATGACTACATCCTGGAGCGGCAGTTGAAGCCGGAGGCACGCGGCGATGTGATCCGGGCGTTGGGAGCGCTCGGGGTGAGGCCGACGAGCATGATCGACATCAGCGACGGACTGGCCAGCGAGGCGATCCACCTGGCGCGCGGTTCGGGCCTGGGCGTGAAGATCTACGATGAGAAGATCCCGATCGATCCGTCCACGCACCGCACCGCGCGCGACTTCAACCTCGACCCCACGACCTGTGCGCTGAACGGCGGGGAGGACTACGAACTGCTCTTCACCATCGCCCAGGGCGACCATGACAAGATCAAGGGCAACCCCGACCTGACGGTGATCGGCCACATGACCGACAGGAACAGCGGCCATGCGCTCATCGACAGGCAGGGCGGGCGGCATGAACTGCGCGCGCAGGGCTGGGACGCCTTCCTGAAGCGATCCTGATCGGCGACCGCTCAGGGCGTCGTGGCCGGCTGTGAGGCATCGGCGGCGGGCCGTTCCTTGTTGAAGGTGATCGCCAGCATCAGTTCGTGCGTGCCGTCGCTGTAGTTCTTCAGGTTGGTGGTGGTGATGTCGTAGCTGTAACCGAACTGGAAGGTCTCCTTCACCCAGCCGCCGAGCATCACGCTGAGGGCATCCTTGGTGCGGTAGGTGACCCCCAACCAGAGGAGGTCGCGGTAATGGAGGGTGGCGGTGACATCGATCTTCGCGGGAACGGGCTCCACGTATTTCAGCAGTAGCGACGGCTCCAGCCGCAGGTCATCGCTGAAACGCCAGCGGTAGCCGCCCATGGCGTAATAGTGCGTGGCCAGTTCGCTGAGGCTTTCGTCCTGTTCGTCGTAGAAATAGATCTTGCCCTTGGCGAGTTGCGGGATCGCGAAGCCCGCCCACCAATCCTCGTGGTAGGCCATGGCGCCGAAGGTGGCGTCGGGCACCAGGTCGCCGCGCACCTGGTCGTCGATCACCGGATCCGATCCATCGTGGAAGATGATCTTGCTGCCATCCACCAGGAACTGCAGCGCGCCGACGGATAGCGCCATCGAAAGCCTCACCTCCTCGTTGAGCCGCAGGTGGTAGGCATAACTGGCCTGGAAGCCGGTGCGCCGCGTGGGCCCCACGTGATCCGTATAGACCAGCGCGCCGACGCCCATCTTCTCCCCGATGGGCGTGGTGCCGCTCAGGGTGAAGGTGCGCGGGGCGTCGGTGATGCCCACCCACTGGTAGCGGTGGCCCGTGCGCAGCTCGAACCACGGACGGCTGCCAGCCACGGCCGGGTTGTAGAGGTAGTCGTTGAAGGCGTACTGGCTCAGCTGGGGCAGCTGCTGGGCCGACAGCACGTTCGCCATCAGCGCGGAAAGGAGAAGGAGTCGGTTTCGCATGGCGATGGGTTCAACGCAACACGGTCAACGGCCCGGTGTAAGGCTCGGGGAAGTCGGGGTCGTTCAACTTCACCACGTAGTAATAGGTGCCGATGGGCACCTCGCCGCCGTTGTAGGTGCCATCCCAGGGCTCGGCGTAGCCGTCGCTCTGGAAGAGCAGTTCGCCCCAGCGGCTGTAGATCTCCACCTCGCAGTCGGGGAAGAGGTCGATGAAGTCGATGATCCATTCATCGTTCCATCCGTCGCTGTTGGGCGTGAAGCCCGAGGGGATCACCACGTCGGGCACCACGGTGATGAAGACCGAATCGATGTCGGTGCAGCCGTTGGGCGAGATCACCGTGAGCACGAACCACTGGCTCTGTCCCGGATCGGCGATCGGGTTGGGGAGCGAGGGGTCGTTCACCAGTGAATCCGGCATCCAGGTGAACACGCTGCCCGGTGGGCCGCTGGGGTCGCCACCGAGCGTGGCCACGTCCTGGATGAAGATCGTCTGGTCCTGTCCGGCATCGGCGATGGGCGGGGCCAGCACGGTGACGGTCACCTGATCGGCGGCCGAGCAGGGTCCGTCGGTCACCGTGAGCGTGAAGGTGTAGGTGCCCGAGGCCAGGCCGGTCAGGGTGACGATCGCCGTGGTGCCCACGGTGTTCCCGTCGCCGTCCTGCCAGAGGTAGCTGGTCGCGCCCGTGCTCCCACTGCCGTCCAACACCACAGCCGTTCCGCCGCAGAAGCTGGTGTCGATGCCCGCATCGGCGACGATCGTGGTGAGCGCTCCCACGATGAGCGTGGTGTCCAGCGTGCAACCGTTGTCGTCGGTGATGGTGAGCAGGTAGGCGCCGGGCAGGAGGTCGTTGATGTCTTCCGTGCCCGAGGTGAAGCCGCCCGGACCCTGCCAGTTGGTCTGGTAGGCGGGCGTGCCGCCGCCCACGGTGATCGCGATGGCGCCATCCGGCGCGGTGGCGCAACTGGCATCCACGATGCCGTCGACGATCAGCGCGAGCGCGTCAGGCTCGGTGATGGTGAAGGTGAAGGTGGTGTCGCAGCCCACGTCATCGGTGATCGTCACGCTCCAGTTCCCGGGGCAGAGGTCGGTGGCCAGGTTGGTCCCGTCGCCATTGGGCGGCACCGGGCTCCAGGCGAAGTCGTAGGAGCCGATCCCCCCGGATGGTGCGAGTACGATGCCGCCGTCACAGGCGCCGTTGCAGGTCACCTGCGTGAGGCCGGTGTTGGGCACGATGGGCGCGTAGGGAAGCACGGTGAAGGCGATGCTGGTGTCGCAGCCCAGCGTGTCGCTGATGCCCACGCTCCAGGTGCCCGCGCAAAGTCCGTTCACCGCGGTGGTGTCGATGGCGAAGGTGTTCCCGAAGGGATCGGTCCACACGATGCTGAAAACACCGGTCCCACCGGAGGGAGCGATCACCGCCGCGCCGTCGCACGGCCCGAAGCAGGTTTCGCCGGTGAAGGCGAGCGCCGCATCGATCGGGGCGCCCTCGGTGATCTGGAACGAGACCTCGGTGATGCAGCCGTTGAGATCCATCGCGCTCATCAGGTAGTTGCCGGCGCAGAGGCCGTCGATCGCCAGGCTGTCCTGCGCGATCACCCCGCCACCGCCATCGAACCAGGTGATCGCATAGGGCGGCACCCCGCCGCTGATCACGGTAGCCGCCGAACCCTCGCAGTCGCCGAAGCAGAGGTTGTGCGACGGCGAGACCTGCGCCTGCAGCGCCGGCGGTTCGCTGATGGTGTAGGTGATGGTGGTGTCGCAGCCGTTGGCATCGGTGATCGTCACCGTCCAGTCGCCGGCGATGAGCCCCAGCGCGTTGGCGGTGCTATCGCCGTTCGGTGGAACGGGCGACCAGTCGAAGAGATAGCCGGGCGTTCCGCCTCCCGGCGTCACGACGATGCTGCCGGTACTGTCGCCGGCGCAAGCCACGTCGGTGATCGCGGCGGAAACGGTGAGCAGTTGGGGCTCGATGATCAGCACCGCGATCGTGGTGTCGCAGCCCACGCTGTCGGTGATCAGCACCGAGTAGATCCCCGCGCACAGGCCGGTGACCTGCGCCGTGGAGTCGCCAATGATCGGTCCCGGGCTCCAGTCGTAAGTGAACGATGTTCCCGTTCCTCCTGTTGGACCCACCGTGGCCGATCCATCGCACAGGCCGAAGCAACTCACCGGCGTGGTGCTCAGGTTGGCGTTGATCGGCGGCGGCGCCGTCACGATCGCCGTGTCGATCGACAGGCAGAGCGAGGCGTTGGTCACCTGTACGAAGTAGATGCCGGCGCACAGACTGTCCATGCCGTTGCCGCTCCCGCCCAGATCATTGCCCAGGGCGTCGTACCAGGCGATCGCGCAGGGTGGATCACCGCAGAAGAAGTCCACGTTCGCCGTGCCATCGCAGCTGCTCGGGCAGGTGGTGGCCGTGGTGCTCGTCGAAAGCGCCTCGCCGTTGCTGTCCGTCACCGGCACGATCAGTTGGGCGCCGCAGCCGGCGGCATCGCTCACCACCGCGGTGTACAACCCGGCGCACAAGCCGGTCATCGCGCTGTCGGTGCCTATCAGGATGCCATCCGGATCGAGCCAGGCAAAGGCGTAGGGTGGCGTTCCGCCGGTGGCCGTCACCACCGCTTCGCCGATGCACAACTGGCATTCGCTGGGGATCACCGACGCGCTCAGGGCGAGCGGCGGCGGCTGGTTCACCGTGAAGGTGAAGTCCGCGGTGCATCCGTTGTTGTCGGTGATGGTCAGCACCCAGTCGCCGGCGCAGAGGTCGAAGGCGCCATTGCCGCCGTCCCCGTTGGGCGGGTCCGGTGACCAGTCGTAATTGTACGGCGCGGTCCCGCCGGCGGGGGTCACCACGATGCCCCCGTTGCAATCGCCCGCGCAGGTCACATCGCTGATCACGCCCGCCGCGGTGATGGGCTGCGGCTCCAGGATCAGCACGCTCACGGTGGTGTCGCAGCCGCTGGCATCGGCGATGGTCACGGTGTACACCCCCGCGCACAGGCCCGTGGCCTGCGGCAGGCTGTCGCCGCCCAACGGATCGGGTTCCCAGTTGAAGGTGTACGGCGCCACGCCGCCCGCCGGCCCCACGGTGGCCATGCCGTCGCAGGCTCCCGCGCAATTCACCGGGATGCTGCTCAGGTTCGGGATGATGATCTGTGAAGGCGCCACGCCGGCCGTGTCGATCGACACGCAACCGGCGGCGTTGGTCACCATCACCAGATACTCACCCGCGCAGAGGCCGGTGGCGGTGTCGGTGGTGAAGCCGATCGACGCGCCGAGCGCATCGAACCATTCCACGTTGCACGGCGGCTGCGAGCAGACGTAGCTCACGCTCACCGTTCCATCGCAGGTGTTCGCACAGGTGGTGAAGCCGTCGGTGGTGGCGAGCATCTCGCCGTTCACGTCGATGATCGGCACGGCGAGCAGTGCCGTGCAGCTCATCGCATCGGTGACGTTCACCGTGTAGATCCCCCCGCAGAGGCCGCCGATGGCGGGCCCCGTGCCGATGGTGTTGCCGCCCTGGTCCATCCAGGCGATGCCGAACGGCGGTGAGCCACCGCTGATGTTCACCGTGGCGCCGCCGTTGCACAGGCCGCACTGGCTGTTGGTGATGCTGGCGTCGAGGATGATCGGCGTGGGTTCGTTGATGGTGTAGGTGAACGTGGCCGTGCAGTTGTTGCCGTCGGTGATCGTCACCGTCCAGTCACCGGCGCAGAGGTCCTGCACCGCGTGGGTGCCCTCGCCGATGGGTGGGTCCGGCGTCCAGTCGTAGCTGAAGCCCCCCGCGCCGCCCGAGGCGTTCACCACGATGCTCGCGTCGCACACCCCGCCGCAGGCGAGGTCGACGATCACGGCGCTCGCGGTGATCGGTTGCGGCGCGAGGACCAGCACGCCCGCGGTGGTGCCACAGCCCGCCGCGTCGGTGATGGTCACGTTCCACACGCCCGCGCACAAGCCGGTGGCCTGCGGCCCGCCATCGCCTCCGGGCGGGTCGGGCGACCAGTCGTAGTCGTACGGCGGGGTGCCGCCCGTGGGCCCCACCGTGGCCGTGCCGTCACAGGTTCCCACGCAGCTCACCGGCGTGCTGCTGCTGTTGGCCACGATCGGATCGGGCGCGTTCACCATCGCGGTGTCGATCGCGATGCAGCCGCTCGCGTTGGTCACCTCCGCGAGGTAGATCCCCGCGCAGAGGCCGGTGAGCACCGGTCCGCTCTGCCCCAGGTCCACGCCCAGGCCGTTGTACCAGGCGATCGTACAGGGCGGATCCGAACAGGTGAACGACACGGACACCGTGCCATCGCAGTCGTCCGGACAGGCCACGTCGCCATCGGTGGTCGTCAGCACTTCCGCGTTGCTGTCGGTGATCGGCACCACCAATTGCATTGAACAGCCGGACGCATCCTGCACTTGAACGGTAAAGATGCCCGCGCACAATCCCGAGAACACGCTGTCGGTGGTGAAGAAGAGCGTGTCGGGGCTGGTGACGAAATAGCTGAAGGGCGGCGATCCGCCGGAGGCGTGCATGGTGATGGTGCCGATGCAGAGCTGGCACTGGCTGGGCGTGGCATCGGCGCTCACGGCGATCGGCGGCGGTTCGGAGAGCACGTAGGTGAAGAGCGAGTCGCAGCCGTTGTTGTCGGTGAGCAGCAGGGTCACGGTGCCCGCGCAATAGCCCGCGGCGAAGGAGCTTCCATCCCCGTTGATGGGGTCCGGCTCCCAGTCGTACAGATAGGGCGGCGAGCCGCCGGTGACGGCCACCGAGATGTTCCCGTCGCATTCCCCGTTGCAGGAGGGCCCGACCGCCACGGCGTTATCCACGAACGCTTCCGGCCCCGTGATCAGGAGGCTGATCATCGTGTCGCAGCCCAGCGAGTCGGTGATGGTCACGTTCCAGAGGCCGGCGCACAGGCCGGTGGCCTGCGGCTGGAAGTTGCCGCCGGGAGGCGTGGGCGCCCAGAAATAGTCGTAGGGCGGAACGCCGCCGGTCGGCCCCACGGTGGCCATGCCGTCGCATGCATTGCTGCAACTGGTGGGGATGGAGCTCGCGTTGGGCACGATGGCCGCGTAGGTGCCGATGGTGAAGGCGATCGTGGTGTCGCAGCCCGAGGAGTCGCTCACGGTGACGGTGTAGTTCACGCCCGCGCACAGGCCCGTGGCGTTGGGCGTGTTCTGCCCGCCGCCGGGTGGTGGCTGCCAGTCGTAACCATAGGAGCCCGAGCCGCCGCCGGGGTTCACGCTCGCCGATCCACTGCATGGGCCCGCGCAGCTTTCATCCACCGTGACCAGGTCGGGGACGATCGGTGACGGCTCGCTGATCGTGAAGGCGATGGTCGTGTCGCAGCCGTTGACGTCTTCCACCGTCACGCTCCAGTTGCCGGGGCAGAGCCCGGTGGCGGTGGTGTCGCCCTGGCCTCCGCCGGGGCTCGGGGTCCAGGTGATGAGGTAGGGCGGCGTGCCACCCGAGGGATCCACCGTCGCGGTGCCGTCGCAATCGCCGAAGCAGGACACGTCCGTGGTGGTGAGCTGTGCATCGATGGGTTGCGCCGGCAGGATCTCAAAGGCGACCAGCGTGTCGCAGCCCGCCGCGTCGGTGATCAGCACCGTGTAGGCGCCGGCGCAGAGCGTGGTGGATGCGGCCACGCCCTGGCCCTCGGTCGGCACGGGGGTCCAGAAGAAGGTGTACCCCGGCGTGCCACCGCTCGCGGGGAAGGAGGCCGTGCCGTCGCACGGCCCGTTGCAGGTCTCGTTGGTGATGATCGCGTTGGGTAGGATCGCCGTGGGGGAGCCAACATCGAACACCATCACCGTATCGCATCCGGCGCCGTCCTGGATGAACAGCACCCACTGTCCGGCGCAGAGGCCGGTGGCGTTCGCCGTGCCGTCGCCGTTCGGCGGATCCGGGGTCCAGTCGAAGGTGACCGGGAACACGACGCTGATGAGGTTCACGAAAATGGAGCCGTCGCACACATCCGCGCAGGAAGCGCTACTGACGAACGCATCGGCCTCGATCCCGCTCGGCGTGGTGATGAAGAACTGGACCGTGGTGTCGCAACCGGCGGCATTGGTGATCGTCACCGTGTACATGCCGGAGCACAATCCGCTGACGGCCGGTGTGCCATCCCCGGTGATGGGACCGGGAGCCCAGTCGTAGGACGCGAAGCCGGAGGCGACACTGGCGGTGCCATCGCAAGCTCCACCGCAACCGGCCTGCGTCGTGGTCAATTGCGGATCGATCGGAGGCGGCTCGGTGATCGTGAAAGCCAGCGTGGTGTCGCAGCCCGCGTCGTCGGTGATGGTCACGCTCCACGCGCCCGTGCACAGGCCGGTGGCATCCGCCGTTCCCTGGCCGCCGCCCGGCGCCGGGCTCCACAGGTAGTCGTACCCGGGGGTGCCGCCGCCGATCGCGGTGATCGAAGCCGTGCCGTTGCAATCACCGTTGCACACCGCATTGGTGGTCAAGAGCGTGATGTCGAAGGGCGGCGGCCCGGTGATGGTGATGGAGAGCGTGGTGTCGCAGGCACCGCTGTTGATCGTCACGCTCCATACACCGGCGCAGAGGTTCAGCGCGCTGGCGGTGCCGTCGCCGTTGGGCGGCGTCGGTGTCCAGTCGTAGGTGAACACGCCCGTGCCGCCGGTGGGCGAGAGGATGATCGATCCATCGCAGCCGCCGTTGCAGGTGGTGTTGGTCGCCACCTCGTTGGGCAGGATCGCCGGCTGTGAACCCACCGTGAAGGCGATCGTGCTGTCGCAGCCCAGCGCATCGGTCACCGTCAGCGTGTACGCGCCCGGGCAGAGGTCCGTCACGTTGGGCGTGCCATCGCCGTTGATCGCATCGGGATCCCAGTCATATTGATAAGGCGGCTGACCGCCGGACACGATCACGCCCGCATCGCCATCGCAGGCGCTGGGGCAGCTGGCGTCGTTCACCTGCAGGCTGAACTGGAGCGGCACCGCGTCGAGGATCGTGAAGTTCACCGTGGTGGTGCAGCCGTTCGCGTCGGTGATCAGCACGCTCCAGGGCCCCGGGCAGAGGCCGCTGATGCTGTCGGTGCCCTGGCCAAGTGGCGGTGCCGGCGTCCATAAAAAGGTGGGCGGCGGCGTACCTCCGCTCACGCTCACGCTCGCGGTGCCGTCGCACGACCCGCCGCAGGTCACGTTGGTCTGGGAGGGCGTGGCGATCAGCGGCAGCGGTTCGATGATCGTGATGGTCACGCTGGTGTCGCAACCCAGCGAGTCGGTGATCGTCGCGGTCCAATCGCCCGCGCAGAGCTGGCTGATGCAACAGGTGTTCTGGCCCACCGGCGGGTTGGGGCTCCAGGTGATCGACAGCGCGCCCGATCCGCCGGTCGGGTTCACCTGCGCCGTTCCATCGCAGGCGCCCGCGCAGCTGATGTCGGTGTGGCTTTCGTCGGGCAGGATCGGCGGTGGCTCGTTGATGGTGAAGGCGATCGTGGTGTCGCAGCCCGCGGCATCGGTCACGTTCACCGTGTAATTGCCGGGGCAGAGTTGCGATGCGTTCGGCGTGCCCTGCCCGATGATCGGCCCGGGCGCCCAGGTGATCGAATACCCCGGCGTACCGCCGCCGATCGTCAACACCCCCGTGCCGTCGCAATCGCCGGCGCAGGTCACGTCGGTGGTCGTCAACTCAACATCGAGCGCGGGCGGCGCAAGGATGGTGATGGTGATCGTGGTGTCGCAGCCCGTGGGGATGTCGGTGATCGTTACCGTGAAGTCGCCGGCGCACAGGCCCGTGACGTTCGGGGTGCCGTCGCCCGCGATCGGATCGGGCGCCCAGTCGAAGTCGAAGGGTCCGGACGCTCCGGAGGGGCTCACGCCGGCCGTGCCGTCGCAGATCGAGGAACACGTGGCATCGGTATGCACCGGATTGGGCACGATGGGCGCCAGCTCATCGATGGTGAAGGTCAATGTGGTGTCGCAGCCGTTCTGGTCGGTGATCTGGATCGTGTAATTGCCGGCGCACAGGCCGGTGACGTCCGGCGTGCCGTCGCCCGCCGGAGCGCCCGGCTCCCATTCGTAGTCGTAAGGTGGAACGCCGCCACCCACCACCACGCCCGCGGTGCCGTCGCAATCGCCGAAGCAGCCGGCATCCGCGGTGGTCAGCGTCACCGTGAGCGGGAGAAGCTGGATGGTGAAGGCCGTGTCGTACACGCAGTTGTTGGCGTCGGTCAGTTGCAGCGTGTTCAACCCCGCGCACAACTGGGAAGGGTTCTGTCCGCTTTCGGCGCCGTTGTTCCAGTCATACACGTAGCCGAACCCCACGCCGCCTCCCGGGAAGGTGGTGGCCGAGCCGTTGCACACGTCGGCGCAGGTGGGCTGGTCCAAGCCGAAGAAGAACACGCCCAGCGGCGGCGGCTCGGTCACCTGCACGTTGGCGAAGCAGCCGATGCTCTGGCCCAGGTCGGTGACCAGCACCAGCTTGTTGCCGTCGCACACGGGCGCCCAGGTCGCGGTCGTAGGCCCGCCGGACCATTGGATGGAGAAGGGCCCGATGCCGCCCGAGATGTTCACGACCACGCCCGCATCGCACGTGCCGTTGCAGCTCACGCAGAAGCCGTTGTAGTCGGTGGTGCATGAGGCGGTCACGGTGAAGGGCGTCTGACCCGGGCCCGTGCCGCAGGTGGGTGCCGAGCGCAGGTAGTCTTCCATCGGCATGGAGCCCCCGTCCCATCGGCGTGCTTCACCGTTCACCATCAACCCGATGCCGGCTCCATCCAGCGACCGCGGATCACCCTTGGGAAAGGAGCGGAGCAGGATGATCGAGCTTCCTGGATCCAACCGGTCCGTGGCGCGGCCGTGGATCGTGAGCGCACCGGCTTTCAAGGCGTGATCGTTCGTGCGCAGCCTGCCACGGCGGATCTCCAGAGCGGCCCCATCGTCCAGGTGCAGCGCGCTGTGCAACTCCCACGAACCGCCATCGATCTTCACATCGCCGGGGATCTTGATCGCGCGCGTGTTCACCGATCCCGCCTCGCGTGCGGAAAGCAGCACGGTGCCTCGCAGGTTCCAGCGCACCTTCCCTTCCATGTTCCAGTTGCCATGGATGGAAAGGGTGGCCTCCGGCGCGCCGGTCACGATCACGCTGTCCATCCGCCCGCCCACGCGCAGCGTATGGCATGCCGCGCCGTCGGTGATCTCAACGGCGATCGGCCTGTCCGATGCGATCCATGCCCGATCCATGGCCCCGGGAACGCCCGAAGCGCCATCCTCGCGCCGCCACATGGCGGCATCGTCCCAACGGCCGTTCCCTCCGGTCCAGACATAGGAGGAGTGGAAGGCATCCTGCGCCACGACGGATACGGCGGGGATCCAGGCGGCGAGGATGAGGAAGGGACGCGCGAGGGAGAGGATCGTTCGCTTCATGCGGTTTGCTTATTCCCACACCGGGCAGCGCACGATGTCGCGCCGCGGGTCGCCGGGTGGACAGGGATTGATCCCAAGGATGATCTCGTGGGTGTTGGAACTGGCCACGCGGATCTTGCTGGTGGTGATGTCGTAGCTGTAACCCAGGGTGAAGAACTTCAGGAAGGCCACCTTCATCATGAAGGCCACCGCATCGGTGTTGCGGTAGCTGGCGCCCACGCCCACCACGCGCTTGAAGTCCAGCATCAGGTTCAGGTCCATGGCCATGGGCGAACCCGCGGAGTACTTCAACAGGGTGCTCGGGGTCAGGGTGGTGTTCTTTCCGATCTTGTACCGGTAGCCCGCGCTGAACTTGAAATGCCGGGTGAGGCGGCTGTTCGCGTCGTCCCCGTCGATGCCGAAGCCGGGGATCTTGTTGCCCAGCACCTGGTGCATGGAGAGGCCCATCCAGCCCACCTTGTTGTAGGCCCAGATGCCGGGGGTGATCTCCGGGTAGACCAGCACCGCCTGCGACTTGTCCGCGGCGGGATCGGCCGGCATGGCCAGGCTCATCTCCCCGGCGTCCAGCTTCTCCTGTTTCACGCCCGCGAAGGTGCCCATCGAGAGGAAGTAATCGCGCGCCATCTGGATGTGGTAGGCGTAGGCCAGGTAGAAGAGCGTGTAGCCCAGCGGCCCGGTGTCGTCGGCTTCCACCCAGACGCCGATGCCGTGGTGGTTGGGCTGGAAGGGCTTGTTCTTGGCCCTGATCGCTCCGTGGACGCTGGCCCAGGCCGTGGTGGGCGCGCCATCGAAGCCCATCCATTGCTTGCGGAAGCCCAGCTTGATGTCCAGGCAGTCCTTGCTGCCGGCCACCGCGGGGTTCACGCTGAAGTGGTTGAAGACGTATTGGGTGTATTGCGAGGTCTGCTGCGCGGGAACGCCCGCCATCGTGCAGCAGGCAAGGGTGAAGAGCATGGCCCGTTGCCGCATGGCCACTGCCGACTTCCTGCTGCCAACCGCCAACGTTCGCCCCCTCATCGCACGATGGTGATCGATCCGGTGAACGGCGCGCTCTGCCCCTCGAGCTGGTTGAGTTCGATCACGTAGTAGTAGGTGGCCACCGGCAGGTCCTTGCCCTTGCTGGTGCCGTCGAAGGGATCCTTGTAGCCGGTGCTGCGGTACACGCGCTGGCCCCAGCGGTCGTAGATGTTCACTTCGCAACTGGGGTAGTCGTCTATGCCCTTGATCTCCCAGGTGTCGTTGATGTTGTCGCCGTTCGGGGTGAAGGTGTTGGGGGGGTCGATCAGGCGGATCACCTCGATCAGCACATCGTCCGAATAGGTGCAGCCGTTGATCACGGTGGTCACCGTGTAGAGGGTGGTCTCGGTGGGTTGCGCGAAGGGATCGGCCACGTTGTTCGCGCTCAGTCCGTCGGTGGGGGTCCAATCCCAGGTGGTGCCTCCGGTGGCATGCAGTTGCACGATGGTCCCCTCGCCGATCTCGCGGTCGTCGCTGGCGTAGAAGTCAACGCCCACGATGTCGGCGCCCGGACCGCTGAACGCGATGTTGAACTCGCATTGCGCGGCGATGGTGGACGTGCCATCCACCACGCCGGCCACCACCACCCAATAGGTGGTGTTGGGCATCAGCGCATTGCTCGTGAGGGTGAACGCCACGCTGTCCTGCACGCATGCGCTTGCCGCGTTGAAGGTCCCGGGCGCGCAGCTGCCGTCGCCTTCCAGCACCACCACGCTCAGTTCGTTGTCCATGCCCGCCACGTTGGGGCAGAGGATGCCGCTGATGTCCACGTTCACCGTGCCGCCCACCGAGTTGGTGGTGAAGGTGTACCAGAGCAGGAAGTCGGTGGGCGGCGTGGTGCAGAAGCCCGGCAGCGTGCCGTTGGCCCCGGTGTTGTCCTC
Source organism: uncultured Chryseobacterium sp. (assembly GCA_964394425.1). GTDB lineage: Bacteria > Bacteroidota > Bacteroidia > Flavobacteriales_F > PHOS-HE28 > PHOS-HE28. The sequence goes on along the minus strand of CAYMXP010000010.1, from coordinate 67,481 downwards.
GTCGGTGATGGGTTGTTGGGCGCAGAGCAGCGAGGCATTGCCGCAGTCGGCGTTGGGCGGCTGGGCGTGCAGCAGCACCACCGGACATGAAAGGATCAGCGCAAGGAGCGCACGCGACACCATGAGCACACGCAGGCAACGCCGAAGGTAGCCCCATGCCAGGGGGGCATTGGCGGGGCGGGCGTCACTTTCTCACACGCGCCTGTTGGGGGAACCATGGAGGGCGAAGCGCCGGAATGCCGGCCCGATCCGCTCAGCGTTCCGCGATCTTCCGTTCAACGTGCCATGCCAATGGTGACCCCACCAGGAGTCGAACCTGGATCAAGAGTTTAGGAAACTCCTATTCTATCCATTGAACTATGGGGTCGTGAAAAGAACGAGGGCCGCGAAAGTACTCCCCGTCCGCACGGTGGATGAGGCCCGGGCGACCGATGGACACCGCGGGGCGCGGCCGGCCCGTTCAAGCGTTCGCCGGCCCCTGCGCGCGCTTCCGGCTCCGGGCCTTGATGATCGCGATGATCGCCAGCAGGACCACCAGGGAGGTTCCGCCGATCACCGGCCAGTTCGGGCCGGCATCGCGGGAGTAGGGCGAGGTGAAGGCAGTGAGCCCCAGCGCCAGGTAGGCCTTCTTGTATTTCGGCGTCTGGTCCTGCCGCAGCATCGGCCAGTGCTCCATCACGCGCTGCTTCACCATGCCGTTCAGACGTTCCATTTCCGCGCGCGAGGCGCTGTCGCCCTCGGTGTAGCCGATCTCGTTCAGCTCCAGTTCCAGCTCGGTGCTGTGGTGCTCCTTCCCCTCGTAGCGCGCGGTCACGGCGTCCAGGGTCAGGGTGGCGAAAGGCTCGCCCTTGCGTGAGACGTAGATGCGCCTGCGGATCTGGTCGAGCAGGATCGTCGGGTAAAGGCTGTCCGCCGCGATGCCGTAGCCCTTGAGCGTGGCGGTGATGGCGGCCCGGTGCATGGGGGCCACCATGCCCAGGAAGGGGTGTCGCTCGGCCGCGCCGCTGTCGGTCCGCACCGTGTCGATCCGGTACTTGAATTCCCCGCGGTTCAACGCGTTGTTGTCCACGTGATTGATCTTCACCTGCATGAGCTGGCGCCCGTTCTTGCGGTCGCCCGGATCGGTGAGCACCGTGCGCGAGCGATGGCGCACGCCGTTCCCGGCGTTGAGCAGCTGGCGGCGGTCGTCGTCGTAGTACTGGTCCACCATGTGGTCGGTGGCCGTGCGCGAGGTGAAGCTGCTGTCGTAGGCGCGCAGGAAGATGTGCTCCGGCCCGAACTCCCGCTCCAGCCAGGTCCACAGCGGGTCGGCCACTTCGTCGGGAACCACCAGTTTGTACTCGTTCTCCACGCGCATCAACGCGTAACCGTGCGCGCTGAACTCGCTGGGTTGTGCCGGAAGGGAGGCGGCCCAGGCCGTGGCCATTGCGCTCAGGAGAACTCCGCGTTGCATGGCGCAAGATTACTTCCGGAGGCGGGTGATGCGGACCGGATCCCACGCCCGGTCGGGGTCAATCGCGCATGGAGAACCGCAGCAGGTTAGGCCGCGCATCCTTTCCCTCGTTGGAGATCAGCAGGTCGCCGCCGGGCAGGAAGGTGATGCCCTCGGGCTTCGGGAAGAGGTCCGCATCGAACTGTTGCAGGTCCACCAGGGTCCCGTTCCTTTCCAGCACCAGGTAGATCCGGTCCGCGGCCGAGAGCAGGTGGTAGCGCCCCGTGATCGGATGCACCGCGATGGACGACAGCCTGAGCTTCACCGCTGGAACATCCCGGCCCTTGTCGGTGGTGCGCATGGGCACCTTGCAACCCAGCGCCTGGGCCTGCGCGATGATGGATGCGACCGACAGCGTCAATGCGGGTTCCTTGTCCAGCACGCAGCTCCGCGGATCGAAGGCGAACACCTTGCGCACGTCGCGGCTCTCCTTCGAACCCTTGATGAAGTCCTTCGGGGTCACCAGCACGCGCCCGGTCGGTTCGTCGTAGCCCAGGCCTTCGATGTTCCGGTTGGGCACCTTCAGCCGGAAGGTGTCGGTGGTGGACATCCGGTCGTCCAGCATCACCATGCGGTGGATCAGCCCATCGCTGCGCAGGGCGAAGTATTCCGCGCCCACGCGCGTCAGGCCCTCGTAGTCGCCCGGTTCGGCAAAGGGCATGCTTCGCGTCACGCGGCCTTCCATCAGGTCGTAGAGGTACAGCCGGCCCTCCTCGTCCTGCAGGCAGGCCACGGTGGTGGCGTCCACGTCCGTGAGCGCCGATACTTCAAGCAATTCATCCGGCAGGATGTACGTGCGATCGGGATGGCGCAGGTCGTAGGTGGGGTCGTGGCCATCGCCCAGGAGCAGGGGCAGGTGCAGCAGCAGGCTTTGCAGGAGGACCATCGCCACAAAGGTGCGGTGGGCGATGCGACCCGGCCATCAGCCGGCCGCCCGCACCTCCTGGAGCGGCTGAGGGACGTGCCGGAAGATCGCTTCCGATCCACAGTAGTGCATTCCCGGCACCAGCTTCCACAGGCCCACGCAATACTTGCTCAAGCCGGTGGGCCGCAGTCCGAGGGCCTCCATGAGCACGGGGAAGGGGGAGCCTTCATCGCCATCCTGCCGTTTCAACTCGGCGATGCAGGCCGGGCCGAGCACCGCGGTGGTGCCATCGCGCTCGAAGGTGAGGCCGCGATCGATCGTGAGCCGTTCGGACCTGGTGCGATGCACGAAGGTGAAGCGCTCGAAGCTGTTCCACAGTTGCGGGGCATGCGGTTCGCGCACGTCGCACGCCTCATGCACATAGGCCAGATGCTCCCCGGGCATGATCCGTGGGATCCGTTCCACCGGGCGGCGCACCTTGCTGGTGCGGCCGCGGCCGGTCTTGCGCTTCACCTCCAGGAAGCTCAGTCCGCTGCCTACGTACTCGCGGTAGCGCACCTTGCTGCGCAGGGTGCGGTCGATCTGGTGGTCGTTGAAGTGGCGGTAGCCGGGCGTGTCGAAGTACACCGTGCGGTACAGCGAACCGCGTTCCCCGTCCACCTCCAGCACGCGGTATTCGGGGCGCAGCTTCTCCAGCACCTGCGGCAGCAGGTTTTCGCCGAACACGTACTTGGTGTCGATCCGGTCCAGCAGCTTCACCCCGTCCATCTCCTGGAGGGTGATGGGCGCGAAGGAGCCGAGGATCGCACGGATGCGCATGATGCGGGGCGTTCGAGGAGCGAATTTACCCGTTGACCCAACGCCCTGCCGCCGCTTTTTCGGGTGCTGCTCGGTGATCTTCCGGACGTGGATACGTTGACCACCTTAGGATCAGGAACATAGCTTCCACCAGATTTGCATCAACAACCCCACCCACCCATGACCCGCCTCGCCATGCCTTCCTGCTTCCTTCTTGCCTCGTCCATGCTCATCGCCGGCGGCCTGGCCGCCCAATGCATCAACGGCACCAAGACCTATCCGATCTACAAGGCGGGGGCCGACAAGGTGCGCGACCTGGACGAAGCCGAGAAGGAGATCGTGCATGTGGAGTACGACCTGATCTTCGACAGCAAGGACATGTACCGTACGCTGAGCCCCGACTGGACCTATACGATCAGCGCCTTCGCCGATGGCGGCGTATCGGACGTGAACGTGGCCGTGCTGGAGTACGACGACCTGCTGGAGGAATGGACGGAGGTTTCGGCCGATCGCGATTCCTACGGCGAGGCCAGCCTGGACTTCACCCCATCGGAGAACCAGGAATACATGGTGAACGTGAGCGTGACGATGCTCGAAGGCTACACCGCCGCGCGTTACGGGCTGATCATCCACCACGACTGAAGGGCCGGGCGACCCACCGGCCGCTCACTCGACCACTTCGAACCGCTCCGCGCCGATCAACCCACCGCTCGTCGAGCGGACCTCAAGCACATAGACACCGGCGGTGAGCGTCGCGACATCGAGCACGTGCTCGAACTGGCCCGCGCCCGTGAAGGTGTTGCGCAGCAGCGAACGGCCATCCACGCCGTGGATGTCGCATACCAGCGGGCCGTCGCCCGTGCCGCGTAGGGTCAGGTGGTCCGATGCCGGCACCGGGAACAACACCAGCGATCCGTTCCCCGCCGGCCCCTCGTTCACCCCGCTCACCGCGTTGCCGCGCGCGAAGGCGTATTCCCCCTGCTGCAGCACGTCGATCACGAAGTTGCCCATGCCATCGAGCAGGTTGCCGGCGTTCAGGGTGAAGAAGGGATACAGCTCCCAGGGGTCCTGCGGCGTGGCGCGGTACACCAGCATGGCCTCGGCCTCGGTGGCCCCGTACAGCCCGAAGTCCAACTGGGTCGGATCGCCCGCGTGGTAGAAGATCCTGCCGCTGAACTGGGCGCCCGCGGGCCAGAGCCCGTCGACGATCCAGGAGTGCGTGTCGGAGATCTCCTCGATGCCCCAGCCCACGTTGTCCTGGTCGGGAGCCGCCCAGATATGCTCCACGCGCACCAGGGCGCTGTCGGGAAGCACGTCGGCATACAACCGGAATTCCGTGCGCGGCAGCAGGCTGGGGAAGCCTTCCCCGGGACGGATCACCAGTTCATGGTCCATGCGCGCCTGGTTGAGCCGGCCCTTGCCGTTGATGATCGCCATCACCGGCTCGTGATCGCACGTGAGCGTGGCGCTGCCGAACTCATCGTCGCCGGCGACCAGGTAGTCCTGCCGTTCCCAGCCGGCGCCCACCAGCGTCAGGTCCAGCGGCACGTCGTGGTGGAACTGGGTGGTGCCGCGCAGGCGTTGCCGCAGGTCAAGTTGCACCTCCCATGCACCGCCTGATGGGGTCGCGGTCATGTCGTTCACCACGAACACGCTGAAGCCGGGCGCGAACACCTGGTCGTCGAAGAAGGCATCGAGGTCCGTGCCGCCAGCCGCTTCCAGCGCATCGCGGAACTCCTGCGGGGTGATGTTGCTGTTGGCCAATGCCGCCTGTGCGCCGGTCATCGCCGTGCGGAACAGCGTATCGCCCAGGTAGCCGCGCAGGTTGTGCATCACGCTGGCGCCCTTGTAGTAGGTGTGGTCGCCGTAGATGTAGGCGTCGGGCATGGGCGAGAGCGCCTGGAACCCGCCGTCGCTCAAGTGGGCCTGCTCCAGCACGAAGAGGTGATTGTCCTTCACCACGTCGAGGAAGGTCTCGCGGCCGTACAGCCATTCCTCGAACAGGTGGCTGGTGTATTCGGCGGGGCCTTCCTTCAGCCACATGTCGTTGTGTACGCGCGGGGTCACCACGTCGCCCCACCAGTGATGGCCCAGTTCGTGGCTGTACAGGCCGCGGTTCTGGTCGGCGGGCTGCGAGGCCATGAACTGCGGGTAGGCGATGTTGGTGGGGATCTCCAGCGCGCCGTCGGTGGTGAGCGCATAGCCCACGCGCGAATAGGCGTGCGGCCCGTACCAATGTTCACAGGCGTCGATGGCCCCGCCCAGATCGGCGAAGCGTGCGACCAGGCCGTTCATGTTGACCGCCTTGGCCGTGAGCGTCACCGGTACGGGACCGAACGCGCCGGCATGCACCCAGCTGGAATCCTGGTAGTCGGCCACCGCGATGGCCGAGATGTGCGTGGGGATCTCCTGGTTCAACGCGAAGGAGCGGATCACCGTGTCGCCACCCAGGGCGGTCTCGCCGGTGAAGTCGCCCTGGCAATGGGCGCGGAAGGTGCCGGCGCTCTTCACGTGGTAGGCATACGTGGCGCGTTCCACGAAGCTGTCGAAGCAGGGGTACCACACCTTGCCGAAGTTGGGCGGGATGGTGGTGAGCCCGATGCCCAGATTGTAGATGGTGTTGCTGGCGAAGTAGAACCCGCCCCAATTGGGATCGCGGTGCGGATCGCCGTGGTAGTGTACCGTGATGTCGTAGGTGGTGCCGATCAGCGCGATCGATGACAGGGTGACGGTGAGGAACTGTCCGTCGTGGCTGAACGTCAGCGGCCCCGTGCCGTCGGTCACCGAATCCACCGTCAACTGGTACAGGTCGAACCGGATCGTGCCCTGTCCGGGCATCAACGGCGTGAAGCTGATGGTGGTGGAAGCGGTGATCGACTGGCCGGCGTAGTCGGTGACGTCGATGGCGATGTCGTAGTGCAGGATGTCGAAGGTGTCGCTGCGCGCGATGGTCTCATCGATCTGGTCGCGCTCGGCTTCGGTGAGCGGAGGGTGCGGCGGCGGGAGGTTGCGGAAGTAGTGGCAGCCGAACTTGTAGGGCTGGGCCGAAGCGGCGAAGGCGATCGATCCAAGGATCGTGAGAATGGCCGTTCGTGGGAGGCTGGTTCGCTTGAACATGTGCGGGAATGGGGACGGCCAAGCTATGACGGGGGCTTCAGCCCGGGACGGCCGCACGCGGGTGGGGTTGGCTGCGGCGGACCTCCCGCATCGACGGGAGAAGGGAGCAACCCACCCCGGTCCGCCTCCGTCCATCAGGGAGGGATCTTTCTGTGCCATAGGAGGTGCGGAGGGATCCTTGAGTACCTTTCGGATCGTTGTCAGATACCCATCTTCCATGAGAACGAGAACCCTTTTGTCCGCGCTCTCCATCGCCGTGATCCCGGCATGCATGCTTGCCCAGAACGTGGGCATCAACGCCACGGGAGCCGCGCCCGCTGCGTCCGCGCTGCTGGACCTCACGAGCACCACCGGCGGCTTCCTGGTGCCGCGCATGACCCTGGCCCAGCGCAACGCCATCGCCGCGCCCGCCACCGGTCTGCTGATCTACCAGACCGACGCGGTGGTCGCCGCACCGCCGGTACCCGCCGTTCCGGCCAATACGTTCTGGTATTACAACGGCACTGTCTGGGTGCCGCTCTTCGCCGGCACGTCCGGCTGGGGGTTGAACGGGAACAACGGCACCGTTGCGGGTACGAACTTCCTGGGCACCACCGACAACGTCGACTTCACGCTGCGGACGAACAACCTCGAACGCATGCGCGTGCTGGGTGCGAACGGCAGGGTCGGCATCAACATCAGTCCCACCCTGGCCCAGCTTGAGGTCAGCAGCGGCACCTTCGACGCGGTGAGCGGGCACAGCAGCAACGTGGGCGGGTTCCTGGGTCGTGAGACCAACATCACCCTGGGCGTGCCGCCACAGTCCTTGCTGGGTGCGGGTGTCTATGCTTCGAACCCGAACGCGGGATACACCTCCACCTATGCCCAATCGTTGGGGCCCAATGCGAACGTGGCGGCGGCCATCGCTTACAGCGATGTGTGGATGGCCCAGTACAACTACACGCAGAACGCATCGGCAGTGTACAATCCATCGGCCACCTACAGCCAGTTGAACGTGACCAATGCGGCGCTGGGGGGGGATCAGAAAGCGTTCCATGCATACAGCGGCCGGGGCACCACCGCGGGAAATCCCGGGTTCACCATCGGTGCGATCGCGTACGGCGATGCTCAGAACCAGGACGCCATCGGTGTGGATGGGGAGGTGTTCACCAACCAGATCACACGGGCCGGAGGCTATTTTGAAAGCTACAACTACGCGGGGGTCAGCCAGGCGTATGCATGGGTCGGAACGACGACGGGCGGCGTCGCGCGCAAGATCACCGGAACCGCGGCGGTCAGCGAGATCATCCCCACGCCCGACCACGGCCGCGTCATGCTCACCTGTCCGGAATCGCCGGAATATTGGTACCAGGACTACGGGACCGTCCAACTGGTCAATGGCCAGGCCCACGTGGATCTTGATCCCATCCTCGCGGACATCATCATGGTGACGCCGGAGTACCCCGTGCGCGTGTTCTGCACGCCGGTGGACATGGTGGATTTCAATGGCGTGGCGGTGATCAACCGCTCGGGCAGCGGCTTTGACCTGGTTGAATTGAACGGCGGAACGCATTCCGGAACGCTCGACTATCAACTGATCGCCAAACCCAAGACCGGTTTCGGCGAGGGGCGTTTTCCGCAAGGCCCCGGCCCCAAGTGGCTGAAGCCCGCCATGGATCCACCCCAGGCCAGGGCGGCCAATCAGGTGGATCCCACCAGGGTCTTCCACTGGCCTTCGGATGTGGAGGTCTATGGCCTCGACCCCGCCCGCTCCACGGCGATCGGACAGATCGTGCCCGCGGGCCCTCACCGCGGCAGATACAAGGCCGCCGAAGGGGTTTACCTGGAGCACATGCCGGTGAGTTCATCCGGGCCGGGCGGGCAGTAGCGGGCACGGACCAGGTCTTCACCGATCCGGTCCGGGGGATCGACCGTCGCGATCACTTCACTCCACTGCCCTCGGGCATCTTCTCCCCCGGCTGCACGAAGCGCAGCCTTCCATCGCGGTCTTCGGCCATCAGCACCATGCCCTGGCTTTCCACGCCGCGCATCTTCCGCGGTTCCAGGTTGCACACCAGCACCACCTGCTGCCCCGGCAGTTGCTCGGGCGCATAGTGCTGCGCGATGCCGCTGACCACCGTGCGCGGCGCGCCGTCGCCGATGTCGATGGAGAGCTTCAGCAGCTTGTCGGCCTTGGGGATCTTCTCCGCGGCGGTGATGGTGCCGATGCGCAGATCGAGCTTCGCGAAGTCGTCGAACGCGATGTTCGGTTTCGCGGCATTGGCTGGTCGCTCGTTCGTCTCGCTGGCTGGTGCGGTGTCCAATGGCATGTTCTTGTGAAGTCGCTCCACCTCGACCGCGATGGCCGCGTCGTCGATGGGCTTGAAGAGATGTTCCGGCTGGCCGAGCCGTTGTCCGGGGGCCACCAGGTCGGTGCGGAAGGCATCGTCCCAGGTGAGCGCCCGCAGGCCGAGCATGCGGCCGATCCTCTCGGCGGTGAAAGGCAGGAAGGGCTGAAGCACCACGCCCAGCGCCGCGGTGATGCCCAGGCCGTTGAAGAGCACGGTCCGCACCCGGTCGGGGTCGGTCGTTGCAAGCTTCCAGGGTTCCGTATCGGTCAGGTACTTGTTGCCGGCTCGCGCCACGTTCATCGCGGCGGCCAGCGCATCGCGGAAGCGAAAGCGGTCGATGTGCGTGCTCACTTCCTCGATGGAGGCATGCACCTGCGACCAGAGCGTCCGGTCCTGCACGCTCGGATCACCGGGCATCGGCGCCTTTCCCGCGTAGTACTTGTGGCAGAGCACCATCACGCGCTGCACGAAGTTGCCCAGGACCGCCACCAGTTCGTTGTTGTTCTTTTCCTGGAAGTCCTTCCAGGTGAACTCGCTGTCCTTGAACTCCGGCAGGATGGTGGCCAGGCAGTAGCGCAGTTCATCCTGCCGCCCCGGCCAGCGTTCCAGGTACTCGTGCAGCCACACCGCCCAGTCGCGGCTGGTGCTGATCTTCCGTCCCTCCAGGTTGAGGAACTCGTTGGCGGGAACGTTCTGCGGCAGCTGGTATCCGCCGTGCAGTTTCAGCAGGATCGGGAAGATGATGCAGTGGAAGACGATGTTGTCCTTGCCGATGAAGTGGACCAGGCGCGTGTCGTCGCTCTTCCACCACGTCTCCTGATCCCGCCCATGGTCGATGGCCCATTGCCGCGTGGCGCTGATGTACCCGATGGGCGCATCGAGCCATACGTAGAGCACCTTGCCTTCGGCGCCCGGCAGCGGCACGGGCACGCCCCAGTCCAGGTCGCGCGTCATGGCCCGCGGCTTCAGTCCTTCCTTCAGCCAGCTGTTGCACTGGCCCAGCACCTGGGGCTTCCATTCCGCCGGATCGTGGTGCTGGGCCCCGTCCAGTCTTCCCGTGTTGATCCACTCCTCCACCCACTGCTGGGCGCGGTCCATGGGCAGGTACCAATGCCGCGTGGGCTTCAGCACCGGCTTGGACCCGCTCAGGGTGCTGCGTGGATCCTTGAGGTCCTTCGGGCTCAGCGCGCTGCCACAGTTCTCGCACTGGTCGCCATACGCGTCGGGGTTCGCGCACACCGGGCAGGTGCCCTTGATGTAGCGGTCGGCCAGGAACTGTTTCGCCTCTTCATCATAATACTGCTGCTCCTCCTGTTCGATGAAGGCTCCGCGCTCGTGCAGTTGCAGGAAGAAGTCCTGCGAGGTCTGGCGATGCAGTTCCGCGCTGGTACGGTGGTAGATGTCGAAGGCGATGCCGAAGTCCTGGAAAGCCTTCCGCATCAGCTCGTGATACTTGTCCACGATGGCGCGCGGCGTGGTGCCTTCCTGCCGCGCGCGGATGGTGATGGCCGCGCCGTGCTCGTCGCTGCCGCAGACGAACAGGACTTCCCTGCCCCGGAGGCGCAGCGAGCGCACGTAGATGTCGGCCGGGAGGTAGGCTCCGGCGATGTGCCCGATGTGCAGCGGCCCGTTCGCATACGGCAGGGCGGCGGTGACGGTATGTCGCTTGATCTCCTTCACGCTGTCGAGAACTCGCCGCGGACCGCGCGGGCGGCGCGCAAGTTAGCCGCGCATCTTCGCACGGAAGAGAGGGTGGGATGGACATTCACCACGGAGGCACGGAGAGCACGGAGAAGATGATCGGACCAGCTTCGCTGCAAGCGGGTGACCTGGTGGCCATCGTGCCCACCGCGCGGGCGATCACGCGCGAGGAACTGAACGAGGGCATCGCCCTGCTCGAGGGCTGGGGGCTTCGTGTGTCCCTGGGCGCCGGTGTGGGCCGCAAGCACTTCCAGTTCGCGGGGACCGATGCCCAGCGCGCCGCCGACCTGCAGCGCGCCATCGATGATCCGCAGGTGAAGGCCATCTGGTGCGCGCGCGGGGGCTATGGCACCGTGCGCCTGATGGACCGGATCGACCTGTCGCCGCTGCGGCGCTCCCCGAAATGGATCATCGGCTTCAGCGACATCACCGTGCTGCACAATGCCATGCACAACATGGGGCTCTGCTCGCTGCATGCGCAGATGCCGTACGCCATCGGGCGCAAGTCCGAGGCGACGCGGGAATCATTGCGGCAGGCCTTGTTCGGGGAGCCGATGGTTGTCCGCTGCGCGTTGTCCGAACAGAAGCCGGGTCCCGGATCAACACAACGCCCCGGCACCGGTGAAGGCCTGCTCGTGGGCGGCAACCTCTCCATGCTGTATTCCCTGCGTGGCACGCCCTACGACATCGACCCGGCCGGGAAGATCCTCCTCCTGGAAGACCTCGACGAACTGCTCTACCACGTGGACCGCATGGTGCAGAACCTCAGGGCGGGTGGCTGGTTCCGCGACCTGGCCGGCCTGGTGGTGGGCGGCATGAGCGACATGCATGACAAGGATCCGGGTGACCCCTTCGGTCGGACGGCCGAGGAGATCATCGCGGAGGCCGTCGGCGAAGTGCGCTACCCGGTCTGCTACCACTTCCCCACCGGACACCAGGAGGACAACCGTGCATTGATCTTCGGGGCAAATGCGAAGCTGGAAGTGACCGCAACGGAAGCCAGGCTGGGTTATTGAACCGCGACAACGCGACGTGGCGTTCCCGTTGCATCGTCGCGCCGTCGCGGTTGGGTCCAAATGAAAAAGCCCGGCTTGTCACCGGGCTTCTGTTCATCTCTGTGTTCCTCTGTGACCCTGTGCCTCTGTGGCCTTCTCTCCGCCTCAATTCCGCTCGAACTTGTTGAAGTCGGATGGGATCTCGAAGAGCGGGGCTTTCTGCGCGCCCTTGGTCACTTTGGTCACCTCCAGGCGGCTCACCTCGGCGCCGTCCATCTTCTGTTCCAGACCCACCATCGGGAAGACCCCCTTCGCATCGGGGATCTCCAGGAAGAAGACCGCCTGCTCGTCCTTGCGGTTCAGGGTCTGTAGCATGGGAATGAAGAAATCGAACTGATCCTGCGCCACCCAATAGGTGATGATCCGGTCCTCGGCCGGGCTCTTCACCACCCACTTCTCGCACTTGTAGCCGGCCAGGTCCTTCATCTCGCTGGTCTTCTCCACCTTGGTGTCCACGTCCTTGGGCAGGCGCATGTTGGGCACGTCCATGTACAGCTTGCGCTCGGGGCTCAGGGCCGTCACCGTCTGGTCGTGCATGTCCACCAGCATGATGCCCTGCACCTCGCCGCGGGCGCTGATCTCCTCGATGCGCACGCGCTCGCCCTTCACGAAGTACTTGTAGCTGGTCACCACCGGGCCGATGGTCTTGGTGAACTCGATCACGCCTTCGAAAGCCTGGGCGGATGCACCGTGGGTGAGGCCGGCAGCCAGCGCGAGCACGCCGATGCTGCGGAGGTGGATGGATCGGATCATGGAGGGGACCGTGGCGAACGGCGGAAAGTTCCCGAATTTCAGCCCCTCTAACGGAAGGTCCAACATTGAGTTACGGACCGGCACTTGTTCACGGGTCATGGCGAAGCATCTGGGTCTGGGCGCGCGCGGCGAGCAACTGGCATGCCAGCACCTGGAGGGCCGGGGCTTCACCATCCTGCACCGCAACTGGCGCCACGAGCGCGATGAACTGGACATCGTGGCCCGGCAGGGCGGCGAGCTGGTGGTGGTGGAGGTGAAGACGCGGTCCACCCTGCGGCACGGCGATCCCGAGGAGGCCGTGGGCATCCTCAAGCAGCGCCGCCTGGTGCGCGCCGCGGAAGCCTACGCCGAAACTTTCGGCCTGGACCTGGACATCCGCTTCGACATCCTGAGCGTGGTGATCGACCCGGCCACGGAAAGCGTGCTGGAGATCTTTCACATCCCTGAAGCCTTTTACCCCGCACCCGAAGATGAAGCGATCGAGGAATGATGGACGTCCGCCAAGGCGCGATCCGCGCGGCGGCCCACGAGGCGGCGGGCGCGGTGGTCCGCGGCGAACATCCGGCCGCGGCCCGCGGGATGGCGATCGTCGCACCGAAGGCGAAGGCCCGCCGCGTGAACGCCGCTCCCACACCGGGGAGCGGCGGAGCGATGATCGCCCGCCGCGTGACGGCCGACGCGCCGGCCCCCCGCGTGAGCGCCGCTCCCACACCGGGGAACGGCGGGGCGATGAACGCCCACCGCGTGAACGCCGCTCCTACGCCAGGCCCCGGCGGAGCGATGATCGCCCGCCACGCGACGGCCCACCGCGTGGCCGTCGACCCTTCGGCGATGATCGCCGCGAAGGACGTCCACCACGTCGCGAGGGTCCGCCGGGTGATCGGGGCGGACCGCGCGGCTTCCGCAAGGGACCACCGCGCGAAGGCGGCGATCGAGGAAGGCCCTACGGGCCGCCACGGCGCCCGTATGGCGATCGGCGTCGCGATGATCGCGAACCGCGCTCGCCCCTGCGCGAGTCACGGCTGAAGCCCACCGACAAATGGAACGACGCGCCGCCATCGCGGTCGGGCGGCACGGGCGATCGCGTGCGCAGGCGTTTCGAGGAGCGCGGCGACCGGCCGCGCCGGCCGTATCGCGACGATGACCGCCGCCCACCGCCGCGCGATCGCGGCGAACGCCGCGAGGAACGACCGCGCTACGACGAGCGACCGCGCCGGTCCTTCGGGCCGAAGCAGGCGCCGCCGGTGAAGAAGCACACCGACACGCCCGAAGAGGGCATGGTGCGCCTGAACCGTTACCTCGCGCACAGCGGCGCGGGCAGCCGCCGCGAGGCCGACGAGCTGATCGCCGCCGGCGTGGTGAAGGTGAACGGCGTGACGGTGACGGAGATGGGCACCAAGGTGAAGCCCGGCGATGTGGTACACGTGGGCGAGCAGCGCATGAGCATGGAGGTGAAACGCTACGTGCTGCTGAACAAGCCCAAGGACACCATCACCACCACCGACGACCCGCAGGACCGCAAGACCGTGATGGCCCTGGTGGCCGAAGCCTGCCCCGAGCAGATCGTGCCGGTGGGCCGCCTGGACCGCAACACCACCGGCCTGCTGCTGCTCACCAACGACGGCGACCTCGCCAACCACCTCACGCACCCGCGTTACGGCATCGAGAAGATCTACCACGCCACGCTGGATCGCAACGTGAGCGTCGATGACCTGCACAAGCTGGCCAACGGCGTGCAACTGGACGATGGTCCCGCCCAGGCTGATGAAGTGAGCTACGTGGGCGAGGCGAAGAACGAGGTGGGCCTGAAGCTCAAGACGGGCCGCAACCGCGTGGTGCGCCGCATGTTCGAAGCCCTGGGCTACGACGTGGTGAAGCTCGATCGCGTGGCCTTCGCCGGGCTCACCAAGAAGGACCTGCCGCGCGGGCGCTGGCGGCACCTCACGGAGAAGGAGGTGGGGTGGTTGAAGCGGATCAAGTGAGCGCGCAGGCGGGCGACGTTCGTGGCCCCGATCGGCCGCGCACTACTTTCCCCGCATGCTTCCTGGGCTGGACCGGTCGCGTGGCATCCTGCTCGCGCTGATCCTTTCCGGTCCGCTGTCCCTCGCCGGCTTCCGTTGCTTCATCACCCTCGACGGCCCGCTGCATGCCCTGCGCGCCGAATTGCTGCGCGATCATCTGGGGCCGCGGATCCATGATGCGGCGGACATCCATTACGACTTCGAACTGATGCCACCGCGCGTCGGCGACGTGCTGATGATGCCGTTCACCGGATGGCTGTCGCCGGAGTCCGTGCATGTGCTGTACGGCGCGCTGGTGCTTGCCGCCATCGCGTTCGGCGCGTGGATGCTGGTGAGGGCCTGCGGGCACCGGCCCGGCATGGGCCTGCTATGGATCGCGCCCATCTCCTTCGGCTGGATCTTCATCCTCGGTTTCTTTCCCTTCATGCTCGCCACCGCGCTGGCCTTCATGGCCGCCGCCGGGTGGATGCATGCGCGCGTGATCCGCTGGTGGCTGCCGATCCTGCTGCTGCCGGCCATGTTCGTACTGGCGAACACGCACCGGGCGGGCGTGGTGCTGCTGGCGGCGATGCTGCTCGGCCACGAGGCCATCGTGCTGGTCGGTGATCGCGCGATCCGCGACCAACGCTGGTCGAGGTTCCCGCGCCGGCTCCCTCTCACGGGCATCGTCGTCGCCGCGCTCGGCGCCGCCGCGGTGCTGTGGTGGCTGCTCTACGTGCGGCTGCCCGGGGCGGGCATCCCGGTGGTCCACGGCGATCACGGCCGCAACCTGCCGATGCTTCTGCTCCTGCTCGACCGCGACGCGGAGCGGCCGCTGATCGTCGCTTTCGCCGCGCTCTTCATCTTCTGGCTGGGAACCGCCGCGATGATGCGGTGGCGCACGGGCCGGCGGCTGCGCAAGGAGGACGGCCTGCTTCTGGCGGCGCTGGCGATGCTGGCCGGTTCCTTCCTGTTGGATCCGCCCCACGCGCAATTGCTCTACCTGCCGGAGCGGGCGCAGTTCACCGGCATCCTGCTGCTGGCGGTGTGGGCTTCGATGCAACCCGGGTGGAGGTGGTCGTGGATCCCGATGTCCGCCGTCGTGGCGTTGCATCTTCTCCGGCTGGGCTACGTGGAACGGCGGATGGCGGGCTACCGCGAGCGGCAAGAGAAGCTGATCGAAAGTGCCGCGCACCTTCGACCGGGCAGCGTGGTGGTGCCGGCGTACTGCGAGCGCGACTGGTTGCTGGCCCATCAGCCGGCCCTTCTCGTGGCACGTCATCCCGGGGTGGTCTTCGCCAGCCGCGACCACCTGCACTACCGCTGGGACGAAGCGCCGCGCATCGAGCTGATCACCTACCTGAAGACCTTCGAGGGTTGGTGGGGCTGGCTCGACCGGCACAACCGCGAGGGCTCTCCGCCGGTCATCGATCACGTGCTGGTCATCGGCCGCGACGCGCAGGCCTGGAGCGAACAGGCGCCCCTGCTCGCGCCGGTGCTGGAGCGCGACTACGCGCTCGCGTTCGACAACGGGTACGTCGCGGTGCATACGCGCAGGGAGGCGACCGATCGTCCGGACCCATGACCATGGATCGGATGCGCCCGTACATCGGGCTGCTGCTCATCGTGGCCAACGCGGCCTGCGTGTTCGCGTTCCGCCAGTTCGTTTCGCTCGACGGCCCGCTGCACGTGCTGCACGCCGTGCTGCTGGAGGATCGGATCACGGGCGAGGTCGCGGGAACACCGGAGCTGCACTACGACCTGTCGCGCATCGTGCCGCGCGCCACCGACCTGATCCTGATCCCGCTGCTGCACGTCACCGGTCCGGACGTGGCGCACCGGATCCTGGTCTTCCTCCTGCTGCTGGTGCTGGGCGGGTCGATGCTCGTGCTCGCTCGCGCGCATCAGGCGGATCCCGCGCCCGTGCTGGTGCTGCTCCTGCCCTTCACCTGGAGCTTTCCGCTGGTGATGGGCTTCTACAACTTCCTACTGGGCGTGTCGCTCTGCTTCCTGTGCGCGGCGTGGTGGATGCGCATGCGAACGATCACGGGGCGATCGCTGATCCTGCTCGCGGCCGCGGGCGCGCTGTTCGCCTTCGTGCATCGGGGCGCGCCCATCCTGCTGGCGGCCCTGCTGGCCCTGCACGAAGCCTCCGCATGGCGGGTCGATCCGCCGGCCTGGCGGGAGCGATGGACGATCCTGCGATCGCGGAGGTGGCGGATCCTCATCGCGGCGATCGTGCTGCCCGCCACCGCGGCCGTCTACCTCATCTTCCCGCGCCATGCGACCGGCGAGATCGGCGTGGTGCCCGATCCGGAAAGGGACCTGGTCACCCTGCGCGCGCTGCTCCTGCTGGATCGGGAGGACGAGCATCCGCCGATGGTGGCGATCGGCGCGCTGATCGCGGTGCTGGTGCTCGCCGCGGTGGTGAAGCGTTCCAGGAACGGCCGCGTCATGCACGGTGACGATGCGCTGCTGGGCGGTGCGCTGCTGTTCATCGCCGCGTCGTTCATCCTGCGCGGGCCCTCCTCGGACCTTCACTACTTCAGCGTGCGCGCGCAATGGACCGGCCTGGTGTTGCTGGTGCTTTGGGGCGCGCTGCAGGTGGGGGCGATGCGATGGATGATCCCGGTGGCCCTGGTCGCCCTGGCCGCGCATGGTGTGCGCCTGCATCGCATCGAGCGGCAGATGGCGAAGCGCCTTGCCGAACATGCCTGCGTGATGGAGGCGATCGGGAGGCTGGCGCCGCGCGGCATCGTGCTGCCCGCGCGTTGCGGCGACGACTGGGTGATGCGCCACGAAGCCGCCTGGATCGCAGCGCTGCACGACGGCGTGGTGCTGGACCGCGACAGCCGGATCTGGTACGCACGCGGCACGGAGCAGGCCGAGCGCCTGCGCAAGCTGATCCGTGGCAGGACGCATCGCGGAGCATGGCTTGACGCGCACATCGCCGGCGGCGAAGCGCCGGCGATCGATCACGTGGTGGCGATCGGGAACTGCGATCCGGTGCGGGATACGACCTGGACCTCGATGGCGCGCGTGGTCGGCGGGCATTACCGGCAGGCCTTCACCTGCGGCGGCGTCAGCGTGTTCACGATGAAGGAGGCGGGGCGCTGAACGTTCGCCAAAGCCTATCGGTTCAGCTTCGAAACCGTGAGGAAAGCCTGCTGCGGCACTTCCACAGCCGACTGTCTTTAGCCCATTGCTCAAGCACCTTCGGCTACCTTGGCCTTCGCCCATGCTGAACGAAGCCGACACCCGCGCCAAGCTCATCGACCCCGCCATGTACCGGCGCGGGTGGACCGAGGAGCACATCAGCCGCGAGGTGACGGCCGGGGGCATCGACCTGGTGGGCGACAACCGGGCCGTGCGCCGCAAGAGCGGGAAGGTGGATTACCTG
Source organism: uncultured Chryseobacterium sp. (assembly GCA_964394425.1). Taxonomy (GTDB): domain Bacteria; phylum Bacteroidota; class Bacteroidia; order Flavobacteriales_F; family PHOS-HE28; genus PHOS-HE28. The sequence continues at coordinate 49,970 of CAYMXP010000010.1, read as the reverse complement.
CTGCGCGTGAAGGTGCAGGGCGGCGCGCAGCCCGTGGCCATCGCCGTGCTGGAAGCCAAGAAGGAAAGCCTGATGCCCGGCCACGGCCTGGAACAGGGCAAGGCCTATGGCAAGTGCGATCGACTGAACGTGCAGTTCGTCATCAGCAGCAACGGGCATCGGTTCGTGCTCTTCGACCGGCACACGGGCCTCACCGCCGAGGCGCGCGCCATGGACGAGTTCCCCACGCCGGATGAACTGCAAAGCCGCTACGAGGAGGCCCAGGGCTTCAGCCTGAACGACGAGGCCGCCAGGCCGCTCCTGCAACCTTACGTGGGCGGGGAGACCGGTCGCCGCTACTACCAGGACGCCGCCATCCGCGCCGTATTCGAGAAACTCGCCCGCTGCGAGAAGAAGAAGGAACCGAAGCGCGCGCTGCTCTCCCTGGCCACCGGCGCGGGCAAGACCTTCATCGCCGTACACCTGCTCAAGCGCATGAGCGACGCCGGCCAGATGACGCGTGCCCTCTTCCTCTGCGACCGTGACGAGTTGCGCACCCAGGCGCTCGGGGCTTTCAACAACGTGTTCGGCACCGATGCCGCCGAGGTGTACAGGAAACCCGACGGTACCAACCACGCGAAGAACGCCCGCATCCACATCGCCACCTACCAGACGCTGGGGGTTGATACCGATGAAGGCGATGCGAACTTTCTGACCACGCACTACCCGGAGAACCACTTCTCGCACATCGTGATCGACGAGTGCCACCGCAGCGCCTGGGGCAAGTGGAGCCAGGTGCTCAAGCGCAACGCCCAGGCCGCGCACATCGGGCTCACCGCCACTCCGCGCAAACTGAGCGTGGTGATCGATAACCGGGAAGCCGAGCAGGATGAGGCCATCACCGCCAACAACCTCACCTACTTCGGCGAACCGGTCTACCAGTACACCTACACGCAGGCCGTGGAGGACGGTTACCTGGCCGCATGCGAGATCAAGAAAGGCCGTGTGAACATCGACGAGACCGGCATGAGCATGAAGCAGATCATGGCCTTGGAGCCGCGTGATGCCCGCACAGGCGCACGGCTCACCGAAGCCGATGTGAAAGAACATTACGAGAAGACGAGTTTCGAGGACAAACTGCTGCTGCCCGATCGCGTGCATGCCATGTGCCTGGACCTCTTCAACTACCTGCTGGAAAGCGGTCCGCCTTCGCCCGGGGATACGGACGGACGCAGCCCGGAACAGAAGACCATCATCTTCTGCGCCCGCGATGCGCACGCCGACATCGTGGCCGGGAAGATGAACAACCTCTATGCGAAGTGGTGCACGGATAATGGCCATGAGCGCCTCGACCCGTACGCCTTCAAATGCACGGCCAGCGTCAGCGGCAACGACCAGCTGCCCGACCTGCGCGCCAGCACCCGCAGCCACTTCATCGCCACCACGGTGGATCTGCTCACCACCGGCGTGGATGTGCCCATCATTCGCAACATCGTCTTCTTCAAGTACCTCAAGAGCCCCATCAGCTTCTACCAGATGGTGGGGCGCGGCACGCGGCTGCATCCGGAGAGCCAGAAACTGATGTTCCGGGTTTACGACTACACCAATGCCACGAACCTCTTCGGCAAGGAATTCATCACGGAGCCGAGGAAGGAGCGCGGGGAAGGTGGCGGCGGGGGTGAGGAACCGCCCCGCATCATCACCGTGGAGGGCATCGACGTGCAGGTGACGCCCGCCGGCCACCTGATCGTGGCCGAGGTGGATGGCGTGGCCCGGCCCATACCCGTGGAGGAATACCGCCAGCGCCTGGCCGCGCAACTCCTGCAACAGGCGCACAGTTTGGAGGACTTCCGCGCGCAATGGGTGGACCCGCCCAGCCGCGAGGAACTGATGCAGCTCCTGCTCGGCAGCGGCTGCAGCCCCAGCGTGGTGCGCCTGGTGGATGCCATGGAGGCCTACGACCTCTACGACGTGCTGGCCCAACTGGGCTGGGGCAATGCGCCACGCACGCGCGAGGACCGCTACGGCGCCTTCCGCTACAAGCACGAGGACTGGCTGAACGCCCTGCCCGCCACCGCGCGCGCCGCCCTGCTGGCCCTGGCCCAGCAATTCTCCGCCGAGGGCACCGATGGCCTGGAGAACCCACGCATCTTCCAAACGCCCGCCGTGCAGAAGGCCGGCGGCATAGGCGCATTGCAGCAGGCCGGTGATCCCGCCGAGTTGCTGAAGGAAACCAAGAACAGGATGTTCGCGGCATGAAGAAGAACGCAACCAACGTGATGAAGCTCGGTGATGTGATGTGCGTACTGAATGGCTACGCTTTCGACAGTGGTGCCTTCACACAAGGTCAAGGGTTCCCGTTGATCCGGATCCGTGACCTGAAGACGAATGCACCGAGCGTGAACTATTCTGCTCCTTACGAGAAGCTGTACGTTGTGCAGAAGGATGATCTGCTGGTTGGAATGGACGGAGAGTTCGTGTGCTACAAGTGGAACGGTCCACCTGCCTTGCTCAATCAGCGAGTATGCAAGCTGGTACCCGACACTTCGCGGCTCGACCCTGACTTCTTGTTCTATGCGATCGGGAAAGAACTGAAGCGGATCGAGGATGACACAGCGTTCACCACAGTGAAACACCTTTCATCCAAGCAGATCACAGAGATCGAAATCCCCCTCCCACCCCTTCCCGAGCAGCGGCGCGTGGCGGGCCTGCTGAAGGCGCAACTGGCGGCGGTGGAAAAGGCGAGAAGGGCGGCGGAGGAACGGGTGGCGGCGGCGGGGGCGATGGATCGTGCAATAGAGCGAGAACTGTTCGCTGCACTGGCTGATGAAGACCAAGCCCAACTGGGCGATTTGATCAAGCTGAGCAGCGGCTCTTTCCTTCCCGCACAGTCCATGCGGAAAGGACCATACCCTGTTTATGGTGGCAACGGCATAAACGGATGGCATGATGAGTTCCTGTTCTCACGATCTGTGGTGACGATAGGTAGAGTTGGCGCCCATTGCGGCGTTGTCCACTTGACCAAGCCAAATTCATGGGTGACGGACAACGCGCTCTATGCTACCATGAAGAACGCCGAATTGGATGATCGCTTTCTTGCCCTTTGCCTGCATCACCTTCGGCTGAACTCCCTCGCGAACCGAATGGGACAGCCCGTCATCTCCGGGAAGGTGATCTATGATCAGGAGATCCCGGTTCCCTCGAGGACCAAGCAACAAGAGGTGGTCGCGCGGCACTCGGCCCTGACTTCCACGACAGCATGTGTTACCACAGCCGCCGCGGTCGAGCTTTCGGCGATCGAGGCCTTGCCGGGGCGCTTGCTTGGGGAGGTGTTCGGGTAGCCATGAACAACGGGGTTAACGCTATTTAACCGGGCATCGCGTTTGGTGGTTAGGCCGGTGCGCATACCTTGCCCTGCCGCCCCAGCATGCCGAAGAAGAACAGAGCGAAGCAGGTAGCCGTGAAACGCAAGCCTGTCGCGCGCAAAGGCAAGGTGCTCCGCAATGCGCCAGCCCAGGAGACTATCTACACCATAAGGGCCATTGCTCCCGTGCCCACGGACCTCGACCGGATCCGTGTGCCGTTGGTCGCAGCGCTGGCCGGCGCCTTTCCGAGCGTTGAGGACTTCACAGCCATTCAGACCACCTTGCAACAGCCGACCTCGGAGGCACCCGTGGTGAGCACGGAGAAACGCGCCATGGGTTATCGGTTCAAGTCCGCAGGTGGCGGCCATGTGGCGCATTTCATGCTCGATGGCCTCGTGGTGAACTGGGTGAGGGCTGAGTATGAAGGCTACGAGAAGAGCATCGGCGCGCTCACCCGCTACTGGCAGATCTACCAGGAGCATTTCCAGCCCATCGCGGTGGACCATGTGGCCTTGCGCTACATCAATCAGCTCCAATTGCCACTGGACGCGAAGCGGGGCCTGAGCTTCAAGGATTACATCAAGAACGGGCCGAACCTCCCAGCCATCAAGGGACTCGCGTTCGCCGGCTTCCAGCACTATGCCGCACTGGTGAAACAACCCGAGGGGATCCGATCGCGCGTGATGACCGCCACCCTAAGCCCGGTGGACGGGAAGCTGCCGCTGTTGCTCGACTATGAGGCGTTCATGTCCTTGCCGGATGGTGCGCGCCGCGAACCGCTCGCCCTATGGGCCGCCTTCAGGCACGTCCACGATTGGTGCGAGACCTTCTTTAACAAAACACTCACCGAGCGATGCCGCACGCTTTTCAGCTGACCGAGGATGTCTCCCCGCTGGTCATGATGATCGACGTGGACAAGGCGTTCGTGCAGAGCCCCGGCTTGCACGAGGCGCTCAAGCACGGCTTGATCAACCAGTTCTCCACGGACTATTCCACCACCCTCTCCATCAGAAGCCGCACATCTGTTCTGAACCGCATCCGCGAGGTCGCCGAGGAGAGGCTCGATGATGCCCGGCGCGGCTATCCGACAGGCCTGGTGCATACCCTTACCCAGCTCTGGTCGCGCTCGTTCCTGTTGCGCCTTCCAGCGTGGTTGGATGACCCCGAAGTGGGTGTTGACCCCAACGGCGATCTGACGTTCGAGTGGTACGCGGGCCCTGACCATATCCTCTCCATCAGCCTTGCGCCCACCGGTAGTGTGGTGTACGCTTATGCGAACGGACTTCGCAGGGAGAACGGGTGCGATGACATCGCGCAGGATATCCCTGGCAATCTGATCGAGCTGCTGCGGTCGTTCAAGAAGGTGGCCGAACATGCCTGAACCAGGCCGGGCCAAGTTGGCGAACGACGAGATCCTCGCGCGCTTCGTGGTGTACTCGGACCATGTCCGCAAGCAAGACCGCTCGCCGAAGCCGGATCTGTTCATGCCCGACCGGTCGCATGCGTGTTCAGTGTTCAACCTGGCAGGGCTGGTTCGTGACCACGCTTTGAAACGTACGAGTGACGAGGTTGGCATGAGTCGACGGGGCAGACCGGCATACGGCTATTGCCCGATCACAATAGGAGCTGCGCTGGCCACCTCAGCCGTCATTGACCCGAACGACGAGCCGAAGCACCACGTCAACATCGCCGGTTATCCTCCGGCTAATCAGCCGCAGTTGATCAAGGACCGGGCGCTCGCTTTGGCCCAGGCGGCCAAGCCGATGATCGACAACTATCTGAACGGATAGGGGTGCGTTGAAGCTCGGCTGGCGCGTTCCCGAAAAGCACCTTCCCCACCCCACACCGCTCCGTGGGCAAGTGGCTGCGACCGCATCGCGAGCGGCGCATGCCGATCCTACCTTGTCCCCATGTACTACCGCCGCCGCCTGATGCTGGCCCTGTTGCATGCCTTCGGCGGCAAGGTGGAGAAGATCAAGCTGCACAAACTGCTGCTGCTGTACATGGCCGAGCGCAAGGAGGCCGCCTACCATTTCGTCCCTTACAAATTCGGCGCCTTCAGCTACCAGGCCAACGCCGATCTGGTGGCCATGACCACGCGTGGCATCGTGGCCAACCACGAGAAGGAATGGCAACTCATTGACAAGGCGGATCACCTGGCCCCGCTGAAGCCCACCGACCGCGACGTGCTGGAAGCACTGGTGCGAAGCCACAAGCGCACCGGCCGCGATGAACTGGTGCGCGAAACCTACCGCCGCTTCCCCTACAGTGCCATCCACAGCGAAATGGCGCCGCGCCTGCTGGACGCGAAGGAGCGCAAGGCGGTGAGCGATGCCCTGCCCGCAGCAGGTCCTGCAGGCCTGTACACCATCGGCTACGAAGGGCTGGACCTCGATGCCTTCCTGAACAAGCTGATCCGGGCGCGCATCGCCGTGCTCTGCGATGTGCGGCGCAACGCCTTCAGCATGAAGTACGGTTTCAGCAAGAAGCAGTTGCAGCATGCCTGCGAAGGCGTGGGCATCCGCTACGAGCACATACCCGCCCTGGGCATCGCCAGCGATGAGCGGCAGGATCTGGACACGCAAGCCGACCGCGATGCGCTCTTCGCGCGTTACGCGAAGCGCACGCTGCCCGGAACGCGCACCGAGCAGGAGCACATCGCCGCGCTCATCGCGAAGCACGGCCGTGTGGCCATCATGTGCTTCGAGTACGAACAGCACTGCTGCCACCGGGGCCCGCTCGCAAAGGCGGTGGTGGAGCTTCCGGGCTTCCACGGCGAATTGGTACACCTGTGAGCCATGGCGCGCAAGAAGGTGCTGCTCACGGTGACGACCTATCCCCTTCCCAGCCGTAGCTACGATGAGCTGGTCTGCACCGCCGGGCTGCTGGAGGACGGCTCGTGGATCCGCATCTATCCGGTGCCGCTGAGCTTCCTCATGAACATGAGCCGGTCCGGGGAAATGGATGTACGCAAGTACACCTGGATCGAACTGGACCTTGAGCGCCACCAGAAAGACTTCCGGCCTGAAAGCCATTCGCCGCCCACGCGCACCTTCGAGAGCATGAAAGTGCTCTGGCACCTCGGCCCCGATGCCAATTGGGCAGCGCGCAAGGAGGTCTGCCTGAAGAAGATGTACACGAACCTGACGAAGCTGATCGCAGATAGCCAGGAGCCGACGAACGTGTCGTTGGCCACCTTCAAACCTGCGCGCATCATCGGCTTCGATGTGGAAGAGGACACCCGCGATTGGAAACCGGTGTGGCAGGAACTCCGCCAGCAACTGGACCTCTTCGCCGAGGGCGCGCAGGAGGAACCGAAACAGATGATCCCCAAGCTGCCCTACAAGTTCTTCTACCGCTTCGTGGACGAGGAGGGTCGCGAGAGCCGCATGATGATCGAGGATTGGGAGATCGGCCAGCTCTATTGGAACTGTCTTCGCCGCGCGAACGGTGACGAGCAAGTGGCGCTGGAAAAGGTGCGGGAGAAGTACGAGCACACCTTCCTCACGAAGCATGACATCCACCTCTTCCTGGGCACCACGCAGAAATTCCACGCCATGCGCGCTCCGAACCCCTTCGTCATCATCGGGGTGTTCTACCCGAAACGGGAAGACCAGCTATCCTTGGACCTGAACTGATCCCATGCCCCGAGGCCGCCCCCGTAAGAACACTGACACCAAGCCCGCCAAGGCCGAGAAGGTCAAAGCGCCCAAGCCTACCAAGGCAGGTAAACTCGCCGGCCAGAGCAGCGTCGATCAGCGCGTGAAGACCATCTGCGACATCCTGCGTCGCGGCGGTTGCACGAGCGCGCTGCAATACATCCCGGAGCTTACGTGGATCCTCTTCCTGCGGATCCTCGATGAACGCGAAGGGCAGGAAGCCATGGAGGCGAAGGCGGTCGGTCAGCGCTACACCTTCAGCATGGATGCGCCCTACCGCTGGCAGGATTGGGCGGCACCCGAAGGGAAGAAGCGCAAAGAACTGACCGAGGCGAGATCCGGTTCGCTCTTCGCCTTCGCGAACGAGATGCTGCTGCCATATCTGAAGGCGCTGAAGGACCACCCGCGCGCCACGCCCCGCCAGCGCGTGATCAGCGAGGTGATGAACAGCGTGGAGAAAGTGCGCGTGGACACCGAGCGCAACTTCCTGGACGTGCTGGACAAGGTGCACGAGTTGAAGCAGGAAGGCATGGACGCCGCGCACGTCTTCGCGCTTAGCCAGGTATACGAGGGCCTGCTGCTGAAGATGGGCGAGAAGAACAATGACGGCGGGCAGTACTTCACGCCGCGGCAGGTGATCAAGGCGGTGGTGAAGGCCATCGATCCCAAACCCGGCGAGACCATTTACGACCCCGGATGCGGCACCGGCGGCTTCCTGGCCGAAGCGTATGAGCATGTGCTGAACAGGCTGGGCGAAAAGGCAACGAGCAAGCAACTGGACAAGCTGAAGCACGAGACATTCTTCGGTCGCGAAAAGGAGGAGCTCATCTTTCCGATCGCACTGGCCAACCTCATCCTGCACGGCATCGACCTGCCCAACCTCTGGTGGGGCAACACTCTGACCGGTCGAGTCGACTACGACGGCCTCTTCAAGGAGGCACCGGGCTTTTTCGATGTGGTGCTCACCAACCCACCCTTCGGCGGCAAGGAGGGCAAGGAGGCCCAGACCCACTTCGCCTACAAGACCAGCAGCACGCAGGTGCTCTTCCTACAACATGTGCTGACCGTCATGAAGGACAAAAGCCGCTGCGGCATCGTGCTCGATGAGGGCGTGCTCTTCCGCACGAACGAAGATGCCTTCGTGAAAACCAAGCAGAAGCTGCTTAACGAATGTGACCTGTGGTGCATCGTCAGCCTGCCGGGCGGCGTGTTCTCCCAGGCGGGTGCGGGCGTGAAGACGAACCTGCTCTTCTTCACCAAAGGACAGCCCACGCGCAGGATCTGGTACTACGACCTCAGCGACATCAAGGTGCGCAAGAAAAGCCCGTTGACCTTGGAGCACTTCGCGGAGTTTTTCCAGCTCCTGCCCAAGCGCGCCGACAGCGACCGCAGCTGGACCATCGATCTGGATGCTCGCAAGCGCAAGGCGCACGAGGATATCGCCAAGCTTACCGTTGAGGCCAAGAAGAAGGATCGCCTCAATGCGGTGTACGACCTGAAGGCCGTGAACCCGAACCGAAAAGCACAGGTGGATGAGCGGACACCCACGGAACTGATGGACCTGATCGCCGCGAAAGGGAGAGAGATCGACCTGGTGATCGCGGAATTGCGCAAGCTCATCTAACCCGTTCCTTCGAAATACGAGGAACCCGACGCGGACCTGAGCTCGGCCGCAGAGCTCTGAACCAGTCCAGCTTCAGCACCACCAGGAAAGCCTGCTGAGGCACCTCCACCGTGCCGATCCGCCGATCGGGATCCGCTCAGGATCTCGTCGGAACAAAAGGGGCGCAGTTCAATGTTCTACAGTGAAAAGTTTTGCATTCACCACGGCCCCGCCGCTGACCCGGAGCAGATAGGTACCGTTCGGCACCTCGGCCACGGAAATGCACATCGAACTTGTGAAGGATCCGTTCAACTCCAAGACAGCGCGGCCGGTCGCATCGGTGATGGTCAGACGCGTCGTGCCGGGGGGCAGCCCATCAACACGTATCCCGGTTTTGGCGGGATTGGGGAAGATGCGTACCTGGCCCCGTTCATTCGAACCGAGAGCTGTTGTGATATCCGTGGAAAAAGCTGCCAGGTAAACCATCGTTTGATCCGTGGCATCCCACCCGGAAAGGAAGACGCTGTCTCCCGAACACACGATATCGTCCACGCTTCGTCCGAAGGTGTAATCGCCTGTGAGCACGCCAAAAGGATCGAAGCGGAACAAGAGACCCATTGGTGTTGTTCCACCTTGGGTTGCGGCCACCCAGAAACGGCCCGAGGCATCGAGGGTGATCCCTGAAAGTGTGGTGTATTGTGGCACGCTCAAGGAGGAACTCCAGATCAGTGAACCGGTGGTGTCAACAGCACCAGCATCCAGGCTCAGGTTGCTGTTGACGCTGGCATAGTGGATCAGATCGTCCGTCAACATCAGCAACGTCCGTGTTGATGTTCCACTTGAAGGAACAACGATCGGGGAGAGCAGCGTAAGCGAACCCCGGTCGATGGTCGTGATGTTCGGCGCTCGACCGCAGTAAATGCGCTGTTCGCTGGCAGCGACCCGATCCGTATTGGGAATGGAGATACGGCCAAGCAGCACATGCGCCATGGAGAAACTGCGAAGGACGGTGAGCGACGAGACCAGGTCGCCGAATGGATCATGATGAATGTCCGTCAGGTCGTCATACCATCCGTTCACAAGAACATTGAACACGGGCATGCTGTCCAACGTGATGGATCCTGCGCGATTCACATTTGTCGCATAGTCAGGGTCGAACCGTTGGAGATGCTCAACATAGTAGATCGTGTCATTTTCGGCGAGCAAACGCAGCGGCTGATCGATCATATTGAACGGCAGCACGACTGTGCCAAGCACCAGTTCATCGAACGGCGGGGCGATGGCCGCTCCATCCGTGCCGAATGCGAGGATGTGTGTCTTTGGATCCGCCGGGGAGCCCGTGAGGGCAAGATGCAGGCGATCGGCCTGATGATCCATGGCGAGCCGGGTTTCATGAGCAGCGGAGGGGATGAATTGGGTCCAGATCGGCACGATCGGCGTCTGCCCCTGAAGCAACGGACCGGAAACCACGAATGCAGCGGCGATCAGCGCTATCCTGTTCATGGTGTTGGAAGGGCTTTCGAAATGAAGGCCACGTCGGTCCCCAATTTGCCCGTGATCAGCAGGAAACCGAGGTGAATGTCCAACGTGTTGATCACCGTGCCTTGCGTCACATATGCATAGGTTCCATCCGATGCGTTCAGCCAGATGAGCTTGTTGTCCACGGCGGTCCATAGTCGACCGTATGCATCGAGTTCAAGGCCCGCAGGAGGATGTATGAAGGGGAGCGTCTGCTCCCATGCGGGCCCTTGACCAATTATGTATTTCCCAACGCGAGTATTTCCGTTGACGACGATCGCCCAGTAAAGCGAATCGCCATCAAGAGATGACGTACCCGTGTTCGTTACAGCACCTGTGAACAGATCGAAGTTGCTGCCCATGGTACCCGTCGATTTGTCCAGCATGAAGACCGATGGAAATCGTATCGCCAGTATTGAATCCGCGGTCGCTTCAAGACTATTGATGAACTGTGGCATGCAAGCCCGCCAGTATGTGCCGCCAATCTTGTATACCGTACCGGGAGAGGGAGGCCAGCAATCAACGTCCGTGCCTCCTACATATAGAGTATCACCGTTGGCGAATACGGAATGGGCATAAGCATAGCCGAAATTCGGTGGACCCTGGTAATAGGATTGGATCTCTCCAAGACCGGTCAGGAAGATGTGCGAATGGTTGGGGTTTCCGACAGTTGACACGTTGAGCGCGTAGGTCCGCCCCAAGGTTGAGCGCATCGCTGACGCTGCCCAATGGTCCAATGAAACACCTGCATCCAGACAGAAATCGGTGAATACGATCGGTAATCCATTCGAGCCCAAGATCCGACCTGACTCCTCGTAGTAGCAAAAGCCGCCTGCCCCTTCGTCCGAGAAGAGCACATGGACCTGGCCAGTGCTCGGATCGATCAGCCCGGACAGAATACTCGCTGTAGTAGGTATTTCCACCATCCACTGCACCTCCAGCGGCGGCTGCGCGTGCGCGCTGAGCGCCTGCATCAACGTGCCAAGAACGATCGCCTTCTTAAAAAGCATGCTGGAGCAGTGTTGTTCCATTCGTCTAACTCAATGACGCCTTCCGAAAGGTAGGGTTGCCACTTAACGCGAGCGGGCCACTATTCGCATCCTGCTCGCAGAATAACAAGGACCACTGTCCGCTGGAGGTTTAGTGCCACTCAGTCCAGTTTCAACACCGCGAGGAAGGCCTCCTGCGGCACCTCCACCGTGCCGATCTGCCGCACCTGCACCTTCCGGCAGTCGCGCTCCTAATCGAGTTTGAGAACGGCCAGAAAGGCTTGTTGAGGAACTTCGACGGTCCCGATCTGCCTCATTCTCTTCTTCCCCTCCTTCTGCTTCTCCAGCAGCTTGCGCTTGCGCGTAATGTCGCCGCCGTAGCACTTGGCCGTCACGTCCTTGCGCAGGGCGCGCACCGTTTCGCGGGCGATGATCTTGGCGCCGATGGCCGCCTGGATGGGGATCTCGAACTGCTGGCGCGGCAGCAGCTCCTTGAGCTTCGCGCACATCTTGCGGCCCAGTTCCACGGCGTGGTCGCGGTGGATCAGCGCGCTAAGCGCATCCACCTTGTCGCCGTTCAGCAGGATGTCGAGCTTGATCAGGTCGCTCTCCTTGTAGCCGATGGGGTGGTAGTCGAAGCTGGCGTAGCCGCGCGAGATCGTCTTCAGCTTGTCGTAGAAATCGAAGACCACCTCGCCCAGGGGCATCTCGAAGGTGAGCTCCACGCGGTCGGTGGTGAGGTAGTGCTGGTGGGTGAGCATGCCGCGCTTGGCGATGCACAGCGTCATGATCGCACCGGTGTATTCGCTCTTGGTGATCACCTGCGCCTTGATGTAGGGCTCCTCGATCTTCGCGATGTGCACCTCGTTGGGCAGCTCGCTGGGGTTGTGCACCTCGATCACCTCGCCCTTGTTCTTCGTGATCACGTAGCCCACGTTGGGCACGGTGGTGATCACCGTCATGTTGAACTCGCGCTCCAGCCGCTCCTGGATGATCTCCATGTGCAGCAGGCCGAGGAAGCCGCAGCGGAAGCCGAAGCCCAGGGCCGCGCTGGTCTCGGGCGTCCAGGTGAGGCTGGCGTCGTTCAATTTCAGCTTCTCCATCGCGTCGCGCAATTCCTCGTACTCGTCGGTGTCCACGGGGAAGATCCCCGCCCACACCATCGGCTTCACGTCCTCGAAGCCCTTGATCGCCTCGGCGCAGGGGCGCGCCACGTGCGTGATCGTGTCGCCCACCTTCACCTCGCTGGCGGTCTTGATGCCGCTGATGATGTAACCCACGTCGCCGGCCTTCACCTCGGGGCGCGGCTCCAGGTCCATGCGCAGGATGCCCACCTCATCGGCGCCGTATTCGAGACCGGTGTTGAAGAACTTGACCTGATCGCCCTTGCGGATGGTGCCGTTCAGCACGCGGAAGTAGGCGATGATCCCGCGGAAGCTGTTGAAGACACTGTCGAAGATCAACGCTTGCAGCGGCGCGGCCGGATCGCCCTTCGGCGCGGGGATGCGCTCCACGATGGCCTCCAGGATCTTGTCCACGCCATCGCCGGTCTTGCCGCTGGCGGGCAGGATGTCCTCGCGCTTGCAGCCGATCAGGTCCACGATCTGGTCCTTCACCACCTCGGGGTTGGCGCTGGGCAGATCCATCTTGTTCAGGATGGGGATGATCTCCAGGTCGTGCTCCAGCGCCAGGTAGAGGTTGCTGATGGTCTGCGCCTGGATCCCCTGCGCGGCATCGACGATGAGCAGCGCTCCCTCGCAAGCGGCGATCGAGCGGCTCACCTCGTAGCTGAAATCGACGTGGCCGGGCGTGTCGATCAGGTTCAGCACGTACTTCTTCCCCTCGTGCTCATGGTCCATCTGGATCGCGTGGCTCTTGATGGTGATGCCACGCTCCCGTTCCAGGTCCATGTCGTCCAGGGCCTGGTCCTGCATGTCGCGGTCGGCGATGGTGCCGGTCATCTGCAAGAGCCTGTCGGCCAGGGTGCTTTTCCCGTGGTCGATGTGGGCGATGATGCAGAAGTTGCGGATGTGCTGCATGAAGGGATCCCGTGAACGGGCCGCGAAAGTAGCCCCTTCCTCCCGCCGGGCATGGACCCCGGCATCGGCCGGCCGTAACTTCACGCCTGATCGGGGTTCCAGCCCTGGCGGCCAGGCAACTTCCACCCCCCCGATCGCATCATCACCCACGGAACGCCCTCAACTGCGCAGCGCTGCGTCGAGCAAAGCATGACGGACGAGAGATTGGTAGCGGGCTGCCTGAAGGGCGATCCAGTGGCGCAAAAGGAGCTCTATAAGACCTATGCGCGGAAGATGATGAGCATCTGCATGCGATACGCCAGCGGGCGCGAACAGGCGCAGGACATCCTGCAGGACGGCTTCGTGAAGGTGTTCCAGAAGATGGATCACTATCGCGGGGAGGGTCCGCTGGGCGGCTGGATCGCGCGCACCATGGTGAACACCGCGCTGGACACCCTGCGCCGCAACAAGCCCTACGACCACAGCCTGGACCTCACCGAAGCCGAGCACCTGCACGCGGAGGATGAACAGGTGCTCAGCGGGATGAGCACCGACGAACTGATGGCCTTGATCCAGGCGCTGCCGCCGGGCTACAGGACGGTCTTCAACCTCTTTTGCATCGAGGGTTATCCGCACAAGGAGATCGGCGAGATGCTCGGCATCAGCGAGAACACCTCGAAATCACAATTCATGAAGGCGCGGGCCTACCTGCGCCGGCTGCTTCCGAAGGAGGCGGCGGAACTCTACGGCGATGGCAACGAAGGATGAACTGAGGGACCTGTTCCAGGAACGCTTCACCGGGCATGAGGTGCCCGTGGATCCGGGGACGTGGAGCGTGATCTCGTCGCAACTCGCGGCCGGAGCGGGATCCACTTCATCCTTGGAGGAGATGTTCCGCGAGCGCTTCAGCGGGCATGAAGCCGACGTGCCGCCTGGTGCGTGGGAGGCCATCAGCGGGCAGCTTGGACAGGGGGCCGCCGGTGGAGCGGCCTCGGGCTGGGGCGCCATGGCCGGATGGGCGACGGCTGGCATCGCCGTGCTGGTGACGGTGGGCGGCCTGATGCTCTGGTCGCAACAGGATGAGAAACCCCTGGCCATCGAGCCGATCGCCGCGGTGAGCCCGATGCCGGTCGAAGAAAAGCAAGGGAGCGATGGAACAGCGGTCGATCCTCCGGCAGCCGTGGAAGTCCCGGCGGTGATCGCACCGCGACCGGTCCCGCGCGAGCAAAAGCAGGGTGGAACGGAGCGAACGGAGGAAGCGCCGGCAGCGAACGATCCCGCGGACCCCGTGGCGAACGCGCCAGTCGGGGAGCAGATCCCGTCGCCCGACCTGCCGGCTGAGTCGAGGCCGGAAACAACGGGCATCGAGGTGGTGCAACAGGTGGTGAGCACCCTGGCGGCGGAGGTGGACCACGAGCCGTTGAAACCGGCCACCGTGCCCGATCCCATGCTGGAGGAGGAGGAGATGCCCGTGCAGGCGCCTGAGAATTTCGGCAACGACGGTCCGGCCACTTTCCACCTTTACCTGCCCAACGTGTTCACGCCCAACAACGATGGCTACAACGATGTCTACCTGCCGCAAGGCGAAGGCATCACCGGCGCCATCGTGCGGGTGTATTCCCTCACGGGCAACGAACTGGTGTTCCGCGCCGACGCACTGATACCCTGGGATGGCACCAACCTGTTCACCGGGCAGGTCTGTCCGGAGGGCCATTACCTTTATGCGATCGAGGCCATGGGGACCGACGGGCAGGCACATACCGAAGGCCAGACCGTGCGCTTGTTGAGGGAGTTCCGATAACTGGACGACCGCATGAAGCTGACATTCCGCTTCTGCTCCCTGCCGATCCTGTTCCTGGGGATGGCGACCATCCCGACGCTCGCCCAGGTCACCACCCGGCGTTTGTCGCTGGAGGAGTACCAGGTGTTGAAGGCCTCGGGTGCGCCCATCCCGGTCGCTTCGCCAACGGGCTTCATGCTCGACGTGCCGGCGGGCAAGCCGGCCAAGCCCGCGCAAGGCGTGCTCAAGGGCGGCGGTGGCGCCTCCTGCGATTGCTGGATCCAGCCCGATGCGAGTTACACGCTGGCCATGCCCCCGAACGATGATGGTTCCTCGGCCGCGATCGCGATCCCCTTCAGCTTCAACCTTTACGGGGATCTCTACAACGTGCTTTACATCAACAACAACGGGAACATCTCCTTCGACATGCCGTGGTTCACCTACAGCTCGTCGCCCTTCCCGACCTCGAGCTTCGCGATGGTGGCGGCCTTCTGGGCCGATGTCGACACCCGGGGACCCTCCTGCCTCGGGACCCCGCCCGCCGGAGAGGTGTGGTACAAGATCACGCCCACGGCGATCTACGTGAACTGGGTGGCCGTGGGCTATTACGGTTGCCAGAACGACAAGCTCAACACCTTCCAGATCATCCTCACCGACGGCACCGATCCGGTGATCGGGATCGGCAAGAACGTGAGCCTGTGCTACGGCGACATGCAATGGACCACCGGTACGGCCTCGGGGGGGATCGGCGGGTTCGGTGGAACCCCCGCGAACGTGGGCGCCAACCGCGGCAACGGGATCGACTACATCCAGTTCGGCCTCTTCGATCAGGCGGGCACGACCTACGACGGGCCTTTCGGCCTGAACGACGGCGTGGACTGGCTGGACGGGAAGAATTTCGTCATCACCACCTCGGTCTTCACCAGCAACATCCCGCCGATCGGCTCGAGCATCTACCTGTGCGACACGGTGGATGTCTGCGTGGGCCAGCAGGTGACCTTCGATTTCGTGTTCCTCAGTCCGGAACCCGGACAGATCACGACGGCGACATCCTGGGCGACGACCCTGGCGAACTACACGGAGATCGTGAACACCTCGGGCAACACCGCGCTGATCACCGCGCAGTTCACCCCGCTGCCCGCCGAGGTGGGCTTCCAGCAGATCACCTTCGAAGGCACCGACGATGGCAGCCCCGGGTTGACGGCCACCTACAACATCGTGGTCCAGGTGTTCCCGGCACCCGCCACCGCCAGCGGCAGTATCACCACGTGCAGCAACGACCCACCGGTCGATCTCTTCGCGCTGCTGGCGCCACCCCTCGCGGCGGGGGGGAGCTGGCTGGATCCATTGGGCAATGCGCACGGTGGCACCTTCGTGCCCGGTACCGATCCCGGGGGAGGGTATAACTACGCTGTCGGCGGCGGCGCGGGCTGCCCATCCACCGGGACCGTGACGGTGACGGTCGTGACCGCGCCCGATGCGGGGCTGGATGGATCGCTGGCCACCTGCACGTCGAACACACCTTCGGATCTCTTCCTGTTGCTGGGCGGCACGCCCGATGCCGGTGGCGCCTGGACGGCTCCGGGTGGCACCTCCTTCATCAACCCGCTTGATCCCTACACGGCCGCGGCGGGCAACTACACCTACACCGTGCCTGGTACCGCCCCATGCGCCAATGACCAGTCGATCGTCGCGGTGGCCATCGCGCAGGCTGTTGATGCCGGCGTTGATGCCACCGTGCCGCTCTGCGCCGATGCCCCGCCGCTGGACCTGCTCTCCTCGCTCGGAGGCACTCCCGATGCAACAGGCAACTGGTACACGCCCGGCGGTACCCCCTTCGGCGGCACGTTCAATGCGTCAGTGGATGCACCCGGCATCTACCTCTACGTCACGCCCGCGGTGGTGCCCTGCGAGCCGGATTCCTCCGAACTCACCATCACCGTCGATCCCCTGCCCGACGCGGGTGCTGATGGATCACTGGTGGTCTGCGCCGATGATCCCAACGTGATGCTCTTCCCCCTGCTCGGTGGAACTCCGGATCCGGGCGGCACCTGGATCGATCCGAACAACAGCATGCACAGCGGCGACCTGGACCCGTCCACGGAGCTTTCCGGCGATTACCTATACATCGCCTACGGGATCGGAGAATGTTCCGCGCTCACCGACACGGCCCTCATCGCCGCGCAGCTCAACCACATGCCCGAGGTGGCCTTCAGCGTGGACCCGCCCGCCGGATGCCATGCGCTGGAGGTGCAGTTCAGCAACGACACGCCACCGGGACAGACCGGCACGGCCGTGTGGGACTTCGGTGATGCCACCGGCGGAAATGACGTGGGGACGTTCACGCACACCTACGCCAACCCCGGCGTCTACGACGTCACGCTCACGATCACTTCGCCCGAGGGCTGCGTGATCACCGTCACCGAACAGGACATGGTGCATGTGACACCGGCCCCGCTGGCCACCTTCACGGCCTATCCGAACCCCGCACCCGTGGAGAACCCCACGGTGCTCTTCAGCGCCACCGATGCGCTGGCGTTGCAATGGGAATGGATCATCGAAGGGCTCGATACGATCGGCGAGCCGGAGTTCGGATTTGATTTCCCCAACGTGCTGGGCGACACCTACGAGGTGTGCCTGACGGTGACCGACCAATGGGGCTGCGACGACACCCAGTGCCAGAACGTGATCATCAAGGATCCCCTGCTGGTCTTCGTGCCCAACAGCTTCACGCCGAACGGCGATGGCGTGAACGACCGGTTCAACGCTTCGATCGTGGGCAGCGACCCGGAGGATTATCACCTCACCGTTTTCGATCGCTGGGGTGGAAAGGTCTTCGACAGTTCCGACCTGTTCGAGGGTTGGACCGGTGCCTTCATGAACGGCGGCGATGACGTGTTGCCCACCGGCGTGTACGCCTGGCGCCTGATCACCCGGCTGGACGATGGCGGCCGGAAGGAATACCTCGGCCACGTCACGCTGTTGAAGTAGGGGGCGGGACCGATGAGAATTCGATCTTGGGACCAGCGGGACCGCTTGCGATGGACCCCGATCCCCGATCTTCGCGGCCATTTGTTCGGAAGAACGATCATGGCGCTGCGGCATGCGATCACCTGGGGAGCCGTCCTGCCGTTGTGCGCGGCGGCCGTCGCACAGCCCTGCCTGGTGACCTACACCTTCACCGCCGCTCCGCCGCCGGCCGGCGGCATCTATCAAGCGGGGCAGACGGTCACCTTCTGCCTGACCATCACCAATTGGAACACCACCAACGCCAACTGGCTGCACGGCGTGGTGCCCTTGCTCGGCGCGGGCTGGGATGCGGCATCGCTCACGCCCGGAACTCCGCCTGCGACCATGGGTCCCAGCACGGGCACCTGGGGCTGGTGGCCCGTATGCACCGGCACCGCGCCCACGGCGATCGGCCCGGTGGGCCCCGGCTTCTTCTTCGACCTGGACAACGACGGGAACCCCGGGAACAATTTCGGGGATTACGTCAACGGTGCCTCCAACTGGCAGTTCTGCTGGGATGTGACCGTGCCGGTGGGCGCAGCCTGCGTGGATGGCGCCGACCTGAGCATGACCGCCGCCGTGTACGGCGACAGCGAGACGGGTGCCTGGGGCTCCAGTGGATGCACCGGCGATCCCAACCCCATCGCCGCGGCCACCGCGCAATGCTGCCAGGCCGACGCCGGTTCGCCAGCGACGATCGACCTGTGTACGAACGGTGCGCCGGTGGATCTGTTCCTCCAGTTGGGAGGAACTCCGGATCCCGGTGGAACCTGGACCGGTCCGGGTGGTGCAGCCTTCACCAACCCGTTTGATCCATCAACTGATCCATCAGGTGCATACACCTACACGGTGCCCGACGTGCTGCCCTGCCTTCCGGTGCAAGCCACCGTCACGGTGAACATCGCCACGGCCATGGACGCGGGCATCGACGCCCCGGCACCCCTTTGCGCCGATGCCCCGCCGCTGAACATGTTCGGTGCATTGGGAGGAACGCCCGATCCCGGAGGCAACTGGCTCACTCCCGGAGGCGCGCCGTTCGGCGGAACCTTCAACGCGGCCACAGACCCGCCGGGTGTGTACGCCTACGTGACCCCGGCGGTGGCGCCCTGCGTGAACGATACCGCCCTGCTGACCATCAGTGTGGATCCCCTGCCTGATGCCGGAGGCGATGGCGCGATCGAGCTCTGCGCCGACGAACCCAACGAAGTGCTCTTCAACCTGCTGGGCGGCTCACCCGATGCGGGAGGCACCTGGATCGATCCGAACAACGCGATCCATTCTGGAACGCTCGATCCCTCCACCGAGCTATCGGGCGACTATCTCTATGTGGTCCAGGGCACCGGGCAGTGCGCATCGTTGTCCGATACCGCGATCGTTTCGGCCACGCTCAACCACATGCCGGAAGTCGCCTTCGCCGCCGACCCGCTCGCGGGGTGCGAACCGCTGGTGGTCACCTTCGAGAACAACACGCCGACGGCGCAGATCGGGACGCTGGATTGGAGCTTCGGCGACGGGCAGAACGGATCAACGACCGGATCCTTCGACCACACCTACTCCGATGCCGGCGTTTACGACGTGTCGCTCACCGTCACCTCTCCGGAAGGATGCGTCGCGACGGTGGCCGTCGCTGATCTGATCACGGTGAGCGCCGCCCCAACCGCCGCGTTCGACGTGAGCCCCAACCCCGCCACCACGGCCAACAGCACGGTGCTCTTCACGGCGATGGATCCCGTGGCGGTGCAGTGGGACTGGACCATCGCCGACCTGGGCACCTCCGATGAGAACCAGTTCCAGTTCGAATTCCCCGACGTGGTGGGCGGCGAATACGAGATCTGCCTGACCACCACCGACACTTACGGCTGCACGGCCACCCAGTGTGAAACCCTGGTGGTGAAGGCGCCGCTCTTCGTGTACGTGCCCAATGCCTTCACCCCCAACGGCGACGGCACCAACGACCAGTTCCACGCGACCATCTTCGGCAGCGATCCCCTGGCCTACCACCTGTACATCTATGACCGCTGGGGCGGCAAGGTGTTCGAGAGCACCGACATGCTGAACGTGTGGACCGGCGCCTACATGAACAACGGCGGGGAGCCCCTTCCGGAAGGCGTGTATGCCTGGCGACTGCTTACACAGCCCGAGGAAGGCGGAGGGAAAAAGGAATTCATGGGCCACGTGAGCCTGCTGAAATGAGTCATGCTAACATGAAAATGAACAATGAACGTACGATGCCCTGGTCGGGCGTGCTCCGCGCCGCGTGCGTGATCGTCCCGATGATCGCGGCCACCATTGCCTTGGGCCAGAAAGTGACGCTGACCCCCCAGGAATTCCAGCAGCGCAAGGCCACCGGCACCCTTCCTCCCAGTTTCGACGTGCTGACGTCCAGCGACCGGACCCCGATCAAACCCGAGGTGAAGCCCGCCGGCATGCCCAAGGGCGGGGGAGGTGGGTTCAATATCTGCGATTGCTGGATCGAACCGGACGCGAGCTACACCACGCAGACCACGTGGCCGCTGGGCTCGAACAATTTCGACGACGGCAGCGACGGCCCCTTCAGCCTGCCCTTCACCTTCAACCTGTACGGCGACCTGTACAACGCCTTCTACCTCAACATCAACGGGAACATCTCCTTCGTCTTCGACTACTTCACCTTCACCCCGGACGGATTCCCCAACTCCAACTTCATCATGGTGGCGCCCTTCTGGGCCGACGTGGAACTGACCAACGATCCCGTGGGCACCATCAAATGGAAGGTGACACCGACCGCGCTCTATGTGAACTGGACGGACGTGGGATACTACAGCCAGCACTACGACAAGCGCAACACGTTCCAATTGATCATCACCGACGGCACCGATCCGGTGCTGGGGGTTGGGAAGAACGTGAGCTTCTGCTACAAGGACATGCAGTGGACCACCGGCGATGCCTCCGGCGGCACCAACGGCTTCGGAGGCTCACCCGCCGTGGTGGGCGCCAACCGCGGCAACGGCGTGGATTTCATCCAGTTCGGCACCTTCGATCACGATGCCCTGGATTACGACGGCCCCTTCGGCATACCCGATGGGGTGAGCTGGCTGGACAACAAGAATTTCGTCTTCACCACCGCCGTCAGCACCAACAACATTCCGCCGATCGCCAGCGGCCTGCTGCTGTGCGACACGCTGGTGGTTTGCACCGGCGAACTGGTGAACGTGGAGATGTCCTTCATCGCTCCCGAGAGCGGGCAGGTGACCAACGCCACCTCCAGCGCGCCCTCGCTGAGCACCTACACCGAACTGAGCAATACCAGCGGCGCGCTCACGGCCGTCATCACCAGCCAGTTCCAGCCCACGGTGAGCGAGGTGGGCTTCCACAACATCCACTACGAAGCCACCGACAACGGCGTGCCTCCCCTGACCACGATCATCGACATCGTGGTGCAGGTGGTACTGGCGCCCTCCGGCCCGCCGGTGATCACTGGCGACACGGCGGCCTGCGAAGGCACCATGGTGACCCTCACCGCCAGCAGCGGCTTCGACAACTACTACTGGAACAACGGCGCCACCACGCAGACCGTGCAGGTGGGCGCGGGCACCTACACCGTGATGGGCGGAGCGGGCAACTGCGCGCTCACCTCCGATCCGTTCATCGTGAACGAGAACCCCAGCCCCGACCCGGTGATCACCGGCGTGCTGGCCACCTGCGGCGGGCTGCCGACCGAGCTGGGCACGACGACGCCCTACGCCGGCTACACCTGGAGCAATGGCGCGACAAGTCCGACGATCACCGTGGGGTCGGGCACCTATTCGGTGGTGGTCACCGACGCGAACGGCTGCACGGGCGGCAGCGCTTCGGTGAACGTGGTGGTGGGCAACGACCCCACCGCGGGCTTCAGCATGGATCCCGTGCCCGCGGTGCCCGGCGAGGACCTGACCTTCACCGATGCATCGAACGGCAACGGCAGCACGATCACCGAGTGGAGCTGGGAGCTGACCTACGGGGGCAACGTGGTGGCCACGGGATCGGGAACGGCGTTCACCACGGTGCTCAACACGCCCGGGCCCTATACCATGTGCCTCACGGTGACCACCACCGAGGGCTGCACCGACGTGCTCTGCCAGAACTTCGCCCTGGGCGTCCTGGAGATCTTCATCCCCAACGTGTTCAGCCCCAATGGCGACGGGAACAACGACTATCTGGAGTTCACCAACATCGAGTTCTACCCCAACAGCGACCTGAAGGTGTACAGCCGATGGGGCAACGTGGTCTACGAAAGCGCCAGTTACCGCAACCAGTGGAACGCGCGCGACGTGAGCGAGGGCACCTACTTCTACATCCTCAAGCTGAGCGACGGCCGCGAATACAGCGGGCACGTGACGTTGTTGCGGTGAGCCGTGGATCCGTGTTGAAGGCCCCATCCCTTGCTTGGTGGGGCTTTCTACTTTCGCCCCTCCGAAAAAAAGAGGTCACCGCCGAGGGATGAAGGTCATCGACCACCTGCGCAACGCGAAGGGCACGCTGCTCTCCTTCGAGATCCTGCCGCCGCTGAAGGGCCGCGACATGCGCTCGATCTACGAGGGCATCGATCCACTGATGGAGCACAAGCCGAGCTTCATCAACGTGACCTACCACCGTGAGGAGGTGATCTACAAGGAGCGGGGCCAGGGCCTGCTGCAGAAGATCCGCCTGCGCAAGCGGCCCGGCACCGTGGGCATCTGCGCCATGATCAAGGCCAAGTACGAGGTGGACACCGTGCCCCACCTGATCTGCGGGGGCTTCAGCCGGGAGGACACCGAGGACGCGCTGATCGAACTGAATTTCCTGGGCATCGGCAACGTGCTGGCCCTGCGCGGCGACGCGATCAAGAGCGAAAGCCATTTCGTGCCCGAACGCGATGGTCATGCGCATGCGGTGGACCTGGTGAAGCAGATCCGCCAGCTCAACCGCGGCATCTACCTGCACGAGGAGGAGCAGGAGGCCGCGCCCACCGACCTCTGCATCGGTGCCGCGTGCTACCCGGAGAAACATCCCGAAGCCCTCAACCTGAGCACCGACATCGCCTACCTCAAGCAGAAGGTGGACGCCGGCGCGGAGTACCTCGTGACGCAGATGTTCTTCGACACACGCAAGTACTTCGCCTTCGTGGAGCGTTGCCGCGCCGAGGGCATCTCCGTCCCCATCATCCCAGGCATGAAGCCGCTCACCACGCTGAAGCAGATCGCCTTCATCCCCAAGACCTTCGGGGTGGATCTGCCGGAGGATCTCAGCCGCGAGCTGATCGGATGCCGCGGTGATGCGGACGTGAAGAACGTGGGCATCGCCTGGGCGGTGCAACAGGCCCGGGAATTGAAGCAGGGCGGCGCTCCCTGCCTGCATTTCTACACCATGGGAAAGAGCGAAGCGGTGCGCGCCGTGGTGGAGCAGGTGTTCTAGGATGGCCCGCGAGCGGGTCGGCCCGCCGGCCCCCGCGTTGCTACCTTGCCCGCATGGTCCATCGATCGCTGCTTGTCCTCTGCCTGTCCGCTCCCGGTGCGTTCGCACAGATCGGCTACGATCACGCCATCTGGGATGAGACGGCATGGCGCGAACGCCCCACGCTTCCCGGTGTCCTGCGGTCGGGAGGCCCGCCCAGCCGCGGCTACGACCTGAAGTATCACCGTTTCCGCTGGAGCTACGACCCGGCCGACTCGGCGATCGCCGGATCGGTGACCGCGCACCTGATCGCCACGCAGCTGCTGCCCGCCGTGCTCTTCGACCTGGGCGCGCCGATGGTGGTGGATAGCGTGACCAACGGCGAGGGAGGTGGTGCGCTGGTCTTTTCGCGCTCCGGCGACAGCCTCTGGGTCTCCTTCGACATCGCCCTTGCACCCGGCGCGATGGATTCCACCACGGTGTACTACCACGGCCAGCCCGCTGGGAGCGGTTTCGGATCCTTCGCCTGGGGCGACCACGACGGCGCACCCGCGATCTGGACCTTGAGCGAGCCCTACGGCGCGATGGACTGGTGGCCGTGCAAGCAGGACCTGAACGACAAGATCGATTCGATCGACGCCTACGTCACCACGCCTGATGCGTACCGTGCCGCCGGCATCGGGCTGCTGGTGAGCGAGATCGACGCCGGCGGCTTCCGCACCGCGCACTGGCGCCACCGCCACCCGATCGACGTGTACCTGATCGCCACCGCGGCCACGAACTACCAGGTGCTCACCGACACGATCATCGTTCCGGGCGACAGCATCCTGATGCTCAGCTACGCCTATCCGGAGGATGCCTACTTCGCCGACCTGAACGTGGGCGATCTGCAGCAACAGATGCCGCTGTACTGCCAGCTCTTCGGCCCCTATCCATTCGCCGATGAGAAATACGGGCACGCGCAGTTCGGCTGGGGCGGCGGCATGGAGCACCAGACCATGACCTTCCTGGGCGGATACAACTACGAACTGGCCGCGCACGAACTGGCCCACCAATGGTTCGGCGACAAGGTGACCTGCGGAAGCTGGCAGGACATCTGGCTCAACGAAGGCTTCGCCACCTACCTCACGGGGCTGTGCTACGACTACCTCGCGCCGGTGTACTGGCACGGGTGGCTGGCCGGAAAGATCGGGAGCGTCACCAGCGAGCCGGATGGCAGCGTGTTCGTCACCGACACGCTGGACATCGGCCGGCTCTTCAGCGGCCGCCTCACCTACAACAAGGGCGCCATGGTGCTGCACATGCTGCGCTGGGTATGCGGCGACAGCGCGTTCTTCCAGGGCGTGCGCGCCTACCTGGACGATCCCACCCTGGCCTACGGCACCGCATTGACCGGCGACCTGACCGCGCACCTCGAAGGCACCAGCGGTCTGGACCTCACCGAATTCATGGAAGACTGGTACACCGGCGAGGGCTATCCGACCTACACCCTGCAGTGGTCGCAGGATGCCGGCGGCAACGTCCAGGTCCAGCTCGATCAATCGACCTCGCACCCCGGTGTCGACTTCTTCGAGATGCCCGTGCCCATCCGGTTCAAGAACACGAGCGAAGACAGCACGGTGGTGCTCGATCACACCTTCAGCGGTCAGGGGTTCACGTTCAACCTGCCCTTCCAGGCCGACAGCGCGCTGTTCGATCCGGAGCTGTGGATCGTGAGCGGACAGAACCTGGTGATGAAGGTGCCGGTGGCCGCCTTCGGCAGCGGGCAGGCGATGATGCATCCCAACCCCGTGAGGGACCAGGCCGTCGCCTGGGTGGGTGATCTGCTGCGGGGGCAGGTGCGCGTGCGCGTGGTGGATGCGCTCGGACGGGTCGCAGGTGACATGCGCGTGCCGGTCATCGATCGCCGGATCGCGCTCGACATGCGGTGGGTCGCGAGCGGCGCCTACGGCGTGTTGCTGGACGACGGCGAACGATCGCTCATGCTCCGGATGGTGAAGGACTGAGGGCGCTCAACGACGGAGCATCCTCCGCGCGTACTTCCCCAGCAGGTCGAACTCCACGTTCACCCGGTCGCCGGCCTTCATGGTCCGGAAGGTGGTGTGCGCGTGCGTGTGGGGGATCACCGCCACGCTGAAGCGATCATGTTCCAGCGCGGCGATCGTGAGGCTCACGCCATCCAGGCAGATGGATCCCTTCTCCACGATCAGGTCCTTGTCGTCCGGCAGCCGGAAAGCCGCGCACCAGCTGCCACCGCGTTCCTCCACGCCCAGGCATTCCACCGTCGTGTCCACGTGGCCCTGCACCAGGTGACCGTCCAGACGATCGCCCATGCGAAGGCTTCGTTCGAGGTTGATCGGGTCTCCGGCTTTCAGGATGCCGAGGTTGCTGCGCTTCAACGTTTCTTCAACGGCCGTCACCCGGAAGCGGTCGCCGGTCACCTCCACCACCGTGAGGCATACGCCGTTGTGCGAAACGCTCTGATCGATGCGCAACTCCGGGGTGATCCGCGCGCGGATCACCAGGTCGCGGTTCGTTCCGTGCGCGCGAACGTCCTCCACCATGCCGACCTCCTCGACGATGCCGGTGAACATCTAGTTGGTGGTGGGCGTGGAACCGCGCAGGAGATGCACGTAGCCGTTCAACTGCAGGTTCTGGTCACCGGCCAGGCGCGCGAAGGTGACGGTGCAGGTGTAGAAGTACACCCCCTCGCTCACCGGTTCGTTGCTGTCGCGATGCACGCCGTTCCATTGGATCGCGGGATCTTCCGTGGCGAAGACCACCTGCCCCCAGCGGTTGAACACCGTGAGTTCGATCTTCTTCACGCCGCGGTAGTCGGGAAAGGGAACGAAGAGGTCGTTGAGGATGTCGCCGTTCGGGGTGAACACGTTGGGCAGTTCGTACTGCGGGCAGTTGTCGCCGCAGACCTCGTTGCTGTACGCGCTCTCGTTGCCGACGCTGTCGATGGCCGTCACCACGTAGCAGCCGGCCACCGAACTGCCGAACACGTGCTCGAAGACGGTGTCGGTGGCGCCCGTGATCGTGGCGATCAGCACGTATTCCCCGCCGATCGAGTCGGTGAACCAGATGTTGTACCGCCAGGTGTCGTCCGCGCAGGTGCTGTTGGGGTTGGTCCAGGTGAGCGTGTTCAGCGGCTCCTCGCAATCGTTGTCGATGGCCAGGGTGGGCGGGCAGGGCGGGGTCAGGTCCACTGGCACGCCGCAGGCCTCCTGGCTCCAGTTGCGCAGCGGCGCCACGATGTTGGTGTCGCTGTACGCGCCGGTGCTGATGGCGTAATAGCAGTACTCCTCGCCGTTCACCAGGCCGGTGTCGACGTAGATGGTGGTACTCGTGGTGCCAAGGAAAACCCACGCGCTGCCATCCCATTTATGCACCTCGTAACTGGTGTTCTGCCAGGGCGTGCTGTCGTTGAAGTGCAGCGTCAATTGTTCATCGTTGGGTTCCAGGGTGAGGAAGACGGTGGAAGCCGGGCTGCCTGAGCCGATGAAAGTGGACCCACCGTCGCCGTACAGTTCCACGCGGTACACATGGGGTATGCTCTCCGTGTCGAGGTCCAGATCGATGAAGCAGGTGTCCGGATGCGCCAGGAAGGGATGCGTGCCGGTGGTAAGGATCAGGTCGGTGGCGGTGGTGTAGTCGTAGCCGCGGTAGAGCTTGAAGAGGTAGGGACCGGGATGCTGGACCGTGTCAAGGTCGTAGGCGTTGCTCCAGCAAACCGTGTCGATGCCCGTGCCGGGATCGGTGACCCCCACGCTGGCCTTGATCGGGATCGGGACCTGCCGGTTCAGGATCGCGCAGAACTCCTCGCTGGCATAGCTCAGGGCGCCGTTGGCGAAGCGCGCGACCACCATGTAGCAATACTGGTTGCCGAAGACCAGCGCGGGATCGTCGTCCACGTAGGTGGTGGTGGCCCAGCCGGAGACCGAGTCGATGAACTGGTAGCCGGTGTAGGCCGGAACACCTGTTTCGCAATCGTCCGGTGTGAAGCCGTACAGGCCGCTGCGCCGGTAGATGGCATATCCGGCGGCGTTGGTGCATGGGCTGGCATCCCATTCCAGGGTGATGGTGGCTCCGCTTGGCAGGGCGCCGGGGTTCTCGGGCCGCGGCGCAACGATGGTGATGAACAGGGTGGAATAATCCTGCAGCGGCACATCGGGATCGTTGTCCGTGGCCTGGAACACCGCCTGGTAGGGTTGCGTGCGCACGTGCGCGCAAGAGGTGGCCCAGTTGAAGATGCCCGTGACGCTGTTGCCCGGGATGGGGGAGGTGAAGGTGGCCGGCGAGGTGGCCACCACGAAGGGCTCGCCAAGCGCCGAGAGCGTCACCAGGTCGCCGAAGTCCGGATCGCTGGCGTCCACGTTGAGCGAGAGAAAGGTCCCGGCGGTGACGCAGGTGTCGGCCAGGTCCTCCACCACCGGCGGATCGTTGTCGCACGGCAGCACGGTGATCTGCATGTCGCGGATCACGTAGCCCACCTGGGCGGTGATCCCGTTCATGGTCCGCCATTCGTTCACGCGGATCGCGATGTTGTATTCGCCGATCTGCTGGGCGGCATCCCAGGTGATCGTGCCGTTGAGCGGATCGAGGCTGAACTGGTTGTCGGGTCCCGGCGCGATGCCGTCGGGGAATTGGTAGTCGGCGATCGGGTCGCACTGGTAGCCCGCGCAGGTGATCAGCTCATAGCTCAGGCTGTCGCCGTCGGGATCGTACGCCACGGGGTTGTGCTCCCAATGCTTCTGGAGGCACGCGTCCTGCAAAGGCGGGTTCAGGAAACGCACCGAGCAATTGTTGCCCATCACCGGGGAGATGATCAGCTGCGACTTCACGCAGAACACCTCGGCCACCGAGTTGGGGATGTTCAGCACGCCGGAATTCCGGTTGGGATCCTCCACGCTCAGGGTGAAGGTGCCCGGGCCGTTGTAGGTGTGCTGCCCGGGATAGACGTTCCGCTGCGCGTCGTCGGCCGGATAGAAGGTGATCGGCATCTGGCGTTGCAACGTGTCGCTGGTGCCATCGCCCCAGTAGATGACCAGGTAGTCGCGGTCGGCCGGCGCGCTGGTCTTGGTGTGGGTGATGATCTCCACGTAATACGTAAGCCCGTTCTGGTGGCAGTAGATGATCTCGCCCGCGCGGTTGTGGGTGGCCCACGACCGCAAGGCAAGGGTCAGGCACAGCAAGGCGAGCAGGTGGCGTCGGAACATCGCCATGCACCAAAGGTCGGCATTCGGACCAGCGCCCGCGATGCCCTTTTCCCGGCGATGCATGGGGGGGTAACGGAACGCGTGGCGCACCATGGCCCTGGAACGGTGCGGACCGGACGCGACGCGCCGTCGGGATCGCGGCCATCATGGCAAGGCTATCTTGCGGGCCTTCGCGCGCGCCGGTGGCGCCCCACGGTCCATGATCGCCCTGTCGAAAGCCGCCCGCTCCACCGCGAGCCGGGACACGCTGGTGGTGCTCACCGACCTCGCGCAACTGCGGCACCTGCCCCTTGGTCGCGGCGACCATGCCCTGCTCAGGCAACAGCTGGATCGCGACCCCGCGCGGCCGGCCGCGATCGCCGCCGATGGCCGCTGGGTGATGGCCCACCTGGCGAAGGACGAAGACCGCCCCCGGCAATTGGAGATGGCCCGCCGTGCTGGAGCGGACATGTGCGTCCGCCTGAACGCCGAGAAGGCCACCGATGCCCAGTTGATCGATCTGGGCGGCGATGGCCCCCTGGCGCTGGCCCTGGCGGAAGGCCTCGCGCTGGCCTCCTACACCTTCCGCAAATACCGGACGGGCGACAAGGGGGCGCCCACGCTGAAGAAACTCGCGATCGTGGCGGCCGGGATCCCCGATCGGGCGATCGCCAGGCTCATCGACCTCTGCGAGGCCACCGCCGCGGCGCGCGACCTGGTGAACGAGCCGGTCTCCTTCCTCACCGCCACGCAGCTCTCCGCCGAGATCCGCGACCTGGGCAAGGCATCGGGCTTCAGCGTCACGGTGTTCGACAAACCGAAGATCGAGGCGCTGGGCATGGGCGGGCTTCTGGCGGTGAACCGGGGGAGCGTGGACCCGCCGACCTTCAACGTGCTGGAGTGGAAGCCCCGCGGCGCGGTGAACAAGGCGCCACTGCTCCTGGTGGGCAAGGGCGTGGTGTACGACACCGGGGGGCTGAGCCTGAAGCCCACCCCCAACAGCATGGACCAGATGAAGTGCGACATGGCCGGCGCGGCGGCGGTGGCCTGCGCCATGAGCGTCGTGGCGCAACAGGAACTGCCCATGCATGTGGTGGGGCTGATCCCCGCCACCGACAACCGCCCCGGTGGCAACGCCTATGCGCCGGGCGACATCGTGCGCATGCACAACGGCACCACCATGGAAATGATGAACGCCGACGCCGAGGGCCGCATCATCCTGGCCGATGCCCTCAGCTACGGGGAGCGATACAAGGCCGGTCTGGTGGTCACCATCGCCACGCTCACCGGCGCGGCCATGCGGGCCATCGGCACGCAGGGCGTCGTGGCCATGGGCACCGCACCGGAAAAGGAGTTCGACCTGTTGTGCGCCGCCGGCGATCACGTGCATGAGCGCATCGCGCGCTTCCCCTTCTGGGAGGAGTACGACGCGGAGCTCGACAGCGACATCGCCGACGTGAAGAACCTCGGGGGCGAGTTCGCCGGAGCCATCACCGCCGGCAAATTCCTCGCGCGCTTCACCACCCGCCCGCTGATCCACCTGGACATCGCCGGGCCGGCCTTCCTCACCAAGCGCGACCACTACCGGCCCAAAGGCGGCACCGGGGTGGGGGTGCGGCTGCTGCATGGATTCATCGAACGCAGGTCCCAGGAAGTCGTGAAATGAGCGATCCCGGACCCCTTCGCGTGGGCATCAGCTGCGGCGACCTCAACGGCATCGGGCTGGAGGTGGTGCTGAAGACCTTCCAGGACAACCGGCTGCTGATGGACGTGACGCCCGTGCTGTACGCCGCGGCCAAGGCGGTGGCTTTCCACCGCAAGGCGCTCAAGCTCGATGAGCTGCAGTTCCACCGCGTGAACGACGCGCGCGAGGCCCAGCCCCGCAAGCTGAACCTGGTGAATCTCTGGGAGGAGGAGGTGCCCATCGAACTGGGACGGCCATCGGGAAAGAACGCCGCCTACGCGATCAAAAGCCTGGAAGCCGCGGTGAACGATCTGGCCGCCGCGAAGACCGACGTGCTGGTGACGGCGCCCATCGACAAGAACAGCATGCAGGCGGCGGGCTTCCAGCATCCGGGCCACACCGAATACCTCGCGCATGTCGCGGGGCACGACGCGCAACCGTTGATGGTCCTGGTGGGCGAGGGGCTCCGCGTGGCCCTGGTCACCGGACATCTACCGCTGAAGGATGTGGCCGAGGCGGTGACCGCCGAACGCATCGTGGCCAAGGCACGGCTTTTCCATGAGAGCCTGCTGCGCGACTTCGGCGTGATCCGCCCGAGGATCGCGTTGCTCGGCCTGAACCCGCACGCGGGCGACGGGGGCGCCCTCGGGAACGAGGATGTGCAGCGCATCGCCCCGGCCGCGCGCCAGTTGCAGGCCGATGGCATCGATGCCATCGGGCCCTATGCGGCCGATGGCTTCTTCGGCAGCGGGGCGTACAAGCACTTCGACGGCGTGCTGGCCATGTACCACGACCAGG
This sequence comes from uncultured Chryseobacterium sp., assembly GCA_964394425.1. Taxonomy (GTDB): domain Bacteria; phylum Bacteroidota; class Bacteroidia; order Flavobacteriales_F; family PHOS-HE28; genus PHOS-HE28. Next base: position 18,976 of record CAYMXP010000010.1, on the reverse strand, counting down.
GGCTTGCACCCTTCAAGGCGCTCAACTTCGGATCGGGGGTGAACGTCACCGCCGGTCTTCCCATCGTGCGCACCAGCCCCGACCACGGCACGGCGCTGAACATCGCCGGACAAGGCGTGGCCGATGAAGGCAGCTTCCGCGCGGCGGTGTGGCTGGCTTGTGACATCCATCGGGCGCGCGAGCGGTACAAGACCATCGGAGCGGACCCGTTGAAGCCGCAGAAGCGGGAGAAGGAAAAGCCGAAGGAGGGGAACTGACCGGCATGGCTGGCCGGATGGACCGCCTGTCGCGCCTGTTCCGCTCTGGAAAAGCCTTGCAGAACCTGGTCCTGGGCCTGGTGGTGGTCAACGCCGCGAGCGTCCTGTCCTTCCGGACGGTGGTCTCGCTGGATGGACCCATGCACGTGCTGCATGCCTGCGTCTTGAAGGCGCACCTGTTCAGCGACCGGTACGCCACGGCCGCCGTGGATTATCTGGTGAACCCCGGTACACGCGACCTCTCGGACCTGTGGCTCATCCCCTTCACCTGGCTGCTTTCGCCGGCCGCCGCTCATTCGGCCTACATGGGTTCCGTGCTGTTGATCCTTGGCATGGGCGCGTGGTGCAGCGCGCGCGCGGCGGGGATGAAGGATCCGCTGCTTTTCGTGATCGTGCTTCCGCCCCTGTTCTCGTACGTGCTCCTGCTCGGGTTCTTCACGTTCCTGATCGCCGCGGGCATGGCGCTGCTGTTCCTGGCCTGGTGGGCGGGCCGGCGGCGGGTCGCTCCCCGCACGCTGTGTATCGCGCTGATCTTGCTGCTCATCAGCCTGGGCATCCATCGCGCCGCCGGCCCGCTGGCCCTTCTGTTCGCCGGTTGCCACGAGGTCGTGTTCCGCTTCCGGGATCGAGCCGGATGGTCGGCGCGATGGTCCATGATCCCGCGCATGGTGCGGATCGGTGTGTTCGGTGGATCCGCCGGCATCGCGCTCTGGAAAGTGCCGGCGATGTTGTTCATGCGGTGGGACATGCAGGTCGCCTCGCACTCCGCCTCCTGGCCGGGGGCGTTCTTTCTGCGTCCGTTGTTGTTGTTCGGCCTGGAGCGCGAACGGCCCTTTCTTCTGATCCTGGGCATGATCGTGACCGGCTTGCTGGTGGTCGCCGCGATCCACCGCGCGCGCGCGCGATCCTCGCCCGCATCGGCCGATGCCCTGCTGCTCGCGGGCCTGATGCTGCTTGCCGCCTCGCATCTGTTGGTCACTCCCAATGCCCGCTTCCTCATGCTCGATGTCAGGCTCCAGAGCGTGGCGCTGATCCTGCTGATGACCTGGGTGGCGGCGACGCTACCGCCCGGAAGATGGTCGCGCATCGTTTGCGCGGGTGTCCTGGTCGTTCATGTGATGCGCATGGCGTACATCGAACGGGTCATGGCGGGTTCGCGGCAGACCGTTGAGCGGGTCGAGGCCGTCGTGGAACGCCTGCCTCTTCATGGCGTGATCCTGCCCGTGGTGCGGGATGACAACTGGCTGCATGCGCATCTGTCGGCCTTGGCAGCGGCCTCGTATGAAGGGGTGTTCTTCTCGCCCCACGACCATCTGGGGTTCACGTATGCCCGGCCCACCCCCCCGCTTTACTTGCAGCATTACTCCCAAGGCTTTCAAATGGACCTGCCCTGGCTGGATCAGCACGTGGCGGCCGGCTCCCCCCCCATCATCGATCATGTCGTGCTGTTCGGTGGTGGTCGGGCACCCGATGCGAAGGCCCGGACGATCCAGGGCGTGTTGGATCGGCACTTCTTCCTGCAATGGTCCAATGGGTATGCGGAAGTTTGGGCGAGGATCGCCGACCGGAGCGAACCAGCCCTGAACGCTTGCGCGACCGATGAGCCACCCGGCACCACGGGCCTCCAATAGCTTCGCGGCTGTTCACCCATGTCGTCCATCATCGTTCCACACGCGTCCTTGGATCGTGCGAACGCCTACGGTCAATTGTTGCCGCAGGTGGAGGCCCTGCTCGATGGCGAGGACGATGCGATCGCCGCGATGGCGAACGTGGCCGCCGCGCTGCATCACGCCTTCGGCCACCATTGGACGGGTTTCTATCGCGTGATGGGAGGGGAGCTCGTGCTGGGACCGTTCCAGGGGCCGGTGGCCTGCGCGCGCATCGCTTTTGGCCGGGGCGTGTGCGGCGCCGCGTGGAAGGAGGAGCGCACCCTGGTCGTTCCGGATGTCGAACGGTTCCCCGGCCATATCGCATGCAGTCCGTTGTCGCGCTCGGAGATCGTGGTCCCCTTGCGCGGGCGCAGCGGCGCGATCACCACCGTGCTGGACATCGACAGCATGGAACTCAACGCCTTCGGCGAAGTGGACGAGCGGCACCTTGGGGCGATGATGCGACTGATCGAACCCCTGCTGGCATGAAGGGCCGGCCCTGGGTGTTCGCCGCATGGCTGCTCGCCGCCTGCGCGCAGGTGCATGAGCCCACCGGTGGGGAGCGCGATACGCAGGGCCCCCGGCTGCTCGGGGCCGACCCCGAGCAATTCAGCACGCACTTCGCCGGCGACCGCATCGTGCTGCGCTTCGACGAACGCATCCGCCTGGACCGGCCGGGGCAGAAGATGCTCATCTCTCCGCCGCTGGCCGCACCGCCGACGGTGAGGTTGCAGGGCGCCGATGCGGTGGTGATCGACCTGGAGGCGCCGCTGGAACCCAACACCACCTACACCTTCAACCTGGGGGATGCGGTGCTCGACCTGAGCGAGAGCAATCCGGCCGCCGGCCTTACGTACGTGATCTCCACCGGCGGTGCGATCGACAGCCTGCTGATCGCAGGACGCGTGGAGAACGCGGCCACCACCGCGCCGGAGAAGGAGGTGCTGGTGATGCTTTACGCCGCGGGAGCGGACCCGCTGTTCCGCACCGGCGCGCCCATGTATTTCACGCGCAGCGCGGAAGACGGAACGTTCATCCTTGAGCACCTCCGGCCGGGCGCCTACGAGGTGTTCGCCCTGCGCGACCAGAACGGCGATCTTCGCTACGACCTGCCCAACGAGGAGATCGCCTTCGGCGGAGCACCCGTGGAGGCCACGGACAGCGCGTCGGGGCCGCTGACGCTGCGCATGTTCAGGGAGGAAAGCGCCGGGCAGATGCTCGTGGACGCGCGCGTGATCGCCGATGGCGCACTGCGCGTGGTGACCGCGTTGCCGATCGCATCGCCCCGGCTTGACCCGCTGGCCTGGAGCGGAGGCTCCCTCACCTGGACGATGGAGCGCGGCGCGGCGGGCGATACGCTGCTGGCCTGGCCATCGGACACCACGCGGTTGCGCGACCGCCTCTTCGTGTTGCGCGACGACACCACGGCGATCGACACGTTGCGCTACCTGCCTGCGCAGCGCATGCCCTACTACGTGGACCTGAAGCTGATCCGGCGGCCGGGCGACCATGGCACCGTGTTCCAGTTGCGATCCTCCCGCCCCATCGCGCGGATCGATCAGGAGCGCGTGCGGTCCACATCCGCCGGTTCCGCGCCGGTCCTGGTCAGGGACGCTGCCGATCCCCGCTTGATCGGGGTGGACATGCGCGCTGCGGCGAAGGACCTGCGCGCGTTGGAGTTGCTGCCCGGAGCGGTGATCGACCTATACGGGGGGGGGCATGACACCCTGCGCTTCGACCTGGCGCTGCCCGAAGCGAAGGAAACGGGCAGCCTCGAGGTGAAGGGCGCCCGGTCGGGCGGTCCGGTGGCCATCCTTCACGTGCTGGACAAACACGGAGGAGCGGTGCGCGAAGCGGTCGTCGAGGGGAACTTGTTCAGCGTGCGATGGGATCGGCTGCCGCCGCAGGCCTATGCCCTGGAGTTGATCGAAGACCGCGACGGCAACGGCCGCTGGACCACCGGGTCGCTCTCCGCCAGGCGGCAGCCGGAGCCGGTTTGGCGCCATCCCGATCCGGTGAACCTCAGGGCGGGGTGGGAGATGCAGGTGGAGTGGGAGGTCCGGTAGGCCAGACACCCGCCGGTGTCCGCGCTGGCAACGAAGCCCCCGGGGTGTGCGTCTATTGCCTGATCCCCTCGGTAAACAAAAGATCTTCATCCATCAGGTCCGGCTACCTTGACCTCCCGATCTTCGCATACGATCCCACCACCTGCATGATCTCAGACCTCCCGCGCCGGAACCTTCGCGTCGCGCTCGCGGCCGTGCTGTTCGGCTCGATCTTCACCGGACGCGCACGGGCCCAGGGCGGCGTGGTGCCCACCATGGGCAAGGAGTTCTGGCTGGGCTTCATGGCGAACTACCAGGGCGTCACCACCGCGAGCCTGGACATCTTCATCTCCTCGGCGGTGAACACCACCGGCACGGTGAGCATGCCGCTGCTGGGCCTGAACTGGCCCTTCGTGGTGGCCGCGAACACCACCACCACGGTCACGATCCCGCTCGCAACGGCCATGCACCAGAACACCGATGTGATCGACAACAAGTCGATCCTGGTGCAGACGGCCGATACCGTGGCGGTGTTCGGGATCAACTTCGAGCAATGGACCGCCGACGGCCAGACGGTGTACCCCGTCCAATCCATCGGCACGGAATACCGCATGTTCACCTACCAGGGCCTGCCGGGCATCGCCGACCTGGTGAGCGAATTCCTGATCGTGGCCACCAAGGATGGGACGGAGGTGGAGATCACCACCACCTCACCCACCATGGGCGGCCATGCCGCGGGGGTGCCCTGGCTCGTGCAACTCGACAGCGGAGAAACGTATCAGGTGAAAGCCGCCACTCCGCTGGACGACTTCACGGGCTCCACCGTGGTGGGCACGCCGGTGAGCGGATCTTGCCGGCCCTTCGCCTTGTTCAGCGGCGCGGTATGCACGCAGGTGCCCACCGGCACGGTGGCCTGCGATCACCTCTGCGAGCAGAACCTGCCCACCAACGCGTGGGGCAGCACCTATTACACGGTGCCCTTCCAGACCACCACGGAATACGCCTACCGCATCATGAGCCACCAGAACGGCACCCAGGTGTCGGTCAACGGCGCGCCACCCTTCCTGTTGAACGCCGGCCAGTGGAACGATTACAGCGGTGAGACGCAGCCCCTGTGCATCACCGGCAACCAGCCCTTCGCCGTGGCGCAGTACATGGAGGGAGTGGGGCTGGCCATCAACGGCGACCCCGCCCTGGTGATCCTCAACGCCGAGGAGCAGATGATCGACAACGTGACCTTCAGCACCGTGGGCAGCACCGTGATCACCGACCATTACCTGAACGTGATCGTGGAGACGGCCAGCACCGGCTCGGTGACGCTCGACGGGGTGCCCATCCCGGCGGCATCCTTCAACGGCTTTCCTTCGTGCCCCACGCGTGCTTACGCGCAGGTGCCGCTCACCGGGGGCGCGGCGCCGGTAAGCCATACGTTGAACTGCCCGGACGGGCTCACCGCCTATGTGTACGGCATGGGCAGCGCCGAGACCTATGCCTACTCGGTCGGCTCGTTCACGCCGGTGCCACCGCTCAACATCGATTCGGTGCTGTGCGGGCTCGATTCCACTGGAACGCTCACGCTTTCCCCCCCCGTGCCGCTGTTCAACCCGTTCTGGACGGTGATCAGCGACCCCACCGACACGCTCTTCTACGGACTCACCTACACCTTCACGCCGCCCGCCAGCGACGTGTACGTGGTGACGGGCTTCGAGAACCTGAGCTTCTGCCAGGACCAGTACTACTTCAGCGTGGAGATCGACGATCCGCCGACGCTGCTCACCACGGCCAACGGGGTCCCCTCGCCGCTTTCCATCACCGTATGCGCCTATGAGCCGGTCCAGCTGAACGTGGAGCCCACGCCCGCCGGCACCTACCTGTACAACTGGTGGCCCGACGCGGAACTGGACGATGGCTCCCTGCAGGCCCCGGTCGCCACGCCTTCGCAGACCACCTGGTACTACGTGAGCGTGAGCACCCTGAACGGATGCGCCGTGGCGGTGGACAGCATCCTGATCAACGTGGTGGGCGGCGACGTGATGATCCATGACGCGACGACACAACTCGATGCGCTGTGCCTGGGCGATTCCTCGCAGCTCACCCTGGACGTGCAGCAGGTGATCGCCAGCGACCCGCTGAACGGGGTGACCGCGCCGATGTGGAACGCCATCACCGGCGGCGTGCTGAACAACGCATGCGGGTCGGTGACCGGCGATGCGCTCTACTTCGATGGCGCGGGTACGCGCGAGGCGATCACCAACGACCTGGACGTTTCCCTTGGCGGCACGGTGCGCTTCGCGTTGAAGATCGCCACGGGCGTGGCGCCCTGCGAGGATGCCGATGCCGGCGACAACGTGGTGCTGGAGTTCTCCACCAATTCGGGCGCCACCTGGAATCCCGCGCCCATCGGCACCTACTTCGAGTTCGCCTATCCCACCTTCACCAACATTGACGCGGTGATCCCCCCCGCGGCGATGACGGCCAGCACGCGCTTCCGCTGGCGGCAGTTGGGCGCCTTCGCCCCCGGACAGGACAACTGGATGCTGGACAACGTGGCCATCGCCATTGAAGACGCCACCGGACTGACCTTCAACTGGACGCCCGCCGCCACGCTCAGCAGCGGCACCGCGCAGAACCCGATGTCCTATCCCGCCGCGAGCGGCTGGTATTTCGTCACCACCACCGACATCGGCTCCACATGCACCTACGATGACAGCGTGTACATCGATGTGGGCGCACCCTTCTCCATCGACGTGACGCCCGACACGGCGATCTGCGACATCGCCGGCATCCAGCTCTGGGCCACGCCCAGCAGCGGCACGAACCACGTGTGGAACTGGACGCCCGCCGCCACGCTCAACGCCGGCTTCATCGAGGATCCGATCGCCACGCCGGCCGTCACCACCGAATACTTCGTGACGGTGACCACCGGCCAGGGCTGCGTGCAGACGGACAGCGTGACCATCACCGTGAACTCGCTGCTCGGCCTGACCGTGACCGCCAGCGACGTGGACCTGTGCGCGGGGGAGAACTCGCAGTTGAACGGCATCGTCGTGGGCGGCGGGCCGGGACTGGTCTATGCCTGGGCACCCGCGGCGGGTTTGAACAACGCGGGCATCGCCGACCCGCTGGCCACCCCCGTGGTATCCACGACCTACGTGCTCACCGTGACCGACCCCAGCGGTTGCACATTGATGGACAGCGTGTTCATCAACGTGAGCACGCTCTATCAGGCGATCGCCACGGAGGACACCACCCTATGCACGGCGGCGTTCTTCCAATTGAACGTCGCGCACAATGTCCCCGCTCCGTTCAGCATCGACTGGACCCCGGCGGGCTACCTGGACGACCCCGCCAGCGCCACGCCCTTCATCCTGGTGGACACAACGGCGCAATACATCGTGCAGGTCGCCGATGCCATCGGCTGTTCAGCCTTCGACACGGTGAACGTGACGGTGGAGTTCAGCGACCTGACCTACTTCAGCGATTCCTCGCTGTGCTCCGGCGACCAGGCGGTCCTGGACGCGGGCTATCCGGGCATGCTGTACGATTGGAGCACCGGCGCCACCACGCAGACCATCGTGGTGAACGCCGCGGACGACTACACCGTGGTGATCACCAACCCGCTGAGCGGCTGCTGGACCACGTACACCACCACCATCACCGTGGATCCGCTCCCCGTCGTGGCGCTGGGGCCCGACACCTCGTTGTGCGTGGGCCAGAACTGGACGCTGAACGCCGGCAACCCGGGCGGCACCTACCTCTGGAGCACCACGGCCACCGGCCAGCTGATCAGCGTGAGCACCGGCGACGACTATTGGGTGCAGGTGACCGACGCCAACACCTGCGTGAACAGCGACACGATCGACGTGGCTTTCGACCCCCTGCCGGTGATCGACCTGCACGATACCACCGTGTGCGTGAGCGAGACCATCCTGCTGAACGCGGAGAACCCCGGCTCATGGTACCAATGGAGCCCGGGTGGTCAGACAACGCAGACCATCAACGTGAGCGTGAACTCCGGCACCTATGCCGTGGTGGTGACAACGCCCACCTGGTGTGCCGACAGCGCGGATGCCGTGATCGACTTCATCGATTTTCCAGTGGTGGACCTTGGCCCGGACACGGCGCTATGCGACGGCGAGCAGATCACCCTGGATGCGCAGAACGCAGGCGATGACTTCCTCTGGCACAACGGATCGACCGCCCAGACCGTGACCTTGTTCGATGATGTCTTCGCCTGGGTGGACGTGTACAACGGCTATTGCACCACGCGCGACAGCATCGAGGTGGTCTTCAACCCCAACCCGATCCCCTTCCTGGCGCCGGAGATCGTGACCTGTCTGGACTATCCGCCGAACTACGCGGTGCTCGACGCGGGCAATCCCGAATGCACCTTCCTCTGGAACAACGGGGAGATCACGCAGGTGGTGCTGGCGGGCGAGTACGGCATGTACACCGTGCATATCACCACGCCCCTGAACTGTTCGATCGACGACAGCGTGATGGTGGAGGAATACTGTTCGAGCACGCTGTTCATGCCCAACAGCTTCACGCCCGATGGCGATGGGGTGAACGAATTCTTCTTTCCCAACGGCAACAACCTGTCCACGGCCGAACTGCTGATCTTCGACCGCTGGGGCGAGTTGATCCACAGCGGCAAGGACGGGGAGGCGTTCTGGGACGGCAAGGCGAACGGCGAGCCGGTGCAGGACGGCGTGTACGTATGGAAGGTGAAGTACCGCTTCTATGAGGACACGCACCACACCACGCAAAGCCCCGAGTACGAGGAGGTGGGCCACGTGACCTTGATCCGGTAGGTCTCGACCGCCCACGGGAAAGCCCGGCGTCATGCGCCGGGCTTTCTCATTGAAGGGAGGAACACTTGCCGGCTTCCGCCCGTATGCACCGCCGCTTTTCCACCCCGCTCTTCGGTGGTGCAACGGACGACCTCATATCCCGCCCTTCCAGGCCCCATGCGTCCTGTCCGCCGGCTGATCATCGCCGGCGCACTGTTATTGGCGCGGCATGCCACGGCCCAGCAGCCCCTTGAGCTGCCCACCCGCGGCACGGAGTTCTGGCTGGGCTTCATGCAGAACGCCTATGGGGCCCAAAGCCTGACCGTCCAGATCGCCGCGCGCGCGGCCACCAGCGGCACGGTGAGCATGCCGCTCGCCGGCTGGAGCACGCCCTTCGCCGTGGCCGCCAACGGCGTGGCCACCGTGGTGGTGCCCGCCACCGCCGAACACACCGGCAGCGAGGTGGTGAGCACCCTGGGCGTGCTGGTGCGATCGCTCGACAGCGTGACGGTGACCGCCGTGAGCTTCCAGAGCTTCACCACCGATGCCGCGCAGGTGATCCCCGTGCAGGGCATCGGCACCAGCTACCGCGTGGAGGCGTATCGGGGCCTGCCGGGTTTCGCCGATTTCTACAAAAGCGAACTGCTGATCGTGGCCACGCAGGACAACACGGAGGTGGAGATCACCCCCAGCGTGTCCACCAGCGGCGGTCAGCCCGCCGGTGTGCCCTTCATCGTGAACCTGGATGCGGGAGAAACCTATCAGGTGCAGGGTGCGCTCGCCGCGCTGGACCTGACGGGCACCACGGTACGCGGCACGGCGAACAACGGCCCCTGCCGGCCCTTCGCGGTCTTCGGCGGGAGCATGTGCGCCAACGTGCCGGTGGCCTGCCCGGCATGCGATCACCTGTTCGAGCAGATGGCGCCCACCTACACCTGGGGCACCGACTTCCTCACCATCCCCGTTCCGGGCTCCACCACCAGTTCCTACCGCATCACCGCCGATCAGAACGGCACGGGCGTGGTGATCGATGGCGGAGCTCCGGTGGCGTTGAACGCGGGCCAGTCCCTCGAAGTGAACGCCGCCGGCGCGCCCGTGTGCATCAGCGCCAGCCTGCCGGTGAGCGTGGTGCAGCTGATGGAGGGCTTCAATTGTTCCGGTGGAGGCGATCCCTCCATGATCACCCTGGTGCCGCAGGATGGCCTGTCGCAACAGGCCGTGTTCAAGACGATCACTTCCGCGCAGATCACCTCCCAGCACGTGGCCGTGGTGATGCCCTCGTCGGCCACCGGCACGCTGCTGCTCGATGGCGGCGCTGTTGGCGCGGGGTTTTTCACCGCCTACCCGGCTTGCAACAGCTGGTCGCGTGCGGTGCTTCCCGTGGCACCCGGCACGCACACCCTGTCCAGCATCGTCGGCTTCATCGCCTACGCCGTCGGATCGGGGACGGGTGAGAGCTACGCGTTCACCGTGCGCGACTTCGCGCCTCCCGTGCCGGACACCGATTCGCTGCTTTGCACGGCCGGACCGGTCACGCTCAGTTCGCCCGTGGCGATGAACAACGCCATCTGGTACGAACAAGCCGACCCCGGCAACGTGCTGGCCACGGGCCTCACCTACACCTTCACGCCTTCGCAGAACGGCACTTACGTCGTTTCGGGCGAGATGCCGGTGAGCCAGTGCCCGCTGGAGTTCGCCTACATGGTGGGCGTTCCCGTGGACCCCACCATGACGTTGAGTGCGAACGGAGCCAGTCCGGCGGCCGTGTGCCAGTACGCTCCCGTGCAATTGATCGCGACGCCCCTGCCCGATCCGGCCTTCTATGATCTGCAATGGTCCCCCTCGGGATCGGTGAGCGATCCGGCCATTCCAGACCCCATCGCCTATCCGATGCAGGACACCTGGTACACGCTGAACGTGACCAGCCCGATCGGCTGCGGGTCGTTCATGGACAGCGTGCTGGTGACGGTGAGCCCCAACGATGTCTATGCCATCGACGCCCAGGTGGACGACCCGGCGATCTGCGTCGGGGAGACGGTGCAATTGCACACGCAGGTGGAACTGGTGACGGTCTCCGATGTGTTCGACGCCGGTCTGGGCACGATGTGGGGCCCGATCGCCGGCGGGATCGCGAGCAATGCGTGCGGAGGCGTGAGCGGCGATGCCCTTTACTTCAACGGCGCCGGCGCCCGGAGCGCCCGCAGCCTGCCGCTGAACACCTCGGCCGGCGGCTTCGTGCATTTCGCGCTGAAGATTGGCGCAGGCGCGCCCCCTTGCGACGACGCCGATCCGGGCGAGGACATCGTTCTGGAGTACAGCACGTCCGGCGGTCCGCCGTTCACGGTCATCGCCGTGTACAACGAGGCGGCCCATCCCACGTTCACGCTCATCGATCAGCCGATCCCCGCGGGAGCGATGGCGGCGAACGTGGTGTTCCAATGGCGCCAGGCCAGCTCTTCCGGCGCGGGCCTGGACAACTGGGCCATCGACAACGTGGTGATCACCACCTTCGACAACAGCACGCTGACCTATGGGTGGACCCCGGCCGGAGCGGTGAGCAATGCGGCCATCGCCGACCCCGGCGGCACGCCGTCCTCTCCCGTCTGGTTCAAGGTGGATGCGTTGGACCCGTTGAGCGGTTGCACCTGGAGCGATTCGGTGTTCGTTGACGTGCAACCGGCCTTCGCCATCAGCACCACGAACGACACCACCATCTGTTCCGCCGGTCCGGTGCAACTCGCCGCCGTTCCCAATTCGGGCAACGGGATCATCTATGGCTGGACGCCCAACAACGGCACGCTCAGCTCGCTCACCGCGCCGGACCCCGTCGCGACCCCGGCGGTGAGCACCACCTATGCGGTGACCGCCACCACCGACATCGGCTGCACCGCCCAATCGAGCACGACGATCACCGTGGGGCAGCTTACCGGCGTGAACGTGACATCGGCCGACGCGGACCTCTGTCCCGGCGAAAGCACGACGCTCAATGCCGCGGTCACCTCCGGGGCGCCGTTCACGATCCAATGGACGCCCAACAACGGCACGCTCAGCTCCCTGACGGCTTCAACCCCGGTGGCGACACCCACCACCACCACCACCTACCTCTCCACGGTCACCGATACCCCCAGCGGATGTCAACTGACCGGTTCGATCACGATCGCGATCCATGGCCCCTACGCCACCACGACCACCCCGGACGACACGGTGTGCAGCGCGCTGGGCATGCAGCTCAACATCGCGCATACGGTGCCCGCGCCGTTCACCATCGCATGGTCACCCGCGTCGAACCTGAACGCCTCCGGCATCGCATCGCCCACGATCCTGGCCGACACCTCCGCGACCTACGCCGTCTCGATCACCGACCAATGGGGTTGCAGCGCGGAGGATTCCACGACGATCGCCGTGGCCTTCGACGACCTGCTGACCCCGGTGCTCATCGATGCCTGCGTGGGCGACGTGGTGCCGCTCGATGCGGGCTACCCCGGCTCCACCTACGATTGGAGCACCGGCGCCACCACGCAGGTGATCGCCGCGGGCAACCCAGGAGCCTATACCGTGACCATCACCGATGCGCAGCTCTGCCAGGCCGTGCGCACCTTCAATGTGAACTTCCACGCGCCGCCCCTGGTGGACCTCGGGCCCGACACCTCGCTTTGCGGGCTTTCCTCCTTCACCCTGGATGCGAACTCGCCCGGCAATGCCGTGGTCTGGAACACGGGTGCGATCGCGCAGCAGATCACCGTGGGCGCCTCAGGCACCTATTCCGTCACCGCGACGGACCCCTTTGGATGCAGCGATGTGGATTCCATCGCCGTCACCTTCAACCCGGCGCCCATCGACGTGCTTGTTGACGTGGCGGCCTGTGCCACCGCGATGGTGACGCTCGATGCCGGGAACGCCGGAAGCAGCTACAGCTGGAACACCGGTGCGACCACGCAAACGATCGTCGTCAGCACCGGCGGAACGTATTCGGTATCGATCACGGACCCGCAAGGCTGCACCGCGGTGAGCGATGCGATGGTGACGATCGTACCCGCGCTGATCGTCGACCTGGGACCGGACACGGTGCTCTGCCAGGGTTCGCCCCTGATGCTTGACGCCGGCAACCCCGGATCGACCTATCTGTGGAACACCGGGGCGACGACCCAGACCATCGCCGCGGCCACGGACGGTTATTACACGGTGACGGTGACCAACGGGCCATGCACCTCCACGGACGCGATCGACGTGGTCTTCAACCCGCCGCCGGTGGACGTGCTGACCGACGTGACCCAGTGCGTCGACCAGCCCATCACCCTCGATGCGGGCAACTGGGGAGGCTCCTACCTGTGGAGCACCGGCGCGACCACGCAACAGCTGGTGGTCCCCGCCTCCGGCACCTATTCCGTGACCGTGACCACCCCCTTTGGATGCAGCGGCACCTTCAGCGCCACGGCCACCTACGCACCCATGCCCCTGGTGGAACTGGGTCCCGACACCACGCTCTGTGAAGGCGATGTGCTGACGCTGAACGCGGGCAATCCCGGGGCGGCCTTCACCTGGAACAACGGGGCCTTCACCCAGTACATCGACGTGCTCTCGAGCGGCACCTACCTGGTCCAGGTGGACAACGGGTGGTGCATCGCGACCGACGCGCTGACGGCCACGTTCAACCCCGCGCCCTCGCCGCTGGCCGCGCACGAGCATTACACCTGCCTGGACGAGGAGCCGCACTACGTGGTGATCGACGCGGGCAATCCGGGATCGGACTACGCGTGGAGCACGGGCGAAACCTCGCAGGTGATCCTGGCGGGGGCGTATGGCTGGTATTTCGTGCAGGTCACGACCGATCTCGATTGCAGCGGGCGGGACAGCACGCACGTGATCGAGTACTGCCCGCCGAGCATCTATGTGCCCAACAGTTTCACCCCGAACGGCGATGGCGTGAACGATGTCTGGGGGCCGGCCGGGCGGAACATCGCCTCACTGGAACTCACCGTGTTCGATCGATGGGGCGCGCCGCTGTTCAGCACCGAAGATCCCGCGAACGGCTGGGACGGCACCGCGCACGGCGAGGAAGTGATGAACGGCGTTTACGTCTGGCAGATGAAGTACCGCTTCGTGGAAGACCTGAACGGGTCGGTGAGCGAGAACCACGAGCAGCTCGGCCATGTCACGCTGCTGCGTTAGTCTTTCAGCTCGAAGTCATCCGCCTCCAGGGCCACCGGGAACTTCTTCCTGAATTCCTCCAACGGGGCGTGGGCCAGCCGGCCCGATGCCATGCCGTGGTCGGAGCGCACGGCCTCCACCTCCCCTTTGGGATCGATGATGGCGGAATCCCCGGTGTAGTGGATGCCTTTGCCGTCCATGCCCACCCGGTTCACGCCCACCACATAGCACTGGTTCTCGATGGCCCTGGCGATGAGCAGCTGGTTCCAGGCGTGGCGGCGCGCCTCGGGCCAGTTGGCCACGTACAGGATGGCGTCGTAGTCGCCCCGGTTGCGGGCGAAGACGGGAAAGCGCAGGTCGAAGCAGATCTGCAGCAACAGCCGCCAGCCGCGCCACTCCACCACCACGCGCTTCGTGCCGGGCGAGTAGTGGTCGGTCTCGCTGGCGGAACGGAAGAGGTGGCGTTTGTCGTAGGCGGTCACCTGACCACCGGGCTCCACGAAAAGCCCCCGGTTGAAGCATCGTCCCCCTTCGGTGATGATCGCGCTCCCATACAGCGCGGCATCCAGCCTGCGGGCCTGCTCCCGCATCCAGGTCACGGTGGGGCCGTCCATGCCCTCGGCGAGCTCGCGGCTGCGCATGCTGAAGCCGGTGGTGAACATCTCCGGCAGCACCACCAGGTCGGTGGCCCCCGCCGATCCTTCCAGCAGTTCGGAGAAGCGTTCCCTGTTGGCCCCGCCATCCTCCCAGTGGAGCATGGACTGCACGAGCAGCACCTTCAGATCCCGCATAGCTTTTCGATGGCAGCGTCCAAGGTAGCGTCCTGCTTGGCGAAGCAGAAGCGCAGCGACCGCAGGCCGGTCGGCGGCTCCTTGTAGAACGGCGACAGCGGGATCGCGGCCACCCCGAACTCGCGCGTCACGCGTTGCGCGAAGTCGAGGTCGTTCTCGTCGCTGATGGCCCCGTAGTCCGCCGTCTGGAAGTAGGAGCCCTCGCAGGGCAGCAGCCGGAAACGCGACGCCGCCATGCCCCTGGTGAATCGATCCCGCCTGGCCTGGTAAAAAGCCGGAACACCCTCGTAATGCGCCGGATCCCTGATGTATTCGGCCAGCGTGTGCTGGATCGGCGTGTTCGCGCTGAACACATTGAACTGATGCACTTTGCGGAACACGGCCATCAGTTCCTTCGGCGCGAGCGCATAGCCCATCTTCCAGCCGGTGGCATGGAAGACCTTGCCGAAGCTGAAGATCACGAACGCGCGGTCCCGCAGCTCGGCATAGTTGATCACCGAGGCATGCCGTTCACCATCGAAGACCAGGTGCTCGTACACCTCGTCGCTCAGCAGGATGATGTCCGTGCCGCGCAGCATGTCGGCAATGCGGCGCATGTCGGCATCGCGCAGGATGGTGCCCGCCGGGTTGTGCGGCGTGTTGATCATCAGCATGCGCGTGCGCGGCGTGATCGCGGCCTTCACCGCGCCGGCATCGAACTTCATGTCGCTTTCCAGGCGCACATGCACCGGCTTGCCGCCGAAGAGTTCCACGGTGGGGGAGTAGCAATCGTAGGAGGGATCCACGATGATGACCTCGTCCCCGGGATGCACCACCGCGCCGATGGCGGTGAAGATGGCCTGGGTGCCGCCGGCCGTCACCGTGATCTCCGTGTCTGGATCATGGCGGAAGCCGTAGAGCCGTTCCACCTTGGCTGCGATCGCTTCGCGCAGCACGGGCAGGCCGGGCATGGGAGCGTACTGGTTGTGCCCGGCGCGCATGGCCCGATCCACCAGCGCGATCAGCTTGTCATCGATCGGGAAGTCCGGAAAGCCCTGGCCGAGGTTGATGGCGCCGCACTCGGCCGCCAGCCTGCTCATCACCGTGAAGATGGTGGTGCCCACCTGGGGGAGCTTGCTTCGCAGAAGGGACCGCGTGGGGGTGGGTGACATGGTGCCGGGGCGATCGACCGTGATGCGGCACCGGCTATTGAACCACGCCGGTCAACATCGGGCAGGAGGCGCCGCGAAGGATCCGTTCGGTCGTGCTTCCGCGCAGTGCGTCGAGAAATCCATCGTGGCCTTTGGTCGCCATGACGATCAGGTCGGCCTTGATCTCCTTCTCCACGGCGAGCACGGTCTCCACCACGTCGCCTTGGCGGGCGATGTGCGTCCACTTCCACCCTTCCCGTACGGGCAGTTCGGGCGTGGGCATGTCCGATCCGGCGCCCACGTGAAGCAGGGTGAATTCGATCTCCGCGCCGCCGATGTGGCGGGACAGGAGCGATGCCGCGCGTACGGCTTGCGCGGGATCCGGGTCGGCCGCGACCGGCAGCAGGATGCGGCGCAGGTTCACGGTGCCGGACCTCGGTTCAACGAAACCGGGGCGGTCGTGCGGCACCAACAGGGTCACTTCCGCCGCGGCCCGCATCAAGGGCTCGGCCACCTTGCGTTTCATCCATCCCGCCCCCCCGGCGCTCTGATGGGTGGCCAGGACAATGAGGTCGGTGGGGTGGCTTTCGAGGTATTTCGTGCATGCTTTCAACGGGCTGCTCGCGCCGACCAGCAGCTTGCGGATCATGATCCCCAGCTTGAGGAATTCCTCCGGATCGTTCACGTCTTTCAGCAACCCCCATTTCTTCAGGGTGAGGCGCACCTGCGGCATCTCGTCCCATGCTTCCGCCTCATTGCCGGGATCCACATGCAGGATGGTGAGCGCAGCGCGCATTTCCACCGCGAGCCGCAAGGCGTGGAGGAAGGCCACCTCGCTCCCCTTGGAAAGGTCGGTAGGGTGGAAGATGTGCTTGACGGGCCGCTCCGTGCTCATGGCGTGCAAGTTCGCATTCCGTGCCGACAACGCCCGGCTCGCGGAACTGCTGTATTGGCCCCGTGTTCCTCTGGAGCGAAAACATCGAGGCCCGCGCCGGCTGCTCAACGGCCGGCCTCACTCCTTGGTCACCGTCGCCACCAGGTACTCGCGGTGCAGGCGGGCGATGTTCGCGATGCTGATCTGCTTGGGACACTCCACCTCGCAGGCGCCGGTGTTGCTGCAGTTGCCGAAGCCCTCCTTGTCCATCTGCTCCACCATGGCCAGCGCGCGACGGTGACGTTCGGGTTTGCCTTGGGGCAGCAGGGCGAACTGCGAGACCTTCGCCGCGACGAAGAGCATGGCGCTGCCGTTGGGGCAGGCCGCCACGCAGGCGCCGCAGCCGATGCAGGTGGCGGCATCCATCGCCTTGTCGGCATCCTGCTTGGGAATGGGCACCGCGTTGCCGTCCACCAGGTTGCCCATGGTGTTCACGCTCACGAAACCGCCCGCGGCCTGGATGCGGTCGAAGGCGCCGCGATCGGTCACCAGGTCCTTGATCACCGGGAAGGCGCCCGAGCGCCAGGGTTCCACGTAGATCGTATCACCGTCCTTGAACTTGCGCATGTGCAGCTGGCAGGTGGTGATGCCCCGACCCGGACCGTGCGGTTCGCCGTTGATGAAGAGGCTGCAGGTGCCGCAGATCCCCTCGCGGCAATCATGATCGAAGGCGATCGGCTCCTCCCCCATGCGCACGAGGTTGTCGTTGAGCACGTCGAGCATCTCCAGGAAGCTCATGTCCTCGGAGACATCGCTCACGGGGTAGTCGACGATCTTTCCTTTCTCCTTCGGGCCGCTCTGGCGCCAGATCTTGAGTGTCAGTTTCATCGGGAGGCGGAGGAAGAGTGAGAGGGTGAGTGAGTGAGAGGGTGGAATGCCGGTCTCATCGTTTCTTTATTTCAAGCTTGGACATGAAGTTCAAAAGGCCGGTGCTGCAGCGCATGATCAGGTCGGACACAGGTCCGGCTTCTTCTCTAGTGATGTATTCCAGATCGATCGCGTTGAGCAGCTGTGATCCCACTTCATGAATGGAACCGCGCGAGTAGCTCAATCCAAGGTTCAAGTACCCGGTCCTGTTCCTGCCCCATCCTTCGGCGATGTTGGAGGGCACGGATACTGATGCGCGGCGCACCTGTGACGTCAGTCCATACATCTCATCCTTCGGGAACTTGCGCGAGAGCTTGTAGACCATCTTGACCAATTCCATCCCTTGGATCCAAACCCGGTAGTCCTTGAAGTTCTGTGCGTAGCTGGTCGCGCCGGGCTCGCCCACCGCGCTCAGATCCGTTCCGACCTGGTCCGGATACTCCAAGATCCATTTGTTGCTGTCGTCGGTGCTCATGGGGTTGTTCTTGATGAACGTTCGGGATCTCTTTCACCCTCTCACTCTCTCACCCTCTCACCCTGTCACTTGTAACTCCTCTGTGTCAGTTTCACCTCCTCAAACGTCAGCGCCTCCTTGTGCAGCTCCTCCCTGCCGGCCTCACCGAGCCACTCCCAGGCCGAGACATACGCGTAGTTGGCGTCGTCGCGCCTGGCCTCGCCCTTCTGTGGGCCATCCATCTCCTGGTATTCCTCGCGGAAGTGGCCGCCGCAGCTCTCGTTGCGATCGAGCGCGTCCATGCACATCAGTTCGCCCAGTTCGAGGAAGTCGGCCACGCGACAGGCTTTTTCCAGTTCCTGGTTGAACTCGCCGGCCTTGCCCGGTATGCGCACCTCCTTCCAGAACTCTTCGCGGATCCGCCTGATCTCCTGGATGGCCTCCTTCAGGCCCTGCTCGTTGCGGGCCATGCCGCACTTGTCCCACATCACCTTGCCCAGGCGGCGGTGGAAGTCGTCCACCGGCCTGGTGCCCTTGCTGTTCATCAGCTGTTCGATGCGGTCCTTCACGCCCTTCTCGGCGGCGTCGAACTCCGGCGTGCTGGTCTTGATCGGCCCGGTGCGGATGTCGTCGGCGAGGTAATCGCCCACGGTGTAGGGGATCACGAAGTAGCCGTCCGCCAGGCCTTGCATCAGCGCTGAAGCGCCGAGGCGGTTGGCACCGTGGTCGCTGAAGTTCGCCTCGCCGAGGCAGAAGAGGCCGGGCACGGTGGTCTGCAGGTTGTAATCCACCCACAGGCCGCCCATGGTGTAGTGCACCGCGGGGTAGATCATCATCGGCTCCTTGTAGGGGTCCACGCCGACGATGTTCTGGTACATGTCGAACAGGTTGCCGTACTTCTCCTTGAT
>CAYMXP010000009.1:18792-84183 GCA_964394425.1 uncultured Chryseobacterium sp. | reverse complement strand
CTGGAACACGTTGGCGAATGAGTAGCCGGTGAACACCAAGTAACCGCCGCAGTCATGCACCACGCCCTAGGGCTTGCCGGTGCTGCCGCTGGTATAAAGGATGAAGAGCACGTCCTCGGCATCCATCGGCTCGGCGGCACAGCGCTCATCCACCTGTTCCCACTCCTGATGTAGCCAACGGTCACGGCCTTCGCGCATCATCACGGCGGTGCCCGCGCAGCGCGCCACCAGTACGCGGCCCACCGACGGACAGTCGTTCAGGGCCTCGTCCACCACCGCTTTGGCGGGAATGACCTTCCCGCCGCGCCGGATGCCATCCGCCGTGATCACCATGCCGCACTGGGCGTCGTGGATGCGGTCCACCAGCGAGCGCGCGCTGAACCCGCCGAAGACCACCGAATGGATGGCACCGATGCGCGCGCAGGCCAGCATGGCGACGGCCAGTTCGGGGATCATGGGCATGTAGATGCAGATGCGATCGCCTCTCCGGGCGCCGTTGGCCTTGAGCACGTTGGCCATCCGGCACACGCGCGCGTGCAGTTCGCGGTAGCTGATCCGCTGCGCGGCTTCGTCGGGGTCGTTCGGTTCCCAGATGATCGCGGTCTTGTCCCCGCGCGCAGCCAGATGCCGGTCGAGGCAGTTCTCGGTGATGTTGAGCTTCCCCCCGAGGTACCACTTCACCGCGGGAGTGGAGAACTCCCACTCCAGCACGCGGTCCCAGGGCTTGCGCCATTGGAAATGGCCGGCGACCTCCGCCCAGAATTGCTCCGGGTCGGCGACGCTTCGCGCGTATTCCGCGCGATGGTCGTCCATGGAACGAATGCGGTACATGGCGATCGGATCAGCGTGCGTGAAGATGTGAAATTGCCGCGCACGGAAGGTGGGCCGCCGTCCGCGACCTTCGCGCCCGCATGCCGCCCCGAGGGATCCGTTCATGACGTGGCCGAGCCGGACCCGCGCTTCCACCCGGGCCATCGCCCTGGTGATGGCCATCTATGGCGCCACCGCCTGGCTGGGCGTTTGGCGGGGCGATCCCGGCAAGGACTGGCGGTCCATCGTGCGCAGCGACGTGAAAGGCTACTATGGCTACCTGCGGGCGGTCTTCATCACGCGCGACCTGGGGAAGGAGAAACACGACGAGGAGTACATCAAGGTGACCCCCGGCGGCACGTTGAACAAGTACTTCGCCGGGGAAGCGGTGATGCTTCTCCCGTTCTTCCTGGCCGCGCACGGGGTGGCGCATGCCACCGGGCAGGCCACCGACGGCCTGAGCGAACCTTACATGATGGCGTTCCACGTGGCCGCGCTCGCCTATCTGCTGCTCGGCCTGCTCGCCTGGCGCGCGCTCCTGCGCCGCTTGCGCATACGCGAGATCACGATCGCCCTGGTGATCCTGCTGACCGCATTCGGCACGCAGCTTTACCAGTACGCCGTGTTCCAGCCCGGCTGGACCCATGTGTACTCCTTTTCGGCGATCGCGGTGCTGCTCCTTTGCGTGGAGCATCTGGCCCAACGGCCGCGTGCCGCGCTGCTGATCGCCGCCGCCGCGTTGACCGGCTTGATCGTGATCATCCGCCCGGTGAACGCCATGGTATTGATGGCGGTCCCCGTGGTGCTTGGCGATCGAAGCCTGCCGTTGCTCCGATCGCTCCGGGCCAAACCCCTCTGGCTTGCGGGCGCCGCCGTGGCTGGTGGCGCGATGATCGGCATCCAGTTGCTGCTCTGGCATGCGCAGACCGGCCACTGGATCCAATGGGGTTACCAGGGGGAAGGGTTCAACTGGGGGTGCCCGCGCATGGGCGAGGTCCTGTTCGGGGTCCGTCGCGGCTTGTTCGTGTGGACGCCGGTGCTGATCGCGGCGATCGTCTCCGCCGTCCTGCTCTGGCGGTCCGATCGGCCGCGCGCGGGATGGGCGCTCGCGTATTGGATCGTGCTCACCTACATCACCAGTGCCTGGTGGATCTGGTATTACGGCGGGGGCTTCGGCCACCGCGTGTACATCGACCACTATCCCGTGTTGATGCTGCCCCTGGCCATGGTGCTGGACCGCGCGCGCGCACCGGCACGGTGGTCGCTGGCGGGCTTCGCGGTGCTCGCCACGCTCTTCCACCTGATCCAGTTCTGGCAGTACCGCCACGACCTCTTCGATCACGTGGCCATGGACCGGGAGAAGTACGCCTGGTCCTTCATGCGCTTCGGCATGGACCGGCGCAATGCCATGGGCGGCAACGACCAGGAGCCCTATTACCATCCCAATGGCCTGCGGCTCGCGCTGGAGGAGGCATGCGACCTGGAGGATCCTTGCACGCTGTGGAAGGGCGGCCGGATCGAAGCGCGGCCGGAGGTGGCGCACAGCGGCGCGCACGTGTGCGTGCTGGACAGCACGAGCGAATTCAGTGTCACGCTGATGCTCGACAGCCAGGACGTGGGGGCCTGCCCGTCCATCTACCTGGAGATCGAGGTGCATCGCTATTCGCCTCATCCACGCGCATCCTTCGAAGCGCTGGGCGTGGCCACCCGGGAATCCCCCGGTCAGCCACCCGCCTATTACGAGCCGTGGCGCATGAACCCATTGCCGGACGACAGCGCGGGAACATGGGAACGGATCCGCTATCGCTTCCCCATGGAACCGCCAAGGGGCGACCAGCAGATCCGTTTCTACATCTGGAACAAGGCGCGGAGCAGCTTCCTGATCGACGACGTGTCGGTGAAGGTGTGGGCGGCTGAACCGTTTTAGGCACGACGGCGGTGGGCCTGGCAGGACTTGAACCTGCGACCAAGGGATTATGAGTCCCCTGCTCTGACCACTGAGCTACAGGCCCCTTGGCCCGCGCACGACGGGCCGGTCGCGAAAGTAGCGGGCGACCTGCACGATACATTCGCCGCCCCATGATCGACACCGCCCGGCTCGACACGCTGATCCTGGACCTGGGCGGCGTGCTGATCGACGTGGACTACGACCGGTCGGCCCGGGCCTTCAGCGCGCTGGGGCTGGAGCGTTTCGAGCAGCAGTTCAGCAAGGCGAGGCAGACCGACCTGTTCGACCGCTTCGAGCGCGGCGAACTGAAGGCGGCGGCGTTCCGGGAAGAAGTGCGCCGCCTGCTCAAGCCCGACCTGAAGGACCGCGAGATCGATGCCTGCTGGAACGCGATGCTCGGGTCGATCCCCGCCGGGCGCATGGCGCTGGTGGAGGACCTGCGCATGCGCTACCGCGTGTACCTGTTGAGCAACACGAACGCCATCCACGTGGCGGCGTTCACGCGGATCGTGGAAAAGGAGAACGGCCTGACCGACTTCCGCGATGAGTTCGATGGTTGTTTTTTCAGCAACGAGCTGGGCATGCGCAAGCCGGAGGCCCGCATTTTCCACCACGTGCTGCGCGCGACGCACGCCCTGCCCGGGCGGTCGCTCTTCATCGACGATTCGATCCAGCACGTGGAAGGCGCGCGCCAGGCGGGTTGGCAGGCCGAGCACCTGGACCTGGGGCGGGAGGATCTCGCGGGCTTTGTCGCGCGAACGGGCCTGCTGGCCCGATCCTAGGCGATCTCCTGGGTCAATTCCACCAGCACGCCGTGGGCGCTCTTCGGATGCACGAAGCAGACCATCCTGTTATCGGCCCCGCGTCGGGGTTCCTCGCTGAGCAGGTGAAAGCCCTCGGCTTTCAAGCGGGCCATTTCCGCGCGGATGTCCCCCACCTCGATGGCGATGTGATGGATGCCTTCGCCCCGCTTTTCGATCGCCCGGCCGATGGGACCATCGGGGCGCATGCTCTCGAGCAGCTCGATCTTGTTCGGGCCCACCTGGAAAAAGGAGGTGATCACCCCCTCGCTTTCCACGGTTTCGCGCTTGTAGGGGGGTGTGCCCAGGAGCCGGGCGTAGAGGTCCTCGGCCTTGTCCAGGTCGCGCACGGCGATGCCGATGTGTTCGATGCGGATCATGGCGCAAAAGAAAAGGCCCCGTGCCGACGGGGCCTGAACATTCGGTCAACACGGTTCATCGCTTGATGAACGTCTCGCCCATCTTGTTGTCGTAGTTCAGGTAGTAGAGGTCCTTTTTCAGGGTGCTGATGTCGATGCGATCGGCATAGCCGCGCTTCACGATGTTGCCGTACTGGTCATAGATCTCGTACAGGGTCTTGGCGCTGAAGATGATCTCGTCCTTGGGTTTGGGCGGGCTCCAGGTCACCACGCCCACGCCGGAGTCGGTGTACTTCACGCTCTCGCTGAAGCGGCTCTTCTTGGTCAGGTCCACCTGCCGTACGCGGAAGGTGTTCTCCCCGCTGTGGGGGGTCACCTTGAACTCATAGGTGTGCTCTCCGGGGGTTCCAACGCCCATCACCTCGCCCACCTTCACCCACTTGTTCCATCGCTTCTGCTCCACGATGTAGGGCAGTTCGCCCGTCTCGTTGTTGGTGGTCCACGTGTAGGTGCCGTCGCTCCTCACCTCCTGGCGCACGATGTCGAAGGTGCTCTTGGGTTTGAGCACTTCGGGGTTGAGCACCAGGGGCGTGCAACCGTCCTTGTGTTTGATCTTCACCACGATGGCGTCGCCGAGCTTGAGCCCGAAGTTGCCCAGGTCGATCTCGAAGGCGCTGCTGTTGATCTCGTCGGTCGCGATCTTGTCGTTCACCGTCACCTCGAACACGCAGAAGCCCACGCCGGCCTCGCTGAAGGGGTTCTGAACGAAGAGGTTCTTGCCCTGGTACTGCCCCTCGAGCACGATCACACCGGCCCACACAGGTGGAACCGCCACGGACAGCAGCACTGCCATCAAGCCTGTTCGGAGCAAAGGCATCTGGAGCAGGTTCGGAGAGGGGCGAATGTAATAGGATCTCCGCCCGCACAAAAAATGGGGGCGGCAGGTCATTTTCGGGGGGTGTCTCCGACCGGGCCGCTCCATCAGTCGTGGAATTTCCTGACACCGGCGCGCACTGGGGTGTTCATGTGGTTTTCCCTGGGCGGGATCGGGCAGGAATAGCGGTCGTTGTAGGCGCAATACGGGTTGTAGGCCCGGTTGAGGTCGATCAGCGTGTGGTCCTCCAAGGGCCCATGCAGGTCGATGTATCGACCACCTCCGTAGGTTTCAGCGCCATTGGTCAGGTCGGTGAACGGCAGGAAGAGGTGATCCTCGAACCCGGGTCTCTTGATGAGTTCCACGTTCTGGTATACCGTCAGTTTGAACCGGCGGCCGTTCATGCGGAAGGTCACCACGCCATGGGGACGGTAGGTGGGCAACCGGTCGGTGGTGGTTTTCATCCCGAACTCCCTGCCGCGGCGGATGGGTTTGAAGCGGGCGGAGATCCGGGCATGGGGGTCGTAGGGGAACCGATCCAGGTGGGTGAAGCGCGCCAGGTCGTCGGGCTTCAGGGGCGAATGGCTGGTGTCGCGGAATTCAGCCTCGATCCCGGCCCAATAGGCCTCCGCACTATCGCGCCAGGCGGGTGCGACGGCCGCAACCTGTCCCACCAGGGTACCGGCCGTCGCCATGCAGACGAATAACAGCGGTCCGCGCCCGCTCATGCCGGGCCCTTCGCATTGACCGCCATGCGCATGCGATCCACGTCAGCCTGGTCGAAGCGGCCCTCGGGATCGCTTTCCACCACGAAAGACCGGTCGCCGGCCATGATCACCTGGTAGAAGTGAAGCTGGACCAGCGTGGGGTCGTCGGGGAATTCGCTCCGGAACACCAACAGATCGGGCTTGTCGATGAGCACGGTATGCTTGCGCAGCAGGTCGCGATCCAGATCGCCCTTCAGGCGGGGGATATCGCCCGGCTCCTCGGTGATGTGAAGGCTGAAGTGCTCCCCGACCTTCACGCCGAACCAGCCTTCCTCCTCGTTCCAACCCATCTGCGGGGAGGCGCCCCCCGCGGTCTGTGCATCAGGCAATGTCAACTCCAGGGGCAGGTCGTATTTCGCCAGGTCGATGACCCGTGCGGCAGGCGGCAACTGGTCGGCGGGGCTCTCCGCGTCCGTGGTGCCCGCTGGCTCGTTGCAGGCCAACAGGACGGGCAGGGCGAGGGCGGCGGCGATCGTTCTCATCGCGGACGAAAGTAGGCCCGTCCGCCACTTGCTCAAGGCAGCTGTTCGTCGCGCGTGCTGGTGGGCACCGAACCGCCGATGTTCACCAGGATCGGGTCGCGATCGTTGAACAGGCCGGTGTATTTCACCTCGCCGTTCATGTTCACGTCCTCGCCATGATATCCGTCCAGCGTGTTGGTGGGCACCGTGCCGCCAAGGAGCTGAAGGATCTTGTCGCGGTCGTTGCCCGTGCCGGTATACATCAGTTCGTGATCGAAGGTGACATCGCCGGACCAGAGCACCATGGTGCCGCTCACGTTCTTGCGGGCATTGGTGCCGTAAGTGGCGGTGGCCGCCTGGGTGAAGTCCACGTTGGCCAGCGTACCGCTGAGGGCCACCGGCACGTTGGTCATGCAGCCCAGGTGGTTGCGGTGGCGGATGGCCACATGGTAGGTGCCCGCCGGCTGGTTGAAGGCGAGCGGCGAAACACCGTCCGCGCCCACCACGTCGCCATCGCGCTGCAACAGTGCGGCCTTGCCGGCCACGATCACGGCCGGCGTCACGGGATCCCGCAACTCGACGACCACCCAATCAACGATGGCGTTGCTGCCCGTGGTGGCGAACACGGCGGGAGCGGCGGTCTCTCCGCCACCGCCGCCCGCGTACGTGTAACCCAGCGACGAGTAGGGTTCGGCCGTCGGGATCAAGCCCGCAACGCGCAGGTCGTCGCTCATCAGGCCGGAACCGGGCACGAAGGGGCCTTCCAATTTCACCTTCGCCCCCAGCGCCAGCGTCTGGGCCGGGAAGCTGAAGGCGAACATGCGCGTGCTCCACTGGCTGGTCGGGTTGTGTTGGGCGGTGCCCCAGAAGATGGTCCCGTTGGCCGGATCGACATCGAGCGAGTTGTAATCGCCGTAGCGGTTGCTTCCGTTGTAGCTCGCGCCGGCCACGATGCTGGTCTCGGCGAAGGTCATGGTGCCCGGGGGGTCGGTCGCGTAGCGGCCCGTGTAGCGCACGGAAGGATAGACCGTGGAACTGCTCACGTTGTAGGCCAGCCCGATGTCGCCGTTGGCGTTGATGGCGATCGCGCCCAGCCAGCGGCTGTCCGTGTCGGGCGACCAGGTGCCCTGCTGGTGGATGCTCCAGGGGTTGGCGATGCCCCCGGTGCGGCGCAGTTCGTACCAGCGGATGCCGGCCCTGTCCGATCCGCTCACATCCACCGCATGGTCGCAGACGATGGACTCGTGCGAGCCGAAATTGCGGTACTGCACGCGGTTCATGAGGATCTCCCGCAAGGGATCCAGGTTGGTGCTGGTGCCCGGCTGGTCGATGCAGCTGAAGGACGTGTAGCCGCACAGGCCGCTGTCGAAAGCGGTGGTGGGCAGGTAGGTGGGGCCGCTCACCACCGAGTTGGCGGGCGTGACCCAATCGATCGTCATGGTCCAGATATCCAGGCGATCGTAGGGGATGGCGGCGCCCCAGCCGTCGTCGGCCATGCGCATGAACAACGCCGGCGCGCCCGCCGGAGGGGCGGACCCACCATCGTGGGTCACCGGTGCGCACGCTTCGAACGACACGCCGGGATAGCTCGTGGTATTGAAGACCTGCGCGGTGGCGGCCAGTCCGGCGAGCATCTTGGTGCGGTCCAACGCGTAGAGCTTGGGGTTGCTCTCGTTGGTGGTCACCGTGTACATGTTGTTCCACACGCCGTATTTGGGGTAATCGGGGAAATCCGCGGTGGTGAAATCATAGGCGTACCACGAGCCGGTGGGATCGGCGGTGGTGCTCACGGCCACCAGCAGGTGGTTGCCGCTGGATGCGAACTCGCTCATGAGCCAGCGGTCGGCCAGCGCATCATAGAGCACGACCGGATCGCCGGCGCCGCCGGCACTGCCCACGAAATTGTCCAGGTACACCGCTGCACCGAGCGAAGCGCCGGTCTTGTCGAAGACCTGAAAACGCGAGCCGGAGGATCCATTGATCATCTGGATCACGTGGTTGGGGCCCACGTCCAGCACGTTGTCGCTCGGGTTCAGGTTGGTGTAGCCCTGGCCGTTCTGCGTCAGGTCCAACGCCCGCGTTTGCGGGCGCGATGCCGGGTCCGACTGCCAGGCGGGGTCGGCGCCTTGTGGAAGCGCGTCCGGGTTCCTCCTCATCTGTTCCTTGCGGCCCTCATGCTCATCGCGCTCGATGAGCAGGCCGCGTTCGTCGCGCACCACCTCGTCCGGAAAGACCCGGCCGTCATCCCAGTCGCGGTAAGCCACCGTTTCGCCCAGGAAGGTCAGGGGGACCACTTCGGCCACGCGGATCTGGACCATCTGGTCCTGGGCGGTGGAAACCAGGACCGGGCTGGACAGGAGTACGACGGTAAGGATGGACTTCATGACGATGCACGACAAGGGTTTGGAGCGACCGCAAAGATGCTGCGGCATGCCGTCATGGGTCAACCGTTCGCAAGGCGGATGGGGAACGGCGGCATGTTGACAACGGCCCGGCTACTCGACCACGTTCACCCGCATCCCTTCGCCGTGCGAGGAGAACTCCGGCGCGTACATGCACATGGCGGAGGTGATCCCGTTGCTGAAGTCGCCGGCGTGGGTGACACGCAGCTCGTACTCGAGCACATGGGTGCCGGTCGGAACGCGGTCGAAGAAGTAATTCATGCTCGCATCACGAATGGCCAGGTAGGATCCGAGGCCGCCCTCGTAGCGATACCCGCTCAGCGCCTCGGCAGGCTCAAGACCTGATGCCCGCAGATCCTTCAGATGCACGTAGTCGACCGGCCGGTCGGTCCGCAGTTCGATGCGGATGGTGAGCTTGTCGCCGGGCTTCAGCTTTCGCGCCTTGTCCAAAGCGACCAGTTGCGGTCCTTGATCGGTCTGTTCGGTGAGCATCACCTGCTTCTTGATGGAGAATGGGCTCTCGTGCGGGGTGATCTTGTCCATTTTCTCGAAGTACTGCCAGTGCAGCGCGCCCCAACCGGGCCGGTCATCGGAGGAGGTCACGCTCACCTCGGCCATCCGCGGTCCGATCTCCGCAGCGCTCCACGTCTTCTCGAAGTATCCCGTACCCGCCGGCTCCTTGCTGTCGGAGCGGGCTCCCGCCACTTCGACCCCGCCCACTTTCACCACGGGCATGGGGCCGTTCTCCAGCCAGTCCTCGCCGGTGAGCAGCAGCGCAAAACAGGCATCGGCCGTGGCCTTGGTGGTCTTCCAATCGGTGGTCTGCTTCAGCTTCAGCAGGTGGGTGCGCAGGGCGTTCACGCTGGCCATGTCCTTGGTCACTTCGTGGAAGGCCTCGATCATGAGCGCGTGGGTCTCCGTCGGGAAGCTCCACCGGTCCATGCCGGCCTGGAAGTCCTTCCAGTACATGCCGAGCTCGTCGCTCCGTGTGGCCCGTTGTTCCAATGACCCCATGATCAGCGCCGCGACCTCGTGATCGCCCATGCGATACTGGATCATGGCGATCATCGCCTGCTCCTGCAAGCCGTAGGCGAGCCACTCCTTCGCCAGTCGATCCAGGTAGAACTGCGTCGCCGCATGGGTGGCGCCATCGATCGGCCAGCGGCGGAAGAAACTGCGTGCGTAGAGGTAGTGGACCTCGGTGTAGCCGGGCCGCCACTTTTCCAGGTCTTCCTTTTTCATGTCCCGCTGCATCCGCTTGAACTCGCGATCCACTTCGCCGTCCAGCCATTGCACAGCGCGACGGAGCATATGCTGCGCTTCGCCATCCGCGCGGAGGTCGGCGGCCTTCAAATGCTCCAGATGCCCGAGCCCGGCCATGATGTGCTGTGTGATCCAGCGGCTCTCGCCCATGCCGCTCCACCAGGGCCAGGCGCCATTGGGCAATTGCATGTCGCGCAGCTTCTTCAGCGCCACCGCTTCCTCGCCGCCCATGCGCTCCAGGTCGAAGAGCAGGGCGATGCGCTCCTTTCGCTCGCGATCATCCCGCGCGTTCACCACCCAGGGTGTTTCGGCCAGCAGGATGTTCTTCAGCTCCGCGTTCTTCTCCAGGGTGCTCGCGAAGGCATCCGGCCCGGCGGCCTTCCATTGCGCGAACACCTGCCTGATCGCCGGCCGCTCCTCGACGATGTGCGCCGCGAGGCGGTTGGCGTAATAGCGCGAGAAGACCTGCTCGGCGCATTCGTGCGGGAACTCCATCAAATAGGGCAGGGCCTGCACGGCGTACCATGCCGGGTTCGGCGTGTATTCCAGCTTCAGGCTCTGGTGGCGAAGCGTCGTGCTGGTGTTGTTCTTCAACTTCTCCAACGTGAAGGTCTTCGTGCCCGCCTTGCTGGTCCACAGCGGCAGGCTTTCGGTCACGAGCAGTTTGTCGGTGAGCACGGGCAGCACGTGTTCCTCGCCATCGGCCGCCACGATCGTGCTCTGCGGACCGGCCTTGCTCGCCGCGGTGATCCTCAGCCCGCAGGCGTCCACGCCCTCCGGCACGGCGATGGTCCATGATACCATGGCGCTTTCGCCTTTCGACGCGATGAAGACCTGGTCCTTCACTTGAAGACCGAAGGACCCGTCGAGGGGGGAGTTGGTGAACGGGTCGAAGAGCGAAAGGCTCGCGAGCCCTTCCGCCCGCCCTTCCTCCACCACGTTGATCTTGGCGGTGAGCGTGATCCCGTCACCGGCGCGCAGGAAACGCGGCAGGTTGGGCACCACCATCAACGGCTTCTGCGTGATGGTTTCGCGGGTGAACCGCGCCAGCTTCAGGTCCTTGGTGTGCGCGAGGCCGAGCACCTTCCAACGCGTGAGCGCATCGGGCGTCTTGAAGCGCAGCACGATGCCGCCATCGCGATCGGTGAGCAGGTCGGGGAGGAAGAAGGCGGACTCGCGGAGATCGGAGCGGAGGGGGATGGGTTGATCGTCGGTCGTCGGCCCTCGGTCGTCTGCCGGTGGTTCGGCCGCTTTCTCTGCCGCCTGCTTGGACATGTCCATGTCGACGAGCGGTTCCCCTTCCGTCACCTCCACCTCCTCCAGGGTGCGTGCGCCGCGGATCGCGCCATCGGCGAACATGAACGTATTGTAGAGGTCCGTGATGCCGAACCCGAAGGTGTTCAATCGCACCGGCGACCGGACGGTATCGCCGGGCCAATCACGCCCCCACCAGACCCGCTGTCCTCCGTTCGCCCCGAAAGGCTCCGCGCGCGACCAGCCGAATGAGGCGTGGTCGGTGGGCCACACGCTCATGTCCCACCCATGCGGCACGAACTGATCGAGCGAGGCGTCGTACATGGTCGTGAGCAGTTGCGCGGCCACCTTCTCCCCCTTCGGCCCGCTGATCTTCAACCGCCATTCTTCCTCATCGCCCGGCTGCAGCTTGTCGCGGAAGCTCATCCACTCCACCTTCAATTCCTTGTTGCTCCACGGCACGTTGATAGTGATCGTCTCGCGATGCGCGCGGCCGCGCTCCACGCAGAGCAGATGCGCGAAGAAGCTGCCGCGGTCATCTTCGATCACGGGCAACTCCACCAGTTGCTGCCTGCCGTTCAGGGTGAACCAGCGGCTGACCGCGATGGCTCCTTCCCGCTCCACCTCCATCAGCACGCGGGCTTCGGGCAATGCGCTGCTCAGGAGGATCTCCGCTTTCTCCCCGGGCGCGGCCGTGACCTTCACCGGCTCGGCATGATACGCCTCGCTCACGAAGCCTGAATTCTGGATCGCGGGATCGTAGACCGCAACATGCTTCTTCACGCTCACCGGTCTTCCGCTCTCGTCCCGTGCATCGATCTCGACCAGGTAGCTGCCGACCTCCCATCTGCCCACGCCGGAAAGCGCGATCGCGCTTCCGCCGGAGCGATGGCCGAGGCGCTCGAACACCATGCTTTCGCGCGGCCAGGTGAGCGGATCGTTCTCGTCATCGTAGAGGTCGTGCGGGAACAGCGCGGCGTGTTCCTCGCGAGTGAGCACGAAGCGATCGGGGCGTTCCCAAAGCCTTTCGCGCGGCACGGCTGCTGGGGCTTGAAGCCGCGTAATGCGCATGTCCATCGGCACATCCACCTCCTCGCCGTTCAGGTTCTTCACCCGCACTCCGAGGCTGTCGGTCGCGTTGCGGTCGATCGCTTCACCGAGATCCAGCTCGATGTCGATGCTGCGGTAACCGAGGCTCAGGCTTGTGGTGCCGGACTGCGCTTCACCCGTGATGTCGGTGGCGTCCGCTTCGATGGTGAAGAAGAAAGTGGGATCACTATCGCGCGGGAAGGCTCTGTCGGCCTGGGCGAGGAAGGTCGCGGTAAACTTCCCTTCCGCGTCGCACGCGCTCGTGCCGCTGGCGATCTCCGTCTCCCGCCCCCACGGCAGTCCGCGCCATCCCCAGCCACACCACCAGGGCATGCGCGCGCCGCGCTTCACGGTCCACTTCACCTCGGCGCCGTCGAGCGGCACACCCGCGTAGCTCCTGGCCACGCCGGTCACGGTCACGTTCTGTTCCAGCTTCGGCTGGCCGGCGACCGGATCGAAGACCACCTCGAACGTGGGCCGCTTGTATTCCTCGACCCGGATCCATTGCGATCCATGCGCCTCCTCGATGCGCATCTGCCCGGTGAGCGATCCCGTCGGCGCCTTGAACACGCCGTTGAAAGATCCGAACGCATCGGTGGAGACCACGGTTGAATCAACCCGTTCACCGTTCACATCGAAGAGGCGCACGGTGGTCTGGTGGCCGGCCCTGGTCTCGATGGTCTTCCCGCGCTTCACAGTGACGATGCCCTTGAACATCACCTCCTGCCCGGGGCGGTAGATCGCGCGGTCGGTGAAGAGGAAGGTGCGGAGCGTGTCCGGCGTTCCCTGGCCATCGCCCCACCATGCGTAGTTGACCGGCGTGGTGAATTTGTCGTCGCCGTGTTCAAGCTGCCAGCTGTAACGGCCCTGCGCTCCTTTCACCATGATGTTCGCCCTTCCCACCTGATCGGTGACCGCCTCGCCGATCCGCGCCCACCTGCCGTCATGCATGCGATCCCCCTGAAGGATCGCCTTCACCCCTGGACGGGGCTGGCCGGTCCAGCGGTCCAGCACGAGCAGGTCGAAGCTGCTCCTGTCGTGGCGTTCGGTCATCGCCAGGCGGGTCACCTGCACGTACGCGAACACGATCGGATCATTCTTCGCACTGAAGGTCGGCCTGTCGCACGCCATCACGGCGTAACGCCCCAGCGGCAGGCCATCGACAGGCAGTTCGATGAGATGTGCGTTCAGGTCGCCGTCGTCGGGCAGGTCCACCGTCCACTCCTTCACCGGTCCCTGCCTGCAGAGCCGTTCACCGCGTTCACCGGATGGATCCATGGCCTCGGCCCTTCCGGGCGGATCGCTCACCACCCGCAGCCAGACCTTCATCGCGTTCTGATAAGTGAGCGCGATCTTGAACGACCGGTCCGGCATCACGGCCTCTTCGCACTGCACGTCCAGCATCGGCTCCTCCAGCCTCGCCCTCAGGGTCGCGGCGTTGATGGCCCCGAAGGATCCCGGAAAGCGGGCGATGGCCGGATCGCAGAGGTCGCTTGCGGTCTTTCGTTCCCACTTCCACGCGTCACCTCCGAGCCTGTTGTATCGCGCACCCATCTCCTCGTGCCAGCGCGCGATGGCCAGCGTCACCTCGCTCCAGCAACTGTCGTTGGGCAGGCGGGTGCGCAGGGTTTCCAGCGCGTTCAGGTACAGGGAGTCCTTGCTCTGGTGCGTGCTGCGTTCGCGCACGTAAGCCAGCCGCGCGAGCGTCACGTCCACCAAGGCATCGGGCCTGTTGTCGTTCAGATGGAGCTTTTCCAGGTCCTGGTACAGCCGCAGTGCCTGGAACTCCCAGGCGGTGCTGTCGCGATGGTGCAGCCGCCGGTGTGCGAAGTCCTCGAAGAGCGCGAAGTCGCCGGGCTTGTCCAGCTTGAAGCGCCAGGAGGGTTCGGCCAGGCGCGTTTCGCTGTTGGTGAACACCTCGATGGCGCGGTGCGCGAGCAGGTCGAAGAGCGTTGGTCGCAAGGTGCGCGTGCGTTCGTCGCCGAGAAGCAATGCATCCAGCTCGCCGACGGGAATGTGCTTCAGCGTATCGGCCGGCTCGAGCGATGCGCGGTATTCGGCGATCACCTTCTCCATGAACTGGCGCTGGGTCCAGGTCTCCGGATCAGCGAGGTCGGCGGCCGTGTTGGTGCGCTGGAGGATCCGCCAGCGATCCTGCTGATAGTGGTTCCACCAGCTCTCGGCCAGGACGGAATGGAGGAGCTGAGGAAGTGGTTGTCGGCCGTCAGTGGGCAGTTGGCGTACGCGCTCTTCGATGGCGGCCAGGATCTCCTTTTGTTCCACACCCGTCATCCGCTGGAAGCGGCCACGGTACATCCACGCACGGAACTCGGTCCGCCAGTCGTCGGTCACCTGGGCGTCGAAGAGCAACGTGTCGGTGTGCGCGAGCGCCGTGGCGAACTGTCCGATGTCGCTCAACGAATCGATGTGCGTCCAGCGGGGATCCGGATCCGTTCCGGTGGTGGTGGTCGCTCGTGGCGTGGTGCAGCCCATCGCGCAGGCCAGCGCGAGAGAGGCAATGACAAGAGCGCGCATGGGGAGGGCCAAAGGTCGCCACACCCGTGGATCAGCCGGGGAAGCGTGCCGCATCGACCTCCGCATCGAGCGGCGATCCGGTCAGCACATGATCGGCCAGGTGCATGGCGCACCATGGCGCCAGCATCACGCCGCGCGTACCCAGGCCGTTGAACACGATCTTCCCGGGATCGGCCGCCGTGCGGCCCAGCATTGGACGGCGGTCGCGCGCCGTGGGACGGACACCCGCCTGGTGCCCGACCACTTCCACCGGCAGGTCGGTGATGCGCGCCAGACGCACGAGCAACTCGTCGCGGGCACGATCGGTGGGGCCGCTCCAGACCTGGTCCCATGAGAAGGTGGAGCCCAGGCGATACAGGTCGTCGCCCACCGGAAGCAGGAATACACCGCGATGCACCAGCGCCTGCACGCCCAGTCCGGGCACGCGCACGGTGAGCACTTCGCCCTTGACCGGTACGAGTCCGGGCGGATAGGCGTAAGCGCCGGTGCATTGGATCGTTGGGCCGTTGCCCGCCGCCCGATCATCTGAACTGTCAGGATGGTCCACGAGTTCGGTCAGCACGCCCTCGGCCAGCATCCGTTCCCGCTGGGCATCGAGGAACGCGGCCACATCGACCCATGCGCATCGGTGGACCACACCAGCACCGAACGGGGCGCGGAGGTGCCCGCCCCCGGGGTGGTCCCGCGGCAGGGAAAGCAGATCGGCCAGCGTGGGATCGTTCGACGCCCTTTCCCAATGAACCCGCTCACGCTCATCGGCGAAGACCTTCACCAGCGGGATCGGGTGCCAGAACGAACGATCGTAGTGCTTCTCCAAGCGCCGGTAGGTCACTTCGGCGAGGGGCAGCATCGACGTGACGCGCCAGCAGGGGGCGAGGTGCCGCAGAGCCACCGGGTTCACCACGCCCGGGGCGATCCGCGAGGCGGATCCCGCCAGGGGCCGGTCGATCACGCGCACGCGGGCCCCGCGTTCGCGCAGCGCTTCGTAGAGCATCGCTCCGGCGATGCCACGGCCCAGGATGGTGACGGGGGTGGGCGGCACGCGGCGAAGGTGAGGACCTGCGCGCTTGCAACGATGGGATCAGGCGGCGAGCAATCGCTGCATCCGGCTCAGGAGGGTCTCCTGGTCGAAGGGTTTCTGGAGCAGGTCGTTGGCTCCGGAGCCACGCACGGTGTCCAGCAGATGGGGCAGTTCGTGCGCGGTGATCGCCAGCACGGGCGTATCGATGCCGTTCGCACGGAGGTGCTCGATCAGGGCGAGGCCATCCACGTACGGAAGGCCCAGGTCGATGACCATGAGATCCACCTGCTGGGCCGTGACCACCGCGTCCAGGTCGCGGCCATCGCGCAGGGCGATCACGCCCCAGCCGGCTGCGGTGAGCCGGCGCATGAGCAGGGTGCGCACCAGGGGATCGTCTTCGATGAGGATGACTCGGGCCATGGTACGGCCTCGTACGTCCGCGAGGGGGGTGGAGTTGCCGGACCGGGCTCAGAGCCGGCCCGAGAACCACTTGAGCACGTCGTTCCCGTTGGCCAGCAGGATCAGGGCCAGCAGCAGGAACATGCCCACCATTTGGGCCACCTCCAACACCTTCTGGTTGGCGGGACGGCGGGCCACCATCTCGTAGAGGAGGAAAACCACATGGCCGCCATCCAGCGCGGGGATCGGCAGGATGTTCATGAAGGCCAGCACGATCGAGAGGAAGGCGGTGGTTTCCCAGAAGACCTGCCAGTCGCCCCAGCCGCCGAACAAGCCGCCGATGGAACCGAAGCCCCCGACCTGTTTCACCCCGGCCGAACTGAAGAGGAGCTTGAGCGAGGTGACGTAGCTGCCCAGCATGTCGATCCCGTACCGCACGCCCGCGGGGATCGAGGCCAGGAACCCGTACCGCTCATTGGCCAGGGTGAATTGCTCGTCCAGCGGCGCGTTCCCCAAGCCCACTTTGCCACGCTTGTCCACCGCCACCGTGATCGCGGCGGTTCCTTCGCCGCGCCGCACCCGGACCACCACGTCGCGCCCCTTGCGGTCCTGCACGGCATCCACGAAATCGGAGAAGAAGGGCGTGGGAACGGAATCCACCGCCATGATGCGGTCGCCCTTGCGAAAGCCGCCGCTCCTGGCGGCGTTCCCTCCCTTCACGATGCTGTCCACCACGAAAGGCACCCGCGGCAGGAAGAGGATCTTCTCGTTGCGATCGAGGATCTGCTCATGCACGTCGGAGTGCAGGGTGATGTCCTGTCGCACGCCATCGCGCAGCACGGTGAGGATGCGGGCATCGTCGATCAGGATCGCGCGGCCCACCTCCTCCAGGGTCTTTTTAGGCAGGCCCTCCACGGCGATGATCTTGTCGCCATCGCGCAAGCCGTTCTCCTTCATCACCTCGCTGGGGTGGATGCCGTAGGTGACGTTGGGGAGCGGCAGGTAGTCGCGGCCCCAGACGAAGAGCACCATGGAATAGATCGCCAGCCCCAGCAGCAGGTTCACCGTCACGCCACCCACCATGATGATCAGTCGCTGCCACACCGGCTTGGAGCGGAATTCCCAGGGCTCGGGCGGCTTGTTCATCTGCTCCTTGTCCATGCTCTCGTCGATCATCCCGCTGATCTTCACGTAACCGCCCAGAGGGATCCAGCCGATGCCATAGACCGTCTCGCCGATCTTCCTTTTCCAGAGCGCGAACTTCAGGTCGAAGAAGAGGAAGAACTTCTCCACGCGCGTGCCGAACAGGCGCGCGGGGATGAAGTGCCCCATCTCGTGCAGCACCACGAGGATCGAGAGGCTCAGGATCAGCTGGGCGGCTTTGATCAGGAAGTCCATGCGGGGATGCGGTCGCTGGCCATGCGCCGGACTTCGGCGTCGGTGGCCTCCAGGTCCTGGAGCGTGGGTTGGGCGGCAAAGGTCGCTTTCGCCAGGCAGTGGCCGACCAGATCGCTCATTTCCATGAAGCCCATGCGGCCGCGCAGGAAGGCCTCGACCGCCACCTCATTGGCCGCGTTCAACACGCATGGTGCGTTGCCGCCGCGCGCCAACGCGTCGAACGCCAGGCCGAGGTTCGGAAAGCGCTCCAGGTCGGGCGCCTCGAAGGTGAGTTCTGGAAAACGGGTGAAGTCGAAGCGCGGCCAGCTGGTCTTCAGCCGGTGCGGGTACGCCATGGCATACAGGATCGGCAGCTTCATGTCGGGCAGGCCCAGTTGAGCCTTCATGCTGCCGTCGGTGAACTGAACGATGCTGTGAACGATGCTTTGCGGATGCACCACCACCTGGATCTGCCCGGGGTCCAGATGGAAGAGCCATTTCGCCTCGATCGCTTCCAGGCCCTTGTTCATCAGCGTGGCGCTGTCGATGGTGACCTTGGCCCCCATGGTCCAGTTGGGATGTTTGAGCGCCTGTTCGGCGGAGACCCTCGCCAGCTCTCCTCTTGTGTGGGTACGAAAGGGGCCGCCACTCGCCGTAAGCACGATCTTCTCGATGGGGTTATGCCACTCCCCCGCCAGGCATTGGAAGATGGCGCTGTGCTCGCTGTCCACCGGATGGATGTTCACGCCGCGTTCCCGCGCGAGCGTGGTGATCAGGTGGCCGGCCACCACCAGCGATTCCTTATTGGCCAGGGCGATGGTCCTGCCCGCATCGATGGCCGCGAGCGTTGGACGCAGGCCGCTGAAGCCCACCATGGCCGTGAGCACCAGGTCGATGCCCTCCATGCGCACGGCCTGTTCGATCGCCGCGGCGCCGGTGAACACCTTGATGTCCAGTGGTTCGAGGGCCTGCTTCACGTGATCCCAGTGCTTCTCCTCGCCGATCACCACCGCGTTGGGCCGGAACTCGGCCGCTTGATCGATCAGCCGCGCGGCATTGTTGCCCGCCACCAGCAGGTCGACCTCGAAATGCGCCCGCTGCTCGCGCACCACCTGCAGGGCCTGCGTGCCGATGGAGCCGGTGGAGCCCAGGATCGCGAGACGCTTGGGCCGGGATGCGGGGTCGTTGGACCAGGTCAAGGGGCGCGGGGACGGAAGCGCAAAGGTCGCCGTTCGGCGCAAGGGCGCGATGGCGATCTTCGATGCCGCGATGCGTGCCCGGCCCGCGGTGGATCTCGGCCCCATCCTGCGTAACGTGGGCAGGCACATCCGGCTCACCCCGCGGGAAACCGACCACTTCGCTTCGCTGCTGAAGGCCCGTTCGGTGAGGAAAGGCGAGCTGCTCATCCGGGCCGGCGCGGCGGCCACGCACCAGCTTTATGTGCTGCAAGGCTGCCTGCGCAGCTACTCGATCGATGAAAAGGGCGGCGAGCACGTGTTGCAGTTCGCTCCGGAGGATTGGTGGATCGGCGACCTGGGCAGTTTCAGCAAAGGCACGCCCGCGATCACCTTCACCGATGCGCTGGAGGATGGCACCGTGCTGCGCATGGACCGCACCGACATGGACGAGCTGTACGCGCGCGTGCCCAAGTTCGAGCGCTTCTTCCGGATCCTGATCACCAATGCCTTCGTCGCCATGCAGCGCCGGCTGCTGAGCGTGATCAGCCTCCCGGCCGAGGAGCGGTACAGGGAGTTCATCACGCTGTACCCGCAGCTGGAAGGACGCGTGCCCCAGAAGCAGATCGCCAGCTACCTGGGCATGACGCCGGAGTTCCTGAGCACCGTTCGCAAGCGCGCGATGGCGAAGGATGCCGTCAGCGGGAAGCCGAAGCCCGGCTCAACCGGTCGTTGATCGCGCGGCCCAGTCCTTCATCCGGGAACACCTCGGCCAGGATCAGATCCACCTCGCCGGCGTCGAGCCGGCGCATGGCGGCGAACAGGTTGCGCGCGGCTTCGTGAAGATCGCCGGCCGGAGAAAGCACCTCATTGAGGGCGACATGATGATCGGTACTGAAGCTGATCGCGCCGATGCGCCTGCCCCGATGCGCGTTCAGCAGGGCCGGAAGATCCCCGACGATCACCCGCTTGCGCGGCGCATAGTGGGACCCCAGCATGCCGGGAGCGACGGGCGTGTCCGACCGGACCATGCGCGGCATCCGGCCGATCTCACCGGCGATCACCTCGGCGGGCACGCCACCGGGACGGAAGATCACCAATTCATCCCTGAGCCATCCCGCGATCGTGCTCTCCACACCCACGGTGCATGGCCCCCCATCGAGGATGTAAGGGATCCTGCCGCCAAGCTGGTCGAAGACATGCCGCGCTGTGGTCGGGCTCACGTACCCGAAGGGATTCGCGCTCGGGGCGGCCAGCGGAAAGTCGATCGCTCGAAGCAGCGCCAGCGCCAGCGGGTGCGCGGGCATGCGGATCCCCACGGTATCCAGCCCGCTGGTGACCACGTCGGGGACCCGCTCCGTCTTCGGCAGAAGGAGCGTCAACGGCCCCGGCCAGCAACGATGGATCAACCGCCGGGCTTCGGGCGGGACCTCCAATACGAGCCGGTCCACCTGTTCCTTGTGCCCGACATGCACGATCAACGGATCGAAACCAGGGCGCGCCTTCACCTCAAAGATCCGCAGCACCGCGTCCGCATCGAACGCGTTGGCCGCCAGCCCATACACCGTTTCGGTGGGGATGGCCACCAGCTCACCGGCGCGCAACAGCCGCGCGGCTTCCGCCACGTCGGTGCCGATCCGCGTTCTCACGCGCGCAAAGGTGGGCGCCGGAGCGGTTCGCACTTTTGCGGTGCATGCGCCTTCCGCCCTTCCTGCTGGTCCTGCTCCGGCTGTTGCTCTTCGGCGTGGCGCTTTCGATGCTGTTCCGGATCGCGTTGTTCGCCTTGAACGGCCCGCAATGGAGCGGAGCGCCGGCGGGCGACATCCTGCGCGCCTTCCTGGACCGCGGTCTGCTCTTCGACCTCTATGTACACAGCATGCTGCTGGCCGCACCCGCCCTGCTCTTGGGCGGCGCGTGGATCGCCGGCAGCCGGCGCCGCTGGCCGGTGACCACCGCGCGGTGGATGTACACGCTGCCGTTCATCGTGCTGGTGGCTTTCAGCGCGATGGACATCCCCTTCTTCGCCCAGTTCAACTTCCGCATCACGCGCGCGGCGCTCACCTGGATGGACACGCCGTGGCAGTCGATCAAGGAGGTCTTCACCACGCCCGGCTACTTCATGGCCTTCGTGGCCATCGTGCTGCTGGTCTGGTCGGGCATCGCGGTGATCGGCCGCCTCTTCAGGCCGCTGATGAAGGTCGGGCGACCGGCGGGGCCCGTCCGCCGCACGGCGTTCCGCCTGGCCACGTTCACGCCCCTGCTGCTGGTGCTGTTCGTGGGCATGCGCGGCGACTGGGACCCGACGGACACCCCACTGACGATCGAGAACGCCTACTTCTGCGAGAACCCCTTCCTCAACCAGCTGGGCATCAACGCGGGCTTCAGCCTCATCGACAGTTTCAACGACGAGGAGGTGCGCTACATGGAGGATGGGGTGGCCGTGGCGAACGCGCAGCGGATGCTGGGCATCGCCGGGACCGATCCCGCGTTCCCGTTCGCACGACCGGTGGCCTTCGACGGCGGCGAACGCCGAATGAACGTGGTGCTGGTGATCGTGGAAAGCCTCAGCGCCGAACGCATGGCGCACTTCGGGAACGGCGACCGCCTCACGCCCTTCCTCGATTCGCTCGCCGACCGGTCGCTCTTCTTCGATCGGTTCTATTCCGCCGGCGTGCATACGCACAACGGGGTGTTCAGCACGCTGTATGGCTGGCCCACGATCGGCGATCGTCCAAGCATGGCCCATGCCGGCGTGAGCGGCCTGCGTTTCCATGGGCTTCCGCAGGTGTTGCGATCGAACGGTTATCGCACGCTTTTCCTCTACGTGGGCGAAAAGAAGTTCGACAACATGGGCGGCTTCCTGCCGAACAACGGCTTCGACGCGATGCTGGGTGGCGACGACTACGACGCGCGATGGCCGCGCACCTCCTGGGGCGTGAGCGATCACGCGCTGTACGCCGAGGGGCTCGCGCGCATGGAAGAGCTCGCCGGCACGGGCGATCCGTTCTTCGTCACGCTGCTCACCATCGCTTCGCACGCGGGGTACAACGTGCCCGCCGATGTTCCCTTCAAGCCCGCCAGCGCCAGGGGCGACGAGAACATCTACCAGTACACGGACTGGGCGTTGGGGCGGTTCATCCATCGGGCACTGGCCCGACCGTGGGGCCGCAACACGCTGTTCGTGATCACCGGCGATCATGGCCAGGCCTTCGACCGCACGTACGAGATGCCGCTGAGCTACCATCGCGTTCCGCTGATCCTCTTCGCGCCCGGATCGGTCGAACCGCGCACCGACCACCGGCTGGGCGGGCAGATCGACGTGCCTGCGACGGTGCTCGGGCTGCTTCGCCTGCCCTACGTGAACAACACCCTGGGCATCGACCTCACGCGCGCGCATCGCCGCTTCGCATACTTCTGCGCCGACAGCAAGCTGGGCGCGATCGAGCGGGACTTCTTCTGGATGCAGGTGGGCGATCGCGAGCAGCTGTTCCACTGGCCGGACGGCGACACGCGCGACCGGCGCACGGAACGGGTCGCGCTGGCCGACAGCATGCGCACCTATGCGCAAAGCATGGTGCAGGCCGCCCGCTGGGCGATCGATGAGAAGCGTGTGAGCGCGCCCCGATGAGGGGCTCAGCCGAACAGCAGCCGCGCGTAGAAACCCGGCTTCTTCAAGCGTTCGCGCAGGTCCAGGTCGTCGAACATCGCGCTGATGGCGGAGGCCAGCTCCCCGTTCCGCGATGCCCGGCGCACCACCAGGTCGAACAGCCACGGGAACGACGCGAGCTGCTGAAGCCGCGTGCTGATACGCAACTCCCGGCCGAACCGCTTCCAGACGCGGGCGTCGTACGCCTTCAAGGAGGCGGCCCCGGTGCGTCCGGTGCGGATCGCCCCGGCGGCGACCTCCCCGGCGTACTGCCCGCTGATGATCGCGTGGCCGATCCCTTCTCCGGTGAAGGGGTCGATCAGGTGGGCCGCATCGCCGACCAGCATGAAGCCATCGCCACTGAGGGGTGGGAGCCTGCTCCCGAGAGGCAGGCCCATGCCTTGGATGGCGCCCTCCAAAGCGGCGTTGGTGAAGCGCGCGCGGAACACGGGGTGTTCCGCGATGATCCGCCGGAGCAATTCCTTCAGGTCAAGCCCGCGGCGGGCCACATGATCGCTGCGGATCCCCAGGCCCACGTTCGCACGACCATCGGGCAACGGGAAGACCCACAGGTAACCGGGCAGCAGTTCCTTGAGGAAGTGCAGTTCGATGAAGCCTTCGGGGTCCAGGCCATCGATGCCGGAGAAGTAAGCGCGCACGCCCGCGCAATGGTGCCGCGGATGCATCGGCACGCCGGCGAAGTGGCGGGCGAAGCGTGAGTTGGCGCCATCGGCGGCGATCACCAGGCGGGCGGTGATGGCCGCCGCCCCTCCCCTGCCGAAGAGCGTGATCCCATGCCGTGCCCGTTCGGAACGATCGAGCTCAAGGCCCTGGACCACCTCGACCCCGGGAGCGGACCGGGCGCGGTGGAAAAGCAAGGCATCGAAGTGGAGCCGCGGCATGATCGCGCCCGGCGACGGGCCGCCATCCGCCGGCGCGCGTTTTCCAAAGGGCACGCGCAACGCCCCGCCACCCGGCGCGAGGAAGGTGACCCCCCAACTGGGAAGCTGACGGGCATCGTGGCGCAACGCCGCGCACAGATCGGGTGCAAGGCGGTCCAGCGCGCGCATCACTTTTCCGCTGAGCGCGTCTCCGCAGACTTTATCCCGTGGGAAAGTGGCCTTGTCCACCAGCAGGGCCTGCATGCCGGCCTTGCTCAACGCGAGCGCGGCGGCGCACCCGCCGGGTCCCGCGCCGAGGATGCACACATCGACCTCGCGGGCGGCCGGCATGGCGGGATCAGGAACGGAAGGCGTCGGCGCCGAACTGCTCCAGGAAGCGCACGTCGTTCTCCCAATAAAGCCGCAGGTCGGGCACGCGGTAAAGCAGCTGTGCGATGCGCTCGATGCCCATGCCGAAGGCGAAACCGCTGTATGCCTGCGGATCGATCCCGCAATTGGAAAGCACGGCTGGGTCCACCATGCCGCAGCCCATGATCTCCACCCAGCCGCTTTGCTTGCACACGGCGCAACCCTCCCCGCCGCAGATCGTGCAGCTCATGTCCACTTCGGCACTGGGCTCGGTGAACGGGAAATAGCTCGGTCGCAGGCGCGTGGTCACCTGCTCGCCGAACATCGCCTTGACGAAGTGATCCAGCGTCCCCTTCAGTTCGGCGAAGCTCACCCCCCGGTCCACGTACAACCCTTCCACCTGGTGGAACATGCAATGCGCGCGCGCGCTGATGGCTTCGTTGCGGTACACGCGGCCGGGGCTGACCGTGCGGATCGGCGGTGGCGTGTTCTCCATCACGCGCACCTGCACGCTGCTGGTGTGGGTGCGAAGCGCCAGATCCTTCCCATGGTCCACGAAGAACGTGTCCTGCATGTCGCGCGCGGGATGGTCCGGCGGGAAATTCAACGCGCCGAAATTGTGCCGGTCGTCCTCCACCTC
Organism: uncultured Chryseobacterium sp.; assembly: GCA_964394425.1. Lineage (GTDB taxonomy): Bacteria > Bacteroidota > Bacteroidia > Flavobacteriales_F > PHOS-HE28 > PHOS-HE28. The sequence goes on along the minus strand of CAYMXP010000009.1, from coordinate 60,113 downwards.
GGGGCCCTGGCTCACGGTGTAGCCGATGCGCTGGAAGATGTCCACGATGCGCTGGCGCACGATCGCGATCGGATGCAGGCCGCCGGCCGGGTCGATGAGCGAAGGAGCGGTGAGGTCCACCGCCTGCTCCGCGGCGCCTTGCGCGACGGTGGTGGATGCCTTCAACTCCTCGATGCGGGCTTGTGCCGCGGTCTTCAAGCGGTTCATCACCTGGCCCAGCTCGCGCTTTTCGTCCGCCGCCACCTGCTTGAACTCCTCGAAGAGCCGGGTGATGATGCCCTGGCGGCCCAGCCATGCCACGCGCAATTGCTCGGCCTCTTCGGCACTGCGTGCCGCAAGCGTTTTCAGCTCCTCCTCCAGCCTGGCGATGCGCTCCTTGAGGTTCATTGGATGACGCGCATCCACATGTGCAAGTCGGTGAGCGGGCGATCCTGCGCATTGCGCTCCACGGCGGCGATCTTGTCGATCACCTCCAGTCCCTCCACCACTCGGCCGAACACCGTGTAGGCGCCATCCAGGTGGGGTGCGCCGCCCGCGGTGCCGTAGGCCTTGATCTGCTCGGTCGTGTAGGTCACCGGCGTGCCGAAGCGGCTGTTCCGGCTGGCGACCATCTCCATCTCCTGTTGGGTGAAGGTCTTGCCCTGCACGATGTAGAACTGGCTGCCGCTGCTGCGCTTCTCGGGGTTGATCTGGTCGCCCTGCCGTGCCGCTGCCAAGGCGCCCTTCGTATGCACGATCCCCGGGATGATCTCCGCCGGGAGGGTGTAGTTCGGTCCGCCGCTGCCCAACGGGGTCCCCGCAGGAGCCCCCTTGCTGGTGGGGTCGCCCCCCTGCACCATGAAAGCCGGGATGACCCGATGCCAGAGCAGGCTGTCGTAGTAGTGGTCCTTCACCAGCTTGAGGAAATTGTCCCTGTGCAGCGGGGTCTCGTTGTACAGCTCGACCACCATGCTGCCCAGCTCGGTGCGGATCTCAACGCGTGGGCGTTCCCCCTCAGCGGGCTGTTGTCCCATGGCCGGAGCCACGACGGACAGGATCGGAAGGATGGTGAAAAGGGCAGGAAGGGCGCGTTGCATGGGCGTGAACGGGGGCGTTACATTTGGCCTCGCCGAACCTGACCGGAGGCTGGCTCCGCGAGGGGGACGCGAAAGTAACCGACGCCCCGTACCCATGCTGCGCAACGTCCTCCTCCGCACGCTTGCCCTTGTGGCGGTCGCCTTGCTGCTGGTGCAGTGCAACAAGGAGAAACCCACCAAGGCGGTCATCTTCGTCCAGGACACGGCGGGCGCGCGCATCGCCGGGGCCTACGTGAAGCTCTTCGCCAACCCGAGCGTGCCCCTGGGGGATCCTTCGCGCCTGACCAAGGAAGGGAACACCGACGCCAGCGGCATGGTGGAGTTCGACTACACCGACTACTACAAACAGGGCCAGGCGGGCTTCGCGGTGCTGGACATCTATTCCACGCACGACTCGCTTGCCGGCGAAGGCATCATCAAGATCCTCGAAGAGGAGACCAATGAGGAAACGGTGACCCTGGAGTTCGTTGGTCCGTGAACATGCCCGGGAACCCGGGCTTCAATCCCCGTTCTCGAAATAGGCCAGGATCGCCTCCTTCATGAGGCGCTCCTGATCCCCGCCGCCAAGCGCAGGCAGGTCCCTGACCCGCTCGAAGTGCGGCCAGCCATCCCGGTCGCGCCCCAACGGCCTGTAGTAGCCGTAGGGCGCGAGCAGCACGCAGATGCCGATGTGCATCAGGTCGATCTTCTCCTCCTTCCTGTAAGTGCGCGCATCCTCTCCGAGTTCCTGCACGCCGATCAAGAACACCACGGCGTTCAGGTCGAGCGGCTGCTGGAAGCGCGCGCTCAGTTCACCGAGCAGGTCGCGCCAGCGTTTGTCGAACTTCAGGTCCACGGGGGCAAGTGTACCGGTGAAGCGACCGACCGGTTCCATCGGTACACTTGCGCATCATGAACTGGCTCGACTTCGTCCTGCTGGCCTTCCTGGGCTTCGCGGCCGTGAAGGGGTTCATGCGCGGTTTCGTCGTTGAACTGTGTGCCCTGCTGGGTCTGGTGCTCGGCATCTGGGCGGGCATTCATCTGAACGAGCGCGCCAGTGCATGGCTCGGGCTGGGACCGGACATGGAGATCACCGCGTTCGTGATCCTGTTCCTGGCGGTGCTGGTGGGTGTGCATTTCCTCGGTCGCGCGCTCACCAAGCTCATCGACCTGGCGCAACTCAGCCTGCCGAACAAGCTGGCCGGCGTGGTGTTCGGCCTGCTGCGGTCGGCGTTCGTGCTCAGCGTGCTGCTGAACGTGATGATGGCCCGCCAGGCCGCGGGCTGGCCGCCCGATGAGCGGGCGCGGAAGGGATCGGCCCTGCATGGTCCCATCCGCGCGTTCGCGCCGGCGATCCTTCCCGCGTTGGAAGGGACCAAATGGGTGGACCGGGCGATGGATCAGGTGGAGGAGGTGCTTGGTGAATGAGGATCACGTGCCGAGCCTGGCGAAGACATCCAGACTGATGTACCGCCCGTTCTTGATCTCCCGATCGCGCAACGTTCCTTCATGCTGGAAGCCGTGCTTCACCAGCAGGCGCCGGCTGGCTTCGTTCTCCGTTTCGACCTCCGCTTCGATCCGGTGCAGGACCAAGGAGGAGAAGCCATGCTCCAGCACCGTTGGCAGGGCCTCGCCCATGATCCCCTTGCCCCAGTGCTCCGGCAGCAGCCAGAAGCCGAGCTCGCCCCTGCGATGCTGCTTCACGATCCCGTACAGCCCGACCGCCCCCATGAAAACGGTGTCGTCGGGCGAACAGATGGCCCACCACCTTCCCGCGCCTTCGCGCACCAGTTGGGCGAACCACTCCATCTGCGCGCGCGCGGCCGCGGGGGTCTCGAAGCTGATCGCGTAGTAACGGGTCACATCGGGATGCGAGAGGCCGCGAAAAACGTTCTCCGCGTCGGCATCGGCGATCGGACGCAACAGGAGGCGATCGGTGCGCAATTCCATGGCGGTCCGGCTGCCGGCCTAGTCCAGCACCGCCGCGATCCCCGGCAGCACCCTGCCCTCGAGGTATTCCAGCATCGCCCCGCCGCCGGTGCTCACGTAACTGATCCTGCCGGCCAGCCCGAACTGGTTCACGGCCGCCACGCTGTCCCCACCGCCCACCAGCGAAAAGGCTCCGCCGTCCGTTGCCGCGGCCACGGCTTGCGCGACGGCGATGGTGCCCTGCCGAAAGGGCTCCATCTCGAACACGCCCATGGGGCCGTTCCACAGGATCGTGCGGCCGCGCATCACCGCTTCGCAGAAGGCGGCGATGCTCTTCGGACCGATGTCCAACGCCATCCAGCCTTCGGGCACCGCATCGGCCGGACAATGATCGGTGCTGGCGCTCTGGGCGAACGCATCGGCGATCACCGCGTCGGTGGGCAGGTGCAGTTCGACGCCTTTCTCCGCCGCCTTTTTCATGATCCCGCGCGCGGTATCGAGGTGATCATCCTCCACCAGCGAGGCGCCCACCGCGCCACCGTTCGCCTTGATGAAGGTGTTCGCCATGCCCCCGCCGATGATCACCACATCGCATTTGTCCAGCAGGTTCTCCAGCACTTCGATCTTGCTGCTCACCTTGCTGCCGCCCACGATGGCGGTGAGCGGGCGTTGCGGGCTCCCCAGCACGCGGCCCACGCTGTCGATCTCGGCCTGCATCACGTAGCCGAAGAGCCTGGCACCGGGAAAGCATCCGGCCATCACCGCCGTGCTGGCATGGGCGCGGTGGGCGGTGCCGAACGCGTCGTTCACGTACACGTCGCCCAGCGCGGCCAGTTGCCTGGCGAAGCCTTCGTCGCCGGCTTCCTCCTCCTTGTGGAAGCGCAGGTTCTCCAGCAACAGCACCTCGCCGGGTTTCAGGGCCGCCGCCTTCGACCTGGCATCCTCGCCCACGCAATCGGTCGCGAAGCGCACCGGCATGCCGAGCAGCTTTTCCAGATGCGTCGCGACCGGTCGCAGGCTCATGGCCGGGTCCGGCTTCCCCTTGGGGCGGCCGAGGTGGCTCATGAGGATGGCCGCGCCACCATCGGCGAGGATCTTGCGGACCGTGGGCACGATGGCGCGCGCGCGCGTGTCGTCGGTCACGTTCAGGTTCCCGTCCAGGGGGACGTTCAGGTCAACGCGGACCAGCGCCTTGCGGCCCTTGAAGGAAAAACCATCCATCGTCTTCATGGCGCGCGAAAGTAGCTTCGTCGGCCCATGCTGTACTCCCGGCTCATCGGCCATGCCACGCTCAAGGCCAGGCTGATCGGCAACGTCCGTGAAGGCCGCGTGCCGCACGCGCAGTTCTTCCTGGGGCCGCGCGGCTGCGGCAACCTGCCCCTGGCCCTGGGCTACGCGCGCTACCTGCTCTGCCAGAGGCCGGGCGCGGCGGATGCCTGCGGCGAATGCGGCTCATGCCGGATGGCGGATAAGCTCGAACATCCGGACCTGAACCTCTCCTTCCCCATCTTCCTCACCGACAAGCTCCGGACCTGCGGACCCTTCCTTTCCGAATGGCGCGAATGCGTGCTGAAGGAGCCCTTCCTCGATGCCGCGATCTGGCGCGAAAAGCTCGAAGGAGAGAACAAGCAGTTGCGCATGGGCGTGGACATCGCCCAGGAGATCAACCACCGCATGAGCCTGAAGGCCTACCAGGGGAGCTGGAAGGTGATGCTGATCTGGCTGCCCGAGCTCATGGATCCCCAGGCGGCCAACAAGCTGCTGAAGGTGCTCGAGGAGCCCGAACCCTCGACGGCCTTCGTGCTGGTGGGCCACGACGCGGAGAACATGCTGCCCACCATCCTGAGCCGCACGCAACTGGTGAAGGTGCCCGCGCTGGATGCCGTCGACGTGGCCGGGACGTTGCGCATGCGCTTCGATCTTCAGGAGGACGAGGCGAAGGCGATCGCCCTGCGCAGCGATGGCGACCTGCTCGAAGCGGTGGCCCTGGCTGAAAAGAGCGAGGAGGAACTGTTCGCGTTCTTCCGCGACTGGCTGCGCGCCAGCTATGCCGGCAAGGTGAACGACCTGGCGGAGTACGGCGAAGGCTTCGCCAAGATGGGCCGCGAGCAGCAGAAGGCGCTGATGCGCCATGCCCTGTACCTGATCCGGCAGTGCCTGTACCACTGGCAGCGCGTACCCGGCCTGCTGCGCGCCACCGGACAGGAGCAGGATTTCGTGGAGAAGTTCAGCGCGCTGCTCAATGAACGCAACGCGGAAGGGATCCGCCGGGAACTGGAACAGGCGCACGCGCACCTGGAGCGCAACGCCAACCCCAAGGTGCTCTTCATGGACCTGAGCCACCGGCTCGGCGCGCTGCTCGGCCGGAAGGCTCCGGTGGCGTCATGACGGTGATGGCCTACACCGACGGCGCCGCCAGCGGCAATCCCGGACCCGGCGGATACGGCGTGGTGCTCGAAAGCGGAACGCACCGCCGCGAACTATGGGGCGGCTACCGCAAGACCACCAACAACCGGATGGAATTGATGGCGGTGATCGTGGCGTTGGAAGCCCTGAAGAAACCGGGCATGGACGTCATCGTGGTGTGCGACAGCAAATACGTGATCGACAGCGTGGCCAACGGCTGGGTGTTCGGCTGGGAGAAGAAGGGCTTCGTCAAAAAGAAGAACCCCGACCTGTGGAAGCGCTTCCTGATCGCGTACCGCCGGCACCGCGTGCGCTTCCAGTGGATCCGCGGTCACAACGGCCATCCGCAGAACGAACTGTGCGACCAGCTGGCCGTGGCCGCGCGCTCGCAGCCGGACCTGTTGGTGGATGAGGTGTATGAGCGCCAGGGCGAAGGCGGCTTGTTCGATCGATGATAGATTCGGCACCCGATGGCCAGGCTCTTCGCAACGGTGAACGACGCTTCAGCTGCCCTTGAGCTTGAGCGGAGCACGCCATCCGCCCCCTGGTCGATCAAGGGCGCGGCGGCGGACATCGTGCGCACCGGCCCCGGCCAGTACAGCGTGTTGTTCCATGGCCGCAGCCACCGGGTGCTGGTGGTCAAGGAGGATCGCGCGAACAGGACCGTCCGCCTGCGCGTGGGGTCGGGGCTTTTCACCGTGAGGCTGGAGGATGAGCAGCAGCAGCTGATCAAGTCGATGGGCTTGGACAAGGCCGCCCACGGACCGGTGCGCGACCTGAAGGCCCCCATGCCCGGGCTGGTACTGAAGGTGCTGGTGAAGGAAGGCGACCGCGTGGAGAAGAACGATCCCGTGCTCGTGCTGGAGGCCATGAAGATGGAGAACGTGATCAAGGCGCCGGGCGAGGCCATCGTGGGTCGTGTGCATGTGCGCGAACGTACCGCGGTGGAAAAGGGCCAGTTGTTGCTCGCATTCAATTGAACCATCAAACCCACAAAACCATGGACCGTTCGCTCCTCGTCGCATCCACCATGGCGCTGCTGTTCTCCTGCGGCGCACCCGGGCCGGCCCCGAACGGGACAGCCGTCCCGGCCGACACCCTCTCCGCCGATCGCACGCACCCACCGGCGGAGGAACGCGCGGTGATCGCACCGGAGAACGCGCGGCTGCGCGTGGTCGAAGCGCCCCCTTCCACATCCGCGTTCACCGGCGCATCCATCGACGTGCGCATGGAACCGGTGGCGGGAAAGGACGAGGCGCGGTTCGATTTTTCCATGGCCGGGTTCGACCTCAAGGCGCAAACTCCCGATGCGCCGCAACGGGGCTGCGCCAACTCGCCCGATGGACAACACATCCATTTCATCCTGAACAACGCACCGTACCTGGCGAAATACGAGGCCTCCTTCACCGAAAAAGTGAAGCCGGGACGCAACGTGCTGCTGGCGTTCCTCTCGCGTTCCTATCACGAGAGCGTGAAACAGCCCGCGGCCTTCGTGCTCAAGGAGTTCACCATGCCGGGCGATGGCGGCGTTGAAGGGGGCGACTTCTCGAGCGACCCCACCCTGTTCTACAGCCGGCCCAAAGGCGAGTACAAAAAGAGCGACGGCGACAAGGTGCTTCTGGATTTCTACGTGCTCAACGACGGCCTGTCCTCCTCGGGCTACCACGTGCGCGCCACGATCGACGGCGAGGTCTTCGTCCTGACCCGGTGGGCGCCCTACTTCATCGAAGGACTGGAGCTTGGTGAACACACCGTGCGCCTGGAGTTGATCGATGCACAGGGCCGGCCTGTGCCGGGACCGTTCAACGACAGCGGGGATCGGAGCTTCAAGCTGCTGGAAGGATAGCCGTTGGGCGGATCGCGATCGTGCGCCCTGCCGCACGACCGGCCGCGACGCTTACTCCTCCACCAGTTCGATGTCGAAATCCACCAGGTCCACGAATTGCTGCACGCGCAGGTCGATGTCCTCGCGCTTGATCTCCAGCAGGCGCTGGATGCCGAACTTCTCGCAGCAGAACGAGGCGAGCGCGGAACCGACGATGATGGCGCGCTTGAGGTTGTCGAAACTGTGGTCCTGCGTGCGCGCCAGGAAGCCGACAAAGCCGCCGGCGAAGGTGTCGCCCGCGCCGGTGGGGTCGATCACGTCCTCCAGCGGCAGCGCCGGGGCGAAGAACACGCGGTCTTCACTGAACAGCAGCGCGCCGTGTTCGCCCTTCTTCACCACCAGATGGCGCGGCCCCATGGCCATGATCTTCCCGGCCGCACGCACCAGGCTGTGCTCACCGCTCAGTTGCCGGGCCTCCGCGTCGTTGATCACCAGGATGTCCACGCGGCCCACCACGTCACGCAACAGGTCCAGCGCACTGTCCATCCAGTAGTTCATCGTATCCATGCACACCAGGGCCGGCGCCTCCATCTGCCCGAGCACCTTGTGCTGGATGCGCGGGTCGAGATTGCCCAGCATGAGGTAGGGAGCGCCGCGGTACGCCGAAGGCAGTTCGGGGTCGAGTTCGGTGAGCACGTTCAAGCGCGTATCCAGCGTATCGCGCGAGTTCATGTCGTAGTGGTAACGACCCGCCCAGAAAAAGCTCTCTTTTCCCTTTTTCACTTCCAGCCCGTCGAGGTCGATCCCGCGGGCCCGCATCAAGGCCATCACGTCCTCCGGGAAATCATCGCCCACGATGCTCACCAGTCCGATCTTCTGCAGGAAGAAGGAAGCGGCCAGGCTGATGTAGGTGGCCGCGCCCCCCACCACCTTGTCGGCCTTGCCGAAGGGCGTTTCGATGCGGTCGAAGGCGACGGTGCCGACGGTGACCAGTTGCATGGGTTCAAAGTAAACCGACCCGAACGGAAGACGGCCCCGTGATCGGGGCCGTTGCGCGCTTCGATCCGGAACGATGCGGTTCGCTCCTCAGGCTGGACTTGAACCAGCGACCCCCTGATTAACAGTCAGGTGCTCTAACCAGCTGAGCTACTGAGGAAGGTCCCCTTTTTTGAAGGGACGGCAAATGTAGCGTGGACCCCGATCGGCGCAACGATGCGGCATCAGGGAGCGGCATCGTACACGAAGCGATAACCCGGAGCACCCATCCAGCCGCCGACCTCATTGTCCGTGCCCTTGCGCAAGGTCACGCGATCGGCAGGCAGGGCGTGCGCGTTGAGAAGCACGTCCAGCACCTGTTCCTGTCGGGACCGCTCCAGACCCGCCCATTGCGCATCGATCGCCTCGCGGCCCGCCACGGCCATGCAACGCTCGGTGTCCGGCCTGCCCCGGGTATCGGGCGATCGCGCATCGAGGAACCCGATGAAGGTGCTGTCGCGCAGGCTGAGCGCAACGATCCGCGCGCTGTCTTCGCCGGACAACGGTCCGGGAATTCCCAGCGAGACGCGTTTCGCCTCGAACACCGCCAGGGCCTCCCGCTCCTGCAGCGTATCCACCAGCGGCACCAGCACCACGGCGATGTCCGGCTTGGCTTTGAGGGCCGCGGCCAGCTGATCCAATGCCTTGGTCTGCGGCCGCTCCAGCTTCTGCTGAAGCATGTCGAAGCGCACCTGCTCCAGATCCTTCTCCTCCCCGCCGACAACTCCCTGGATCAATTTCACCGGTGCGCTCGCCGCCTTCATCACCAGGTTCTTGAGGACCTGCCAGACGATCGGCCAGACCTTGAACTCCGGATCGTTGAGGTCGCCCCGCACCGGAACATCGAGGTTCACGACGCCTTTCGCGTCTTTCAGCAGGCCGGCGGCCAGGCGCAGGGGCAGCAGGTAGATACCCTCCGCATGGGCGCCACCTTTCTTTCCGAAGGTGAGCCGGTCGATGTGTATCTGGTTCTGCGAGTCGAGCATGCCCCGCTGGACACTGGTGCGGGTGGTGTAGGTGCATTGGCCGTCCATCAGCGGATGTGCCGCATACCAGCGTGAGTAGGCATCCAGGTCCTGCAGGGCCAGGTCGGTCACCTCCAGATCCATGTCCACGTTGCGGAAGTCGCGCGGGTCGAAGTCCATGCGCCCCTTCAAAAGGCCCTTCCCGTTCAACCGCGCCTGGGCCACGAAGCCAACCCCGGCGCTATCGCCGGGGGAGCCTGTTCCGAACCGTGTGGAGCGGATCGCAAGCTGGTCGATCGTGTACCGAAAGGGCTGCTCCGGCGTGAAGTCGTTGAACCGCACGGTGCCGTTGGTGAACACCACGCTGTCGGCACTGTACTCGTTGGCGATCAGCTCTTCACCGAGCATGCGGATGTAGTCGGCCAACATCACCAGCACGTTGCTTTCGCTGGCTTCCATGCCGGGTGCGGCATCCCCCGATGCGCTATCGACCGCGAGCTTCAGGGCCCTGCTCCAGGTATCGCCGCCATCGTTGAACAGTTCGTAGCGCGTGGTGAACCCGTCGATGGCGATGGTTCGCAGTTCGAAGCGGCCATCGCGGGCGCTCAGGGTGTCGAGCTCGCCATGCGCGGAGGCGCATCCGACCAAGGGTTGTCCCTCCCCGTCGGTGATCGTCAGCCCGTTCAGGTCCATGCTTCCGCGGCAGGCCAGGGAGGTGGTGTCGACCCAGCTATCGACAAGATCCACCTCCAGGTCCAATGCACCCTTCAACTCGGTGGTGTGCATGAGGTCCTGCAGGTAAGGCAGCAGTGGGGCCAACTGCACCTGGTGCAGCTTCGCCTGGATGCCATAGCGTGAGGTTTCGGTGTCGATGTTGAATCTGCCCTCCATCGTTCCGCCGCTGGCCAGCGCGCACCCGAGGGAGAAGTCCATGCGAGCGCTCTGGCTGGTGATGCGCGTGCATTCAGCGTGCAAGCCGGTGATGGACGCGGGCACATGCAGCAGGTCGCTGGAGTAGTCGATCCCGCCCTCGCGGATCCGGATGTCCTCCAGGCCGAAGATCACGGGGACCGTGTCGGCGGGATCCGATACGGTCTCTTCTTCCGTACCCGCCAGCTCGATCAGGTCGCTGAAGTTGAAGCGATCACCCTGCTGCGTGATGTGGAAATAGGGCCTGTCGATCACCAGATGATGAAAACGCCAGGTCTTGCTCCTCCAGGACCGCAGCAGATGCGCCCGAACGCTCACCTCGTCCCAGCTCACGAACACGGCATCGCTCCCGGGCTCGCGACAGGTGAACCCATAGATGCCGTACGTGAGGGTGAAGGGGTTCAGGACGATGCGGTCGATGGTGACCCGCCGGCCGATCCACGCTTCGCTGTTGCGTTCGATGGCGCGCTTCAACAACCAGGGAAAGAAAAAGGCAAGCAGGGCCAGCAGCAGGGCGACCGCCCCGACGGCGATCAGCAGGCGGCGGCGCCAGCGGCGCGTTCCGGTCCCGATCGGCATGACCGCAAAATACCATTGGCATCAAAAGCAGGAGCGGCCCCGCGCTGCCGCACGAGACCGCTCCATCGCTCACCGGTGCGCTCAGGCTGCGGCGGCGGCTTCCTCGGGTTTCTGACGCGGCAGCAGGTTGAAGCCGTTCATGACGATCTCCGTCACATAACGCTTGTTCCCGTCCTTGCCCTCGTAGCTGCGATGCACCAGGCGGCCTTCGAGCATCACGGGCATGCCCTTGCGCAGGAGCCGTTCACACTGCTCGGCGGTCTGTCCCCAGGCCACCACGGTATGCCATTGCGTATCCGTGACGCTCTCGCCCTTCGCGTTCTTGTAGGTCTCGTGTGTGGCGATGCTCAGGCGGGCCACCTTGCGACCACTGGCGATCTCGCGCACTTCGGGATCGAAACCCAGGTTGCCGATCAGTTGCACTTTGTTCTTCAGCGTGTTCATGGTACTGTGTGTTTGGGTGTTGAACTGTTGGTTTCTGTCGAGGCACTGTTGCCGTTGACGATGCAAACCAGGAGAGCCCTCGTCCGGACATTCGGCCAGTGCCCGTTTACAGGCGTTCATAAGCGTTGGCATCCGTTTGTCAGACGGCGCGACCGGTCCCATGCGGCGGGCTGGACACCACGCCAGACGCGGGGCGCCCGTACCTTGAAGCCGCGCCGGGGGATGGGCAGCGGCCGGCTTGCGACCAACGTCTTGAGAACCGAACAGCGCAACGGATTGCATCAACTCAGCGACCAGGAACTGGTACTGGGCTGCCTGCGGGAGGATCGCCAATGCCAGGAGACCCTTTACGCCAGGTACAACCGGCGCATGTATGCGGTGTGCCTGCGCTATGCCCGGCACCAACTGGAAGCACAGGACCTGTTGCAGGAAGGCTTCATCAAGGTGTTCGACAAACTGCACGACTTCCGGATGGAAGGCAGCCTCGAAGGCTGGATCAGGCGCATCATGGTCACCACCGGCATCAGCCTGTACAGGAAGAAGGCCGTGCAACAGGAACGCTTCGGTTACGAGGAACTGCCTGAAGAACCGGTCGAGCCCCTGGCCTTGGAGGACCTTGGCCGGGAGGAACTCACCACCTTGATCTCCCAGCTTCCGGATGGCTACCGGCTTGTCTTCAACCTCTTCGCGATCGAGGGATACGACCACGCGGAGATCGCGGAACTGATCGGCTGCGGCGAGAGCACCTCACGCAGCCAGCTGGCCAAAGCACGGCGCATGCTCCAGCAGCGCATCGGACAACATGCTTACCCTACACATGCGGGAAAAACATCCCATCGATGACCTCTTCCGCCGCGTCCTGAGGGATGCGGAAGCCGCCCCTCCCCCCGCGGTGTGGGAAGGCGTGGTGCGCAGGCGCCACTGGGGCCACAGGTTGCTGCTTCGGCTCGAGCGCCGATGGGGGCTGGCCGTGTTCCTGTTGCTGCTGATCACAGCGCCACTGGCCTGGTGGGCCATGAGCGCCTTCCCCGGCGGGGGGCGGGCCGCGACCGGTGCGCAGGAAAGTGGCGTCGTACCATCGTTGAGCCTGGCACCGATCGCCGATCGACCGGTCGCCCACCACGACCCTGAAGCTTCGCAACCCGCGGAGGCGGTCACTTCATTGAACGGTCCCTGGGATGCGGCCGGGGCGGAGACCCCTCGATCGGAGAACGCCGGCGAGATTCCGGCCGCGGCGTCCACGGAACGGAGCAAGGATGCGCGGCTTGACCCCCCGGCCGCCAAAGGACCCTTCGGGGCGAACAGCGATCCTGAAGCGCACGAAGAGCGCAGGTCGAACGAGGTCGGGACCGCAACGACCTGGGTGCCACCTGATGACCAAGCGGACCTCGCTGGGATCGATCGCACGCGTTCGGTAGCGATCCTCCTGGATCGGATCCACCTGTTGAAGACGGGCTGCGGTACGGAGGAGGCAGGGAGCGGCACGCTCCTGGAGCGCGATGCACCCCAACGGTATGTGCTTCCCGACCGGGTCGCATGGATCGGCATCCACGCGTGCTATCACGATCTGTCGGGCGGCTGGAACGGTTCTTCGCCGACCGCGGAAGCGTTGAACGACGACGAAACATGGCGGGACCAATGGACCGCCGGCCTGACGTATGGCTGGCGCTGGCGCAGCGGATGGAGCGCGTCGGTCGGGCTCGAAGCCGCGGGCCGCAGCAGCCGCTTCCTGCATCAGCATGTGGAGGAGGGCATCACCACGTGGGATGTGGATACCTCGTGGGTGATCACCCCTGCGGGGATCGACCAGAACATCTACACCTGGAACATCGATTCGCTCGCGGCCTTCGAGCCGGGGATCGACGAGCGCTATTCAGCAACGAACCGCTACACGTTGTTGCGCGTGCCGATCGAGGCCGGCTGGCATCTGGAGGTGCGCCGCTGGCAGTTCGCAGCACGCGGTGGCTTGTTGTTCGGCGGCACCATCGCACGCCAGGGCCAGAGCCTGGGCGGCGCCCCCACCGACGGCGCACCTGAACTGATCGATCTGGCGGATCCGATCATCGATCATCGCTTCACCTTTTCGATCGCCGGATCGTTCGCGGTGGACGCGGGTTATCTGCTGACGGAGCGCTGGTCGGTCCACCTGGGGCCGGTCGTCACGCGCGATCTCTGGTCCAGCGGGAACCCCGACCCATCGCTCCGGCTCACGTCGGTCGGAGGCATGATCCGTCTTGAACACGAGCTGCGAATGAAGGAACGACCGGTCCAACAACCCGTGGTGGAATGATGATGAGGCGATCGAACCCGGTACACCGGGCGCGCGGGTTGCTCTGCCCCATGCGTGGGCCCGTGCTTCTGGTCCTGCTCGCCGGCCTGCACGGCACGGCCCGGTCGCAATGCCCCGGCATCGACCCGGCCTTCACCTGGGTGAGCGAGAACGGCGTGGTGCGCTTCACCGACGTGACCGACACGTATGGCTATGGCACAGGGGGGCGGCTCTGGGAATTCGGCTACGGGCTGACCGGATCGGCCGGTGACACGACGATCACCTACCCCGCCACCGGCGTTGATTCGGTGAAGCTGCATCTCTGGGTGGAAGGCTGCGCGTTCATCGCCGCCGCGCGCGTGGCCCACGGCGATGCGAACGACGACTGCACGGTGCTCATCGAGCCGGGCTTCACCTGGGTCCAGCCGGCCAACAACCTGGTCTCCTTCACCAACACCACGGGCGCCCCGGGCATCGATCTGTTCAGCGCCTGGGAGTTCGGCGATAACCTGATCGAGTTCGTTCCGGCGCCCACTCACGCGTACCTCTTTCCAGGATCCTACACCGCGAGCCTCTCCATGGCCGGCACCGACACCTCCACCTCCGACGGCTGTGTTGCTGGCATCGCGCGACGCATCCACGTGGACGGCAACGCATCCTCCTGCGACAGCTCGCTCTTCCTGGACATGAGCTACACCTACGACGGCTCTTTCGCGCAATTCGAGGCCGTCGCCGTCCCCCTCTCCCCGGGCCTGCAGGTCGATCAGCTGGTCTGGGACATGGGCGATGGCAGCGCCGCGATCTCCAGCGTTTCCGCCTCGCACTATTTCCTGGCCGGCGAGCACCAGGTCTGTCTCGCGGCGTTCGCGACCGATCCCGGGCTGTCCGACAGCTGTTCCGCCATGGTGTGCATGACGCTCGTGCCCAACCTGCTGGGGATCGGCGGCCCCCCGGCATCCGCGCAATGGTCCGCGTGGCCCGATCCCTTCACCGAGGCGATCACGGTGAGGACCGGTGCGCAGGGCATGGTCGAGTTCGTCCTGATCGATGCCCTCGGCCGCGAAATGGACCGGCGATCCATGCTCGTTCAGAACGAAGCACGACTGGACCTTGCCGGACTGCCCTCCGGCGCTTACATCCTGCGCATGAACTCCGGCGGGCGCCAGGGATGGTGCAGGATCATCAAGCGGTAGGGGGCCGGGACCCCTCGACCGGGATCGCCTCGCGCCCCGCCGATGGAGAACGATGGCGATCGTCGCACCTTCGCGCCATGGATCGCGATCACCTGGTGGCCGCGGGGGTGCGCGTGGTGAACAAGGGCGGGCACCCCCTCCCGCAATACGCCACCGAACACAGCGCCGGCGTGGACCTTCGCGCGGACCTTGACACCCCGATCATGCTGCTGCCCATGCAGCGCGCCCTGGTGCCCACCGGCCTGTTCCTGGAACTGCCCGAAGGCACGGAAGGCCAGGTGCGTCCCCGGAGCGGGCTGGCCAGCAAGCACGGCATCACCGTATTGAACGCTCCCGGGACCATCGACGCGGATTACCGCGGCGAGGTCGGCGTATTGCTGATCAACCTCGGCGATCAGCCCTACGAGATCCGCGACGGCGAGCGCATCGCGCAGCTCGTGGTGGCCCGTTGCGAGCGCATCCGGTTCGAGGAAGTTGCGGACCTTCGCGCCTCCGAACGCGGCCCGGGAGGCTTCGGCCACACCGGCACCCGCTGAGCGTTCCCACCAGCAATGAAGATCATCGTCCCCATGGCGGGAATGGGCAAGCGGATGCGTCCGCACACCCACACCACGCCCAAGCCCCTGCTGCCCATCGCCGGCAAGCCCATCGTGCAGCGCCTGGTGGAGGACCTGGCCGCCATCAGCGGGGAGAAGGTGGATGAAGTGGCTTACGTGGTGGGTCCCGCCTTCGGTGAAAAGGTCGAAAGCGAACTGCAGGCCATCGCCGCCGGCATCGGGGCGAAGGGCACGATCCACTACCAGGAGGAGGCATTGGGCACCGCCCACGCCATCCTCTGCGCCGGCGATGCGCTCGAAGGGCACATCATCGTGGCCTTCGCCGACACGCTCTTCCGGGCCACCATGAAGCTGGACCGCGAATGCGACGGGGTGATCTGGGTGAACAAGGTGAACGATCCGCGCGCGTTCGGCGTGGTCAAGCTCAATGGCAATGGCATCATCACCGAGCTGGTGGAGAAGCCGCAGGAATTCGTGAGCGACCTGGCCATCATCGGCATCTACTACTTCCGCGATGGCGCCCGCCTGCGGAAGGAGATGCAGCACCTGGTGGATGAAGGCATCAAGGACAAGGGCGAATACCAGCTGACCAATGCGCTGGAGAACATGAAGAACAAGGGCGCCCGGTTCAAGGCCGGCGCCGTGGAGGTCTGGATGGATTGCGGCAACAAGGACGCGATGGTGGACACCAACACGCGCGTGCTGGGCTTCATGAACGGCGCCCCCGACCTGGTGGCCGGGGACCTGCGGATGGAGAACGCCCTGGTGATCCCTCCCTGCTTCATCGGCCAGGGCGTCACGCTGCGCGAAAGCATCGTGGGGCCGTACGTGAGCATCGAGCACGGCGCACGGGTGGAAGCCAGCGTGGTGCGCCGCTCGATCCTGCGGCCCAACGTGGTGGTGCGCCACGCGGTGCTGGACAACTGCATGCTCGGGGAGAGCGCGGTGTACGAAGGCGTTCCGGCCGAACTGAGCATCGGCGACCACAGCACCGTACACGGATGATGGCCCGCGCGTTCCGCTCCCTGTTGTTCATCCTGCCGTTCGCACTGAACGCGTGTTCAACAAGCAAACCCGCAGCCGGCCGCCCCCAGGGGCCCGTTGAGGAAGCGGGCGAAGTGCCTGCGAGCGATCCCGACAAGGATCATCGCGCCAGGGTCATGGCCCTCTTCATGGACGCCACGCGCGCGCGGCTCGCCGGCGATCTGCCACGGGCGATCGAGTTGTTCGAGGCCACCCTGGAACAGGATCCGAAGAACGCCGCCGCGATGTACGAGCTGGCCAAGCTCTACCACGCGGCGCAGAACATCGATGCGGCCCTGCAGTGGGCACGCAAGGCGCAGGCCACCGATCGCGGCAACATCTGGTACCGTTTCCTGCTCGCCGACCTGAGCCTGCAGGATGGAAAAATGGACGAGGCCATCGCGGTGTACCGCGGCATCCTGCAGCAATGGCCCGACCGCTACGAGGTGTACTTCGACCTGGCCAACGCACTGGCGCACGATGGACAAGTGGCCGAGGCCCGCGGGGTGTACCGCGACCTGGAGCAGCGTTTCGGTCCCAGCGAGGAGCTGGTGATGAACGAATTCGACATGCTCGCCGGCGCCGGGCAGATGGAGGAAGCGAGGAAATTGCTGGAGGGCGCGCTCTCACGCGATCCCGGCCACGCGGAGTTCCGCGGCATGCTGGCCGGAGTGTACGATCAGCTGGGCATGCACGCGGAGGCGCTGGCGCAATACCAGCGGCTGCTGGAACAGGAACCGGACAACAACATGATGCGCATCGCGCTTGCCGAGCATTACTACGGCACCGGCGAGGTGGACAAGGCCTTCGAACAACTGCGGCTCGCCTTCGCCGATCCCGACCTGGACCTGGACGCCAAGATGCAGCTGCTGCTCAGTTTCTATGAGATGACGCGCGCGGAAGGCGATGGCACCGGCGAACAGGCCGACCTGCTCGGTCGTGCCTATGAACTGATCGACATCCTCAAGCAGGCGCATCCCGCCAGCGGCAAGCCCAACGCCATCCACGGCGATTTCCTGCTTCGCGATGGGAAGCTGTCCGAGGCGCGCGACCAGTTCCGCGAAGCGCTGAAGCACGAACAGGACCGCTTCCCCATCTGGCAGCAACTGGTGACCCTGGACCTGCAGCTCAACGATCACCAGGCCCTGCACGAGGATGCGGTGGCGGCCAGCGAGCTCTTTCCCACGCTTCCCTTCTTCCACCTATACAACGGCCTCGCCCTCAGCAACCTCAAGCGCCACGACGAAGCCATCGAAGCGTTGATCGCCGGTCGGGACCTGGTGGTGGACGATGACGCGATGCTCGCGCAGTTCTGGAGCAGCCTGGGCGATGCCTACAACGAGGCGGGCGACCATGCGAAGAGCGACGATGCGTTCGGCCGTGCCATCGAACTGGATCCGGAGAACCCCAACACCCTGAACAACTACGCATACTACCTGAGCGTTCGGAACGATCACCTTGAAAAGGCCGAGGCCATGAGCCGGAAGAGCAACGCGCTTTCGCCCGGGCAGCCATCGTACCTGGATACTTACGCGTGGGTGCTCTACCGCATGGACCGGTTCGCCGAGGCGAAGGAGTGGATCCTCAAGGCGATGGATGCCGGTGGTTCGGCGGAAGGCGTGATCGTGGAACATTATGGCGACATCCTCTACAAGCTGGGCGACGCGGCCGGCGCGGTGGAACAATGGAAGCGCGCGCAACAGCTCGGAGGGGCCGGTGCGGAGATCGACCGGAAGGTGAGCGAGGGGCGGCTGCCGGAATGACATGGGTGGTGGTCCGATGGATCTCCGTACATCCTCCTCCCGCGTTCGCTGCATCCTGGTTTTGCTGGCGGTCGGCATCCAGGGTTGCCGTACGGTGCAGCAGGTGGTCGGCCCACGCGAGATCCCGGCCCGCTCCGCCGAAAAGATCATCGATCTGGTCATGGCGGGCGACCATGCCGATGTGCGCTATTACAAGGCCAGGGCCGATGTGGAGCTGAAGGGTCCGGACGGCGACAGGAGCTTCAACGCTCAGATCCGATCGGTGCTCGACAGCGCGGCATGGGTGAGCGTGACACCGGCGCTGGGCATCGAAGTGGCGCGCGCCGTGATCACGCCCGATTCGCTCAAGCTGCTCGACAAGCTCAACGATCACTACTGGATGGGCGACACGGCGTCCGCGCAACAGCGGTTCGGCCCGCACCCCAGCCTGGCGCTGCTGCAAGAGGCCCTGCTCGGCCGGCCCATCGGCCTGGATCCGGGGGAGAAATACAAAGCCGATCGCGAGGAGGGCCATTACGTGCTCACCAGCAAGGAGCGACGCCGCTTCCGCCGCGCGGCCGAGGACCTCGCACCAGAGGACCTGGCGCCGTCCGACTCGATCGCCCGCGACCGCGACATGCGCGAACGCCGCATGGAACGCACCCTGCGTCGCGCCATCATCAAGGACGCGATGGTCGTGCGTTACTGGATCGAGCCCGATGGCTTCCGGGTGACCCGCGTATTGATCACCGACCTGGCGCATGATCAACAGGCCGATGTGCGTTATCTCGAACGGATCGACGTCGATGGCCACCCGCTGCCCGCTCGCATCAGCCTTTCTTTGTCCGATGCCACGCGCAGCGCGAGCGGGTCGCTCACCCTCAGCAAGATCGAACTGGACGGTCCGCTTCAGCTTCCGTTCAACGTGCCGGATAAGTTCACGCCCATGCCATGAGCGCACGATGCGCGAAGGGCGTTCGATCCATCGTGCCTTCGGTCTTTTCCTTCTCATGGGATGGATCGCGCTGGCCGCGCATGGTCAGTCGCGCAAGGACCTCGAGAAAAAACGCGACGCACTGGACAAGCAGATCCGCACCACCACGGCGCTGATCGAGCAGGCACGCAAGGAGCAGAAGAGCGCCGGTCAGCAGGTGAGCCTGCTGGAAGCACAGCTGCGCCAGCGCGAAGAATTGATCGGCACGATGACCGGCGAACTCCTCCAGGTGGAACGGCGGATCCAGGAGAACGAAGCGGTGCTGGTATCGCTCAACGACGACCTGGTGCGGCTCAAGGAGGAGTATGCCCGCATGGTGCAGTTCGCCTATTACAGCCGCGGCGCATACGACCGGCTCAGCTACCTCTTCGCCGCCGGATCGTTCCAGCAGGCCTTCAAGCGCTCGCGTTATCTGAGCCAGCTCGCCGATTACCGCCGGCGCCAGGCGGTGCTGATCGAAGAGACGCAGGCGAGCATCGGACGGAACGTGGAGCAGCTCAAGGCGCAGCGCGATGAGCGATCAAAGCTGCTCGTCGAACAGGAATCGGAAAAGCGCAGGCTCGCAGAGGATCGAACCACGAAACAGTCGGCATTGGCGGGCCTCAAGAAGGAGGAGGGCCGCTTGAAGGATCAGATGCGCAAGCAGGAGAAACAACGCCGCGACCTGGATGCCGCCATCCGCAAGGCGATCGAAGCGGAGTTGAAGGCCCAGCAGAAAGCCGCCGGGACCGCCAAGGGCGTCTTCACGCTGACCCCGGAAGCAAAGGAGCTCGGCGCTGACTTCGAGAAGAACAAGGGAAGGCTTCCCTGGCCGGTGGAGAAAGGCACCATCACCAGCAGTTTCGGCCGCCAGCCCCATCCGGTGCTCAAGGGCATCACCATCGACAACAGCGGGATCGACATCACCACCGAGAAGAACGCCGTCGTTCGCGCGGTGTTCCGCGGCGAGGTGAGCAGCGTGATCGTGATCCCCGGCGCCGGAAAAGCCGTGATCGTGAGCCACGGCGCCTACCGCAGCGTATACAGCAACCTGCGCGAGGTGAGCGTGAGCAAGGGCCAGAAGATCGAGACCAAGCAGGCCGTGGGCACGGTGATGACCACCGACGAAGGCAACGTGGCCCACCTGGAACTCTGGAAGATCACCGCCGAGGGCATGGTGAAGGTGGACCCGGGGCTATGGTTGTTCCGGTGATCGTCGCTCTCCTTCGCGCGGGGACCCACCACGCACCACCCCCGCCCCTCCTGTTCCTCACAGAGCCCCTTGCTCCGTCCGAAGCGGCTTCGCGAAGGCGCAGTCGGACCAGGAGGGGATACCCTCCGAACGATCGGCCTACCTTCGCCGCGTCATCGCGGCACCTTCACCACGGACCGCGGTGAACTGGGAACATGGGAAGCATCGGTTTCAAGGAGATCCTGATCATCGCCCTCATCATCATCCTCCTCTTCGGCGCCAAGAGGATCCCCGAACTGTTCAAGGGCCTGGGCAGGGGCATCAAGGAATTCAAGGACGCCAGCAAAGGCGAAGGCGCCGATGCGGAGGGGAAGAAGGAGTGATCGCGGCCGCACGGCCTTCATCGAATGTCAGTTCCGTTCCGCACGCTGCGTGAAGCACGGGCAGCGCTCCTCGACGGAGCAGCCTCCGTGTCGGACCTCGCTCGCGAGGCGCTTGGCGCGGCGAAAGAGCACCGGCACCTCAACGCCTTCCTCGAGACCTTCGATGAAAGCGCACTGGCCGCGGCGGAGCGCGTCGACACCCGGCTGAAGGAGGGCCGCGCGGGCAGGCTGGCCGGTCTGATCATCGCACTGAAGGACAACCTCTGCTACCGCGGTCATCGCGTGAGCGCCTCGAGCAGGATCCTCGATGGGTACGTGAGCCCTTACAGCGCCACAGTGGTGGACCGGCTGCTGAAGGAGGATGCCGTGATCATCGGCCGGACGAACTGCGACGAGTTCGCCATGGGCAGCAGCAACGAGACCAGCGCCTTCGGTCCGGTGGGCCATCCCCTGGACCCGAAGAAGGTCCCGGGAGGGTCGAGCGGGGGGGCCGCCGTGGCGGTCGCGGCGGGGATCGCTCACGCGGCATTGGGCAGCGACACGGGCGGGTCGATCCGCCAGCCGGCATCGTTCACCGGCACCGTCGGATTGAAGCCGACGTATGGCCGCGTTTCCCGACATGGCCTGATCGCCTTCGCCTCCTCCTTCGACCAGATCGGCCCCTTCGCGCACACGGTGGAGGATGCCGCCCGCGTGTACGAGGTGATCGCCGGACACGATCCGCACGACAGCACCACCTCGCGCAAGCCGGTCGAGCCCGTCACGTTGGAGCATCCCGGAAAACTCCGGATCGCGTACTACAAAGAATGCATCGAACGGCCCGGTCTTGATCCGGAGATCAAGCAGCACCTTTCCACCACGATCGATCGCCTGAAGAAGGAGGGTCATATCGTGGAGGCGATCGAACTGCCGATGCTCGACCTCCTGGTGCCGGCCTATTACATCCTGGCCACGGCGGAAGCCAGCAGCAACCTCGCTCGTTTCGACGGCGTCCGCTACGGCCACCGGAGCAAAGCCGCGAAGAGCGTTGAAGAAACCTACCGCCTCAGCCGCAGCGAGGGCTTCGGCCCCGAGGTGAAGCGCCGCATCCTGCTGGGCACCTTCGTGCTGAGCGCCGGCTATTACGACGCTTACTACGCCAAGGGCCAGCGCGTGCGGCGCCTGCTGCGCGACACCACCTTGAAGAGCTTCGAGCGCCATGACCTGATCCTCACCCCCACCTGCCCCACCACCGCCTTCGACCGGGGCAGCATCAGCGATCCGGTGGCCATGTACCTGCAGGACATCTTCACCGTGCAGGCCAACCTCACCGGCATGCCGGCGATCTCATTGCCCACGGGCACGCACGGCAATGGGCTGCCGTTCGGGGTGCAGTTGATGGCGAAGCCTTTTGAGGAAGCCGTGTTGCTTGCGGCGGGAGCCTGTCTGTTCGAATAGACCGTCCATACCGCGGCGGGGCGAAGAAGATCGCCGTTCGCATAACCCAAGGCCGCCATCGTTCATGTAACATCACCTTTCACGATCCCTTGTGGACGTCTCCCGCATCGAACCCCGCGAAAGCCCCCCCGTATGAAGCCTACCTTTCGCGACCTCATGGCTGGCATGCGGCTGCTCTCCTTCTTCGCGCTTGTTCCCCTGGCCCTTCACGCCCAGGAGGATGTGCCCTTTGTGATCCAACCTGACGATCCGGTGCTCGAGCGGCTCGACGACCTGAGCCGCGTGCACTGGCTGAAGAACGACCCCTTCACCACGGACACGGGAACGTTGAACGTGCATGGCTTCGCCCGCGCCGAGGTGCCGGCATGGGAGGCGCGCACTTACCAGCAGCGGCTCGCGGTGCTCGATGAGCGAACGCCCTTCGCCCTCACATACAACCAGCCCGTGCAGGCTTACATCGACCTGTACGCGGTGAAGAAACGCGAGCAGACCAGCCGCATGCTCGGCCTGGCGCAGCTCTACTTCCCGCTCTTCGAGGAATACCTGGACAGGCACCGCATGCCGCTGGAGCTGAAGTACCTGGCCGTGGTGGAAAGCGCGCTGAACCCCGCCGCCCGCTCACGGGCGGGCGCCATGGGCATGTGGCAGTTCATGCTGGCCACCGGCAAGATCTATGGCCTGCATGTGGACAGCTACGTCGATGAGCGATGCGACGTGCATCAAAGCACGGAGGCCGCGTGCCAGTATCTCAAGTACCTGTTCGATCTGTACCACGACTGGGAACTGGCCCTGGCCGCCTACAACTGCGGTCCGGGCAACGTGAACCGCGCGATCCGCCGCGCCGGCGGCGCGGTGGATTATTGGAAGGTGTACAACTACCTCCCCCGGGAGACACGGGGCTACGTTCCGGCCTTCATCGCGGTGAATTACATCTTCGCCCATGCAGCCGAGCACAACCTCTATCCTGTCGCGCCGATCTACTGCGCCTATGAGGTGGACACCGTGCAGGTCTGTTACCCGCTGGACCTGGACCTGCTGGCGAAGGTGACCGGGGCCGATGCGGCCCAGTTGAAGGAACTGAACCCGATGTTCAAACAGGGCCGCGTGCCTGACATCCAGCGATCGGCGGCGATCTACCTGCCGGCGGACGCGGTGGGCGAATTCATCGCCAACGAGGAACACCTGGCTTACAGCTACAAGCCCACGCCACAGGAACTGCAAGCCGCCTCGCAACCTGCCATGGAGACGCGCACGCACACCGTGCGCCGCGGCGAATCGCTCGGTCTGATCGCCCAGCGCAATGGCGTGAGCGTTGCACAGCTCAAGGATTGGAACGGCCTGCACGGCGACCGCATCAAGCCCGGGCAGCGGCTGATGATCCAGCATCCGGCGCCCGTGACCAAGACCGGGGCACCCGCGCCTCCTCCGGCCGCGCCGGCCACATCAGGGGCGGCACATCCGGTCGATAAAGCGAACGAGGTCGAGTACATCTACCACGTGATCCAGCCTGGCGACACGCTCTGGGACATCGCCAACAAATACCCCGGTGTCACGGTGGAGGAGCTGAAACGGCTGAACGACGGCCTGAACAGCAAGCGGCTCCATCCCGGCCGGAAGATCAAGATCGGCATCCAGGAAGGCTGAAGGCGCATCCGCGCGGACCTTCGGCCCGACGACCGGGCACTGATCGGTCGCGCGTTCCGTTCTTTTCAACAAGGCGTCGTCGCGTGTTGAAAATTCGAACGTGCGCGTCGCGCGGTCATCCAGTAATTTGCGGATCCCATCGAAGAACCATGGATCTCGCGCGCATCCGTCCGCTCACCCACAAGCATTGCCGGTTCAAGCTGCGCTCCGGCAAGGAGATCTTCGGCGTGGTGTGGGAAGTGGAAGGCAACGAAGGGTTGAAGCTCTTCTTTGCCAGTGTGCGCGACTACGAGAAACTGCAGCACGACGGCCACCCTCCGATCAATGTGATGTCGTTGCGGCCCGAGGAGATCGTGCGGGCCGAGCAGGTGGAAGGCGTGGCCAGTTGAAGGGTCCATTCGCGACGCTTGGGGAAAGCAGGGAGCGTGAGCGTCCGGCCGCCATCAACCGGCCAGGCCGGCCTGCTGAAGCAGGAACGCGTAGATCAACGCCACTTCCTTCAGTCGTTCGAACCGACCGCTGGAGCCCCCATGGCCCGCCTGCATGTTCGTATGCAGCAGGATCGGGTCGGGGCCCGTTTGATGGTCGCGAAGGCGGGCCACCCATTTGGCGGGCTCCCAATACTGGACCTGGCTGTCGTGAAAGCCGGTGAGCACGAGCATGGCCGGGTGGTCGGCGTCCTTCACGTTGTCGTAGGGTGAATAAGCGAGCATGCGTTCGTAGGCCTCCTTCTCCTTGGGGTCGCCCCACTCGTCGAACTCACCGGTGGTGAGCGGGATGCTGTCGTCCAGCATGGTGGTCACCACGTCGACGAAGGGCACCTCGGCCACCGCCGCACGCCACAGGTCCGGCCGGAGATCGATCACCGCGCCGATCAACAGCCCGCCGGCGCTGCCACCCATGCAAAAGAGCCGGCCCGGGTCGGCATACCGGTTCCTGACAAGGTGTTCCGCGCAATCGATGAAGTCGGTGAAGGTGTTCATCTTGTTCTCCATCTTCCCGCCTTCGTACCATGCACGTCCCAATTCCTCGCCTCCCCGGATGTGCGCGATGGCGTAAACGAAGCCGCGGTCCAGCAGGCTGAGCCGGTTGCCGCTGAAGGTGGGGTCCATGCTGATGCCATATGAGCCGTACCCATAGAGCAGCAGCGGCGAGGTGCCATCGATGGGCGTTCCCTTCCGATAGACCAGGCTCACGGGCACCTTCACCCCATCGCGCGCGGGGGCCCAGATGCGTTCGCTGGTGTAGCGCGCCGGATCGAAATCGCCCACCACCTCCTGTTGCTTCAACAGGGTGTCGGTCTTCGCGTCGAGCTGATGCTCATAGATGCTGTTCGGGGTGGTGAGGGAGGTGTAGCCGTAACGGAATCGGTCGGTATCCCATTCGGGATTGGTGCCGCCATAGGCCACGTAGGCGGGATCGTTGAAGGCGATCTCATGCTCTTCGCCGGAGGAAAGCTTGCGAACGCGCAGGTGGGTGAGCCCCTGCTTTCGCTCGGTGATCACCATGTGGTCGCGGAACAGCTCGACATCCTCCAGCAGCACATCGTTGCGGTGGGGGATCACCTCGGTCCAATTCTCCTTTCCGGTGGCACCGGCCGGACACTCCATCAGCCTGAAGTTGTCCGCCATCCAGTTGGTGACGATGTAGAACTTCCCTGGATCGCCCGCCCCGGCCCCCGGCACGTGCGCGATGCTGTGTTCATGCTTTTTTTCCCGGGGAAGGAACACCTGGAAGGCGCCCATCGGATCGTCCGTCCGCAACAGCCGGTGCTCGCTGCTCAGGGTGCTTTCGCTGCCGATGATCACATAGCGACCCGAGCGGCTGCGGTAGACATCGCATCCGAACGCCGCATCCTTTTCATGGAACACCTCCACATCATCCTGTTCGCCGGTGCCCAGCACATGGCGGAAGATCTTGTAGTTGCGCAGGGTGTGGTCCTTGCGTGCATAGAAAAAGGTCCGGTCGTCCGCCCATGCTCCTCCGCCGCTGGTGTTCGTGATCGCGTCGGGAAGGTCCATGCCGGTGAGGATGTTCCGGAACCGGATGACATACGACCGGCGGCTGACCGTATCCACGCTGTAGGCCACGAGCTGGTTGTCGGGGCTCACCTCGAGGTCGCCCAGGTCGAAATAGCCGTGTCCTTCGGCGAGCTTGTTCTCGTCCAGGAGCTCCGCTTCCGTCGCGCCCGCCTCATCCTTGCGGCGCTGGTGGATCGCGTACTCCTTTCCCGCCTCGAAGCGGAAGCTGTACCAGTACCCGTTGTCGCGATACGGCACGCTCATGTCCGTTTCCTTGATCCGGGCCTTCATCTCCTTGAACAGCGTGGCGCGCAGTTGCTTCACCGGCGCCAGTACGCTGTCGGCATAGGCGTTCTCGGCCGTGAGGTGGTCGATCACCCGCCTGGTGTGGGCATCCGGATCTTTCGCCTTGCGCTGCTCCTCGCTCAGCCGCATCCAGAAATATTCGTCGTTGCGCGTATGGCCGTGAAGGGTCATGGGATGGTCCTCACGCGCCGCCACCGGAGGGGCGATATCGGTCGTACTGCTCATGTTCCGTTCGCTGTTCCCGCAATGGGTCGCCAGTGCGGCCATGCCGACCAGCAACAAGAGATGCCTCCTTTCCATGTTCGTCGTCGCCGAAGATAGGCGGGGTCATCCAAGGACCTGGCGGAGCACGCCGGGCGAACGCAGTTCGCCAAGCCCTTCCACGTGCATGCGGTAATAGAGCAGCAGATGGTCGAACAGTTCGCGGCGATCGGCAGGCTTCATGGCCGGAGGCGACGGATCGTCGAGGCCCGCACCAAGGGCGGAGGCAAGCAACCGGCTCAATGGCGGCCTGAGGGTATGGCCCGAGGGGGCTTCACCCCGGATGAAATGGCCTTCCAGCAGGTCGAAGTTCTCCTCTCCACCGCCGGGACCGGAGGGAAAGAAGCCCAGTGGTCGTGAGAGCTGGACCAGGAACACGATGGGGATGTGCGCGAGGTCCCGTGCATGATCGATCGCGCCGATGGCCTCGTGGAGAAAGGCGAACAGGCCGCGATCGGCGGATTCCTCCTTCAGCACCCGCAGGAGGATCTCCTGAAGGAACAACAGGATCGCCGAGCGTACCGGATCGCCCTGACCGGAAAGCGGTGCCTCGATGCGCGCCTCGCGCAGGTCGTTGACCTCGCGCCCCAGGCGTTCCTCCATCACCAGTTCCAGCCGGTTGAGCGGCTGGAACAGCGAGCCCTGAAGTCCACGTCGCCGGCTGATGCGCACGAAGCATGATCGCAGGCCGAACGCTTCGGTGTAAGCCTGCAGGATGGTGGAACGGTCCGCGTGACGGATCGTGCGCAGGACGATCGCGCGCGTGGTGTGCAGCATCACCCGGCCGGTCAGCGCACCACCAGGATGCGCGTGTTGCAATGCTCCACGCCCGTGGGATCCACGGCGAGGGCCAGGTAGACGCCGGTGCTCACGCGGGTGCCTTCCATGTCCGTGCCGGGCCACATGGCCTCTCCGCCGTTCGAAACGGTGCGGTACACCAGGTTGCCGGCGATGTCCGTGATGCGCACCTCGCTGTCGCGCACCAGGCCCGTGATGGCGATCGGCCCGGTGAAGCCGGGATGCACGGGGTTGGGAAAGACCGTGGCGCAGGTGGCCTCCAACAGGCCTTCGGTGGCATCGCCACGGAAGCTCACCGTTCCCTGGTCCGTTCCGAAGAACACCTCGCCGGTCAGTTCGTCAAGGGCGATGGAGGTGATGTTGTCGCTCGGCAGGGGACTGTTCCCCGTGGTGAAGTGATGGATCAGTTCGGTGCCGTCAGGGGAGACGAGATACGCGCCCGAGGTAAGGGTGCCGAGCCATTTGCGGTTGGCGCCATCGACCACCAGCGCGCTCACCACCTCGGTCTCCAGCAGGATCTGGATGTTGCCGTCCTGCTCGATCAGGATCTGTTGCGCGTCAAAATCGCCCCCGCTGAAGATGGCGTCCGGCGCATAGAACACGGCGACCCCCTTGCCCGTGCCCAGCCACACTTCGCCGTCCCGGTCCTCGGCCATGCTGTACACGTCCATGGAGGGCAGGCCACCCTGTCCTTCGAATGTGTTGATCAGCTTGTACTGGTCGTCGCCCGTGTCGCTGATGGTGCCGCCATCGTGAAAGACGAGCATGCCGTTGGAGCGCGGGCGGATCACCCACTTGATGCCGTTGCTGGCGGCGAGGATGTCGCTCACCAGGGTGTTGACGCCCAGCAGCGAGCCGGTGGAGAAGCTTCTCCAGCTGCCTGCCGCGGTGCGCACGGCGATGGGAGCCGACGTGTTGGCGTTGGTCATCCACAGGTTGCCGTCGGCATCGAAGTCCAGGCCGCCCACGTTGACCTTGGCTTCGCCGGCGGAGGCTTCGTTCAGGAGGGTGCTGTTATCCGCGTTGTACACGGCCACCACGTGCCGGTCCCTCAATTCCAGGAGCCCGTCGTCCCAGCTGCCCATCCACGCATGATGGGGATCCTCCAGGTCGGCGGCCACGGCCAGGATGTCGTTCACCGCCCCGCCGAACGAGTTCACGCCCGTCTGCATGATCGGGTCGTTGGTGTTGTCGGTGCTGGACCAGGTGCCGTCGATGAAACTATGCACGCCTTCCTTCAGGAACTGGTTGCCCCAGTTGCCCGAAGGGGAGCCGGTGGCCACATAAAGCCCGCCGGCGGCCATGGACATGCGGTAGGCGCTCACGCTCTTGGGGCCATTGGGTTCCATGTGGGCGCCATCGCTGGTGCGCCGCAATCCGGATTCCCTGTCGGCCACCCAGAGGTAGCCGTTCACCGATCGCACCGCCTGTGCGGGATACATCACACCGCTCGGATACCCGTAGTGGAACTGGGCTTCGCTCATGTCGGTGGCCAGTTCATGCACCCCGTACAGGTGGGGCGCCACCAGGAACTGCCCGTCGTGCGATACCGCCAGGTCGAGGTTGCGCAGACCGAACATCGCGGAGACCTTCTGCCAGTTCCCGTCCAGGTAGTAAAGCGTGTCCTTTTCCGAGCTCAGGTCGGGGTTGCGAAAGTTCACCACCAGCCTCCCTCCGAAGCCGACCACCTTGCTGAAGGGCCCGCCGGGATTGGGAATGTCCAGGCGCTTGCTCCAGTTCGTAAAGGAGGCCAGGTTGGGCTCGAAGCGCCATGCCGAGTACAATCCCACATCGGTGGCCGCGTAGATCGAGTCGCCCAGGAGATCCACCGCGTTCACCTGGATCTGTGCGCCTCCGGCCCCGATCAACCAGGTTTCGCGCACTTCGAGCGCCACCAGATCGACCACCACGATGCCGAAGCCACAGCTCAGGTAGGCCGTGGTGCCTTCGAAATGGGCATGGTAGATCCCCTTGTCGCCCACTATGCTGCTGCGTTCGATGTCGCCCAGGTTGCGCGAAACGCCCTCGCCGATCAGGTCGAGGTTGCCGTTCTGGTACCCCACCAGGAGCTGGTGCATGGCCGGGCACCATGCGATGGTGCGCACGTTCACATCGTTGAGCGCGTTCACCTTGGTGAAGCGATCGATCTCGCCACTTGCGGGATCGAAGCGGAAGATGCCGGCCAGCGTGGCGCACCACGCCTGTCCGTTGTCTCCTTCGGCCACGGCGATGGCCTTGCGGTAGGGAAAGTGATCGCGCCACTGGCCGATGGACAATTGACCCTGTGCGGCGATGGCCAGGCAAACGCCCGTGGCCGGGATCAGGACGCGGAGGTGCATGGAGGTCGTGGAACGAGCACCCTAACGCAGCTTTCGGGACTACCTTGTGCGCCGTTCCGGATCGATCCAAAAATAGCCTGAGCATGCATCCGATCCCCTTCGGGCGCGGGGGGTTCCTTGGGGTCCTGCCCTTGGTGCTTTCGACCGGCCTGCATGCACAATCGCTCGAATGGACCACCGAGCAACAGGCCGGCGGGGCGGGCGCGGGTTTCCAACGCCCGCGCATCGGGCTGAACGGCCAGGGTGATCCCGTGGTGCTTTGGGGCAGGACCTCTCCCGGCGCCATGTTCACCTCGGTGTTCAACGGAGGATCCTTTTCGCCACCCGTGATGATCCACCCTCCGGACGTGGAGGCCTGGAGCCTGTATTGGGCGGGGGGCGACCTGGCCGCGGATGGAAATGAGCTGGCGGCCGTTTTCAGCACGGGCTCCCTGGGCGTGGGCGCCATCTATTGCGTGACCTCCAACGATGGCGGATCCACGTGGGGCGACACCGTTCGGATCGCGCCGGTGCCCCCCCTGGAGGCGCGTTTCCCCACGGTGGCCATGGTGCCCGGTCAGGGGCCCGCGGTGCAGTACATGGAGTTCGATGGCGGGTGGGCCAACGCCCGGTACGTCTCGGCGCGCTCGCTGGATGGCGGATCGACCTTCCAGGCACCGGTGCCCGTGAGCGAGCCTTATGCGCCCGGCGACGTGTGCGATTGCTGCACCGGCCAGAACGTGGCCGACGCGGACCACCTGGTGGCCTTGTTCCGGAACAACGATGCGAACATCCGCACGATCTGGGGGGTGGCCTCCTCCGATGACGGAGCGAGCTTCACCGTCGGCGGGGAACTGGACGACCAGAACTGGAACATCAACGCCTGCCCCTCGTCGGGGCCCGATGGCTACCTCTCCGCGGATTCCATCCGCTACGTATGGATGAGCGGCGAGGTGAACGGGACGAAGGTCCATGCCGCCAGCGCCGCACTGTCCGACCTCTCGGCCACCGCGAGCGTCCCCGTTCATCCCGACCAGCCGGCGGCGCTCCAACAGAACTTCCCGCGCATCGCCGGCAGCGGCGATACCCTGGGCATCGTATGGCAGCAGAGCAGCACGGGCCAGCACGAGATCCTTTTCAGCTGGAGCGTGACCGGTCTGGCCGATCTGAGCATCCCCGACACGGTGAACAGTTCGCTCACGGGCATGCAGAAGAACCCCGACGTGGCCTTCCGCGACGGTTCCTTCCACATCGTGTGGGAGGATCATGCCTCGGATGCGGTCATGTACCGCGGCGCGACCATCACCGACGACACGGGGATGGACGCCATCGACCGGCACGGGCGGCTGCGTGCCTGGCCCTCGCCGGTGAGCGATGTGCTGCATGTGCAAGGACCCGAGGAGGGTGTGCTGGAGATCCTGGACCTGGCGGGACGAACCGTCGCGGGGGGTGTCCGCTCGGCGACCTGGGATGTATCGGCGTTCGCTCCGGGAGCCTATTGGATCGTGTCCCGCCATCCCTCGGGCCGGGTGCTGGGCAACACCTCGTTCATCATCGCGCGATAAGCTCCCAAAAGCCGACGCCCCGACGTTCATCGGGGCGTCCTGTCGAGGTCACGAGCGGAGTCGAACCGCTGTACGAGGTTTTGCAGACCTCTGCCTAGCCACTCGGCCACGTGACCGGAAAACGGCGGGCGAAGATAGCCCGATCGCCCTAGCCTTCCAGGGAATAGACCACGTGGTCCACCGCGCCGGCCACGGGCGGATGCTCCTTCACCAACCGGACCTTCCATTTCGCGCGTTCCGGCCATTCGGCCTTCAGGGCATCGAGGATGCGGCGGCACACGTGCTCGATCAGGTTGGCGCGCAGGTCCATCTGCTCCTTGACGATGGCCGTCACGCGGCCGTAATCGATCGTGTCGTGCAGCTTGTCGCTGCCTTCGGCCCTGGAAAGGTCCGCCTCGATCGCGACATCAACGCTGTAGTGCCCGCCGATGCGGCCTTCCTCCGTCAGGCAGCCGTGGTAGGCATAAACGCGGATCCCGTTCACCTCGATCAGGCCCATGCGCGGCAGAGTTCAAGGCCGGCCTTCAACCGCGCGATCACCTCCTCCCTCTCCAGCAGCGCGCTCACGTCGAACATGCCCGGCCCTTGCAGGCGGCCTGCGACCAGGAGGCGGTAGAGCGGCATCAACTGGCCGATCTTCATTCCACGTTCCTTGAGCACCGCGTTGAACGCGGCTTCGATCCGTTCCGGAACGAAATCGGGGGTGGCATCAAGCCGGGCGATCAGGTCTTCGATCGCCGGGGCCGCTTCGGGTTTCCATTTCTTCCTCAGGTCATCCAGCGCGGCCTGGTTCCCAGGCAGGGGCGATCCAGCCGTGAACAGATAAACGCCCTCCAGCATGTCGTCGGCGAACGTCGCGCGCTCCTTCAACAGATGCGCGGCAAGGCCGGCTTTTTGCGGGGTGGTGTCGATCCCCTTTTCCTTGAGCTTCCCGCGCAGATGCCCGCCCAGTTCGTCGTCGGAACGCATGCGCAGGTAGTGCTGGTTGAACCAGCGGGTCTTTTCCGGATCGAAGCGCGCGCCGCCCTTATGCACGCGGTCCAGGTCGAAGAGGTGGGTGAGTTCCTCGAGGGTGAAGATCTCCCGCTCGCCACCCGGGTTCCAGCCGAGGAGGGCGAGCATGTTCACGAAGGCTTCGGGGTAGTAGCCGCGTTCACGGTAGCCGCTGCTCACCTCGCCGGTGGCCGGATCCCTCCAATTCAGCGGGAACACGGGGAAGCCGAGGCGGTCGCCGTCGCGCTTGCTGAGCTTGCCGTTGCCATCGGGCTTGAGGATCAACGGGAGGTGCGCGAACGCGGGGCGCTCCCAGCCGAAGGCCTCGTACAGCAGCACGTGCAGCGGGGCGCTGGGCAGCCATTCCTCGCCGCGGATCACGTGCGTGATCTTCATGGCGTGGTCGTCCACGATGTTGGCCAGGTGGTAGGTGGGCCAGCCGTCGCTCTTGAAGAGCACCTTGTCGTCGATGTTGCCGCTATGCACCACCACCCACCCGCGGATCACGTCCTCGAAGCGCACCTCGTGCTGGCGGGGCACCTTCAGCCGCACCACATGGTCCTCGCCATTGGCCAGGCGCGCCCTCACTTCATCCGCGCCGAGGGTGAGCGAGTTCTTCATGTGGTCGCGCGTCACCGCGTTGTAGGCGGGCGCGGCCACGCCCGCCGCCCTCAGCCGTTCGCGCATGGCATCGAGTTCCTCGCCGGTGTCGAAGGCATAGTAGGCCTTGTCCTCGGCGACGAGCCGTTCGGCGTATTCGCGATACATCGCCTTGCGCTCGCTCTGGCGGTAGGGTCCGACGGGGCCGCCTTGCTTCGGCCCTTCATCGGGCACGAGCCGGCACCAGTCCAGCGCTTCCATGATGTATTCCTCCGCTCCCGGCACGAAGCGCGCCTGGTCGGTATCCTCGATCCGCAGGATGAAGGTGCCGCCGTGTTTGCGGGCGAACAAATGGTTGTAGAGCGCCGTGCGCACGCCGCCCATATGCAGCGGGCCGGTGGGGCTTGGCGCGAAGCGGACGCGTACGGACATGCGCTCGGATGATCTGAAAATGGAACGTTCCGGCTGGAGCGGTGGCGAAGATACCGGCATCGAGCGCGTGGGATCTGCCGCCGCGGAGGCCCGAAGAAGGAGCGGAACACGGTGTTCCCCGGCCCGTTGTCGCAGCCCCGCAAGCCGCTCCCGGAAAGCCGATGCCCTCTCCATGGGGCCGTTCCGTTCCCGGATCGCCTCCGCGGTGAGCACCTTTGCATCATGCACGCGACCCTCGCTTCCACCCTCTTCACCCCCGCCAACTTCATCAACGGCCACTGGTCCTTCGAGGGCGACGGCACCTTCAACACCGTGGTGGACAAGTACCACGGCACCGCACTGGCGAAGGTCCCGCACGCCACGGGCGCGCAGATGGAAGAAGCGATCGCGGCGGCATGCGCGAGCCGTGATGCGCTGAGGAGAATGAGTGCGGGCGATCGCAGCGCGAAACTTGAAGCGCTGGCCGTTCTGATCGAGAAGCACCAGGAGGGGCTCGCGGACCTCATCGTACAGGAAGGCGGCAAGCCGATCGGCTACGCAAGGGCGGAGATCGCGCGGTGCATCACCACGGTGCGCACGGCCGCGGCCGAGGCTTTGCGCTTCGGTGGCGAGGTGGTGCCCCTGGACTTCGGGGCGGGGGTCGGTCGCACGGCGTTCACCAGACGTTTCCCCATCGGGGTCATCGCGGCGATCACGCCGTTCAATTTCCCTTTGAACCTGGTGCTGCATAAGGTGGCGCCAGCCATGGCGGTGGGCTGCCCCGTGGTGCTGAAACCCGCGCCACAGGCGCCGTTGAGCGCGTTGGCCCTGGGTAAGTTCATCGAGAAGATCGGCTGGCCGAAGGGCGCCTTCAACGCGGTACACTGCGGCATTCCCGTGGCGGAGGCCCTGGTGAAGGATGAGCGCGTGGCCATGCTCAGTTTCACCGGCAGCGACAAGGTGGGCTGGCACCTGAAGAGCATCTGCGGCAGGAAGAAAGTGGCGCTGGAACTCGGCGGCAACGCGGCCGTGATCGTGGACGAAGGCACCGACCTCGCGGCCGTCGCAAAGACCGTGGCCATGGGCGCGAACCTCTACGCCGGGCAGACCTGCATCAGCACGCAGCGGATCTACGCCGTGAAGAGCGTCTTCGCGCAATTCCGCGATCAGCTCATGAAGGAATACGCGGCATTGATCGCGGGCGATCCGAACGACGCGGGCGTGACCGTGGGCCCCATCATCGACAGGGGGCATTTCGAGCGCATCAGCTCCTGGGTGGATGAAGCCCTGAGGGGTGGCGCCACCCTGCTCGCCGGAGGAAAGGCGGTGGATGCCGCGCGCAACATCTACGCGGCCACGCTTCTGACGGGTACGAAGAACACCATGAAGGTGAACTGCGCCGAGGTCTTCGGACCTGTCGCCGTGCTGGAAGAAGTCGCGGACTTCGGCGAGGCGATGGCCCAGGTGAACAACAGCACCTACGGCCTGCAGGCGGGTGTCTTCACCAACAGCCTCGCGCACATGAAGCGCGCGCACGATGAACTGGAGGTCGGCGGCATCATCATCAACAACGTGCCCGGCTTCCGGATCGACCCCATGCCCTATGGCGGCATCAAGGACAGCGGCCTGGGACGCGAGGGGCTGAAGTACGCGATGGAGGAGATGAGCGAGCCGCGGCTGCTGGTGTTCTGATCGCCCGTCGCACCATCAGCCTTTGGCGCCAAGATCCCATGCCCGCCAGACACACAAGGGCAGCCATGCCGTGAACGCTTCCGGCCCCGCGCGCAGTTCGGCCGCCAGATCCGCACGCGCGATCCACCGCGTGGCCATCACCTCCGCGGGGTCGGCGTTCACCGCCCCATCGGCACGGCCAACGAACACGTGGTCCAGCTCATGCTCCACCATGCCGCCGGCCAGTCCGGCGCGGTAGATGAAATGAAAGGCGCCGTGCAGCGGGCATCGGAGGCCCATCTCCTCGAACAGCCGCCGCGCGGCCGCCGCGAGGATCTCCTCGCCGGGTCGGGGATGCCCGCAGCAGGTGTTGCTCCACAGGCCCGCTGAATGGTATTTGCCCGGTGCCCGCTGCTGCAGGAGCAGGTCGCCTTCGCGGTTGAACACGAAGACCGAGAAGGCGCGGTGAAGCAGGCCCGCCCGGTGCGCCTCACCCTTTTCAACGACGCCCAGATCCCGGCCCGATCCGTCCACCAGGACCACCTGCTCCGTGCCATCCGGTGTCGGTCCGTTCGAGATCATGCACGCGGGCTGGTGCGCAAGATGCGCAACGCGGCCGGGCTGTTCGATCTTTGACCATTGATGACCGGGGTGGACCTGCGCAACAAGGTGAAGCTCCTGCCACGCCAGCCGGGGGTTTACCAGTTCCTCGACCACGAAGGCGTGATCCTTTACGTGGGCAAGGCCAAGGACCTGCGCAACCGGGTGGGCAGCTACTTCGCCAGGACGCACCCCGATGGCAAGACCGCGGCGCTGGTGCGGAAGATCGTGGACCTGCGCACCATCGTGGTGCCCACCGAGTTCGAGGCCCTGCTGCTGGAGAACTCCCTGATCAAGGAGCATCAGCCGCGCTACAACATCCTGCTGCGCGACGACAAGAGCTTCCCCTGGATCCGCATCCGCAACGAGGCCCTCCCCCGCGTGGAGGGCATGCGCAACCCCGAGGATGACGGTGCGGAATACTACGGTCCTTTCGCGGGCGTGCGCTCCATGCGCGCCGTGCTCGACCTGGTCCACAAGCTGTACAAGCTGCGCACCTGCAATTACGACCTCTCTCCGGCGAACATCGCAAGGGGAAAGTACAAGCGCTGTCTGGAATACCACATCGGCAACTGCAAGGGGCCGTGCGAAGGGCTGCAGAAGGCGGACGACTACGAGGCCAGCATCGCGCTCGTACGGCAGATCGTGAAGGGTCGCGTGAGCGGCGTGCTCAAGCTGCTGAAGGAACG
This sequence comes from uncultured Chryseobacterium sp., assembly GCA_964394425.1. Lineage (GTDB taxonomy): Bacteria > Bacteroidota > Bacteroidia > Flavobacteriales_F > PHOS-HE28 > PHOS-HE28. The sequence goes on along the minus strand of CAYMXP010000009.1, from coordinate 24,299 downwards.
CATGCAGGCGCATGCCGGGAGGCTGGAGTTCGAGCAGGCGGAGGAGCTGCGCGAGAAGATCGCGCGCATCGAACAGTACCGCTCGCGCAGCATCGTGGTGAACCCAGACCTCGGCGACGTGGACGTGTACGGCATGGCGGGCGACGACAGCAGCGTGTGCGTGAGCCACATGCGCGTGATCGACGGTGCGGTGGTGCGGGGGGTCACCATCGAGCTCAAGCGCCGGCTGGACGAGACCAGGGAGGATCTCCTGCAACTGGCCATCGCGGAACTGCGCCAGCGATACCCGAGCGGCTCCTCCGAGGCCATCGTGCCCTTCAGCCCCGGCATCGAGGTGCCCGGCGTGCGCTTCACCGTGCCCCTGCGCGGCGACAGGAAACAGCTGCTCGATCTGTGCGAACGCAACGCGCATTTCTTCTTCCTCGACAAGCGGAAGCAGGAGAAACTGGTGGATCCTGAGGCGCACACCGACCGCATCCTCGAGCAATTGCAGAAGGATCTCCGCCTGAACGAGCTGCCGCGCCACATCGAGTGCTTCGACAACAGCAACACCCAGGGCAGCGATCCGGTGAGCGCCTGCGTGGTGTTCAAGGACGCGAAGCCGAGCAAGAAGGATTACCGCCACTTCAACATCCGCACGGTGGAGGGGCCGGACGATTTCGCCAGCATGGAAGAGGCCGTGGAACGCCGCTATGCGCGACTGGTCTCGGAGGGTGAGCCCCTGCCGCAGCTGGTGGTGATCGATGGCGGCAAGGGGCAGTTGAGCGCGGCCGTGAAGACGCTCGACCGGCTGGGCCTGCGCGGCAAGATCGCCGTGATCGGGATCGCCAAGAAGCTGGAGGAGATCTACTACCCGGATGATCCCGTGCCGCTGCACATCGACAAGAGAAGCAGTTCACTGAGGCTGATCCAGCATCTGCGCAACGAGGCGCATCGCTTCGGGATCGCACATCACCGCGGTCGTCGCGCGAAGCGCACCGTGCATACGGCGCTCGAAGACATCCCCGGCATCGGACCGGGGACCGCAAAAAAACTCCTGACCCGTTTCGGGTCGATCCAGGGCGTGAAGGAGGCCGCCCTGAAGGACCTGATCAAGGAGATCGGCGCGAGCAAGGCGGATATCATCAAGGCATCATTGTCCGAAGGGTGAGCGCGGTTTCGATCCTGCTTCCCTTCCACAATGCCGGCCCCGCCCTGGGCCGGGCGATCGACAGCATCCTGGATCAGCTGTTCGTGGATCGGATGCTGTTGCTCATCGACAATGCGAGCACGGACGGCAGCCGAGCCATGGCCATGGACCTGGCGAAGATCGATCCGAGCATCCACGTGCTCGAAGAGCCCGTCATCGGCATCGCCCATGCCTTGAGAACGGGGCTGATGCAGGCCCATACACCGTTCATCGCGCGCATGGACGCCGATGACATCTCCCATCCCGAACGGCTGAGCCGGCAGATGGCTTTCATGGAAGCTCACCCGGAGATCGGTGTCGTCGGCACGCGAACGTCCTTCGTCAGCACGGTCCCCGAGCATCGCGGCATGCGGGCTTTCGTGGAATGGCAGAACGCGATCCTCACCCCGCACGACCACTACATCAAGCGCTTCGTGGACGTCCCGCTGGCGCATCCGAGCGTGCTCTTCAGGCGGGAGTTGGTCGAGCGCCACGGGACTTACAGCACCGACCCGCTGCCCGAGGACCATGAGCTCTGGATGCGCTGGATGGACGCGGGCGTGCGCTTCGCGAAACTTCCCGAAGTGCTGCTCACCTGGAACGACCATCCCGCGCGGCTGAGCCGCACGCACCCCAACTACGACCGCTCCACCTTCTTCCGCACCAAGGCGCGATGGATGGCGAAGTGGCTAAGGCGCAAGCTCGATGGGCGACCGGTGATCATCGCGGGCACCAGCGCCGCCTGCCTTGAGCGGGCAGGGATCCTGGAGGCGGAAGGGATCCCCTTCCATGCCTTCACCGATGTGCGACGCCGGGACCTGCCCGGCCGTCTGTTCATCGATCACGACGAACTACCACCCCCCGGCGAGGCCTTCATCATCTCCTTCATCAGCCAGCGCGGGACCGGGGACCGGATCGCGGCCTACCTCGGCGGCCGCGGACTGGTGGAGGGGGTTGACTTCCTGCTCGCGGCCTAACCCACGCGCTCGGCCCGCTTGGGTCGGAGCCGGTCCCGTACGATGGCCAGATGCTGTTCATCGCATTCCAGGGTCACGATCCAGCGGACCTGCAGGCCGCTGATCCATGCGCGATGAGGCTCGATGCCCTCGCGCTGGCAGAATTCGTCCAGGTGCTTCCGAAAGTGATCGGCGGTGGGCTGGGCATCCGGACCCCGGAAGTCCCAATGAAAGTGGAGGAGGGGCATGGAGGGGGAAGAAGACCACAGAGCCGCAGAGCCACAGAGGACGCAGCGTGTTGTGCGTCGGTCAGTCGAGCAGGCCGTTCGCAACGCGACGGATCCCCTGTTCGAGCAATGCTTCGTTGAAGTTGATGAGCAGACCGAGCTTGCACCCGGTGAGCTTCAAATAGGTCAGCAACTGGGCCACATGCGCGTCGTGCAGGGCCTCCGCCGCCTTCACCTCCACGACCACACGACCTTCGACCAGAAGATCCAACCGCATGTTCGCACCGAGGTCTCTGCCCTTGTAGCTCACCGGCACTGCCACTTGGCAGTCCACCAGCAGATCTCGATCGCGGAGTTCCTGGACCAGGCAGAGTTCATACATGCTCTCAAGAAGTCCAGGGCCAAGCACGCGATGCACTTCGATCGCCGCCGCGATGATCAGCGACGTCAACTCATTCAGTGGTTTCCCCGCGTACTTGCTCATCTCCGTGGCCTCTGTGCCCCCGTGTCTCCGCGGTCTTCTTCATTCAGGCGAGCTTGTCGCTCAACAGCCGCATCTCCACGGCCGGCGCCATCTTCTCGTAGAGCATCCGGTAGGTGGCTTCGGTGATCGGCATGTCCACCTTGAGCTTGCGGTTGATCTCATGCACGCACTTCACCGCGTAGTAGCCTTCCGCCACCATGTTCATCTCCATCTGGGCGGCATGCACGCCGTAGCCCTTGCCGATCATGGTGCCGAACTCGCGGTTGCGGCTGAAGGTGCTGTAGGCGGTCACCAGCAGGTCGCCCAGGTAGGCCGGCTCGTTGATGTCGCGCTCGATCGGATGCACGGCCGCCACGAAGCGTTCGATCTCGGTGATCGCGCGGCTCACCAGCACCGCGCGGAAGTTGTCGCCGTAGCCCAGGCCCACGCTGATGCCGGCGCAGATGGCGATGATGTTCTTGCTGATGGCCGCGAACTCGGTGCCGTAGATGTCGTCGCTGAGGGTCGTCTTCAGGAAGGGACCGGACAGCGCCGCGGCCATCGCTTCGCCCTTTCGCGCGTCCTGGCAGGCGATGGTCAGGTAGCTGAGCCGCTCCATGGCCACCTCCTCGGCATGGCAGGGCCCGCAGATCACCCCGAAGTCCTTCTCCTTCACGCCCCAATGCTGGAAGAGGTGCTCGCCCACGATCTGGTTGGTCTCGGGCACGATCCCTTTCACCGCGCTGAAGATGATCTTCCCCTTCAGCTCCGCTGCGTCCAGCTGATCCAGCGTGGCCTTCAGGAAGGCCGAGGGCACGGCGACCACCAGCACCTCGCTGGCTTCCACCACGCGATGGATGTCCGTGTCCATGACCAGGCGCGATACGTCGAGCTGCGCCGCGCTGATGTAGTCCGGATTGTGGCCGTGCTTCCGGATGTGCCCGATGGTCTCCGCGCGGCGGACCCACCAATGCACCCGGCCGGCGTTGGCGTGCAGCAGCTTCACCAGGGCCGTGCCCCAGCTGCCTCCTCCGATCACGCCGGTCGCCATCAGAACCGGATGTCGTGGACCACTTCCTTCCCTTCGCGCAGCACGGTCACTTTCGTCGCATCGCCCTTCTTGAACATGGAAAGCGCCTTCATGTAGCTCATCATGTCGCCCACGGGCGTCTCGCCGAGCTTCACCACCACGTCGCCCACTTTGAGCCCCGCGTTGGCCGCCGGCTTGCCCTCGGTGATCCCGTCGATGCGCATGCCCCGGCCGTCGAACATGTAGTCGGGCACCACGCCCAGGGTCACGGTGAATCCCGGCGCGCTGGCGGTGTCCGCGTCCTGGGTCCTGGTGAACGCAAGCTTGGGGTCGTCGTTCAGCGTGGTGATGAGGCTTTCGATGAAGCGTATGACGCGGAGCATGCCGTCGTAGTTGATCTTCTCCTCGTCGTCGCCGGGCTTGTGGTAATCGGCGTGCGTGCCGCTGAAGAAGTGGATGGCCGGGATGTTCTTCAGGTAGAAGCTCGTGTGGTCGCTGGGGCCGATGCCGCCCTCGGTGGTCTTCACGTGGAAGCCGCCGACCTGGATGCGCTTGACCTCCTCCCAGGCGGGCGAGGTGCCCACGCCGTTGATCGCGAGGTCGTTCGTGCTGTCCACGCGGCCCACCATGTCGAGGTTGATCATGTAGCTGATCTCTTCGAGCGGCACGGTGGGATGCTTGGTCCACCAGTTCGATCCATACAGCCCCTTCTCCTCGCCGCTGAAGGCGATGAAGAGGTAGTCGTTCCCGCGCGCTTCGTCCATCTGCTGGAGGTCGCGGGCCAGCTGGAGCATCACGGCCACGCCGCTGGCGTTGTCGTCCGCGCCGTTGTGGATGGCGGGTTCGCCGCGATGCAGGGATCCCTCGTCGCCGTATCCGAGGTGGTCGTAATGCGCGCCGATCACCACCACGTTGGGCTTCCCGTTGTCGAGCATGCCCAGCACGTTCATCGCCGTGCGTTGCTCGCGGATGATGTCCACGGTGATCACCACCGGGTTGCCGTCGAGGATCAGTTCCTTGTGCAGATCACCCTTGAGGAAGACCACGGGCACGTTGAGCGGTTGGATCTTGGCGCTCAGCACCTCGGCGGGCGGTTCGGCGGTGGCGTCGTCGTTGTACAGGATCACGGCGGCGGCGCCGAGTTCGATGGCCTTTTCGATGCGGCCGCGCAGGTCGTGGTGTGCGAGGTATTTGGAATGGGGATGGATCCCGTCGGGGGATCCGATCGAGATCGCGGCGCAACGATCCTTCAACTGAAGGCCGCTGAAGTCATCATAGTTCAGTTCGGGGGCGGCGATGCCGTAGCCGCACTTGAGCACCTTGGCGCGCACCTGTGCCGTGGCACTGAGCGAGATCGGGTAGTAGTCCTCTCCCACTTTCAGGATCCTCCGGCCGAGCTGCAGATGGCATTTGGGGCCCACCTGTGGCGGCGCGGCGAAGGTGAATTTCTGCAGGTAGGTGGCGCTGTCGCCGTAGGGCATCAAGCCGATGCTCCCGCATTTCTGCAGGATGTAGTCGGCCGCCATCCGCTCCCCCTTCGTGCCGGCCTCGCGGCCTTCGAGCAGGTCGCTGGCGAGGTATTGCAGGTCGTACTTCATCTGGTCCTTGGCGTCCTGGTCGCTCATGAGTTCCTGCGCGGAGGCGATCGCCGGCAGGACAAGGA
>CAYMXP010000009.1:0-18692 GCA_964394425.1 uncultured Chryseobacterium sp. | reverse complement strand
GCGTCCTGGTCGCTCATGAGTTCCTGCGCGGAGGCGATCGCCGGCAGGACAAGGACCATCGTGGAAAGGGAGCGTCTCATCCGAAAAGGGAAAAGGGAGCGCAAGATACCCGCCCGTCGCGGGCGCGCCCGGCCTGCGTCCGTCAGGCGGGCGCGCATTGGCGATGTTTGCGGCGCGCCACGCCCCATGAGAACGCCGCTCGCCGTAGTCGTCCTGGTCCTCGCATCCGCCTGTGGCGGCGATCCGCGCGATTCGCGCCCGCAGGAACCCACGGGGAACCCCTGGAACGACGACACCCTTTGGTCTGTGCTTGAAGCGCGCGACCATCGTGACACGACCGCACTGCTCCAGTATCTGGGTCATGCGCGCGCGGATGTGCGCACGCTGGCGGCGCTGGCCTTCGCCTCGAGACCCGACAGCACGGCGATGCCGGCGTTGATCGCCGCGCTGGCCGACGTGGACCCGGCCGTGCGCAAGGCGGCGGCACTGGCCATCGGCAACGCCACCGACAGCATCGCCTGGAGGGCCCTGGCGCGCGCCTCGGAGACCGAGCGCGACACGGCGGTACGCCGCGTGATGCTGGAGCAGGCCTTCAAGGCGGAGGTGGACCTGGGCCTGATCGCCGATCCCGCGCGCCTGCTCGACCTGCTGGGCTCGGGCAACCGCTCCATCCGCATGCGCGCGGCGCAACAGCTGGGCCGAAGCAAGGCGGAGAGCATGGCCCCGCTGGAGGGCCGCCTGCTGGAAGCCGCGGGATCCGAACGCGACGCGGAGACGCGCCTGTTCCTGGTGGGCGCGCTGAAGCATTACCGATCCGACGCGGTGAAGGACGCGCTGATGCGCTGGGCCGGAAGCGACAGCCTGGCGGCGATCCGCGTGAGCGCATTGCGCGCGCTGGGCGCGAGGACCGACGCGGGGTTGCAGGCGTTCTTCCTGGAGCGCATGAACGACGGATCGCAGGCCGCGCGCCTCGCCGCGATCGAGCAGCTGCAGCGCATCGGCGATCCGCTGGACGCGCAGGCGATCTGGGAGGTGGCACAAACGCACCACGACCCCTTCACGCAGATCCCGCTGTACGGGCTGGTGCTGAAGCATGGGGACGCGGGCCAGCGGCTGATCGCGCGCAAGCTGCTCGGAGCGCAGGCGGCGCTGGAGAACATGCCGTACGCGGAAGCGGCGATCCTGCGGGCGATCGCGAACGACCCGGCGGACAGCACGGCGATGCACCTGAAGCGGGTGATGGCTGGAGCGCCCTCCCTGGTGGAGCGCACCACCGCCCTGGAGGAGTTGCTCGGGCTGGAGAGCCTGGCCGTACCCGAGGGAAAGCAGCCGCCCCGGGCGCGGATCGAGCTGTTGCGCGATGCGCTGCGATCGGAGGATCCCGGCCTGGCCACGATCGCCGCGGAGGAGATCGCCGCGGCCGGATGGGCGCCAATGCACGCGCCGGACCTTCTCGAAGCGCTTCAACGGACGCCCGAATGGCTCGACCTGCCGCGCGACCTGGAGTGCGCGCTGGCCGTGGAACGCGCCATCGCACGGTGCAACGGTGAGGCGATGCCTGCTCCGCATCCTCCCGCCTTCAACCACCCGATCGATCATGTCCGGCTGGTCGCCCTGAAAGACGGGCAGCGGTACCGGATGAAGACCACGAAGGGCGAGATCGTGATCGCATTGGAGCCGTTGAGCGCGCCGGGGTCGTGCGTGGCCTTCGATTCGCTGGCCACGGCGGGTTACTACAGCGGCAAATTCTTCCACCGGGTGATCCCCAATTTCGTGGCGCAGGGCGGCTGCCCGCGCGGCGACGGCTGGGGCGGCATGGACTGGACGCTGCGCACGGAGGTCGGCTACGAGGGCTTCACCCGGGGCGCGGTTGGTCTCGCTTCAGCCGGAAGGGACACGGAGAGCTGCCAGTTCTTCATCATGACGGCGGCGGCGCCGCACCTGGATGGGCGCTACACGCGCTTCGCGCGGGTGGTGGCGGGCCTGGAGGTGGCGGAGCAGCTGGCGGTGGGGGATCGGGTGCTGGCGGTGGAGCGGGAGCGGTAGGGATGGGTTTTCACCACAGAGGCGCGGAGAACGCAGAGAAAGCGAAGAAGGAATTCAGATCCCGAGCATCATTTCCAATGCTGCCAGTGCAATGGCTGGTGTGGGCATCTTACTCCGCGTCCTCTGCGCCTCCGCGCCTCTGCGGTGCTTTTCTCCTCCCCTCATTCGAACTTCTCCGGCCGCATCTGGGGGAAGAGCAGCACCTCCTGGATGGCGGGGCGGTCGGTGAGGAGCATCACCAGGCGGTCCATGCCGATGCCCACGCCGCTGGTGGGCGGCATGCCGTACTCGAGCGCGCGGAGGAAATCCTGATCGATGCGCATGGCCTCGTCGTCGCCGCGTTGTTGCAGCTTCAGCTGTTCCTCGAAACGTTCGCGCTGGTCGATGGGATCGTTCAGCTCGCTGTAGGCGTTGGCCAGCTCGAAGCCGTTGGCGAAGAGCTCGAAGCGTTCGGTGAGGCGGGGGTCGTCGCGGTGGCGCTTGCAGAGCGGCGACATCTCCACGGGGAAATCGGTGACGAAGGTGGGCTGCACGAGCGTGGGCTGCACGGCTGCGCTGAAGAGCTCATCGATCAATTTGCTCTTCCCCATTTCCGGCGCGACCTCCACGGCGAACTGCTTGCACAGCGCGCGCAGGGCGGCTTCGTCCATGCCCATCACGTCGTGGCCGGTCTTCTCCTGGATCGCACCCACGTAGCTGATCCGTTTGAACGGCGCGGTAAAGTCGAGCTCCCGCTGCTGGAACACCGTCTTCGGCGAGCCGTTCGCCGCGAGGGCCACCTCCTGCAGCATCGTCTCGATGAAGCCCATCATCCAGCGGTAGTCCTTGTAAGCCACGTAGAGCTCCATGATGGTGAACTCCGGGTTGTGGGTGCGGTCCATGCCCTCGTTGCGGAAGTCGCGGCTGAACTCGTACACGCCGTGGAAGCCGCCCACGATGAGGCGCTTGAGGTAGAGCTCGTTGGCGATGCGCAGGTAGAGGGGGATGTCGAGCGCGTTGTGGTGGGTGATGAAGGGCCGGGCGTTGGCGCCGCCGGGGATGGGCTGCAGCACGGGGGTGTCCACCTCCACGTAGCCGTGGCGGTCGATGTAAGCGCGCATGGCGTTGACGATGCGGGTGCGCTTGAGGAAGGTCTCGCGCACGCCCTCGTTCACCACCAGGTCCACGTAGCGCATGCGGTAGCGCTGCTCGGGGTCGGTGAAGGCGTCGAAGACCTTGCCCTGCTCGTCGGTCTTCACCACCGGCAGGGGGCGGAGCGCCTTGCCCAGCACGGTGAGCTCCTTCACATGCACGGTGATCTCGCCGGTGCGGGTCTTGAACACATGCCCCTTCACGCCGATGAAGTCGCCCAGGTGCAGCAGGTGCTTCCACACCTCGTCGTACATGGACTTGTCCTCACCCGGTGCGACCTCATCGCGCGCGACGTAGATCTGCTGGTCGCCGCTGTGATCGCGCAGCACGGCGAAGCTGGCCTTGCCCATGAGGCGGACGCTCATGATCCGTCCGGCGAAGGACACGTTCACCGGATCGCCGCCTTCGTTGAAAAGCCCCTTCACCTCGGCGGCCGTGTGCGAAACAGGGAATTCAGCGGCGGGGTAGGGATCGATGCCCAGGGCGCGCAGTTTCTGCAGCGCTTCGCGGCGGACGAGCTCCTGGTCGGAAAGGGTCTGGGACATGCGAGGGGGCGGGGATCGCCCTGATCGGTGAGGTCAGGAAAGATGCAGTCCGGAAATATGGGAAACGTCCTTCTTGTTCAGGGTGAGCAGCGAACACCCATGAGCCAATGCGGTGGCGGCGATCAGATGGTCGCTCAGGTGGGTGCCGCGATGACGCCATGCGGTCTTCAACAACTCCCGGAAATGCCCGGACACCTCCATGGTGAACGGCAGCACATGGTAACGGGTCCGAAGGTGCTGGTACCATTTCGAGGCTTCCTCCGCGTTGCGTGCCCCGGCGATCAATTCGGCCAGCACCACGTCGCAGATGACGGTTTGCATGCCCTGCACCCGCTCCATCGCGTCCCTTGCCTCATGCTGCCCCCGGGCAAGACCGATGAGCACGCTCGTATCGATCAATACCGTCTCCATGCCGTTTCCCGGATCTTCTTCAGGTCGATCTTCCGGTCGGCCCAGATGCCCCACAGCTCCATGAACGGGTCGTGCGGGCGGGTGGTCTCCCTTTCGATCATCTCGGTGAACATGCGCGAAATGCTCGTACGCCGGCGCCGGCTGATGCTCCGCGCCTTCCGTTTGATCCGCTCGGGGACCAGCAGGGTCAGTTTGCTCTTTGCTTCCGTACGTGCCATGGGCCGAATGTACGTACAGGGTCGGGCGGCCACCCGTGCCCGCCCTTCCTGCCGGGGACCTCTGCGAGGCCTCACGGCAGGGCGACGCCATGCTCGGCAAGGCCATAGCATCGGCCGGAGAGATCACCGGGCAACCAGCGAGCCCACGTGTCCCTGGCTTCGCCGCTACTTTCGCCGCATCATTCCGCAAGCATGAAAGAACTCATCGACGGCTTCCCCCGCCAGTTGAAGGAAGCCCTGGCGATCGGACGCAACGCCCGCCTGAACGCACCGGGCGGACCCTGCGCGAACGTGGTCGTGACCGGTCTCGGCGGCAGCGGCATCGGTGGGCGCATCGCCGCGCAGGTGGTGGCCGGGGAGGCGAAATGCCCGATCGAGGTCTACAGCAACTACTACCTGCCGGCCTACGTGGGCAGGAACAGCCTGGTGATCGCCTGCAGCTACAGCGGCAACACGGAGGAAACGATCGCGGCGATGGAGCAGGCGCTGTCCAAAGACGCGCGCGTGTGCGTGATCACCAGCGGGGGAAGGATGCTGGAGATGGCGAAGACCCAGGGGCTCGATCACATCGTGATCCCCGGGGGCAACCCACCCCGCACGATGCTGGCCTACTCGCTCACCCAGCAGTTCTTCGTGCTGCGCCACTTCGGGATCATCGGGGATGGCTTCGAGGAGGCCATCGCGAACGCGGCGGCGCTGCTGGAGAAGGAAAAGGGAAAGATCCAGGCCGCAGCGAAGGAGCTGACGCAAAACCTGTTCGGGAGGCGGCTGGTGATCTACAGCGAAGCGGGCACCGAGGCGGTGAGCATCCGCTTCCGCCAGCAGGTGAACGAGAACAGCAAGGAGCTGTGCTGGCACCACGCGATCCCGGAGATGAACCACAACGAGCTGGTGGGCTGGGCCGGCGGGAAGGACGACATCGCGGTGGTGATCTTCCGCCACAAGACCGACCACGAGCGGAGCCAGATGCGCATGGAGATCAACAAGGAGGTGTTCCGGAAGCACACGCCGCACATCCACGAGGTCTGGAGCCAGGGCGACACCACCCTTGCGAGGCAGCTGTACCTGGTCCACCTGGGCGACTGGGTGAGCCTGTACTGGGCGGAGCAAAAGGGCGTGGACCCCACGGAGATCGCGGTGATCAACATGTTGAAGGGAAAACTGGCGGAGGTGAAATAGTTCCAACCGCCACGACGCGACGACGCAACGGGATCGCTGGATGGCATCGCATTTCGTAGCGTCGTTGCGCCGTTGCGGTTCAAATGCGCTCCATTCGTTTCCAGGACCTCGGCCTGATCGGCTACGCCGAAGCATGGGATCTCCAGGCGAGGCTCTTCCAGGCCACCATCGACCGCAAGCTGGCCAACCGCGGCAAGCCGGAGGAGGAACAGGTTCCGACCGAGGACCATCTCCTGTTCTGTGAACACCCGCACGTGTACACCCTGGGCAAGAGCGGCAAGGCGTCGCACCTGCTGCTGAACGAGGAGGGGCTGCGCGCGAAGGGCGTCCAGTTCTTTCCCATCGACCGGGGTGGCGACATCACTTACCACGGTCCCGGCCAGATCGTGGGCTATCCCATTTTCGACCTGGAGGAGCACTTCACCGATGTGGGTCGCTACCTGCGCACGCTGGAGGAGGCGGTGATCGGAACGCTGGAAGCGTACGGGATCAAGGCCGGACGGATCAACGGGCTCACGGGCGTGTGGCTCGATGAGGACGATCCGGCGAAAGCCCGGAAGATCTGCGCCTTCGGCATCCGCGCCAGCCGCTGGGTGACCATGCACGGCTTCGCTTTCAACGTGAACACCGACCTCTCCTACTTCGAGAACATCGTTCCCTGCGGCATCGCGGACAAGGGCGTGACCAGCATGAAGAAAGAGCTGGGCGAGGACGTGGACATCGGAACGGTGAAGCAGCGCCTGATGCTCGAGCTGGCGGATCTCTTCGACGTTGAGTTGTCAGCATGATGTGTGCTCGCCGCTGAACACCCCGGACAGGGCGCACTACTTTCGACCACGATGCGCTTCCTCCGCAAGCTGCTGCTCTGGATCATCGGCATCGTCGTGCTGTTGATCGCACTGGCCTATGTCACCGGCAACGAGCACCTGATCCGCGGCGTGCGCCACACCTACCTGATCGGCCGCGCGGGGCCGGAGATCGACGACCGGCCCTTCTTCCCCTCGATCGCCATTCCCGCCACCGATCCGCAGCCCTGGCCCCAGGGAGCGCGATTCGGCAGGCTCGCGCTGGAGGCGGACCAGGAGAAGCAGCTCACCGACCTCTTCACGTCCTCCTTCGTGCTGATCCAGGACGACAGCCTGGTCTTCGAGCAATACTGGAACGGCTGGACCGCCGACAGCACGTCCAATTCCTTCAGCGTGGCCAAGAGCTACATCGGCGTGCTGGTGGGCATCGCCATGCAGGAGGGAAGGATCGACAACGTGTTCCAGCGCGTGGGCGAGTTCCTGCCGGAGTTCGACGCGGAGGACAGCTGCCACCGGGACATCACGCTGTACAACCTGCTCACCATGAGCACCGGGCTCGATTGGAGCGAAAGCGGCGCCGATCCTTTCAGCGACAACGCCAAGGGGTATTACGGCCATCACGTGCGCGACCTGGCCCTGTCGCAACCCTGCCGGCAGGATCCCGGCGTGGCGTTCGATTACATCAGCGGCAGCACGCAGATCATGGTGGACGTGCTGGAGAAGATCTACGGCGAACCGCTGGACCTGCTGGTGGAGAAGAAGGTCTGGGGGCCGCTGGGCGCGGAGCACCTGGCTTGGTGGGGCATGGACCGCGAGGATGGCGACTTCAAGGGATTCTGCTGCCTCTACGCCACGCCGCGGGACTTCGCGCGCATCGGGCAATTGTATCTGGATAGCGGCATGTGGCGTGGCAAGCGCATCGTCCCGAAGGAATACTGGCAGGCCTCGATCACCCCCGCGCAACTGGACGACAAGGGCTCGCCCAACAAGCGCTACGGGTACTACTGGTGGCTGGCCGAGGTGGACGGCAGGCCCATCTGGTACTGCCGCGGCTTCCACGGCCAGTACGTGGTGGTGATCCCGCACGAGCGGCTGGTGATGGTGCGCACCGGCATGAAGCGCGAGGAGGTGAACGAGACCGGCCATCCCACCGACGTGTTCAAGTGGATCGGCATCGCGCTGGACCTGGCCGGCCGGCCGGGGGCGCCCGTCAACTCCTGATCGACCGGCGTCGGAGGCCCGGCGAGGAGCGGGAGTTCCCGCGTTTTCGATGAAGGCCGATCGCCAGCGACCGCGGCACCACGGCGGTGCCGGCCGGGAGAAGGAGCGCATGGTGGCGGGGATCGCGATCCCCGACCACGCTCCGTTACGGGATGGAATGAACACCCCTCCGCCGATCCGGCCTCTCCCTTCGTCGAATGGATCGATCCTTTGCCCTCCGCCGGCGTTGGGGAGGAGCTAACTTGGGATCGTTCCACGCATGCTTCCCTTCCGGCGCTCTTCCCTCCTGCTCGCGGGTCTTGTCCTGCTGCTCGCCTCCTGCAAGAAGGAGCCGGAGACCATCACCGGCAACGTGGCGCCCTACTACGAGGGCGTGCCCACCGTGGTGGTGGAGTACTACGTGAACCGCCTCTTCATCGACCTGATCGGCCGCGAGCCGCTGGACGTGGAGATGAGCGCCGCGGTGGACGCGCTGGAGAGCGCCGGGTTGAGCTTCGACGCGCGACGCGCGTTGGTACACAAGCTGATGACCAACACCGACTTCATCGCCGGGGACAGCAGCTACAAGCACGCCTACCACCAGCGGCAATACGAGCTGTTCAAGGCCCGCTGCCTCGATGGGGCCTCGGATGCCACCCTCGACTTCTACATCGGCCTGGCGGAGTTCGCCGCCACCAGCGACAGCGCGGCCGGCGACAGCGCGGGCTACCAGCAGGCGCTGCACGAGGTGGAGAAGCTCGAGAAGGTGAAGCGCAGCCGCATCGAGTACCGCGAGGGGCTGATCGACATCCGCGAGGTGTTCGCGCGGATGATCTACAACGCGGTGTACGACCAGATCAACATGAACAGCTTCAACTACGTGAACGCCACCTTCGACGACCTGTTCACGCGCTTCCCCACCGATGAGGAGTTCGACGTGGCCTACGCCATGGTGGACGCCAACGCGCCCGGGGTCCTCTTCGGCCAGGCGGGCCAGAACAAGGCCGACTACAAGGACATTCTCGTGGGCGCGCTGGAGTTCAAGGAAGGGCTGATCCGCTGGTGCTTCCGCACCTTCCTGGGCCGCGACGCCAGCACCTACGAGGTGTACCAGGCGATGGCCGACTTCAACACCACGCTGGATCTGCGGAAGGTGCAGCGCGACATCCTGATCGGCGACGAATACGCCAATTTCCCATGATCGCGCGGACCCGTTCCAGGATCCTCGGCGGCCTGCTGGCGGCCGCGGTGGTGCTTTGCGCCTGCCGCAAGGATCCCATCTACGAGCTGGAACCGCTGCCCGTGCTGCAGCCGAGCGCGAACAAGGACAAGCTGAAGACCACGCAGCAGTACGTGGCGATCCTGTACGCCAACCTGTTCCAGACGGCGCTGTCGGCCAACCAGCTCTTCGAGATCGAGCAGTGCTTCGAGAGCATCGGCGACCAGGGCCTGGCGCGCGAGGTGCTCATCAGCAACTTCTTCAACGCGCCCGGCGTGATCCTGCCCACCGACAGCGCGATGCGGCAGGACATCGACGCGTTCACCGTGGACACCTACCACCGCTTCCTGGTGCGCGACCCCAGCGCGGCGGAGAAGACCTGGTTCCACAACACCATCGAGGCCGACCCGAACGTGACGCCCGAACTGGTCTACTTCTCCTTCGCGCTGAGCAACGAGTACCTCTATTACTGACGGCCATGATGCGACGCACCTTCCTCAAGCGCACGGGCGCGGCGGCCGCCGCCACCTTCGCCGCGCCCTACCTGCTTCCCAGCGGGCGGCTCTTCGCCGCGAGCGGCGGAGGCGGACAGCTGGCCGGCCACGTGGTCTTCGTGATGTTCGCCGGCGGCGTGCGCCAGCAGGAGAGCGTGCTGCAGCGCTACCTGGACGACAGCCAGGCACAGCCCTACCCCGGGAACATACTGTACAACATGCTGAACGGCGGCCCGCCCAGCGACAAGATCGTGTACGGTACCGGCCCGGGCGGCATCGACCCGATCCCGGCGATCCTGGGCACCACGCTGCAGAGCCAGGGCACGCTCTTTCCCGAAATGCATGCCGTGAGCGCGGGGCACTACCAGGGGCTGAACTCGCTGCTGCAGGGCAATACCGTCACCACGCAGGGCCTCAAGCAGAAGCCCATCAACCCGACGATCTTCGAGTACGTGCGGCGCCACGCGGGCCTGCCGGCCGGCAAGGTGTGGTTCGTGGGCAATACCATCGGCAACAGCATCCCGCTGCTGAACTACAGCGGGCATCCGGCCTACGGCTCGCACTACGGCGCCAACTTCTTCGCGCCCAACATCACCTTCGGCCCGCTCGGCGACCAGTACCTGAGCAACGCCAAGGTCTACCACCCGCAGGACCAGCTCACGCCGGTGGCGGAGATGAAGGCCTTCCTGGACAACAGCTGGCAGAACGCGGGCAACGCGCCGCCCTCGCTGGGCAACACCTTCGGGGAGACGCAGGACATCAAGGCCTTCATGAAGGAGATGTTCGACAAGACGCAGGCCGGCACCATCGCGCACCCGCCCGTACACGACAGCCTGGACCTGCGCACCATCGGCTACGCCTGCGAGCTGATCAAGTGGTTCGAGCCCGTGCTCACGGTGGTGAACCTCAGCGCGGTGGACGGCTGCCACAGCAACTTCACCGGCTACCTCGCCAGCCTGCACCGGGCCGACCATGCCGTGGGCCATCTGTGGGACTTCATCCAGACGCAGGTGCCCAACATGGCGGGCGACACGATCCTGATCGCCACGCCGGAATGCGGCCGCAACGACCAGCCCAACGCGATCCAGGACGAGAACGACTGGTACGCCTACGACCACAGCGACGCCAACTCGCTGCGGATCTTCAGCATGCTGGCCGGGCCGAACGTTCCCGCGAACCTGAGCGTGGGCGGCGAACTGGACCCCGCCGGCAGCGCGGTGGACATGGTGCCGACGATCGCCGAGATCCTGGGCATCAAGAGCGAGGTGATGAGCGCCGGACTGGTCGCGCCCGGGGCGCAGTCGTTGTTCGACCTGATGTGAAGAATGCCGTTCACCACAGAGACACGGAGAGCACAGAGGAAAACAGAGGATTTTTCGCCGCAGCGGCACAGAGTAATGCTGGATGAGATGAACCGCAACGACGTAACGACGCAACAGAAATGCAGCGTATTGGATGCGCGTCGCGTCGTTGCGTCGTCGCGGTTGGTCATCTGCGCGATGCTCCTGTTGCTCGCCTCCTGCAAGAAGGAAGATGACAACCCCTACGCGGACCTGACCTGGCCGACCGAAATACCCAACCCCGAGACCCTGCCCCAGGACAATTTCGCCTGGCTGCACCAGAAGATCTTCCGCCCCACCTGCGCGAACTCCGGTTGCCACGACGGCACCTTTGAGCCGGAGTACCGCACCATCAGCAGCACCTACAACTCGCTGGTCTTTCATCCGGTGATCAGCAACGACACGGCCCACACCTACGCCTACCGCGTGCTGCCGGGCGACGCCGGTCACTCCCTGTTGTACGCGCGGCTCACGATCAACATCCCCAACACCAGCGGCATCATGCCCCTGGAGGTGGATGGGGGGAGCGATTGGTTCGCCAACGAGACCCTGTACATCCAGAAGGTCCACGACTGGATCGAAGGCGGTGCGCTGGACATGTTCGGCAACGCGCCCACGCTCGGCAACCTGGAGCCGCAGGTGAGCGGCTTTCTGGCCTTCCCTCCGGGCAACACCACCACCCCCTATCCGCGCGGCACCGACCCTGGCGTGCAACCGATCGAAGTGCCCGCCGCGAACATCGACCTCTGGTTCGAGTTCGACGACGACAGCACGGCCGCCACAAGCCTCACCTACAACAAGATCAAGGTGAGCACCTCCCAGTTCGACTTCGATGCCGTGCCGGAGCAGGACCTGGTGATCTCCGGGCCGATCACCGCCCTGAACTTCAGCAACACCGCCGGCAGCTTCACCCACAAGGCGGCGGTGGATCTGAGCGGCTACCCCGCGGGCAGCTACCTCTTCGTGCGCGCCTATGTGAACGACGGCGATCATACGGCGAACACCGAGGTGCCCGGCGACGGCACGGGCGAGCCGATGCTGAGCTACTTCACTTTGCTGGTCGTGCCATGAGGGATTTCACACGGAGACACGGAGACACGGAGGAATGCCGGCTCACGGCATGGGGCGGAATTGCAGGTGAGCGGTCTCCCCTCCTGTTCCGAGGCTCTGCGAGGAATAGGAGGGGTTGGGGGTGGTTCATGTTTTCGTCTTTCTCTGTGCCTCTGTGTCTCTGTGGTTCCCTTTTGATCCTCCCCAGCTGCAAGAAGGAAGAGACCATGCCCGTGGAACCCGAGATCGAACTGGTCTCCATCGGTCCGACGGACGTGGAGGAGTTCGTGGACGTGGTGACCCTGCGCTTCAAGTACAAGGACGGCGACGGCGACATCGGCGAGGTGGATCCGGATGTGCCTTCCTTGCGCGTGAAGGACAGCCGACTGGCCGAGCCCGACTGGTACCACATCCCCCCGCTCACGCCCGACCAGCAGGAACTGGCCATCCAGGGCGAACTGGAGATCCCCCTCAACACGCTCTTCATCCTGGGCAACAGCGCCAGCGAGGTGCTCACGTATTCGATCGTGCTCATCGACCGCGCGGGGAACTACAGCAACGAGCTGGTTTCGCCGCTCATCACCGTTCACGACAGTTTGTGATGCCGAAACGGAACCGCCACGGCGCAACGACGCAACGGAACGCCGCCTTTCCGCTCATTCGTTGCCTTGTTGCAAGGTCGCGGTCAAGTCCTTGTTGATGCCGGCGTTCCGACCCATAGCGGTGCTGCTCACGTCGGCGTCGGCGCTGTTCGCGCACGCCCAACTGCCGGAATTCAACATGATGGACACCACGGTGACCATCTGCAAGGGAAAACTGCTCGACAGCGAGGCGGGGCCGGGCGGCATCATCTACGGCAACAACGAGGACTTCACCTTCACCATCACCACCGGCGGGGTGATCACCATGACCTTCTCGCCGGTGTTCTGCACGGAGCAGAACCTGGACCTGCTCACCTTCCACGACGGGCCTAACGTGGGATCGCCGCAGATCGGCCCGGCATACAGCGGCACCATCGCGCCGCCGCCGATCGTTGCCACCAGCGGCTCGCTCACGATCCACTTCGTGAGCGACATCAACGTGGCCTACTGCGGCTGGGAGGCGACGTGGACCACGGTGGTGCCGCCACCGGTGCCGCCGGTGATGAGCGTGCCCGTGCCGCCGGCCTGCAACAGCAGCACGATCAACGTGAGCTTCAGCGGCAAGGTGCATTGCGATCCGCTGGTGGCCGCCGCCTTCGACATCACTGGAAGCATGGCACCGAACGTGATCGCCGTGGCGCCCGGTCCCTGTGCCGATGACAGCACCACGAGCATCGCCCTCACCACCGATGCGCCCTTCGACCGCAACTGCCCCTTCACCCTGCTCTTCGACCTGGGCCTGCTCGATCGCTGTGATTCGCTCTGGCACTTCACGCTGAGCGACGGCTTCCAGGTGAACACCTGTCCGGTGGGCGTGGCCATCCAGGCGAACAACGACACGATCTGCGGCGGTTCCTGCGCCACGCTGAACGCGATCCTGGAGAGCTGCATTGGCGCGAGCTATTCGTGGAACATGGGGCTGCCGGCGACAGCGGGGCCGCATGTGGTGTGTCCGTCGACCACGACCACCTACACGGTGAGCGTGGTGGAGAACGGCACGGGCAACACCGCCAGCGCGAGCATCACCATCACCGTGCAGGATCCGCAGGTGCTCACGCCCGACCAGACGATCTGCCAGAGCGCGCCGGCGATCACGCTGAACGCCACGCCCACGGGCGGATCATGGAACGGACCCGGCGTGATCGATACGCTCGCGGGCCTCTTTCATCCCGACACCGCCGGGCCCGGCATCCACACGATCAGCTATTCGCTCGGCGCCTGCGACGATGAGGTGGTGATCACCGTGGACTCGATCGACGCCGGTCACGATGAAGCGGCCTGTCCGGGATCGGCGCCTTTCATGGTCTGCTGCTTCGGTCCGGCAGGTGGAACCTGGAGCGGCCCCTTCATCAACGCGGCGGGCGTGTTCAACCCTTCCGCGGTCGGATCGTACGTGGTCACCTATTCACAGGGCAACTGCACCGACACCAAGACGATCAACGTGGACACGATCGCGGGGCCCGGAAGCACCGACACGCTGTGCCAGAGCGTGGTGCCCTTCGACATCCCGGTCTCGCCCTTTGGCGGCATCTGGACCGGCGCGGGGATCGTGGACAGCCTGTACGGAACCTTCGATCCCGACGTGGCCGGCGGCGGCACGCACGTGCTCTCCTACACCCTGCACGGCTGCCTGGACCAGTTCACCATCGAGGTGATCCCGATCCAGGCCGGCTTGAACAACCTGAGCGCCTGTCCCTCGCAGCCGCCGTTCATGATCTCGCCCGCGGCGTCACCTCCGGGTGGATCGTGGAGCGGCCTGGGCATCGTGGACGCGAACACCGGCCTGTACGATCCAGGCCTCGCCGGTGGCGGCGGCAGCGTGGACGACCAGCTGATCTACACCCATCCGAACGGCTGCAACGACACCCTGTACCTCTTCGTCGACTGGACGGCGATCGGCCCGGACACCTTCTTCCTCTGTGTCGATGATCCCGCGCTGGACCTGGGCGACTATGCCGAGACCGGTCTTGTGCCCTGCTGCGGGGTGTGGAGCGGCCCGGGCGTGGTCAACCTGGGCGCGGACGAGTACGCCCTGTTCCCATCGGTCGCCGGCGCGGGGGTTCACCAGCTGGTGTATGACAAGAACACCTGCAGCGACACGGCGACTGTGATCGTGTATCCGGCGGGCCTCACCACGCCCGACCTCACCATCTGCGACTCCGCCGATCCCTTCGTGATCGAGGCGATGCCCCCCGGCGCGGTCTTCATCGGCGCCGGCGTGAGCAATCCCTACAGCGGCGTGTTCGATCCGGCGGCGGCGGGGCCCGGCACGCATGAGGTGTACTACCTGACCCCCGCCTCGTGCATCGATTCGCTGAACATCACCGTGTATCCCTTCCAGGCGGCCGCCATCAGCGGGGTGCAGACCGTGTACTGCTCGAACGACACCACGGTGGAAGTCGGCCTCCAGCCGCCCGGCGGAACGTTCACCGGCCTGCCCGATACGCTCTTCGACCCGTCGATGATGGCCGCAGGCAGCTACACGCTGGTCTATTCGATCGGAGCGGGCGAATGCTTCACCAGCGACACGCTCATCTTCACCAACCACCCGCCGCTGGACATGGCGGTGAACGTGAGCGAGGACACCGTGTGCGACGGCGGATCGATCCAGATCGAGGTGATCGTGACCGGCGGCGACCCCGGCGCGCCCGTGCAGTACATGTGGAGCGACGGCCTCTTCCCGGTGAACACGCAGACGGTGCAACCCGCCGGCAGCCACACCTACTGGGTGCAGGCGTTCGATGGATGCGCCGATCCGGTGAGCGACTCGATCCCCGTGGCGGTGTTCGCCCCCTTCGCGCCGGCCTACTCCACCAGCGACACGCTCTGTTACGGGCTGCCCGGCTTCGCGACCGGTTCGGTGGCCGGGCCGGGCAGCTACACCTTCACCTGGGGCACCACGCCGCCGCAGACCGGCGATTCGCTGCTGATCGGCGCGGGGCAGAGCGTGAACGTACACGTGATGAACGACCAGAGCGGCTGCGACCACGACACGCTGATCACCATCCCCGCCTGGCCTCCGATCGTCGCGCTCTTCAGCACCAACCCCAACGACCCCTGCATCGACTTCGACCAGAGCAACGTGACCTTCATCGACCTGAGCAACAACGCGGTGGGCGGCGAGTGGACGATCGCCGGGCAGATCATCCCCTACGTGTACGGCGAGAACCCGCAGTACGACCAGGGCGCGCCCGGCACCTACGAGGCGCAGCTGGTGGTGTACAACATCGGTGGCTGCGTGGACACCTTCGCCCTGGAGGTGTGCATCCTGGATCCCACGCCGGTCTTCATTCCGCAGGCCTTCTCGCCCAACGGCGATGGGTCCAATGAGGTGCTCTTCGTGCGCGGTCCGGGCATCGTGCAGATGGGCTTCACGGTGTGGGACCGCTGGGGCGAAATGGTCTTTGAGAGCAACAGCCCCGACAGCGGCTGGGACGGCACGCACCGCGGGGAGCGCATGCCTTCGGGCATCTACGTGTACGTGCTGAACGCGGTGATGAACGACGGGGAGAAGGTGAAGATGACGGGAGATGTAACGCTGGTGAGATGAGGAAGGGTCGGCGGTTCGCAGTTCGCAGTCCGCAGCTCGCCCGCGGGTCGCGCGACGCGCTCATGCGTGTACTCGCCCTTGCGATCTCGCACTCTGATCCACTCGCATCGCCTTCCCAAGACATCCATTTCTCCCAATTCCACCTCGCCCCACTCACGTTGAACCCGGCGCTCGCCGGCGCGATCCAGGATGACCATCGCTTCTCGGCCATCTATCGCGATCAATGGCGCAGCCTGGACGTGCCGTTCACGACCAATGCCGCATCGTACGACCTGCCGGTCCTGAAGGGGAAGCTCAATGGGCGGTACATCGGCATCGGCGGGCACGCCTGCCAGGACAAGGCCGGCGCAAGCGGGTTCGGCACGTTGAACGCGGGGGCGAGCGTGGCCTACGACCTGAGGCTGTCCGACCGGGGCGACATCGCCTTCGGCCTGCAGGGCGCCTACGGCCAGCGCAGCGCCGACCTCACGGGGTTGAGCTGGGACAGCCAGTACACCGGAAGCAACTTCGATCCTTCGCTCCCGACCGGCGAGGCGGAATTCGTTCAGCGCAAGACCTATGTGGACCTGGCCGCGGGGATCCTCTGGCGGCAGATCATCGGCGGCAACGAGATGGCCTTCGGCGCGGCGGTGCATCATCCGCATCAACCCGATGTGTCGTTGCTGGAAGCGGGCGCCGATCCGTTGCTCATGCGCATCAGCGTACACGGCCAGGCGGTGTTCGCGGCCGGCGAGTGGAACTGGACGCCGCGCTTTCTCTTCCACAAGCAGGGTGGCGCGATGGAGGCGACCCTCGGCGCCATGGCCGAACGGCGGCTTGGGGTCAGTTCCCGCTTCACCGATGCACGCACCGAGAACTCCTTCCAGCTTGGCTGCTCCTATCGCTGGCGGGACGCCATCATCCCCATGATGCTCTTCGACTACCACCGCTTCCTTTCCATCGGGGTGAGCTACGACGTGAACATCTCCCGCTTGCAGGCACGGACCAACTACCAGGGCGGGCTGGAGGTGGCGCTGGTGTACCACGGGGCCTTCGGCGACCAACGCAGGAAGATCCGCGGCAGCACGCCGCAGCAGAAATGAAGATCGCGCATTTTCGCGGCGCATCCATCGCACCATGGCCCACGATCCCCTTTTCGAACAGCGCATCGCCCACGCCCTGAAAGCCCGGGGCGCCAGGCCCGAGCACAAGAAGATGTTCGGGGGCGTGGCCTTCATGGTGAAGGGCCACATGGCCGTGGGGATCACCAGCAAGGGCGACTTCATGGTGCGTTTCGACGGCGCGCGACATGAGGAGGTCCTGAAGTGGCCGGGGGCGAAGCCGATGACCTTCGGGCACAAGGGCATGAGGGGCTTTCTGTTCGTGGATGCGTCCGCCGTGGCCGCGGAACGCGCACTGGGCAAATGGGTGGATCTCTCGCTGGCCCACGTGAGCGGCCTCCCGGGAAAGAAGTCCGCGCCGAAGAAGGAACCGGTCGCCGCGAGGCCGCGGGGAAAGAAGACGACCGGCCGCCGCTGAACGGATCGTTCCGTTCACCATCTTTCGGCATGGGCGTGATCGCCGAACTCGCCTCCTCGCTGGGTCGCCGTGATGAGCAGCCCAACGTCGATCTGGCCGTGGCCATCGCCGGCCGGCGCGATGGCGAAGCGATCCGCCTGCTGGTGGAACTGATGAACGGAAAGGACAAGGCGCTGAAGAGCGACGCGATCAAGGTGCTCTACGAGGTGGGCGTGCGGACCCCGGAACTGATCGCGCCCTTCCTGGCGCAGTTCAAGAACCTGCTCACCAGCACCGACAACCGCATGGTGTGGGGCGCGATGTGCGCCATCGACGTCATTGCCGGCGTGAAGCCCGAGGCGGTGTACATGATGCTGCCGCAGATCATGCAGGCGGTGGACAAGGGCGGCGTGATCACGCGCGACCACGCGGTGAAGGCGCTGGTGAAGCTGGCCGCGCAGGAGCGTTTCGCCCGAAGCACCGTGCCGCTGCTGATCGAACAACTGCGCACCTGCCCGGTGAACCAGCTGCCGACGTACGCCGAGCTGGTGGCCGCGGTGGTGAGGGATCGTTCCGCGCGGGAGACCGCGGGAACCTTGGAAGCCCGGCTCGTGCAGGTGGAGCAGCCCGCCAAGCGCAAGCGGATCGAGAAGGTGTTGAAGAAGTTGAATGGTTGATGGTTGAAATGCTGAAAATGCCCTGGTGCATGCGCCTCCTCGTCCGCCTCATCTGCTCCGCGCTTCCACTGCTTCAATGGTCCACCGTCCAGGCCCAATGTCCCGGGTGCGGCATCGACTTCGCATGCACGGCCAGCCCGGCCTTTCCAACGCTGTGTCCCACGCAGCCGCCGGACGCCACGGTCGGCCAGCCCTACCAGGCGGACATCACCTTCTGGATGCCGGCCAACTTCGATGATCCCGGCACGGGTCAGAACGTGGACTTCAACCAGATGACCATCACCGGGATCAACGGCCTGCCGTTCGGGCTGGCGATCGAGACGAGCGCTCCCTCCGGGATCTATTATCCGCAAAGCGATCAGTACGGCTGCGCGCGCATCTGCGGCACGCCGCTCGGCGCCGGCACGTACACGATCACCATCGACATCATCGCCACGGTGGAAGTGACGGCCCTCGGGTTCGAGGTGGACGTGCCGCAGAGTTTTCCGATCACCCTGCTGGTGCTGCCGGGCAACGGTGGCAACGCGAGTTTCACCTTCGCCCCGAGCACGGGGTGTGGATCCGTCCAGGTGCAGTTCGAGGCACTGATCGACGGCGGGGGCCAGCCGACGGGTTACGCCTGGGACTTCGGCAACGGCAACACCGGCAGCGACATGATCCCCCCGCCCGAGGGCTATGGCACACCCGG
>CAYMXP010000008.1:0-84491 GCA_964394425.1 uncultured Chryseobacterium sp. | reverse complement strand
TTGCGGACAAGGACGAAAAGAGAACCCCTTCAGTCGCTGCTCCATAGCAAACCCTAGCCTGGCTCGCATTTCGATCAACAGCCTTTCATTTCCCCGGACACCAGTGTTTCAACTTTCCCCTTTCAACCCCTCAGCCTCAAACCACAGCACCAAGGATATCTTCGCTCCATGCGCTGGCCTTTGTTGCTTGCATGCGCGCTCTGTGCGTCGGTGATCAACGCTCAGGTGAGCGGGAAGGTGACGGCGAACATCTGCGGCGCGGTCCACGCGGGCAAACCCTACAAGGCGATCAAGCACTACAAGGGCAAGGCCGCGGACATCACCGCCTCCGACGTGCAGGCGCGCACCTGCTACGCCGAGGCCTTGAACCAGATCGGCGATCACGCAGGCGCGGAGCGCATGTGCCGCGGAACGGTCGTTGATCGCAGCGCGCCCGCCATCGGCGCGCTGGACCTGCAATGGGGCATCGCCATGAACGGGCTCGCGCGCTTCGACAGCGCCGAGGTGCTGCTTTGGAGCGCGGCCAAAGCCGGCCTGGCCGATCGCACCAGCCTGCCCCTGGCCATCGCTTTGCAAGGCCGGAGGCACTTTGGCGAGGCGGTCCTCCTGCTGGACCAGGTGATCGCACGGGACAGCACCGACCTGAAGGCCCTGCGCGAGCGTGGCGCCTGCCGTTCATACATGGGCGACAGCCTCGGCGCCCGGCTGGATCTGGATCGGGCGATCGACCTGGCCCCGCGCGATCCGGTGAACTGGAACAGCCGCGGCTTCCATCGCTGGGCGGCCTTCGGCGACCACGCGCGGGCGATCAAGGACTACGACCGCGCGATCAAGCTCAATCCGAACTACAGCTATGCCTTCAACAACCGGGGTTGGTCGCACTACAAGATGGGTGAGACCGAGAAGGCGATCAAGGACATCGAGCTGGCGGCCCGCAAGAAGGCGGGCAATCCGCTGGTCTCTCGCAACCTGGGCGTGATCGCCCTGGAAACAGGCGCGAAGACCGCGTGCGGCTATTTCCAGCAGGCGCTCAAGGACGGGTTCACCGAACGGTACGGGAACGAGGTGAAGGACCTCGTGCATGAGCACTGCGCCGCGATGCCCCAGGTGCCCAAGGCCGTACCGCTCCCGCCTTCCAACGCGCCGGGATCGGTGCCGCCATCGAACGCGCCCGGCGTGCCGCCCAACAAAAGCAACGCGCCATGAGCCTGGAGGGGACGGGCATGCTGCGGCCCGATGCGTTGAAGGACCGCGTGGTGGTGATCACCGGAGGGGGCACCGGCCTGGGCCGCAGCATGGCGCAGGCCTTCCTGGAACTGGGTGCGCACGTGGTGATCACCAGCCGCAAGATGGACGTGCTGGAGCGCACCGCGAAGGAGCTCGCCGCGAAGACCGGCGGCCAGGTGCTGCCCGTGGCTTGTGACGTGCGCAAATACCTTGAGGTGGAGGCGATGGCACAGGTCGCCATCGCGCGGTTCGGAAAGGTCGATGCCCTGGTGAACAACGCGGCCGGCAACTTCATCAGCCCCACCGAGCGGCTCAGCAGCAAGGCTTTCGAAGTGATCATCGGCATCGTGCTCATGGGCACGGTGCATTGCACGCTGGCCTTTGGAAAGGAATGGATCGCCCGCGGCGAGCGGGACAAGGTGATCCTGAACATCACCACCACCTATGCCTGGACAGGCAGTGGTTTCGTGACCCCGAGCTCGTGCGCGAAAGCCGGTGTGCTGGCGCTCACCCGCTCGCTGGCCGTGGAGTGGGCGCGCCACGGCATCCGCAGCAACGCCATCGCTCCCGGACCGTTCCCGACCAAGGGCGCGTGGGACCGCTTGCTTCCCGGCGAACTGATGGATCGCTTCGACCTGCGCATGCGCGTTCCGCTTGGGCGATCGGGCACCCACCGCGAACTCTGCGACCTGGCCTCCTACCTGATCTCCGGCTATTCCGGATACATCAACGGCGAGGTGGTGACGATCGATGGGGGTGAGTGGCTCAAAGGGGCGGGCCAGTTCAATATGTTGGAGGCCGTGGAGCCGGGCATGTGGGATGCCATCGAGGGCATGGTGCGTGGGGTGAAAGGCAGTTGACCATGAGCTGGACGCTGTTCCTCCCGGGAGGGATCCTGGCGCTGATGGGCGCCTTCATGCTGGCCATGCCCCCCAGGCACCCCACCTGGTGGCGGGGTTACCGCAGCCCCCGGAGCATGCGCAGCCAGCAAGCCTGGGAGGAGTCCAACCGGCTGGCCGGTCAACTCCTTGTCCTGGCGGGTTTCCTGGCCATGAACACCGCGCTCACCTGCTGGTTCTTCACGCAACAGCCCGGGCGTGCCATGTGCATCGTGCTCCTGGCCAGCGCCTGCCTCGTGGCGGCCGCGGTGGTGATCACCGAGCTGGACCTGGCCCGCAACTTCGACCGGGAGGGTCGCCGTCGCTAGGGTACGCCTGTCCAACGGTCCATGGGATCGTGCTGGATTTCGGGTGTGAACATCACCACATTTGCGCTCCTTACGACAAGGACATGGGCACCCCCCCGATGATCCTGCATGACGACGATCTGGCGACGATCGACCTGGATCCGTCCAGATCATTCATGCGCCTGAGGTGGAAGCGCTTCGCCCACGGCGCGGCCTACCGCGGCGTGCTCGAACGATCGCTGGCGCTCATCATCGAGCACCAGGTCCGGTACTGGCTCGCCGACGGCCGTCGGATGGGGCCCATCCTGTACGACGACGAGCAGTGGAGCATCAAGGAGATCACACCGCGCTTCCAAAGCACCGGCTTGAAACGCCTGGCCATCATCCCCGACAACGACCTGTTCAACCAGATGTCCGTCGAGCGAATGGTGGAGATCACCGCCCCGGGTTCGCCCTATCAGCTCGCCTACTTCCGCGAAGTGGCCGATGCCGAGGCCTGGCTTTTCGGGGAGGAACGGGCCATTGCCTGAGGCTCGATTTCAGATACATTTGCGCACCGACCACATCCTACGACCATGAAGCACACGATGACCCTGGCCTCCCTGCTGCTATGCACGGGCGTGGCCGTTGCCCAAAGGACAGCCACCACCGAAAAGCAGGAGCACGCCACCGCCGACAGGCAGGCGTACGCGGCCACCAACGCGCAGGTGAGTCTGCTCACCACCGAGTTGGGGCTGAACGAGAAACAGGCCGCCCAGGCCTTGGAGTTGATGACCCAAGCCGAACGGGAGGTGGCTCCCATGCGCGCTGAGTGCCGGAAGATCGAATCGAAGGTGGAGGCGACCTACGATGGGTACTATGCCCGGCTGGACCTGACCCCCGAGCAACAGGAGAAGATGGCGACGCTGCGCAAGTCCGGCAAGCTGGACGCCTGCTGCACCGCGCATGGTACCGCGTCCGCCGGCTGTGGCGACCATGGGAAGGCCCAGGGCAAGAGCGCGGGCTGCTGTGCCGGTGGCAAGGCCCATGGCACCACCGCAACGCCGGCCCCATCGAAGGAGGGAGCCCGCCCCGCTCCGGCAACGATCAAGTGATCCATCACGGATGAAAACAAAAGGCCCCGGATCCCGGGGCCTTTTGCTTGTGGGGCCTCATCGTCAGTCAACCACCACCACCAGATGGCGGCTCAGGCTCCAGAACTTCGGTGCATCGGTGATCACCAGCTTGTCTCCGGCTTCCATCCGGTAACTTCCTTCCGGATGTGAGGTCACCACGCGCGGTTTCTTCCCGTTGATCGGGATCTCCATGTCCCGGGTGATGTCCACCTGCTTGAAATAGTCCTGGTTCAAGCCGGCGGCGTTCAGCTTGTTCACCCCGCCCAGTCCGGCCACGCCGCCTTCCTTGGTGAGCACGCCGTTGTCGCGCAGTTCGCGCTGGCTGCCCACGGCGTACCAGGCGGTGTTCAGCTCGGCGCGTTGCAGGTTGGCCAGTTGCTCCTTGTCGCGGTACATCTCGATCAACGAAGCGAGCGAGCTGTTGGTGCTGGCCAGCTGCTCCTTCAGGCTGCCGATCTCCGCGTCCTTTTCGGTGATGGACCGTTCCAGGTCCTCCACGGTGCGCGCCAGCTCGGCCATGCGTCCTTCGCCGGCCTTGGCCTCCTTGCGCAGGCGGGCGATCAGCGTCTTGTTCTCCTCCAGCAGGGAATCAATACCCCGCAGATCATCCATCACCCGCTGCTCCATGTCTTTGCCCATCTCCGGTCCTCCCGTCGCGTCGCCCAGCCGGCCTTGTTTGGCGAGGATGGTGCGCAGGTTCCCGCTGATGCGGTTGATGGTGCCGAATAGCTCATTGATGCTCGAGTCCTTCGCCTGCACGATGGCTTCGGTGCGCTTCTGGTCATCCTGCAGCTGCTGGTAGGGTTCGCTCTGGGTGGGATCGCCCTGGCAGGCGGTGAACAGGATGCCGACGGCCAGTACGCCGATGGATGTTGATCTCATGATGCGGGTGTTCAAGGTGATGGGGATGAAGCTGCGAACGCAGGCCGGCCGGGGATCGGCATGAGCCGCATGAACAATGGCCGCCAAAGTAGCGTTCAAACCCGGTCGCGATCCCAACCGGACCATGTTCACCATCAAGGGCATAGGCCGCCGTGCCGCATGGGTGGGGCAGGTAGTTTGGCGCCCCGTCATGCGGTGCCGCGTATCCCTTTCGATCGCATGGCTGTCGATGGCCTTGGTGCTCCAGACGACGGCATCCGGGCAATCCGCTGAGGTGGTCCTCACCGAGGAGTTCAGCAGGCTCAGTGCGAAGGAGCGTTCCAGGATCGCCCGGGAGGAGCAGGACAATGCGAAGCTGGATCATGTCTACCAGGGCCTCATGAGCAGCGCGGAGTCCTTGTTCCAGCTGGAACGGTACGAGGAGGCGTTGGTGAAGTACCAGGAAGCACGCGCCTTGCGGCCGCTCAACGTGTATCCCCCGGTGAAGATCCAGGATATCCAGGCGTTGATCCAGGAACGCGACCGCAAGGCGGCGGTCATGGCGCGGGAGGTGAACTCGCCGGTGGAGGCCCCACGGCCCGCGATGCCGGAGGAGGCCCCGGAGGTGGTGAGCCCGCCACCGCCCGTGGTCATGGCGACCGGGGAGGTACCCGTCCCCGCGTCGGTGGTGGTCGTCCCCGTGGAGGAGCCGATGCGAGGAAGCACCTCCGAGGGGTCGGTGCCCCCCGCGCGCCCCCCGCGTGAACCCGAGCCTGCCGGGGTGGGGCCGACCGACATGGTCACCCAGGTGCTGCCCGATGGCGTTCGCGAAACCCGTTACATGCTGGGTTCATCTCAGGTGATCGAACGCGAAGTGGTCGCCGCCGACCGTCGGGTGCTGTATAAGCGCGTGGCGCACCATTGGGGAGCCATCTACTATTTCCAGGACGGGCAGCCGGTCGATGAACGCGTCTGGAGGGCGCGTTTCGGTGACCGTTGACCGTTCTCAGTCCCTTCCGGCCTTGAGTTTCACGGGCATTTCCAGCAGGGCGCGGAAATCGTTCCCCGCCTCCTGCATGTCCAGGTCGCCATCCTCGTAACGCCATTCAAGGCTCACCCGGCTTCCACCGCCGGCGTGCAGTTCATCGAGCCGCTTGAGGATGTCCAACAGGCATTTGGCCGTGCTGGAGTTGAAATACTCCAGGGCGATCACCGCGCGGGTCTGCGGCGCGGGATGCGCGGCGTAGGCGTCGATGCGCTCGAAGAGGCGTTCGTAGAAGGCCGCGGCGTTCTCGTGGATGGAGCGGCCGCTGAGTTCCAGCACGCCGGCCGAGGGGTCGAAGTGGACCCTCGGGGACCGATCGGTGGCCGCCAGGTGAAAGGCTTCCATGCAGGGTGGGCTAAAGTAGCCAACCCCCCGGTGGACGGTTTTTTTGCCCCCGATGTTTTGTCGCATGGCGGAGGTGGATTACTTTTTCCTCGCCTTTCGCCACCCCCCAATGCCCGCCCCATGAAGCTCAATACGATCCTCGTCCCCTACGATTTCTCCGATTGCGCCACCGACGCGTTGCGCGTGGCGGCCAAGATCGCGCGCATCACCGGTGCCCGCATCGACGTGGTGCATGTGTACGAGCAGATGACCGATTTCCACACGGAGAACCAGAAGATCCGCGACACCATCGAGGACAAGCTGGAGCGGGTGCCGGGCCTGGAGTTCCTCCAGGGGATCGAGCTCAGGAAATTCATGCTGCGCCAGATGGGGATCGCCGACATCTTCAAGAACGACCGCCTGGCGCACGTGGACCTGGTGGTGATGGGATCGCATGGCGCCCGCGGGATCCGCAGCATCGTGGGGTCCAACACGCAGAAGGTGGTGCGCATCGCCCCGATGCCCGTGCTGGTGATCAAGCATCATGTGGACGACTTCCAGGTGCAGGACCTGGTGTTCGCCTCCAACTTCAGCCACGCCGACATCGAGAAGTTCGAGGCCTTCCGGCCGGTGATCGACATGTTCGACCCTAAGGTGCATCTGCTGAAGGTGAACACGCCCAAGAATTTCGAACGCAGCGAGGACACCAACCGCGCCATCGACGCCTTCCTGCAGAAGCATGAACTGAAGAAATTCACCGCCACGATCTACAACGACCTGAGCATCGAGGAGGGCATCCTCAACTTCGCCCGGGGGATCGACGCGGACATGATCGCCATGGCCACCCACGGGCGCAGCGGCTTCTTCCACGTGGTGAACGGCAGCCTCACGGAGGACATCGTGAACCACACCACCTTCCCCGTGCTCAGCGTGAAGCTCTGAACCACACCCGCCCGCGGCCTTGAGGCTGGCGGCATATCTTTACCCCAACCTGCTCCGGGCATGAGATTCCTGCACAAACATTATCCCGCCAAGAAGAAGGAGATCATCGAGGTCGAGATCGATCGCCCCGCCAAGGTGAAGTTCATGACGGCCTTCGACCACAAGCTGTACAAGCTGGGCCGGAGCCACAAGTACTTCGGCGGCCTGTTCGAGGAATCGCCCGTTCGCTTCGTGGTGCCGTACGATTCGGTCTGGCACGTGGTGGTGGAGAAGGGCACGCACTATCAACCGTTGGATGTCGCCGCGCGCTGCCGCCTGATGCTTCCCGACCGCGATGCGCGCTCATCGATCGCCGCCGACGCGCCCGATCACGTGCGCGCCCTGGAGCAGGGCGCCAACGGCCGCACCGGCATCACCGAGGAAATGACCGAGGGGGAAGGGCGCCCGGCGTCCTGATCCACCCGGCGGAAGACGCGGGCCCATCGGCACCATGGATCGTCCCTCCACCAACGACGAGCGTTCCGCGAGGATCATCCTTGAGCAGGAGGAATTCCTCAACGAGGTACGGGGCATCCTGCGCGACGAGCAGACCCATGACGAGATCCTGCGGGCGGTGGTGCTCAGCTCCGACCGTCCCCGGCTGAACGCGATCCGCGACCTGGATCCCGAGCGCGTGTATGCGCTCTCGTCCATCCGCGCGCTCTGCGTTCGCTACCGTCTGCGCTTCCTCGATGCATGCTGGTTCAGGGGTGTGCTGCCCTCCCAGGCCGTTCATGCCCTCCGGCAGTTGGAGCAGCGTGCCGCGGCCCCGCTGGCCGGGTTCAAGGTCCTTGCGCCGGCACGGCATTTCAAGCTGGGCGACTGTGAGGGCGACCCGATGCTGTTCGTTCAGATCAGCGAGGACCGCTACTACCTGGTGCATCGCTGGGGGGGGCGGCTTTCCTGGGGGCGCGCCCTGGTCCACTGGCCCTTGCGCTCGCCCGTGCAACTGGCGGTGCTGGTGGTGCTGGTGGGCTGGTGCCTGGCCGCACTGGCCCCCACGGCGCTCATCGCACCCGATCCCTCGGTGGGTTGGTGGGGTGCGCATCGCCTGGTGATGTGGCTGTGGACCACCATGGTCTTCGCCAGCTTCACGGCGTTCGGATGGTTCGCGTTCTTCGGCCGTTTCAGCGCCGAAGCCTGGAACAGCAGGCACTTCAACTGAGCGGGCTCAGCGGGCGGCGGGTCGCTCCACGGGTTGCAGCTGGAGCCGGCCGTCCGTTCCCACCTTGCACACACAGGTGGTGCGGAACCACTGCTTCAATTCCCGGCGTTCCTCGGGCATCAGCCTGCGGAACGCCTTGCGCAGTTCCTTGCGGAACGTGGTGCGGTCGGCGAAGCTGATCTTGTCAAGCACCTCCTTGTAGTAGTCGATCAACGATCTCTTGCGGCTCATGGGTTCGGCGGCAGGTCCGGTGCTACGCATGTCGCGGGGGGTGGGTTTCATTGCGTTTCAAGGCTTTTTGAACAGCAGCGAAGGGGCGTAACTGAAGGAGCAGTGGCAGGCGGTCTTTGTTCCATCGTGTACCGCCGGGGCGAACTTGGGCAGGGCGTACAGGGCGGTGACCACGGCCTGCGACATGGCGTCATCGCCACCGTAGTTCACCGTGATCGACCTCACCTCGCCGTACCGGTCCACGTCGAAGCTCACACGCACGCGCGCATAGTCCGGCGGAGGCGCTGCGGGCGGCGTCGCTTCCAGGCGGCTCCGGATCTCGTTCAGCACCTGCATGGCCGTGCATGACTTCCGTTCGTCGCCGGCCAGTTGCGCGCACAGCGGATGTGCCGCCGCCTCGGTGAAGGTGCCGGTGAACCGCCATTCCATCTGCTGCATCTCCTCGCGGGAGAAGATCTCCGTGGTGGTGCCGCTCGTGTCGATCACGACAGTGGGCGCCGGCTTGGGTTCCTGGGGTGTCACCAGATGCACCCGGCCGGCATCCTGGGCGGCGAGCAGGCCGGTGGTTCCGGAAAAAGCGATCAGGAGGATGCGGCGTTGCATGATCGAACGGCTTGCGCTGAAAGATAGCACGGGGGAAGCAGAAAGCCGCCCGAGGGCGGCTTCCCGGAACGCATCGAAGGGGGATCAGTCGATGCGGACCTCGCGGCGTTGCGGTTTGCCGGGCTCCGTCTTGGGGATCGATACGGTGAGGATCCCATTGGCGAAGCCGGCCTTGATCCCTTCGGCGTTCACCGCCTCGGGCAGGTGGAAGGCGCGCTCGAAGGAGTGAACGGCGAATTCACGCCGCGTGAAGCGCTCGTTCTCCGTCAGGTCTTCGGTCTTCTTCTCCGCGCTGATGGTGAGCACGTCGTCCTGGACGTTCAGCTTCAGGTCGCTCTTGTCGAAGCCGGGGGCCACCACGTCGATGCGGAACTCGCTGTCGCGGTCGATGATGTTCACGCGCGGTGAACGCGCCGGCAGGTCGTCGTTGCCGAGGAATTGCGCGATGTCACGGCCGAAGATCCCGTTGACGAGCTCGTTCAAGGGCGTGACCGCGGATCGGATCGGGCGGTATCTCATGATGGTCATGGTGCTTGGTTCGTTTGGTCCGCCGGCGGTCGTCAAAGGCGGTGCCGCGCCCGCGTTGATGCCAGAATGGTCGGCCCGGTGCGTGATCGCGCGACAGGTTGTCCGCGTGCAGGTGCTGACGCGGACAATATTTCGTCACTGTGGAACGAAGAGGTAGTAGAGCGTGCCGCGTTGCGGGTCCGGGGCGATGGAAGACCGGTTGAAGAGCGCCGTGCGCGCGCTGGCCAGCGCCTGTTCGATCATGCAATCGTCGGTGGTGGTGCTTTGCGCGGGATCCACCTCGGCCCTGCCCACCATGCCGCCGCGATCCACCACCACGCGCACGGCGATGCGCCCGGCGCCTTTGCAGGTGTAGGCCGGGATGTCGAGCCGCTCCTCGATGCGGTCCTTCAGGTCGTGCCATACGGCGGCGTTCCCTTCCACCTTCACGGGCTGCTCCGCCTTGTCCTTGTACAGGTCAGGGTCCCATTTGGAGGGATCCAGTTGGGGCACCACGATCTCCTCCCCACGCGCACGACGCTCCTCCGCCAGACGGTCGAACTCGGCCGCTTCCAGGTCCTTCAGCTCCTGTTCCACATCGTTGCTGATGTTCTCGCGCAGGTCGCGGCTCAGGCGCGTGCTCGGTCCGGTCCGCCGGGCCGTCTCGTTGCTCACCATGCTCTTCACGTCCTGAAAGCCGGGCACGGCTTGTTGCATGTAGAGCTGGCGTTGCGCTTCGGTGAGTTCCTCGTCGGTCATCACCGCCACCATGTCCACTTCCAGTTCCGACCGGTCGTTGTCGGACGGGCCGCCGCGCAGCGCCGAGATGGCCAGGGCGAACATCACGAGGGTGTGGAGCAACAAGGTGCCCACCACGGCGTATTTGTGGCGTTCGAACCAGTCCAGGAAGGTGATCATGGGATCCGGTGCGTTCAACGGAGCATGATCCCCGTTCGGTACGGCTTCCGTGCCGTTACTTCACGGTCACCACGCGGGTCTTCGCCCATTGGTCTCCGAGGCGCTGCGTGTCCTCGTTGGTCAGCAGCACGATCAGTTCCACGAGCGGAAAGGCGGGGATGAAGAGCACGATGTTGCGCACCAGCGCCGGCCCCCAGTTGCCGCTGAGCGATGCACCGTTCGCATCCACCGCGCGGATGCCGACCAGCTTCTTGCCGATGCTCTGCCCGTCGAGGAAGGGAAGCGCGTCGCGCGTCAGCAGGTAGGCCGGCACCAGGATCCAACCAAGGATCGGGATCAGGGCGACGGGGATGCAGATCAGGCAGTCGATCAGGTAGCCGCCGATGTGTTGGCCCGCGCTGGCGGTGGCGTTGGCGGTGAATTGGGGAGGGTTGACCTGTTCCATGAACGGGAGGGGTTTTGCGAAAGGTATCGAGCGGCGTCGGATGGAGCGTCTTCTCCGCTCACCGCATGCGTATGCGCCAGGCTTTTGGCCAGGCGCTGTTCCACCGGTCGCCCGCGCCACGCACCCAGCCCAGCGGTACACCCCCATGGGTCACGAGCCGGTCACCGCGCGCGCCGGGGCTGCGTATCGCTTCCCCCCGGAGGTAACCCGCCGCTTGATCGTCACGCAGTTCCAGCGTGTCCGCCGGATGCCGTGTTCGTGCGCTCGCATGCAGCGCGAGCGCTGGGTGCGGCTTGATGACGCCCGATCGACGGTCGTAGGCGGGAAGGCCCGGAGCGATCACACGCACGTTCGCGCGCAAGGCATCGATCGTGCCGGACCATTGCCGTGGGAACAGGTGCATGATCCCTCCCTCGTCGATCTCGCGAAAGTCCCCTTCCTCCGCATCACGACGATCAAGGCGATCGCCCTGCTTGCGCAGCATGGAAAGGAAGAAACCCTCACCCTCGACGCGATGTGGATAGAAGCGCACGCCATGATCGCCACGCACGATGCCCCAACGCTCGTCCACCGGAACGTCCTGCATCGCGGCGCCGTGTTCCTTCACCAGCCGCTCGACCTGTTCCTCGTTCTCCGATCGCTCCCAGGTGCAGGTGGAGTAGATCAGGCAGCCGCCCGGCTTCAGTGCCGTCCATGCATGATCGAGGATCGATCGCTGGCGCAGCGCGCATTGCCGCACGAGCGCCGCGCTCCATTGCACGCGCGCGAAGGGATCCCTGCGGAACAGACCTTCGCCTGAGCACGGCGCATCGACCAGGATCAGGTCGAACGTTTCCCGCAGTTCCGCGAATTCCTCGGGCCGGCCGGCGGTGATCACGCTGTTGCCCACGCCCCACTTCCAGATGTTCTCCTTCAAGGCGGGCTGGCGCGATGGCACCGGTTCGTTGCATACCACGAGCGAGCCCGGGTGCAGGAGCGAAAGCAGGTGCGTGGCCTTCCCGCCCGGCGCGGCGCACAGGTCCAGCGCGAGGATCGGACGATCGCGTGATCCGCCCGCCAGGAGCGCCTGCTCCAGGAACATTGAACTGGCTTCCTGCACGTAGTAGGCGCCCGCATGCAGGAGCGGGTCGAGCGTGAAGACCGGCCGCGTGCCCAGGTAGCGGCCCGTCTCGCACCACGGCACCGGCCGCCGCGGCGCCAGGGTGGGATGCGCCAGGGCCGGGAGTTTGGCGCTGTTCAGCCGGATGCTCACCGGCGGCTCTTCCCGCAACGCGCGTTGGAGATCTTCAAGGGCATCGCCCAGTTCGATGCGCAGGGCGGTGGCGGGTTCGGGTGGAAGGCCGGCGGATCCGGGAGCTGCGGACGGGCGACGCGAGGCCACGGGGCTGTCAATGCGCGAAGGCCGCCTCGCCCCGCATCACGGTCTGCGTGCGGTCGGGGCCGAGGGAGACGAGACGCACGGGGACTTCCACCGCCTGTTCGATCAACGCGATGTAGGCGTTGAGGGCCGCCGGCAGTTCGTTGATGCCGGTGGTGGCGGGCCATCCGGGCAGCTCGTGGTACACCGGCTCGATGGGGCCTTCCAGGTCATAGGGCAGGCGGTCGGTCGTGGTCCGGTCCACGCGGTAAGACGTGCAAACCTTCACGCGATCGAAGCCGTCGAGCACGTCGGCCTTCATCATGGCCAGTTCGCTGATGCCGTTGATCATGACCGCGTAGCGCAATGCGGGAAGATCGAGCCAGCCCACGCGGCGCGGGCGTCCGGTGGTGCTGCCGAATTCGCGCCCCACGTCGCGCATGCGATCGCCCGTCGCGTCGTGCAGTTCGGTGGGGAAGGGCCCGCTGCCCACGCGGGTGCAGTACGCCTTGAAGATGCCGATGACCCGCCCGATGCGCGCGGGGGCCACGCCCAGTCCGGTGCAGGCGCCGGCGGCGGTCGTGTTGCTGGAGGTGACGTAGGGGTAGGTGCCGTGATCGATGTCCAGCAGGGTGCCTTGCGCACCTTCGGCCAGCACGCTGCGGCCTTCGCGCAGGCATTGGTCCAGGAAGTGTTCGCTGTCGACAAGCTTCATTTCCGCGAGGCGATCCACCGCGTCGAGCCATTCCGGTTCGCTGCTCCTCCATTCCGCCGGCTTGTCGTACAGCCCGAGCAGGCGTTCGTGCTTTTTCACCAGCGCCGCATAACGATCCTTCCGGTCGGACCGCTGCAGATCGCCCAGGCGCATGCCGTTGCGGCCGGTCTTGTCCATGTAGGTGGGGCCGATGCCCTTGAGCGTCGATCCGATCTTGGAGACCCCCTTCTCCGCTTCGCTGGCGGCATCGAGCGCGCGGTGGGTGGGCAGGATCAGGTGGGCGCGGCGCGAGAGCAGCAGGCGATCGCGCATGTCAATGCCGATGGCTTTGAGCGCGTCGATCTCCTTGAGGAAGATCACCGGATCGATCACCACGCCGTTGCCCACCAGGTTGATGGTGCCCGGGTGGAACACGCCGCTGGGGATGGTGTGCAGCACGTGCTTGTGCCCTTCGATCAGCAGGGTGTGGCCTGCGTTGGGCCCACCCTGGTAGCGCGCCACCACCTGGTAGCGCGGGGCGATCACATCCACCACCTTGCCCTTGCCCTCATCGCCCCACTGGGCGCCGAGCAGCACATCCACGCGCGCGTTCATGCCGCTGGACCTATTTCGCGAAGCGGCCCACGGCCTCCTTCACGTCGGGGGCGATCTGGAACACCGAATCGAGCTTGGTGACCACGAAGAGCTGGCGGACGCTGTTGCTCAATGCGGCGATCACCGCGTCGCCGCCGGCGTTGCGCGTGCGGGTGAGCACGTTGATCAGGATGTTGAGCCCCGTGGAGTTCATGTATTGCAGGGCGCCGAGGTCGAGGACCACGTTGGTGTGGCCGCTGTTCACCGCGTCGTCCAGCGCCTGCATGAGTTGGTCGGCGTGGGGCTGGTCCATGAGGCGGCCCTTGAGGTGGAAGATCTGGCAGCCCCCCTGCGGGCTTACCTCCAGGTCGAAGACGGGCGTGGTGGTGTTGGTCATGGTTCGGTGTTCTGGCAATGCTGACAGAGGCCGTGGATGTGGAGGGTGTGGTGGTGGACCTTGAAGTGCATGAGTTCGCCGACGGTGCTACGGATGTTCTGGATGCGGGGATCGCAGAACTCCTGGACGCGGCCGCAGCGGTCGCAGATCAGGTGGTCGTGCTGGCGGAAGGCATGGGCCCGCTCGAACTGGGCCTGCGCTCCGCCGAACTGGTGGCGGCGCACCAGCTCGCATTGCAGCAGCAGGTCCATGGTGTTGTACACCGTGGCGCGGCTCACGCGGAAGTTCCTCTTCCTGAGGCGGCCGTAGAGGTGCTCGATGTCGAAGTGGCCCTCGTTGGCGTAGACCTCGCCCAGGATGGCGAAACGCTCCGGGGTTTTGCGGTGCCCGTGCTGCTCCAGGTACCGGCTGAAGATGCGGTGGACGTCGGGGCGGAGGGCGGTGGCGGTCATTCGGGTGCGAAGGTAGAAGCAGCCGCCCGCCGCTCAATGATCCACCCGCTCCACGCTCCGCACGCCGCGCACCCTGCGCAGCTTGTCGATCAGCACCTGAAGGTGCTCGGTATCCTGCACGTAGGCCATCACCTTGCCCTCGAAGATCCCGTCGTAGCTCTCGAAGGAGATGGAGCGCATGTTCACGTTGTGTTCCTGGGAGATGATGGTGGTGATCTTGTTCACCAGGCCCACGTCGTCGATCCCGCTGAACTTGATGCCGGCCATGAACTCCACGCGGTCGCGGCCCTTCCAGCGGGCCTTGACGATGCGGTAGGCGAAGTTGCTCATGAGCTGCACGGCGTTGGGGCAGTTCACGCGGTGGATCTTGATGCCCTCGTTCACGGTGATGAAGCCGAAGACGTCGTCGCCGGGGATGGGGGTGCAGCAGGGGCTGAGCTTGTAGTCGAGCTTCTGCAGGTCGTCGCCGATCACGAGGGAGCCGTGCGATGCGCCGCGGATCTCGCTCACCACCTCCTCCAGCGAACGTTCATCCTCCTTGCGCTCCACCTTGGGCATGATCAGCCGGCCGTTCTTCACCGTGATGCCCTGCACCAGGTCAAGGTCGGCACGGCCGCGGGCCACGCGGTAGTACAGGTCGGTGGGCGAGGTGGCGCGGAAGTGATCGGCCAGCGCGGCGATGTTCTGGTCGTTCACCTTCGCGCCCAGCTTGCGCATCTTGCGTTGCAGGGCTTCGCGGCCCACGGTGGCCACTTTTTTCTTCTGATCGCGCAGGGCCTGCTTGATCTTGTGCTTGGCCTTGGCGGTCACCACGTAGTTCAGCCAGTCCTCCTTGGGCTGCTGCTTCTTGCTGGTGATGATCTCGATCTGGTCGCCGCTCTTCAGGGGCTGGCTCAGGGGCACGAGCTTGTGGTTCACCTTGGCGCCGATGCACTGGCGGCCCACCTGGCTGTGGATGTCGAAGGCGAGATCCAGCGAGGTGGCGCCCATGGGCAGGTTGATCATGTCGCCGCGCGGGGTGAAGACGTAGATCTCGTCGCTGAAGAGGTCGAGCTTGAAGTCGCTCACGAAATCCAGCGCGTTGCTGCCGGGGTCCTCCAGCATCTCGCGGATGCGGTTCAACCAGGTGTCGAGCGCCGAGGCGTGCTCCTCGTTGTCTTTGTAGCGGTAATGCGCGGCCAGGCCCATTTCGG
The DNA here is from genome assembly GCA_964394425.1 of uncultured Chryseobacterium sp. Taxonomy (GTDB): domain Bacteria; phylum Bacteroidota; class Bacteroidia; order Flavobacteriales_F; family PHOS-HE28; genus PHOS-HE28. The sequence continues at coordinate 69,196 of CAYMXP010000008.1, read as the reverse complement.
CCACCTCGTCCATGCGGCGGCTGCGGATCTGCACCTCCACCCAGCGGCCGCCGGGGCTCATCACGGTGGTGTGCAGGCTTTCGTAGCCGTTGGCCTTGGGGATGCTGATCCAGTCGCGCAGCCGGTCGGGGTTGGGCTGATAGAAATCGGTGACGATCGAATACACGCGCCAGCAGTCGCTCTTCTCCTCGTCGGGGGTGCTGTCCACCACGATGCGGATGGCGAACACGTCGTAGACCTCCTCGAAGTCCACGTTCTTTTTCTGCATCTTGTTGTAGATGCTGTGAACGCTCTTGGTACGGCCCTTGATCTCGAACTTGAAGCCCTCCTTCTCCATCGCCTCGCGGATGGGCAGGCTGAAGCGCGAGATGAAACGGCGGCGCACGGCCTCGCCCTTCTTGAGCTTGCCGTCGATCTCCGCGTACACGGTCGGCTCCTTGAACTTGAGCGCGAGGTCTTCGAGCTCGGTCTTGATGTTGTACAGGCCCAGGCGGTGGGCGAGGGGGGCGTAGAGGAAGAGCGTCTCGCTGGCCATCTTCAGCTGCTTGTCGCGCGCCATGCTGTCCAGCGTGCGCATGTTGTGCAGGCGGTCGGCGAGTTTGATCAGGATCACGCGCACGTCCTGCGCGAGGGTGAGCAGGACCTTGCGGAAGTTCTCCGTCTGCATGCTGTCGGTCACCATCACCCCGCCGATCTTGGTGAGGCCGTCGATGATGGTGCCCACGGTGGGACCGAAGAGTTCGCGCACGTCGTCCAGGGTGAGCTCGGTGTCTTCCACCGTGTCGTGCAGCAGCGCGGAGACCACGCTGGTGGTGCCCAGGCCGATCTCCTCGGCCACGATGCGCGCCACGGCGATGGGGTGGTAGATGTAGGGCTCGCCGGTCATGCGCCGTTGCTGGCGGTGCGCCTCCAGCGCGATGTTGAAGGCCTTGCGGATCAGGCGCAGTTCCTCTGGCCGGCGCTCGCCGCGCTGGGCGCGCAGCAGCGCGCGGTAGCGGCGCAGGATCTCCTTGCGCTCCTGCTCCAGTTGCTCGCGGCCGATGACCGGTGCGGTGATCGTGCCCCCCTTCATCACCGGCAAGTTAGCTCAAGCATCATGGCAGGGCGGGCAGCACGCTCGCACGAAGCTCGCCAAAACCGATCCGCACGCCGTGCCGTTCAGCATGACCGCGCATGATGACCGTATCGCCATCGTGGATGAAGCTGCGCTCGCTCCCGTCGATGAGCTTCAGCGGCCTGGTGCCTTTCCAGGCCAGTTCCAGCATGCTCCCGAAGCTCCCGGGATCCTCCCCGCTGATGGTCCCGCTGGCCATCACGTCGCCCGCCCGGATGTTGCAACCGTTCACCGTGTGGTGCGCCAGCTGCTGCGCCATGTTCCAATAGAGGTGCTTGAAGTTGCCACGGCAGATGGTCGTTTCCTTGGACGCTTTCGGAACAAGGCCCACCTCGAGGTGGATGTCGAAGTGACGATCGCCGGTGAACCCGAGGTAGGGCAGGACAGCCGGATCCTGCTTCGGTCCTGCGACGCGGAAAGGCTCCAATGCGTCGAGCGTCAGCACCCAGGGCGACATGGAGGAGGCGAAGTTCTTCCCCAGAAAAGGCCCGAGCGGGACGTATTCCCAGGCCTGGATGTCCCGCGCGCTCCAGTCGTTGAAAAGCACCAGTCCGAAGATGTGCTCCTCCGCTTCTGCCGTGCTGATGCGTTCGCCCAGGGGCTTGCCGGCATGGGTGATGAACGCGACCTCGAGCTCGAAGTCCAATTGACGCGTTGGTCCGAACACCGGCGCGGCATCCGGCGCGGGCTTGTACTGGCCGATGGGCCTGTGGAGGGACGTGCCCGAGGGGATGATCGATGATGAACGGCCGTGGTAGGCGATGGGCAGATGCGACCAGTTCGGCATCAGGGCGTTGCCGGGGTCGCGGAACATGCAGCCCACGTTGTAGGCATGCTGCCGGCTGCTGTAGAAATCGGTGTAGTCGCCGATCCGCACGGGGAGATGCGGGTTGCATCGTTCCACCGGCAGCAGCGCGTCGGATCGCACCGTGGCATGGTCGCGCAGTTCCGGGCGGTCGAGCCGGAGCAGGTCGCTGAGCCGCTGGCGCAGCCGCCGCGTGCCCGACCGGCCATGCCGCAGCAGGTCATTGAGGGCGGGGGCCCTGAACGCCGCCGGATCGATCACCAGGTCGTTCAGCAGGCCGGCATCGGCAAGAACGGCGAGATCGATCACCCGATCGCCGATGCGGGTGCAGGGCCGTGGGCCGCGATCGGAGGTGCTGAAGATGCCGAAGGGGAGATTCTGGATCGGGAAGTCATGGCCGGGAGGGACCTCCACCCAGCTGCGCAGCGTTGGATCGTTGGCGGATATCTTGGTCGTGGACATCGGCTGCTAAGATCCGTTCCAGATCGATCACAGGGATATGCCCGTCCCAAGGGTCCTGCAAAAAGCGGCCATCGCGGCCGCCGCGCTGCACATCGGCCTGCTGGCGGCCTACACGCTTCCGGCGCCATGGGTGCCAACGCGCCTGCGTTACTGGTCGCAGGCCTATGCGCGCGTGCTGTTCCACCAGGACTGGCGGCTGTTCGCGCCCGATCCGCCCCGGTGTTCCTGCTCGCTGGCGATCCAGCGTGGATCGGAACGGATCCCCATGGGAAAGCGCCACGGTCATTTCATCTGGAGCCGGATGGCGGCCAATGCCTGCCGTTTCGCGGAAGCCTCGCCGCGAACGGACGATCCCTCGGCGGTGGAGGTCCCCGAGGTGCTCGCGCGCTCCATCGAGCGCATGAGCGGGCTGGAGCTGGAGGGCGTGCGGATGGTCCGCACCTGTCCCGGCGACGCCATGCCGGAAGTCACCTCCCTCGTGCGTTCCAGGCGATGAGCGACCCGGTGATCCGCCTTTTCCGCTGCGCGGTGTATGCCTGGCTGGCGTGCTACCTGGTGGCGCTGCTGCTGCTCGGAGGCGATGCGTGGCTGAACGCGCCGGTGAACATCACCACGGCGAAGAACGGCGTGCTCGCCGCGATCCAGGAGGTGGTGAACGCCGCCGGTGCCGGAATCCTCATGGCCGTGTGCGCCGGCGTGATCGCGGGCGCGGTGGTGCAGGCCGGGCGGGGCCGGTGGTGGCTGGGGCTCATCGTCTGGGTCTGCTTCCGCATCGTCACCCATCGCACCTGGCTGGCCTCCAACGGCGGCATCCAGTTGATGGAGAACATGCTGTTGTGGGCGGCGCTGCTGTGCGCGCCATCCATCGCGGTCGCCACGTTCGCCTTCTGGGCCGCGCGCCTGCAACTGCTCCTGCTCTATCTCAACGCCGCCGCGCACAAGTACGCGGGCACCTGGTGGCTGGACGGCACGGCCGTGCTGCGCGTGGCCGGCGATCCCCTCTTCCACCTGGGCTGGCTCGCGTCGGTGCCCGCGCTCGCCGTGGTCCTGAACTACGCGGTGCTGGCGTGGATGACGCTCTTCCCCCTGGCGGTGTGGTGGCGGCCCACGCGGCGGATCGTCATGATCGCGGGGGTGCTCTTCCACCTCTCCACGGCCATCTTCATGGGCATTCCGCAGATGGGACTGGCCATCATCGCGTGTTATGCGATCTGGCTCACGGAGGGTGAAGCGCGCGGGATCATCCAATGCGTGCGTCGTTCGTTGGCGTTCACTCGGTGGCGCGCTTCACCTTCATTGCCGGATCCAGGCCATTGAGCAGGCTCACCGCCATCTGGTCGTTCACCTGGTCCACCGTGATCTCCCCTTTGCTGTTCACCTTGATCAGGAAGAACTGGTCGTCGGCGTCGTTAGTGTCCAGATCGACCACCACGGGCCGCCCTTCACCGATGCGCAGCTCCACGGGCACCGGCTCAATACGGCGCAAGGGCGTGAAGTCGTAGTACTGCTCTTCCTTCAAGCAGGCTTCGAGACCACCCTGCACGTACAGGCATAGCGTGGTGTCCAGCGTGCTGTATTTCGAATAGCCGAAAACGTGGCGGCTGCGGGGAGGACCGGCGTTCGGAGCGTATCCGCTGGAGGGCTGGTAGAAGGGTTGCAGGTCGCCGGTCAACATATCAAGCTTCATTTTCAGTTCCGCGGGTGCGGCCGGGTATCCCGTTGGAACGGGCATGAAGTAGTAGCCGGTCAACAGGCCGGCGAACAGACCGCCAACGATCGCGCCGGCATAATAGCCCGCCATGGCTCCGGCATCCACCGGCAGCGAGGTCCGGATGAACGCGGTGAACGCATCGTCCTCATGCCGCAATTCAGTGAATGATCGACCGGTGTTCATGAACACGGCGCGGCCGTCCGAGCATCCCCAGGCCTGTCGGATCTTGTCGCGATCCCTGGCCACCACCTTCAAGCTCTTTCGCGCGTCCTCGGGCAGGGTCACATCCTTGAACTCGAACACGAGCGAAGTATCCGGCCGGTTCAGCCGGAAATCCTGGTAGGTCCAATAGATGCCCTTGTAAAGAACTGGTGCCAGCAGGATGGGAATGTCCAGGTCCTTCGCCGTGCTGGGAGCATGGGTCGGGTCAGCCGGTCGAGCGTGAGGCATGCCCAGTGCCACTTCCGCCCATGCGCCCTGAAGGCATTCTTTCAGTCCGGCGAGGATCAATTCCTCATGCTCGTGGGTCACATCCAGGCCTGACGCGGAATGGCTGCTGCCATGATCGTGGAACCGGATGGTCTTCCCGCCTTGGTGCGCGAAGAACTCCAGGTGCATGGTGCATACCGCGGTCTCGCTCGTGCCCGTGGTCCGTTCCGTGATCCTCAGTGAATTCACCTTGATGATCACCCTGGCCACCGCGCTGTCGGTCGGCAACGCGCGCTGGAGCAATTCCGCGAGCGCCTCATCGGTGGGTCGTTGCAGGTAAGCCGGCTTGGGCATGTTGAACCCGCCCTTCATCACGGTCCCGATGGGTTCGTTGGCCGGGAACGCCGTGAACACACTGTCCACGGCGATGCCCATGCGAGGCAGGTCAAGGGCCACTTCGCTCAGGTCGATGATGTGCTGGCCGCGAAGGGAGCACGCGAGGACAAGCATGCCGATGAACCATCCGATGCGCATGCAGATCGAGATCCACGACCAAGATCGCGGTTCCGGGAATGCGGAACACCCGGACCTGCGCCCGGGCGTTCCCATGGATCCGCTTCGCACCCGCGAAGGAGCGCGGATCAGTGCCGGTGCTGGGCGGCCGCGTAATCGACCATCCCCTGGAAGTCCACCACGATCACCGCTTCATCGCCCACCACCCAGGCATCGTGGCCACTGGGCAGCAGGCTCACGTCGCCGGGCTTCAGGTCGTACTCGGTGCCGTCGTCCATCTTCACGTGCAGGGTGCCGGCCACGTGGTACTGGTAGTGCGGCGCCTCGCAGCTTTCGGTCTTGGCGATGGGCTTCACGCTGGTGCTCCAGCGCCAGCCGGGCTCGAACACGGCGCGGCCGATGGTGGCTCCGCCGATGGTCACCAGTTCGACGCGGCCCTTGGGGAAGGTGCGCACTTCGTCGGGTGTGTTGAAGGTCTTCGCTTCGCTCTTGGTGGTGGTGGCTTCCATGGCATTTGGGTTTTGGGCGTTGAGGGTTGAAGTACACAGGATCGCGGCCAGGCCGGTGATCCAGGGAATGCGACGGGTGTTCATGGTTTTGGATGTTGGTCGTGGGGCAAAGGTGCCCGGCACGCACGGACCCATGCTTGCGGCAATGGCGGAAGCCCTTGTCTGGATCGCGGGATCAGAGACGCGCGCGCAGCTCGGTGGGCGAAAAGCCCGTGCGTTGCTTGACGAAGTGCGCGAAATGCGCCTGGTCGTCGAAATGCAGGTGCTGCGCCACCTGGCTGATGGTGAGGTCCGTTGAACCCAGCAGCACCTTCGCTTCCAGCATCACCATGTCGGCGATCACCTGCCGGGGCGTGCGGCCGAGCACGTCCTTCACCACGTCGCCCAGGTGCTTGGACGTGATGTGCAGCTGGTCCGCATACCAGGCCACCTGCCGCCGCTCGATGAAGCGCTTCTCCACCAGGTGCTTGAAGCGGTTGGTGAGGTCCAGGGACCGGCCGGCGCCCTCGCGCAACTCATGCTGTCGCGGGCGGTGGATCTCCCGGATGCGCAGCAGCAGGATGTGGATGAAGTTGCGCAGGACATGGTCCTTCTCCGGAGAGAAGCGGGCATGCTCGCCGATGATGTCGCGGAAGGCCTGCTGCAGGAGCAGGCTCTCCTCCTGGTTCACGTTGATGATGTGCTCGGCTTCGAGGTCGAAGAACGGAAAGGCCGCCGGGAGCGGACCCTTGAGCAGGGGCTGGATGAACTCGGTCTTGAAGTGGATGCAGTAGCCGCGGCATTGGTGGATGTAACGCGAGGCGTACACGGTGCCTTCGGGCACGATCACCAGGTCGTTGGGTTCGAGCCAGCGTTCATCGGCGCCCAGTTGCACGTCGTGCTCGCCGTCCAGCAGCAGGTACACGAGGTTGAACTGCCGGCGCAACGCCCGGATGCCGGTGGAGGGATCGACGTTCCTGTGCTTGTCCTCCAGCGTGCCGGGCATCACCATCATGTTGATGTCGTACGGCTTGCTGTCCCGGTTGATCAGCTTCTCGAAGGCCGCCAGGTCCTTGATCTCCAGGATGTCCTTCTTGGGTGCGGTCATGGCCATGGCAAGGTATGCCGAACCGCACCGGCCTCCGCCTGCGTTCGCGCCCCTCCATGGGCGGCGCGGGCCGTGCAACAGGCGGAGGAGCACGGCGCGCCTGCGTTCGGGCACGTTGATGGATCGATGCGGATCGAACGCTGAGGGCCGGTCGCGCCGTGCCGGGGATATCGCCCGCCGTGTCCCGCATGCATGCGGATGATCGCGATGTTGGCCCATCTTTGTGCGAAGAGGACATCAACCCCCTGGACCCATGAAAGGAAAAAGCTTGCAGGCCGCCTTCGAGGAAATGATGGTTAGGCCGGGAATATGGAAGACGATCGGCCTGCAGAAGCAGACCGTGCTCAACCGCCGCGTGATGATGCGCAAGAGGATCTACCCGCGCGAGAAGCTCATGCGCAGGTGGCTCAAGAAGGCCGGATGGATGTGCATCGTGGAGGAACGCTGGGACCGGCGCAAGGGCGGGAAGTGATCCGGGCCCGCCGCGACCGGTGAACGCCCCACGCGGTAGGCGATGATCGTTCTGTGGCGCGAAGGGCTGAGGGTCCACGGCAGCTTGATGTAGTTGCTCGTGTACATGCTGGCGAAGTGGTCCACGTTGAAGAAGCTGGACCATGCGGGCGGTGCGTCCCATTCGGCGATCCGTTCCAAGGGCAGGTCCGCGGCGACCCCTTGCGCGTCATGCTCCAGCGGGATCACCAGGATGTCACCCGGCTTCACCGCGCTGGTGGTGCTTCCGTAGATGGCCAGACCGGCCTGCTCCGAATACCATTGCCATCCCCAGTGGCCCAGGCTCCAGACCGTGCCGGTGGTCAGCGAGCGCATTTCGCGCGCGATCCGCGGCGCCTGGTCGCGGTAGAAACCCGCATAGGCCCTGTCCGCGAGGGTGAGCATCAGGCCCAACGCGCCCGTGCAGGCCACGGCGAGCGCCTTGTCCCGCCGGCGCACCGCATCCAGCGCGGGTGCCGCCAGCAGCAGCACGGCCGGAATGCTGAGCAATGCGTACCGCGTGGCCATCGCCGGGGCGAACAGCGCGTTGAACAAGGCCATGCCCAGGGCCCATGCGACCAGGATCCAGGTGTCCGCGGCGGTCTTGTTGAGCGAACGTGGAACGTAGCGTGCGCAGAGGGCCACGAGCAACAGGCCGTTCAGGGGGAAGGCCACGCGCAGCAGCCGATCCGAGGTGGGTTCGTCGATCAGGCCCGAATGGACGCCCGCACCGAACCCCAGGGCCGTCACGCAGGCGGCCACCCAGGCGGGGAACAACCATCGTTCAGCGCGCCGCAACAGACCTCCGAGGAACAACGGCGTGAACGGTGCGATGGCCCCGAAGGCGGAAAGCAGCCCCAGGGTGCGGAATACGATGCCCAGCGGGGAAGCGTCGCCGCCTTCGCGGTCCAGGATGTGGATGCCTCCATATTCATGCACGTTCCATGCTGACCAGCCGATCAGCAACGCGACCGGGATCAACGCCGCGGGCAGTCCTTTCATTTCGCGCTTCAGCACCAACGCCAGGGGGAACACGAGCAACAACGGCAGGGAACTGTACTTGATGAACAGGGCCGCGGACAGCACCAACGCCGCCAGAACGTACCGGATCGCCGCGCTGGTCCCGGCCACCGGCACCACCAACAGGCGGATGAAGAGCAGGTGCAGGGCCAGCATGGGCACGTCGGTCATCAGGCCCTGGTTCACCATGAAGGCCGGGCAGAACGCGAAGAGCGCGGTGAGCAGCGGCGCATGCCCGGGAGCGAAGTGGCGCGCCAGCCGGTGGAACCAGACCAGGGCCAGCAGCGTGAACAGCGCCCGCATGGCATGCATGGGCGCTTCCGAATAACCGAGGACATGGCCGGTGAGGGCCACCAGGTAGAAGAAGCCCGGCGGCTGGTTGAAGCGGTGCATGGGTTCCGGGTCGTTCGCCCAGTTCACCAGGCCGCTCATGGGCGTGCCGGGATGATGCTCGATCCATTGCGCCGCTTTCAGATGGAAGACGTCGTCGATGTGGAAGGCCTTGTCGAGGTCCAGCGCGGTGATGCCGCCCCAGAGCAGCAGGATGAGGAGGGTGGATCCGCGCGGGCTCGACGGCATGCGCGGGCAACGTAGAAAGAATGCCTCACATGGCGGGCTGCGCGATCCCTTCCCCGCGTTCGGCGACGCTCCACCGGCCTCACCCGCCGAACAGGGGCCGCAGCCGCATCATGCCGCCCACCTGGAATTTCACGCGGTCCAGCTCGCCGGGCTGATCGTGGAAGCGCAGCGCCGTGTCGATCAGCTCGACCACCTGCGCGCAATCGGCCTCCTTCAACCCGCGCGTGGTCACCGCCGCCGATCCGAGGCGGATCCCGCTGGTGACGAAGGGGCTCTGGGTGTCGAAGGGCACCATGTTCTTGTTCACGGTGATCCCCGCCGCGTGCAGGGCCACATCGGCCTGCCGGCCGGTGAGCCCCTTGTTGCGCAGGTCCACCAGCATGCAATGGTTGTCGGTGCCGCCGCTGACCACCTCGTAGCCCTTGTCGATCAACCCCCGCGCCATGGCGCGCGCGTTGGCGATCACCTGCGCGGCATAGGCGGCGAAGGAGGCATCGAGCGCTTCGCCGAAGGCCACCGCCTTGGCCGCGATCACATGCTCCAGCGGACCGCCCTGCGTGCCGGGGAACACCGCGCCATCCAGCACCGTGCTCATGGGGCGCAGCTCGCCTTTGGGCGTTTTCAGTCCCCAGGGGTTCTCGAGATCATTGCCCATCATGATCAGGCCCCCGCGCGGGCCGCGCAGGGTCTTGTGCGTGGTGGTGGTCACCACGTGGCAGTGGGGCAGCGGGTCGGAGAGCAGCCTGGCGGCGATCAGCCCCGCCGGATGCGACACGTCCGCCAGGAGCAACGCACCCACTTCGTCGGCGATCGCGCGGAAGCCGGCATAGTCCCAGTCGCGGCTGTACGCACTGGCGCCGCAGATGATCAGCCTGGGCCGCTCCTTGCGGGCCATGGCCGCCACGGCGTTCATATCCACCCGGCCGGTGGCCTTGTCCACCCCATAGAAGGTGGCGCGATAGAGCTTCCCACTGAAGTTCACCGGCGAGCCGTGCGTGAGGTGGCCGCCATGGCTCAGGTCGAAACCCAGGATCGTGTCGCCGGGTTTGAGGCAGGCGAGCATCACCGCCGCGTTGGCCTGGGCGCCGCTGTGGGGCTGCACGTTGGCCCACGCCGCCCCGAAGAGCTTTTTCGCGCGTTCGATGGCCAGTTCCTCCACCTGATCGACGAACTCGCAACCGCCATAGTAACGCTTGCGCGGCAGGCCCTCGGCGTATTTGTTGGTGAGCACGCTGCCCATGGCCTCCAGCACCTGCTCGCTCACGTAGTTCTCGGAAGCGATCAGCTCCAGTCCGTTGGTCTGGCGCAGCTTTTCCTTGTGGATCAGATCGAAGAGGGTGGTGTCGCGCGTCATCGGCGGTGAAGATAGAGGCGGGGTCGATGCCCGCCCGCGACATGGCTTGCGAAGGCGCTACCGGGCCGTTGGATCGGCGCGAAGCCCGGAGGCCAGCAGGATGAAGAGCAGCACCACCGGATACTGCAGCAGGTGGGCGAGCTTCACGCTCACCAGTTCCAGGGCCGCCGCCCGCCCCGCCCATGATGCGGCCAGGTGCAGCGCCAGGCTCGCCGCGGCGATGGCGACGTAGGAGCCGGCGATGATCATCCGGGACCTCGCAGGCATGGATAACCGACGCGCCAGCAGCAGGCATAGCCCCAGCATGGCGGACATGAACGCGAGGGCCAGGGTCCACTTGGCCTCGAACAAGGCGCCCGCGTCCCACCCATCCACCCAACGCTGGAAGGCGGAGTGGGCATAGGAGACCTCGTTCACCCGCGTGGCGAAAGCGATCTGGTAGTTGAGGTTGACGAACAGGAATTCGCGCAGCGCGCCCAGCGCCACGCCGGCCAGGATGATGAGCACGATGCCCCAACGGCGGTTCATGTCCGTGCGGTCCGGGCGGCCCGGGGGCCGAACCGTTTCACCCACAGGTACCACAGCAGGAAGACCCATCCGTACACGATCACATAGAAGGTGTAATCGTGGTTGAAGTTGAGCAGGTCGTAGTCGATGCGGGCGATCAGGCAGAGGACCGCGATGCGCAGCGCGTTGATCAGGTGGATGCTCAGCAGGCCGGCCGCGCTGAACCAGAGCTTGTGACGCCAGGGTCCGGGATAGGCGATGATGAAGATGAGGAAGACGGCGAAGAGGTTCGCGCCGTTGCAGGGATCGCCGATCCACAGCAGCGAACCGCCCTGCACGCCGATGGTGCGGATCATTTCCGCGTTGGCCGGCTCGGGGATCAGATCCTGGCCCGTGGCGCGCAGCATGGCGCCGCTGAGGTCGATCAGCGAATCGATCAGCGCGCGGTCGAGCAGGCCCCAGGGATGGACCACCAAGGCATAGAGCAGGTACCAGCCCAGGTAAAGCAGCGCGCCCACCAGCAGGAAACGGAGGAAGGGATCGCGCTTCACCACCGATGGGGTGGGAAGGGATGGGGGCATCAAGCGGCTCGTCCGGTGGACCGGCGCAGGTCGAGCGCCTTCTTCCCGCCGAAGATCGCGCCGGCGGCCAGCAGGAAACCAAGGCCGCCATCGATGGGAATGCAGGGCGGGGGCCAGCACGGCGGCGGGCCGCCCACCGGCGGGCCACCCTGTGCCGAAAGACCGGTGGCCACCGCCAGCAATGCCAGGCAGAGGATCGAACGCATCAAGGCCATCATGTACGGAACGCTCAGGAGACTTGCGGCCAAATGTAGAAAGATCCCCATGCGTTGCCCGCCCATCGGTCCATGATCTTTTCCACCGGTACGGCAGGGTACGCTGGTGCCCGTGTGGCGATCAACGTGGCCGGTGCCGGGCGGCCCCGATCCCCGCCCATGCCCCCAGTATATTTGGGCCCCCGCCACACGCGCGTTCCGCCTCCATCGCCTTATTCCTTCCATGGCAGCAGCTCCCCAGGGTCCCAAGGGCGGCATCATCGATGTCAACGACCTGAGGTATTTCCTCCGGGTCTTCTCCAAGAACTGGTACTTCGTGGTGATGGCCGTGGTGCTTTCCGCGGTGCTCTCCTACCTGTACAGCTACAAGATCCCCGAGGTGCATGGGGCCAGCACGCAGATCCTGCTCAAGGACAAGGAGGTGTACAACTACCAGAACCAGATGTGGCAGAACATCGGGTACGTGGCGGCCTACGGCGACATCGTGAACCAGAAGCGCGTGCTCACCAGCTACGACCTGATCGACAAGACCCTCAGCCGGCTGGACTTCGACGTGTCGTACTACATCATCGGGCGCTTCAAGACCAGCGAGGTGTACGGCACGCTCCCCTTCGTGGTGGAGGTCGACCTGCTGAACACCCGCCTCTACGAGAAGCCCTTCGACCTGCGCATCGTGGACGCGGAGCACTTCGAGCTGAGCTACGACCGCGGCAGCGGCATCGCCACCAAGGTGTACCCCTTCAATACCGACGTGGCCGAATCGGACTTCATGCTCCGGGTGCGCACCACCGAGCACATCAGCCCCAAGAGCCTGGACCTGCTCACCAGCAGCGACTACCAGTTCGTGCGCCACAGCCGCCCCTGGCTGGTGAACAAGTACAAGGCCGGGATGACCGTGGAGAACCTGGAATACACCACCATCCTGGAGGTGAAGGTGGAGGACGAGATCGCCGCGCGCGCCAAGATGTTCCTCGACAGCCTCAGCCACCAGTACATCCATTACACCACCTACAGCGAATACGAGATCAACGAGAAGACCATCAGCTACATCGACAAGCAGCTCGACGAGGTGACGGTGATCCTGAACAAGTACGAGGACGAGATGGAGGCGTACAAGCACAACAAGGACATCCTCAACCTCACGCGCGAGGAGGAGATGTTCTTCGACCGCCTGGTGTTCTATGAGACGGAAAAGCGCAAGAACGAACTGCGCGTGGAGGGGCTCAACGAGCTGGAATCCTACATCCTCAACCTGGGCGACGCCAAGCTTCTGCCGGCGGCCAGCTACATCCTGGGAGACGACCCCTACCTGGACCAGACCCTCAAGCAGATCTACACCATGCAGATGGACCGCAACCATCTGCTTTTCGACGCCAAGCCCGACAACCCCGCGATCAACGAGCTGGACTCCACCATCCAGCTGCACCGCATGAACCTGCTGGTGTACATCAACAACCAGCGGGAGGCGCTGCGCAGCACCACCAACGACGTGCAGGGCCAGATCGACGACTACGCCGGGGAGATCCGCGAGGTGCCGCGCAGCGAGCGCGACCTCCTCACCATCGAGCGCAAGCTGCAGGTGAACGAGAAGCTCTACACCTTCCTGCTGGAGAAGCGCGCCAACACGGTGATCGCCCGCGCGGGCATCATCCCCCAGACCAAGGTGATCGAGAGCGCCCGCAGCCTGGGCGTGGTGCGCCCCGACAAGCTCAAGATCCTCTACACCTTCATCGTGGGCGGCATCATCCTCAGCCTGCTCGTGGTCTTCGTGCGCGTGCTCTTCTACGACCGCATCGAGAACGCCGACCAGCTCCGGGAGATCACCGCCCTGCCGGTGTTCGGGGAGATCATCGCCAGCGAGAAGGCCGAGGAGAATTACGTGGTGGTGGACAGCGACCCCAAGAGCGCCATCACCGAGAGCTTCCGCACCGTGCGCACCAACCTGGAATACCTGCCCGGGCCGGAGAACGCCGGCAAGGTGGTGCTGGTGACCAGCTACCGCCCCAACGAGGGCAAGACCTTCTGCTCGGTGAACCTCGCGGCGATCCTGGCCAAGGCCGGCAAGAAAGTGCTGCTGCTTGAACTGGACATGCACAAGCCCAAGGTGGGCACCGGCCTGAACATGAACAGCGGGGTGGGCATGAGCAACCTGCTGGTGGGCCGCGCCACCATGGACCAGGTGCTGCAGAACACCCAGTTCGAGAACTTCCAGGTGATCCTCTCCGGCCCCACGCCGCCCAACGCCTCCGAACTGGTGCTGAGCCGCCACCTGGCCGAACTTTTCGACCTGGCCCGCAGGCAATACGACTACATCCTGATCGACACCCCACCGGTGGGCCTGATCACCGATGCGTTGGTGATGATGAAGCACGTGGACGCCACCCTGTTCGTGGTGAACACCCGCTTCGCCAACAAGGACCACGTGAAGAACGCCGTGGAGGTGTACCAGGCCAACAACGTGCGCAACTTCGGCTTCATCCTCAATGGCGTGCGCATGAAGCGATCGAAATACTACTACAACACCAACTATGGCTACGGCTACCGGTATGCCTATGGCTATGGCAGCGGCTACGGCTACGGCTACGGCTATGGCTACGGCTACGGCCGGTCGCGCCGCTCGCGCAAGGGCGCCAAGGAGGTGGCGCCCCCGGAGGTGAAGAACCAGAACAACTGACCGGGCGGCGCCGCTCCACGCCCACCCACCGCCATGCCGCCGACCGCTTCACCCGTCGCCTGGGATGTGGTGATCCGCCCGGGCCGCGCGTGGTGGCGGCTCGACCTGAAGGAGTTCTGGCACTACCGCGACCTGATCGCGCTGATGGTGAAGCGCGACATCACCGCGCAGTACAAGCAGACCTTGCTCGGCCCGGCGTGGCACGTGATCCAGCCCCTGCTCACCACCTTCACCTTCGCCCTGGTCTTTGGCAAGGCCGCCGGCCTGGCCCCGCCCGACATCCCGCCCGTGCTCTTCTACATGAGCGGCATCGTGGCCTGGAACTTCTTCTCCGGCGTGGTCACCCGCACCAGCAAGACCTTCACCGGCAACGCGCACCTGATGAGCAAGGTGTACTTCCCCCGCCTGGTGGTGCCGGTGAGCACCACCCTGAGCAGCCTGGTGAGCTACGCCATCCAGCTGGTCACGCTCTTCTTCTTCATCCTCTATTACCACTTCTTCAAGCCCGGCGCGGCATGGCATCCCTCCCCCTCGCTCGCCCTGCTGCCGCTGCTGGTGCTGCTCATGGCCATGCTCGGCCTGGGCACCGGCGTGATCGTGAGCAGCATGACCACCAAGTACCGCGACCTGGGTTTCCTCGTGGGCTTCGGCGTGCAATTGCTGATGTACGCCAGCCCGGTGATCCTCCCGCTCTCGCGCGTGGAAAAGATCCCCTGGCTGCTGAAGATCTTCCAGCTCAATCCCATGACCCCGGTGATCGAGGCCACGCGCACCATGTTCTTCGGCGGCGTTCTCCACTGGGGTGCGCTGGGCTACACGGCCGCATGCGCCACGGTCCTCCTCCTCCTGGGAGTGGCCATCTTCCACCGCGTGGAGCGGTCCTTCTCCGACATCGTATGATGCGTTCCACCACGGAGACATGGAGCGCACGGAGACATGCGGGGCCGCGGATGACCGCGGACCTGACACCGCCGAAGCGTGCTTCGTGCAGGGGAAGTGAGCGTGAAGGGATCCATTCCTCTTCGCTGCGCCCTCTGTGTCTCTGTGGTGAAAACAATGCACGTGCATGAGCCCCACGGTGATCAGCGTGGAGGGCCTGCGGAAGCGATACCGCCTCGGGGTGTTCGGCGGAGCCACCCTGGCCGATGAACTCACCGCCTGGTGGGCCGCGGTGCGCGGCCGGCCCAACCCGCTGGTGCCCATCGGGCGCGAAGGCGACAGCCAGCGCACGGGCGAATACTTCGAGGCCCTGCGGGATGTGAGCTTCGAGGTGAAGGCCGGCGAGATCCTGGGCATCATCGGTCGCAACGGCGCGGGCAAGAGCACGCTGCTCAAGCTGCTCTCGCGCATCACCGTGCCCACCGAGGGCGTGATCCGCATGAACGGCCGCGTGAGCAGCCTGCTGGAGGTGGGCACGGGCTTCAACCCCGAGCTTACCGGCCGGGAGAACATCTTCCTGAACGGCGCCATCCTCGGCATGAGGATGGAGGAAGTGGCCGCCAAACTCCAGGACATCATCGCCTTCAGCGGCATCGAGCACCACATCGACACGCCGGTGAAGCGTTACAGCAGCGGCATGAAGGTGCGCCTGGGTTTCGCCGTGGCGGCCCACCTGGAGCCGGAGATCATGATCATCGACGAGGTGCTGGCCGTGGGCGACGCGGAGTTCCAACGCAAATGCCTGGGCCGCATGAAGGACGTGGCCGGCAGCGGCCGCACCGTGCTGTTCGTGAGCCACAACATGACCAGCATCCGCAGCCTCTGCACCCGCGTGATCTGGATCGACGAGGGCCGCGTGCGCATGGACGGTCCCACCGACGAGGTGGTACGCGAATACCTCACCGCCTTCACCCACCACGCCAGCGAGGTCACCTGGGATCCGGCCGACGGCGCGCCAGGCACCGACGAGGTGCGCCTCACGCGCGTGGCCCTGGCCGGCGGCGTCGGCACCCTCACCTGCAACGACCCCTTCCGCATCGAGGTGGGCTTCGAGAACCTGTCCATCGACGACGGCGACCTGAACGTGGGCATCCACCTGTTCAACGGCGAGGACCTGCTGATCTTCGGCAGCACCTGGCGCGACGGCGACCGGGTGCCCGACCGGCTGCCCCGCGGGTCCCATCAACTCGCTTGCGAGATCCCCGGCGACCTGCTCAACAGCGGCGATTACCGCGTCACGGTGAACGTGTTCCGGCGGAGCAGGCTGCTCTTCCGCCAGGACGACACCATCGCCTTCACCATCCACGACGGCCCGCGCGATGGCGCCTGGTTCGGCCGCAGGAAGGGCGTGTTCAGACCCAGATTGCAATGGACCCTGCGCGCCGACGCGATCTCCTGAGCCGCGTGCTGTCGCCCTTGCGGTCGCATGCCCCTCCAGCCTTCCTGATCGTGGGGGCGCAGAAGGCCGGCACTTCCGCGCTTTTCCGCATGCTGGCCGCGCACCCGCGCATCGCGGCACCCGCGCGCAAGGAGCTGCACTTCTTCGACGACGACGAGGCCTACGCGCGTGGCATCCGCGCCTACCGGCGGCAGTTCCCCGCCACGCCGCCGGGCATCCTCACCTTCGAGGCCACCCCGTCCTACCTCTTCATCGAGCCCGCCGCCGCGCGCATCCACCGCCACCTGCCCGATGCGCGGATCGTCATCGTGTTGCGCGATCCGGTGCGTCGCGCGTATTCCGCCTGGAACATGTTCCATGGCTTCGATCCCGGCAGCGGCTTCATGCGCCTGCGCGACGAACGAGGCTTCGCCGAAGCCGTGGACGACGAGCTGGCCGGCCGGCCCGTGCCCACGGCCCATCGATACCTGGCGCGCGGTCGGTACGCCCCGCAACTGAAGCGCTTTCACGACCTGTTCGGCCGCGACCGCGTGCAGGTCTTCGCATACCCGCTGATGCAGCGCGATCCCGCCGCGGTGGCGAACGCGATCCTGCGCGCGGTGGACCTCCCGCCCTTCACCGGGACCGAGGCGGTGCTGATGGAGCGCAAGAACACGCGGCCCTACGACGCGCCGCTGGACCCCGCGCTGGAGCAGCGCCTGCGCGAGCACTTCGCCCCACACCTCGCCGACCTGGAGCGCGAGCTTGGCGCGCCCATCGACCTGAACGAAAGCCGCCCATGAGCAGGATGGTGTCGGATGGCCTTGCCGTGATGTGTTCGTCGCGTCGTTGCGCCGTCGCGGTGGAAATTCCCGCCCCATGAGCACCGCTGTCCTCGACCGCCAGTTCCTCTTCGTGGTGGGCGCGCCGCGCAGCGGCACCACCTGGGTGCATCGCATGCTGGCCGCGCACCCGGCCGTGGCCGCCATGGAACAGGAGGAGCTCACCGTCTTCACCCGTTACGCCGGCACCTGGACGCGCAACTACGCCGCCGAGCAACGCGACATCGAAGAGGGCCGCTGGCGGCAGGGTCTGCCGGCCTTGATGAGCGCGGCCGATCTGGACGCGCACCTGCGGCCCTTCATCGCCGACGTGTACGGCCGCGTGCTGGCGAAGAACCCCACGGCCACGCACGTGCTGGACAAGCACCCCAACTACGCCAACCACCTGCACGTGATCGAACGCTTCCTGCCGCGCGCGCGCATCGTCCACGTGGTGCGCGACGGGCGTGACGTGGCCGTGAGCATGATGAGCGTTCACCGGCGCGTGGGCCACAGCCCCGGCGAAGTGGGCGCCGCGGCGAAGGAGTGGCACCGCTGCGTGACCAACGCGATGAGCGCCGCCGCGCGACTCGGACCGGAACGCTACCTGGAGGTGCGCTACGAGAAGCTGATGGCCGACACGGCGGCGGAACTCGCTCGCCTGTTCGCCTTCGCCGGGCTGGCGATGGAGCCGGCCGCGATCGAAAAGGTGGCCGCCGAACATCACATCAGCCGGAGGCAGGTGAGCAGCGGCGATGAACGCAACAACGCCCTGCGCGCCACGGCCGGCGCCATCTGGAAGGACCGCCTCAGCCTGCCGCAACGCCACCGCTTCGAGGCCATCGCCGGCCCGCTGCTGCGGCGGCTGGGTTATGCGCGGCCCGGATGGTGGGCGCTGAGCGCCATCGAGCGCCTGCGCATGCTGCCGCATGGCTTCATCGTGCGGGTGAAGCGCAGCGTGGATGCGCTGGCGCGGATATGGACCGGGCCGGTGGAGGAACGATTGCCCTGACCACCACCCGGGTGCGCGCTACTTTCGCCCCGATGCCGTCCCCTTCCATCCGCACCGCCATCCACCGCCCGCCGATCCACGTCACCCGCAGTTTCCAGCCCCCGCTGGAGGAGGTGATCGACCTGCTCAAGGAGGTGTGGGCCAACGGCCAGTACACCAACAACGGTCCGCTGCTGGTGCGGCTGGAGGAAGCGCTGCGCGAGCACCTGGGCCTGGAGCACCTGCTGGTGACGGGCAACGGCACCATCGCCCTGCAGCTGGCCATCCGCGCGCTGGACCTGGAGGGCGAGGTGATCACCACGCCATACAGCTACGTGGCCAGCACCACCTCGATCCTGTGGGAACATTGCACACCGGTGTTCGCCGACATCGATCCGGCCACCTTCTGCATCGATCCCGCCGCCATCGAACCGCTGATCACCGCGCGCACCACGGGCATCCTGGCCACGCACGTCTACGGCCTGCCCTGCGACGTGGAGGCCATCGAGGCGCTGGCCGCGAAGCACGGCCTGAAGGTGATCTACGACGGCGCCCACGCCTTCGGCACCAGCTTCAAGGGCCGCAGCCTGGTGGATCGCGGCGACGTGACCACCCTGAGCTTTCACGCCACCAAGCTCTACCACACCGTGGAAGGCGGGGCGGTGATCGCCCGCGACCCCGCGGTGCGCGAACGCCTCTTCCTCATGCGCAGCTTCGGCCACCTGAAGGATGAGCACTTCATGCCGGGCATCAACGGCAAGAACAGCGAACTGCACGCCGCCGTGGGCCTGGTGAACCTCAGGCACTTCAAGGACATCCTGCTCCGGCGCCGGCGCCAGTGGGAGCGGTATGCGGGCCTGCTCGGCGATGGCCGCGTGCGCATCGCCACCGTTCCGGCCGGCACCATTTTCAACCACGCCTATTTCCCCGCGGTGCTGCCCGCCGGCGCGCTGCCCCGCGTGCTGGATGCGCTGGCGGCCATCAACGTACACCCACGGCGCTACTTCTTCCCCTCGCTCTCGAAGCTGCCCTACCTGCCCGCGGCCAACCGTTGTCCGGTGGCCGAGGACATCGCCGAGCGCGTGATCTGCCTGCCGCTGTTCCATGACCTGGAGGCGCCCTTGCAGGACGAGATCGCCATCACGCTGCTGAACGCCATCGGCTGATGGCCGCGCCGCTCGTCTCGGTCTCCGTCACCGCCTACCAGCACGCCGCCTTCCTCGGAGAATGCCTGGACAGCATCCTGGCGCAGCGCCGCGACTTTCCCATCGAAGTGCTGCTGGGCGAGGACGGCTCCACCGACAGTACGCGCGCGATCGCGAAGCGGTACGCCGATGCACACCCGGACCTCATCCGCCTCTTCCTGCGCGACCGCGGCCAGGTGGTGATGATCGACGGCCGGCCCACCGGCCGCGGGAATTTCCTGAACAACTACGCCGAGGCGCGCGGCCGCTACCTGTGCCACCTGGACGGCGACGACCATTGGACCGATCGCGATCGCCTGGCGATCATGGTGGAGCGCATGGAGCGCGAACCGGACCTGGCCATGTGCTTCCACAACGCCTGGAACCTGTATCCCGACGGCCGCACCACGGATTACGTGAGGATGTACATGGGCGCGGGTCCGCTGCGCGATCGCTACGGCGTGGAGGACCTGGCCACGGCCAACTTCATCCCCACCTGTGGGGTGCTGTGGCGCATCGATCCCAAGCCGCCGGTGCCCGAGGTGTGGCGCACCGCCACGGTGGGCGACTGGGTGTTCAACCTCGCCTTCGCCATGCTGGGACCGGTGGGTTGCGTGGACCGGATCATGGGAGTACGGCGCCTGCATGGCGGCGGCTTGATCGGCGGCATGGATGCGGCCAGGCGCCTGGAGGTGAACGTGCGCATGCTGGAGATCGTGGATGACATGACGCGCGGGATCCATCACGAGGCCATCGAGCGGCGCAAGGTGGAGCATTGCCTGGAAGCCTTGGACGCGTGCGTGGGCGCGCGGCGCTGGGCCGATGCGCGGGCGGTCTGGCGGCGGCTGCGCCGGTGGCCGGCGTACCGGGCCGGGACGCGCGAGCGCCTGCGCTGGGAGGTGGTCACGCGCTGGCCCACGCTGGCCCGCGCCTTCCACCGCATGCGCCGCTGATCGCCGGCACCGAACGATCTTCGCCACATGCCTTGCTCGCCCGGTCCGTTCAACGCCGGCGCATCGGCCCCGCGCTCCGCGACCGTGCCGGAGCACCTCAAGGCGATCCACTGACCGGACCGCATGCGCCTGGCCATCATCTCCCCCAACCGCGACGCCTGGAGCGAGACCTTCATCGCCGCGCACATCCGGCGCCTGCCCGGCGTGGAGCTGGTGCTCACCGACGGCCACCTGCCCAAGCGCCACGCCGACGGGCGCCTGCTGCTGGATGCCTCCTTCGCTCAACGTCTGCTGCGGCGATTCACCGGCGCCACCATCGACGACCTGTTGCGGCAACGGATCGCGGGGCTCCTGCGCATGCACCGCATCGACCTGGTGCTGGCCGAATACGGTCCCACCGGGGAGGCGATGCTCGACGTGTGCGCGACGGCAGGCGTACCCATGGCGGTCCATTTCCACGGCATCGATGCCTTCCACGACAAGCTGCTGAAGGAGAACGATCGCTACGCGCGCGTGCTGCCGAAGGCCGCTGCGGTGATCGCCGTGAGCCGCCAGATGGAAGAGCAGCTGCTGGAGCTTGGCGCGCCGCGCGAGCGCCTGCACTACAACTGCTATGGCATCGACGTGGATCGCTTTCCAGCAGGCGATCCCGCCGCCGCGCCCGCGCACTTCTTCGCCGTGGGCCGCTTCGCCGACACCAAGGCGCCGTACCTCACGCTGCTCGCCTTCCACCGGGCCTGGATGGAGATGCCGGAGTTGCAGCTGACCATGGCCGGCCAGGGCATCCTCTGGGAAACTTGCGCGACGATGGCGCGCTCGCTGGGCATGCGGGATGCCGTGACCTTCCCCGGCGTGCTCACGCACGAGCAGGTGGCTCTGGCCATGCAGCGTTCGCGCGCCTTCGTGCAGCACAGCGTCACCACCAGCTACGGCGACCGCGAGGGCACGCCGCTGGCCGTGCTCGAGGCCATGGCCAGCGCGCTGCCGGTGATCGCCACGCGGCACGCCGGCATCGGCGAGGTGGTGGCGCACGAACGCAGCGGCCTGCTGGTGGAGGAGTGCGACATCGAGGGCATGGCGCGGCACCTGCTCGACCTCGCACGCGACCCCGCGCGCGCGAAGGCCATGGGCTCGGAGGGCCGCGCGCGGATCCTGCGCGATCACCGCCTCGACGAGCGCATCGCGGCCTTGCACGCCATCCTGCTGAAGGCGGTCGTGCGATAGCTTGCGCCGGTGGCCCCGCGCGTCGCTTTCATCACCCACTATGCCGACCTGCTCGGCGCCAACCGGTCCATGATGGACCTGGTGCTGGAACTGCGCGCGCGCGATGCGGCCGATCCGGTGGCGATCCTGCCGCGCGAAGGGCCGCTGTCCGAACGGCTCGCGAAGGAGAACGTTCCCTTCCAGGTCTTCCCCTTCCAGCCGTGGATGAGCGAGCGCCATTACAGCGGCCGCCTGCATCATCGCTTCGGTCAATGGCGCCGGTACGAGCGGGCGGCGCGTGAACGGGCATCGTCCAACGCCCGCCTTCTTCCCGCGATCGCCGCATGGCTGCGCGGGCGGCACGTCGATCTGATCCACGCCAACTCCGCCGCCGTGGCGATCGCGCCGGGCTTGAAGGCCGCGACCGGCCTGCCGCTGGTCTGGCACATCCGCGAACTGCCCGAGCGCCAGTACCTGCTCCACCTCGACATGGGCCGCCGCGCTTACCGCCGCGCGCTGATGAGCGCCGACGCGCTGATCGCCATCAGCCGCGCGGTGCACGACGACCTCCTCCGGTACGCGCCGAAGGCGCGACCGGTGCTGATCTACAACGGCGTGCTGTCTTCCGCGGCCTATGCGGGCTTGCGCGTGCGGTCCGAGGAGCGTTGGGCCGCGACCGATCCCTTCGTCTTCGCGTTGGTGGGGCTGATCCATCCCAGCAAGGGCCAGGAGGAGGCGATCGAGGCGGTGGATCTCCTGCGGAAGACGCGACCCGGGGTGAAGCTGGTGATCGCCGGCCATGGAAAGGACGATCACCTGCGCGCGCTGATCCAGCGGCTCGGCCTGCAGGCGCACGTGGAGATGCGCGGCTACGTGCCCGATCCCTTCGCCGTGTTCCACCGGGCGCACGCCTGCCTGATGTGCTCGCGCAACGAGGCGATGGGGCGCGTGACGGTGGAAGCGATGGCCGCCGGCCTGCCCGTGATCGGCCACGCCAGCGGCGGCACGCTGGAACTGGTGCAGGATGAAGTGAGCGGCCTGATCTATCCCGGAGGGATCGATGCACTGGCCGCCCGCATGCGGCGCCTGGTCGATGACCCGGGGCTCGCGCGCTCCCTCGGCGAACGGGCGATGGCCGATGCCGCGACGCGCTTCAGCATCGAGCGCATGGGGGAGGCGGTGCTGCGCGTGCATGCGGAGGTGCTCGGGCGGGGGTGACCGTGGTGAACCCCGCACCGGAGCGCCCGGATATCTTCACCCCCGCATGAAGTGCATCATCTGCGGGTCGCCGATGGCGTATTCCTTCTCGAAGACCTTTGATCGCTTCGGGCTTGGAAAGGTGGACTACCAGACGTGTGAAGCCTGCGGATTTTCCGCGTCCAAGACCCACTACGAACTCTCCACCGGCGAATGGGAGCAGCTGAACCTGGCCTTCCACCTGGAGCACAACCAGCGGGCCGACGACCCGCACAACCGCCGCCAGCGCTACTTCCACCAGGCCACCATGTTGAACCTCATGCAGCGCAAGGGTTTCTTTCCATCCGGGCCCATGCTCGACTGGGGCAGTGGCGAAGGCGACGTCTCCCGCCTGGCCCGTGCGTTCTTCGGCATGGAGGTGATGAACTTCGACCAGTACATCGTACCCGCGCTCAACGCGGTGAAGCAGGAGGAGCTGAAGGAGCGTGGATATGCGCTGGTGATGAGCAACGCGGTGTTTGAACACGTCACCTCACGGGCCACGCTCGACGCCATCGAGTCGCTCGTGGCCCCCGGCGGGTGCCTCGCCGTTCACACGCTCGTTCCCGAGCAGGTGCCCAGGGATCCGGCCTGGATGTACCTCTATCCCGTGCATTGTTCCTTCCACACCAACCGCAGCATGCAGGTGCTCATGGACCAATGGGGCTATGCCTGCTCGGTGTACAACGAGCACTCCAAGATGTGGATCCTGTTCAAGCGGCACGCCGGGGAGATCGCCCCGAAGGTGGAGGCGCTGAACGGCGAGCTGGGCTGGAACTACCTCAAGTTCAAGGCGGGCTTCATGGACTATTGGAAATAGGCGCGGCGTCGATCACGAACTTGCAGCCGTGCGCATCTCGATCGTCACGCCCAGTTTCCAGCAGGCGGCCTACCTGGAGGAGTGCCTGCGCTCGGTGCGTGAGCAGGATGGCGCGGAGGTGGAACACATCGTGGTGGACGGCGGCAGCACCGATGGATCGAGTGCGATCATCGAGCGGAACGCCGGATCGCTGGCATGGTGGTGCGGCGAGAAGGACCGTGGACAGAGCGACGCGATCAACAAGGGCCTGGAGCACACCACGGGGCGGGTGTTCGGCTGGCTGAACAGCGACGATGCGCTGCTGCCCGGTGCGTTGAAGCGCGTGGCCGACGCGTTCGCCGGGGATCGGGAACTGCTCGTGTTCGGTGGCCGCGTGATCCACCGCGATGCGAAAAGCGAAAGGCCGTTCATGGCCCTCAACGACGCCCGCGACGAGGAACAGCTGTTCCGCGATCCGGTGATCAACCAGCCCGCCACCTTCTTCCGGATGGATGCCGTGAAGGCGATCGGCGGGGTGGACCCGGCCCTGCGCTACGTGATGGACCTGGAGCTGTGGTGGCAGCTGCTCTTCCGCCATGGTGCGGCACACCTGCGCTTCGAGCCGGTGGAGCTGGCCATCTTCCGCCTGCATGAGGCGAGCAAGACCGTCTCATCGCACGCCGGGTTCCTGGACGAGATCGCGAGCCTGCTCCACGGCCTCTGCTCGAAGAGCGGCAACGAGGCGCTGGCCGGGATCCTGGCGCTGGGGCATCCCATCGCGGGCGGCTTGCGCGGGATCCCGGTGGACGGTTCGCGCCACGACCTGGTGCGCGGCATGGCGATCCACTTCCTGCTCAAGTGGCACGGAACGATCCACCGCCGGGAGCAATTCGAGATGATGAAAGCGCTGAAGGCACTTGGCCCGCCGACGCGCACCATCGAGAGCCTCGCGCCCGTATTGCGCGAGCGCTGGCGCGTGCTGGACGACCAGATCGCGCCCCCCACCTGGCTGCGCTTCCGCCTGCGGCGCAAATGGCGATCCCTGGTGCGATGAGGGTGAGCGTGCTGATGCCCGTGTACAACAAGGCGTCCTTCGTGAAGGAGGCGATCGACAGCGTGCTGTGCGGATCCTTCCAGGACTTGGAGATCGTGGCCGTGGATGACCGGAGCACCGACGGCAGCCTCGCGGTGCTGCGCGCGATCGCCGACCCGCGGTTGAGGATCATCGAACTGCCGGAGAACCGCGGACCGGCCGGCGCGGCGAACGCCGGGCTCGACGCCTGCACCGGCGAGTACATCGTGCGCCTCGATGCCGATGATCTTGCGGTGCCCGATCGCATCGCGAAGCAGGTCGCCTTCATGGACGCCCACCCCGACGTGGGCGCCAGCGGCGGCTGGCTGCAGCTCTTCGGTGCAAGGGACGTGGCGTGGAAGTTCCCGTTGACCGACGAGGACTGCAAGGCCCAGCTGCTCTTCGGCGTGCCGGTGAGCCAGGGCGCCTCGATCATGCGTCGCGACGTGCTCGAGGCGCACCGCCTCCGCTACGATCCCGCCTGGCCGCGCGTGGGCGAGGACTGGCTGTTCTGGGCGCGCATGATGCCGCATGCCTGCTTCGGCAACCTCGACGAGGCCATGACCCTCTACCGCCGCGGCGAGCAGAACATCAGCCACGGCACCGACAAGGTGACCACGCACCGCGCCATCATGCGGCCGCTCTTCGCCATGCTCGGGATACCCGCCACGGACGAGGAGATCGACACGCACCTGATGGCGCTGAGCTATTTCGCCTCACCGCCCGATGCGGAGGCCGTCCGGGCGTTGCGCCGCTGGCTCGACCGCCTGCTGGCCATCAATGCCGAGCGCGGACTTTTCCCCAGGGAGGCGTTCCGGCGAAAGATCGAGGCGCAATGGGACCGCCTGTTCCATTACCTGCCGCGCTTCGGGATCGCGCCGGCGCTCGCGCACCTGCGGCTCGGCGGACGCTGGCCCGCGGACCGGCTGCTCTACCTGGTGAAGTACCGCCTGAACGCGATCTTCGGCCGCCTACCGACCGCCTGATCATGGGCCGCGAGCTGTGGCTGTTCACCATGCGCTTCCCCTACGGGTCCGGCGAGACCTTTCTCGAAACCGAACTGCCCATCCTGTGCGCGCGCTTCGACCGCGTGCGGGTGATCCCGCTGTTCGTTGAAGGAAGACCGCGCCCCATGCCGGCGAACGCCACCGCGCATGAGGTGATCACCGATCCCTATGCCCCGGCCGGCCTCTCCGCCCTGTTCGCCCATTGGACGACGTGGCGCCACGTCAGGGGCATCATCCGCCGGTCGGCACCCTCGAAGGAGGTGTTCCAGCGGCAATGGCCCACCCTGCGCAGCAAGCTCCGCCAGGCCCTGCGCCGCGCGTTGATCGTGCGCGACGGGCTGTTCAGGGAGTTCGATCCCGGGCGCGCGGTGCTCTATTCGTTCTGGACGGCCGATTGGGCGACGGTGCTCGGCCTGCTCAAGCTGTGGGACCCGCGGGTGCGCTTCGTCTCGCGCATGCTCGGCTTCGACCTCTTCACCTTCCGCAGTCCCGATGGTTGGCCGGCGTTCCGGACCTTTCATCTCGCACAGGCTGATCGCGTCTTCATCATCTCCCAGGCCGGCATGGACCATATGAAAGAGCACTACCCGGACCACGCGGGCAAGTACGTGCTCTCGCGCCTGGCCACCTCCGATCATGGCGCCGGGCCGTGGTCGCCATCCGGCACGCTGCGGCTGGTCTCCTGTTCCAACCTGGTGCCGCTCAAGCGGGTCCACTTGATCGTCGAGGCGTTGATGCGGGTGAACGTGCCCGTCGCCTGGACGCATTTCGGCGATGGCGATGAGCGGGCCGCGATCCAGGAGAAGATCGCGCTGCTGCCGGCCAACGTTCGGGCGGAGTTGATGGGCCATCGGAGCAATGCGGAAGTGATCGCCTGGTACCGGAGCAATGCGGTGGATCTCTTCCTGCACATGAGTTCCACCGAAGGCGGCGTGCCGGTGGCGTTGCAGGAGGCGGCCAGCTTCGGCATCCCGCTGCTGGCGGCGGATGCGGGCGGGGTGAAGGAGATCGTGAACGAAGCGACCGGCGTGCTGCTTCCGGTGGATCCCGATCCCGGGTCGATCGCGCGCCATCTGGGCGAACATCGTTCCTCCGTGCGGAACACGTCCGCCTTCCGCGTGGGTGTCCGCGCCTGGTGGTCGGACCACTGCCGGGCGGAGGAGGTGTATGGAAGGTTCTGTGATCGGTTGATCGGACCATCGGGCGATCGGGCGATCGGATGATCGGGACCATCGACCACCAACCAACAACCGCCCACTGCCACTGCCAACTGCCAACTGCCCACTGCCCACTGCCAACTCTCCCATGGACCTCTGGCTCTTCACGATCCGATTCCCCTACGGCGCGGGCGAGGCGTTCATCGAGCCCGAACTGGAGGTGCTGTCCAGGCGCTTCGAGCGGATCGTGATCGTGCCCCTGCACAAGGAGGCATCGATCCGGCCGCTGCCGGCCAA
This sequence comes from uncultured Chryseobacterium sp., assembly GCA_964394425.1. GTDB lineage: Bacteria > Bacteroidota > Bacteroidia > Flavobacteriales_F > PHOS-HE28 > PHOS-HE28. The sequence continues at coordinate 42,110 of CAYMXP010000008.1, read as the reverse complement.
CGTCGAGGTGTTCGACATGCCGGTGGATCCCTACGCTCCGGCCTCCATGATGGAACTCGCGCGGTATGCCGGCATCCTGGGAAGCCTGGGCCGTTCCATCCGCTACAGCGCGCCGGATGGGAAGGCCTTTGCGGCACAGCGCACGGAAAGCCGGGCGGCTGTCAGGCAATGCCTCGCCCGTGCGCTGGCGCTCAAGCGGACCTTGTTCCACCGGTACGATCCCACGCGCGTGGTGCTTTACACCTACTGGTTGTACGACCAGGCGGTGGTGCTGGGCCTGCTCAAGAAGATGGATCCCCGCATCCGCTTCGTGAGCCGCGCCAGCGGGTTCGATCTTTACGAGGACCGCAGCCCGTACGGCTGGTTCCCCTTCCGCGCCTTCCAGCTCGCCCAGGTCGACCGCGTTTTCGCAGCCTCGCAAGCCGGGCTGGACCACCTGCGCGCGCGGCATCCGGAGCACCAGGCCAAGTTCCACCTTGCCCGCCTGGGCACGCGCGACCATGGCCCCGGCCCCTGGTCGCCGTCGAAGGTCCTGCGCGTGGCGAGCTGTTCCAGGCTGGTGGAATTGAAGCGCGTGCCCCTGCTGGCCGGGGTGCTGCGAAAGGTGGCGATCCCCGTGGAATGGACCCACTTCGGCGATGGCCCCGAACGCGACAACGTGGAGGCGTTCGTGGCGTCCATGCCGTCGAACGTGCATGCCGCGCTGGCCGGTGCGGTGCCCAATGCGGAGGTCATGGCCTGGTACCGCGCGCATCCCGTGGACCTCTTCATTCACCTGGGCGAGAGCGAGGGCGGCGTGCCCGTGGCCTTGCAGGAAGCCGCCAGCTTCGGGATCCCGCTGATGGCCTGCGATGCCGGTGGAGTGCGGGAGATCGTGGACGAGCGCACGGGCATCCTGCTGCCCCTCGACCCCCTCCCACGCCAGATCGTGCAACTGCTCGAGGAGTTCCCCGCCGGCCACCGCGATACCGCCGCCTTCCGTGCCGGCGTTCGCGAGCGCTGGAGCGCGGAATTCCGCGCGGAAGCGAACTTCGGCCGGTTCGCGGAAGAGTTGATCGGACCAGAACGCAGATGACGCGGTTGGTCTTGAAGGTCGCAGGTCGGGGAACGTGGGCAATGGGCCGGCGACATCGCGCGATCCGCGCTCATCCTGTTGTTCGGCGTCATCCGCGTTCCATGTCCTGATCGCCGATGCTCTTCAACTCCTTCGAGTTCTGCTGCATCTTCTTCCCGCTGGTGACGGCGCTGTACTTCCTGCTGCCGCACCGCTTCCGGTGGATGCTGCTGCTGGCGGCGAGCTGCTGGTTCTACATGGCCTTCGTGCCGGTGTACATCCTCATCCTGGCCTTCACCATCGCGGTGGACTACGTGAGCGCGATCCTGATCGAGCGGTCCCAGGGGCGCAGGCGGAAGGGATGGCTCACGGCCAGCATCGTGGCCAACGTGGGCGTGCTGGCCGTGTTCAAGTACTGGAACTTCCTCAACCAGAACATCGGCGCGGTGTTCGAGGGCATGGGCTGGAGCTACGGCGTGCCCGACCTGGGCCTGCTGCTGCCGATCGGCCTGTCGTTCCACACCTTCCAGAGCCTGAGCTACACCATCGAGGTGTTCCGCGGCAGGCAGCCCGCGGAGCGCCACGCGGGTCTCTTCGCGCTTTACGTGATGTTCTATCCGCAGCTCGTTGCCGGGCCCATCGAGCGGCCGATGAACCTGCTGCGCCAGTTGCACCTGCGCTTCGAGGTGGACTACGACCGCATCGTGGGCGGCTTGAAGCAGATGCTCTGGGGCTTCTTCAAGAAGCTCGTGATCGCCGACCGCTGCGCGCAGATCGTCAACCTGGTGTACGATGATCCCTCGGGCTACGACGGCTGGGCCACCCTGCTGGCCACCTATCTGTTCGCCGTTCAGATCTATTGCGATTTCAGCGGCTATACGGACATCGCCCTGGGCGCCGCGCGCGTGATGGGCTTCGACCTGATGGTGAACTTCCGCACGCCCTACCGTTCCGCATCGATCGGCGAGTTCTGGAGTCGCTGGCACATCAGCCTCAGCACCTGGTTCCGCGACTACCTCTACATCCCCCTGGGAGGGAACCGGGTGGGGAAGGGGCGCTGGTTCTTCAACCTCTTCCTCGTCTTCCTGGTCAGCGGCCTGTGGCATGGCGCCAACTGGACCTACGTGGCCTGGGGGGCGCTGCATGGAGCCTACCTCATCCTCGCGCTGGTCTTCGCCGGCATATGGGCCCGCTTCAACACCGCGACCGGACTGGCTTCGATGCCGAAGCTGAAGCGCGCCTTGAACGTGCTCATCACCTTTCACCTGGTGCTCATCGCCTGGGTGTTCTTCAGGGCGAAGGATCTCGGCGATGTCTGGACGATCTTCGGAAAGTGGACCGGCGCGGAACAGGGTGGCATGGGCGTGTTGGACGTGGCGAGGTCGGTCCACCACGGCATCTTCATCCTCACCATCGTCTTCGCCGCGCTCTTCCTGCTGATCGATCCCATCGCCGACCGCTGGGTGAAGCGCGAAGCGACGATGCCCTCGCGCGCGTTCGACCTCGCCTTCCATGCCGCGCTGCTGGTGGCCTGCCTGTTGTTCGGCTTCTTCGGGAAGCTGGAGTTCATTTATTTCCAATTCTGAAGGAACCCGTCAGGGACCCTCCCGCCGACACGGACCCATGCTCCGCCGCTTCCTCCTCAACGGCCTCCTCCTTCTCCTCGTCACGGGGGGGCTTTACCTCGCCGTGTTCTGGGCGCTGTGCCGGATCCCGCTGGGCGGCACGCCGTTGATCCACCGCGTGAACGAGGTGCATTTCTGGAAGGGCGGCAACGGCTGGCGGAAGTACCGGGAGTTCGATCCATCCCGGCATTACGACGTGATCGTGATCGGCTCCTCGCACGCCTACCGCGGCATCGACCCCCGGATCTTCCAGCGGCACGGCTTCAGCGCGTTCAACCTGGGCACCAGCGACCAGACACCCATGAGCACCTTCTCGATCGTGAAGCAGTTCCTCACCAGGGAGAACACCGGAACGCTGGTCATCGACGTGTACGAAGCCACCTTCGAGACCACCGGGCTGGAGGGCACTTCGGCACTGGTCCAGGACATTTCATCCGACCGGGCGGCCGTGGGGATGGCCCTGGCCCTGAAGGATCCGCGCGCGATCAACATGCTCACCCTCCGGTGGATGATGAAGGGCCGGCCGCCGGTCTATCAGGACAGCGCCTATGCCACCGCCGGTTTCAGCGTGCGGACCGATCCCGTGAAGGGGGACATACCCTATCCGCGCCCGAAGCCGTGGGATCCGCTGACCCAACAGCAGCGCTGCTTCCTGAAGACGCTCGACCTCTGCCACCGGCGCGGCATCCCCGTGGTGCTGGTGGATCATCCCTTTCCCACCGCCACCCACCGACCGAAACACGAGCAGTTCAACCAATGGCTGGTGCCGCTTGCGCAGGAACGCGGCCTGCCCTACCTCGACTTCGCCTACGATCACGGCCTGCCACTGGACGACCGGCACCACTTCTACGACCACACCCACCTGAACCAGGCCGGCGTGGAGATCTTCAACGAGGCGCTGATCGGGAGGATGGAGCGCATGGGATCGCTGCGGAGGGCCACGCCCTGAGCGACGGCCGGTCTATTTTCGCGGCCCTTCACGCCCCCGTGCAAGTCACCGTCATCATCCCCTGCCACGACGTGGAGCAGCACCTGGCCCGCACGCTCGACAGCGTGCTGGCGCAGGAACACACCGACCTGGACGTGCTCTGCGTGGACGACGGCAGCACCGACGGCACCGCGGCCGTGCTGGAACACTACGCCAGGGAGCATCCCGGCCGCTTCCGCCTGCATCGGCAGGAGAACCGCGGGGCCAGCGCGGCGCGCAACGAAGGCCTGCGCCTCACCCGGGGCGAGTGGGTCCAGTTCCTCGATGCCGACGACGCCATCGCTCCGGACAAGATCGGCGGGCAGCTCGCGCTCGCTCGGGCGACGCAGGCCGACCTCATCATCGGCGATTACGAGAACGTGATGCCCAATGGGCTGCTGCTGCCCGTTCAAGCCCTGCACGACCGCCCCTGGATGGGATTGATCAAGACGAAGCTGGGCACCACCAGCGCCAACCTGTGGCGGCGCGGCGCGGTGGAGAAGGCCGGCGGCTGGAGCGAGGACCTGGGCAGCAGCCAGGACTACGACCTGATGTTCCGCATGATGCGCGACGGCGCGCGCGTGGCCTTCGACCCGCGGATCGTGGCCAGCGTGCTCAAGCGCGTGAAGGGATCGATCAGCCTGAACGAGCCCAAGGCCAACTGGGAACGCTACATCGACCTGCGCCATCGCATGCGGGTGCATCTGGCGGCGCTCGACGCGCGCGCCCATGCGGAGGAGATCGCCACCCTGGACCAGTACATCTTCATGGCCCTGCGCGTGCTGGCGCAATACGACCTGGAGGGCGCGATCCACGCGTACCGCCGCACCATCCCCAGGGGCTTCGTGCCCGATGAGAGCCGCGCCATCACCGCGCGCTACGTGCGCTTCCATAAATTGCTGGGGTTCGCCGGCGCCGAACGGCTGGTGCATCTCTTCCGCAAGCCCACGCCGGCCTGATCCCCGCCCATGATCCGCGACCGCGCCGACTACCTCGCCCACCTGGAGGCCGACCGCGTGGCCCTGCGCCGCGTGAAGAGCTTCCACATGGTGTACGATGAGGTGTGGATCTTCCAGCGCCTGCTGCGCCGCGTGGAATACATGATGAACTGCCACAGGGACCGCGGGCTGTTCGGCCGGCTCGCCTACAAGTACTGGTCGCTGCGCTTCCACCGCCAGAGCGTGCGCTGCGGGTTCGACATCCCGCCCAACACCTTCGGCCCCGGCCTGAGCATCGCCCACCGCGGCACCATCGTGGTACACCCCGATGCCCGCATCGGCGCCAACTGCCGCATCCACGTGGACGTGGTGATCGGCACGCGGCCCGGCCCGAAGGACCTGGTGCCCAAGCTCGGCGACAACATCTACATCGGGCCGGGCGCCAAGATCTTCGGCGACATCACCATCGGCGACAATACCGCCATCGGTGCCAACAGCGTGGTGAACCGCTCGTTCCCGGAGGGCAACCGCACCATCGCGGGCGTTCCGGCGCGCAAGGTGAGCGACACGGGCAGCCGCGAGTTCATCATCGCCACGCGCACCAAGCAGTACGGATGAAGAAGCTGCTGGTGGTGGTGGGCACCCGGCCCAATTTCATCAAGGTCACGCGCTTCAAGCAGGTGGCCGGCGAGCGCGGCACCATCGACGTGCGCATCGTACATACGGGCCAGCACTTCAGCGCGAACATGGCCGATGTGTTCTTCGAGCAGTTCGGCCTCCAGCCCGATCGCTGGCTGGAGATCGGCGCCGGAAGCCCGAACGCGCAGATGGCGGCCGTCATGCAGGCGCTGGAACCGGTGATCCGCGAAGAGGACCCCGCGATGGCGATGGTGGTGGGCGACGTGAACAGCACCATGGCCGCGGCGATCACCGCGAGCAGGATGAACGTGCCGCTCGCCCACCTGGAGAGCGGCCTGCGCAGCTTCGACCGGAGCATGCCCGAGGAGCACAACCGCATCGTGGCCGACCTGCTCAGCGATCACCACTTCATCACCGAGCAGAGCGGCATCGACAACCTGCTGCGCGAAGGACGCGCGCGGGAGCACCTGCACTTCGTGGGCAACACCATGATCGACACGCTGGTGGCCTTCGAGGATGCGATCGGGTCGTCGCCCGTTCTTCACGACCTGTCGCTGGGCGACGGCGGGCACGTGCTCATGACCATCCACCGCCCGGCCACCGTGGATGTTCCCGAACGGCTGGCGGACCTGGTGGATCTGATCGGGGAGGTGGCGCGCGATCGGAAGGTGGTCTTCCCGATCCATCCGCGCACGACCAAGAACCTGGATCGCTTCGGACTCATCGGGCGGGTGCGGTCGATCCAGGGGCTGGTGCTCTGCGAGCCGCTGGACTACTTCGGTTTCCAGAAACTGATCGCCACCTGCGCGTTCATCCTCACCGACAGCGGCGGCATCCAGGAGGAGAGCACCTACCGCCGCGTGCCCTGCCTCACCCTGCGCCCGAACACCGAGCGCCCGGTCACGGTGAGCCTGGGCAGCAATGAGCTCGTGCCGCTGGACATGCGGGCCGTTCGGGAGGCCATCGGCCGCATCGAGCGCGGGGAGTTCAAGAAAGGAGAGGTGCCCGCGCTATGGGACGGCCGCGCGACGGAACGGATCTTCGAGGTGCTGGAACGGGTGATATGAGCGGAGGCGGATCGGTGCGATGGCGTGCTGCCCCATGCTCTAGTTGTCATTCAGCGTTGAACGCCGTTGGGCGGTGGAAATAGTGCAGGAGGGAAATGGCGGTCAACGGCAGAGACTTGCCGCTGGGCGACGGCAGGAGCCTTGCGGCAAGCCGATGTTAGGTGCCGTCGCGTCTTCTGTATTCGTCCTGCCCATTGCTGCAAGGTAGTGGCTTGCTGTCTGAGGACAAGCGGAACTCAGACCTCGGCCCGGTTGTTCGCATTGGGAATTCATTGGTTAGGCGAAGTGGGCACCATTGTGCGATCGGGTTCTCGTGTCTTTCACTTCCTTGGGCCTACCTTCAGCCCGAATGAACCACCATGCCGATATGACGAACGACACGGTGTCCGCCGAGGACAGTATACGGGCCATTGTTCGAAGCCATGTCGAGAGCTACGCGACCGGGTTCAGCGACAGACACCTGAGGGAGGTCGATGACCCGGAAGGCGTTCTGAACATGAAGATCCACAACGTGTTCGTGTCGGCCCTTGGTCCTGAGGTGCAGTACTACTCGGCGTTGGCCCGTTCGCTGGACAGTTCCTTGGGGAACCTGCTTGAGGCCATGGCCATCAACATCGGGTCCCTCTTCTACGACATCACGCGGCACGTTGAAGGCGGCATCAGCAAAGCGCAGGTAAACCATATCTCCGACATCCTCGAATCATACACGAGGAATGTGAAGAAACCCGATGTGTCCGACTATGCCTCCGCGCTTCGCAAGAAACCGGCGAAACAGGAGATCATCCACAAGCGCAAGGCGACCGACTACTACCTGCACGACAAGGAGAAGGATACCCACCACCTGATTGAGTTGAAGATCGGTGGCGATCTGGACAGCAAGAAGGCTCGCTCCGAGAAGGAGGCCATATTGGAGCAGTATGCCATTCTCTCCAACTCGCTGCCCAAGAAGGCGAGGATCACGGTGCATTTCGCCACCGCATACAACCGATTTGGTGAAGGCCGGGCCTGGAACCAGACAAGGGTGCTTCAGTTCTTCGGCAGGGACGAACTGCTGATTGGAGCCGACTTCTGGAACTTCATGTGCAAGCGTCGCAATGGGTATTCCATCGTCATTGACGAGTACCGCAAGAACGCCGACAAGATCAAGGACGCCCTTGGGCGAATCAAGACCGCATATCTGAAATGATAGAGGCACCACACTTCGACCTCCTACACGGGGACAGCAGGGAACTCATTAAGAGCATCCCCGATGCCAGCATCGACATGATCCTGACGGACCCGCCCTACAACTTGGGCAAGTACTCCACCGGGAACATAAAGATGGACTGGCGCAAGGACTTCAACAACGACTTGGCCGAATGGGACCAGTTGGACTTCGAGCCAGCTTACTGGCTCCCGGAGTTCCAGCGGGTCTTGAAGCCCACGGGCAACATCTTCGCGTTCACCTCCTACAATCTCCTCGGGAAGTGGCACGAGGCGTTCGACCCCGTCTTCGACACCTTCCAGTTCATGGTATGGCACAAGACCAATCCTGCTCCCAAGCTCAGGAAGGCTGGTTTCCTCAATAGCTGCGAGCTGATCGTGTGCTGCTGGAACAAGGGGCACACATGGAACTTCGGCAAGCAGAGCGAGATGCACAACTTTATCGAGACGCCGATTTGCATGGGGCTGGAACGTGTCAAGGATCCCGTGCATCCGACCCAGAAGCCGTTGAGGGTATTACGCCGTCTGTTGGAGATTGCCACGCTGCCCGGTCAGCGGGTGTTGGACCCGTTCATGGGTGTTGGGTCAACTGGAGTGGCAGCTCTTGCTATGGGGCGTGAGTTCGTAGGGATCGAACTTGAGCAGAACTACTTCGAGGCAGCCAAGAAGCGGGTCGAGGTCAGTATCACACAGCAGGAACTATTTGCTGCCGAAATCCAGACAGAAGTCGAGACCGAGTAATCCGGATTCTCCAAGAATCCTACCTCGTTCATCTTATAGTTGGTCACACTACTGCCCGGTTAAATCTCGAACAAAATCAACTGGTTCAGAAGGTCCGGTGTAAGCCCCCCCGTTTTCGGTGCGCGGGTTCCTAAAGAACGGCATTGTGCCGATCGGTTTGTTGATCTGGTGGATGTGATCGAAGTTCGCCCTGCCGGTGACAACGGAAGCGGGCTCTGCTGGAGAGCACCCCGCCAGGGATAAGCCGGCGACCGGGGGATGAGTGATGGGAGCGGGATGGCCCTGGCCGAACGCTCCCATCCTTTGGTCCCTATGCCTCACAAAACACATCCCGTCACGACTTGGAGGTGTGACATGTCGGCGATCAGGTGCGCCTCGCATTGGAAGGTGGGGAAGTCCTCGCGTGAGCCCGTGTAGTCCGTCGGTAGCTGCCCGTAGCGCATGAGGAACTCCCGAGGCGTGCAGTCCAGCAAGGCATCGTGCGGGCGCTGGTGGTTGTAGCTCCAGATGAAGGCGGCGGAGAGTTCCCGCAACTGGTCCAGGTCCATGAAGAGATAGGCATCCAGAACGTCTTCGCGGTAGGTGCGGTTGAAGCGTTCGATCAGTCCGTTCTCCATGGGACGGCCCTTCTTGATGAATTGCAGGTGGATACCCTTGCTCGCGGCCCACTCCTCCATGTCCTGGGCGATGAACACCGGGCCGTTGTCCACACGTAGTCGTTCGGGCTTGCCGCGCCACTCGATCAGCTTCTCCAGCTCACGCGTCAGGTAACGGGCGCGGATCGAGGTATCGATGGTGATGTTCAAGGCCTCCCGCCCGAAGTCGTCGATCACATTGAAGGTGCGCAACTTGGCCTCGTTGAGCAAGCGGTCCTGCATGAAGTCCATGCTCCAGGTGATGTTCGGCCCGATCGGCAGGCAGAGCGGTTTCTTCACCCGGTCGGGCACCCGCTTCTTGGTGCGCCTCCGTTTGCTCAAGCCTGCTGCCTTGTACAGGCGGTGCAGCCGCTTGTGGTTCACCACGTGGCCATCCTTGCGCACGCGCTTGTACACTTTCCAGAAGCCCCAACTGGTCTTCTTTTCCACCCAGGCGTTCATGTGCTCGATCACCGCCACATCGTCCTTGGGCCGGGGCGTATAGCGGTAAACGCTCTGGCTCAACTTCAGCAGCTTGCAGACCCGCCGAACACTGCGCTTGCACTGCGTTACAAGCTGGTGTGCGATCTCTCGCTTCTCGACGGGCCCTATGGCTTTTTTCCCAGGATCTCCTTGAGGATGTCCTGGTCAAGGGTCAGGTTGGCCACCTTGATCTTCAACTTGGTGTTCTCCTCCCGCAAGGCCCGAAGTTCCTTCAGGTCGCTGGCCTGCATGCCGCCGTACTTGCTCTTCCACTGGTAGAAGGTCGGCGGGCTCACCCCGTGCTCCCTGCATAGGTCGGCCACTTTGCGGCCCTGCTCATGCTCGCGCAGCATCGCTACGATCTGCGCTTCCGTCCATTTGCTCTTTCTCATCGTCCCAAAGTTCAGGTTGGTTGTGGGTTTCTACTATCCCATGCACCTGAATTCGGGGGAGCTTACAGTCCTGTCCTTGTTCCCCTTGGCCGGGCGTATGCGCAGCAGGCCCCGCGCGTACGGCACGTCCTCGGGGCACAAGACCGGCACCTCGCTCACGCGCGGACCGCCTGATCAGGCAAGGGCAAGCATGGTGCGGTGCTTCAGGTTGTCCGGGGCTTTCAAGATGGCCGCCACCGCGCCTTTGCTGAGGACCAAGGGCAGTTCGCTCTCCTTCCGCGGCCGCTCGATGAAGGTCACGCGTTCGGCATCGCCCACCACGTTCATGTGGTCGTAGCGCACGGCGTTCACGATCTGGTTCAAGCAGATGCTGCCGGCCAGGTCACGGGTTCCGCAGCGGGCCCACGCCCGAACAGGTCGCGGCCGTCCTCTCATAGATCATCGCTCACCCCGATAGTGATCCCCGATCTTCTGATCGGCCCATGTTCTGATCATCGGATCGCCTTCCTTCCTTTGCCCGGTGCTGCTCTACTTCACCTACAACGACCAGCCCAGCGGCGTTTACTGGAGCCAGGTGACGGACGTGGTGGCCCACCTGAACACCCTCGGCGGGCCGCGGGTGCGCCTGTTCGCGCTGGTGAGCGGCCGCGGCTTCCTGCGCACCCGCCGCGCGATCAGGCAACGCTCACCCGACGCCCTGGTGTGGCCCATGGTGCCGCGGATGAAGAACTGGAAGCGGAACCTCGGCCTGCTCGCGGCGATCGTCCGGATGCACCGGCCCTCCGGCATCATCTGCCGCGGGGTGATGACCACCTGGATGGCGCTGCGCCTGCGCGATCGGGGATCGGTGGCGAAGGTCTGCTTTGATGCGCGCGGGGCGTACGCCGCCGAGTGGGAGGAGTATCGCATCATCGACGATGATGCGTTGATCGCGCAATTCCGGGCGCTGGAGAACGAGGCGGTGAACGCGAGCGATCTCCGGCTGGCGGTGTCGAACGCGCTGGTCGCGCACTGGCGGGAGCGCTATGCCTATCGGGGCGATGCGCATGTGGTGATCCCCTGCACGCTCGGTCGCGATCATGAGGCCCACCTGGCCGGGAAGGGCGAAGCGCTTCCGGCCCGGCCGGCGGATGGCAGGGTGCTGGTCGTGTACAGCGGCAGCACGGCGGGGTGGCAATCCCTCGGGTCCATCGCGGGGCTGCTCGCCGACGCCATGGACCGGCAGCCCGGGCTCCGCCTGCTGTTCCTTTCCAGGGAGGATGAGGGCAACCGCATGCTCCGGGACCGGTTCCCCGATCGGGTGAACATCACCTGGCTCCCCGCCGAACAGGTGCCCGCCGTTCTCGATGGCTGCGACGCGGGGATCCTCGTGAGGGAAGGCACCATCACCAATCGCGTGGCCAGTCCCACCAAGTTCGCGGAGTACCTCGCCGCCGGCTTGAAGGTGGTCATTTCCGAAGGCCTCGGCGACTTCAGCGCGATGGTGCGGGAGAACGCGCTGGGTGCGGTGGTCGGACCCGGGGAGGGCATGCCTGTGTTCACGCCTTCGTCCGGCGAGGAGCGGCTCCGCTTGAAGCGCTTCGCCCGTGCCCATTGCACCAAGGAGGCACATGCCGCGAGCTATGGAAAGATCATCGAAGCGTTGAGGTGAGCACCACCTAGCGGCCGCCAACTCTCCCGCTCTCCGCATCTTCGCGCCTCGCATGGCCAAGCGTGTCCTGATCACCGGCGGCGCGGGCTTCATCGGCTCGGCGGTCGGTGCGCATCTACGGCACCTGGGGCACCAGGTCTTCGTGCTCGACGACCTGAGCTTCGGTCGCAGGCATCTGGCCGGCGTGCCCGATGATCGCTTCTTCAAGGTGGACATCCGCGATCGCGCCGCCACCTTCCGGGTGATCGATCAGGCGCGCCCGCAATGGGTGCTGCACCTGGCGGCGATCCATTTCATCCCCTACTGCAACGAGCATCCGGTGGAGGCTGCCGACATCAACATCAGCGGCACCATCAACGTGCTGGACGCGTGCGCGAAGGTGGAGCAGGTCTTCGTGGCGAGCACCGCGGCGGTCTATCCCATCGCGGATGGGGCGATGCGCGAGGACCACCCCACCGGCCCGATGGACATCTACGGCATCACCAAGCTGGCCGCCGAGCGGATCGCATCGGACTTCCATGGCCGCGCGGGCGTGCCGGTGATCATCGGCCGCTTCTTCAATGCCTTCGGCCCGAACGAGACCAATCCGCACCTGATCCCCGAGATCCAGCGGCAGGTGCTGGCGGGCGCGCGCACGTTGAAGCTCGGCAACCTGGACCCCAAGCGCGACTTCATCCACACCCACGACATGAGCCGGGCCATGAGCACCCTGCTGGATGCCGGCATCAGCGGGTGCGAGATCTTCAACATCGGCCGGGGCATCGAGTACGGCGTGCGCGAGATCGTCGCGGCCTTCGAGCGCGGTCTCGGGGAGAGGCTCGCCATCGACGTGGACCCCGCGCGCGTGCGCCGGGTGGAGCGCATGCACCTGCTGGCGGACGTATCGAAATTGAAGCGCGCCACCGGGTGGGAGCCGCAGTGGGGGATCGACGAGGGCGTGGCCACCCTGCTGAAGGAAGCGATCATCTGAACCGGGATGCGCGTCGCGCTCTGCACCGACGGCGTTCATCCCTTCGCGCTGGGCGGGATGCAGAAGCACTCGCGGCTGCTGGCCGAGCATCTCGCGCGGAGCGGGAGAACGCGACTGGTCGTGCTTCATCCGCATGAGGAGCGCGTGTTCGACCCGTCGCTGGGGATCGAGGAGGTGCGCGTGCCGGACATCGATCGCGGGCGGTGGTATTTCCACGAGCTCTGGCGCTACAGCGGACGCGTGGCGGACAGGCTCGATGAGCTGAAGCCGGATGTGGTCCTCTCGCAGGGTTTCTGCGTGTGGAAGGGGATCGATCGCTTCAGCGACCGGCTGGTGCTGCACCCGCACGGGCTGGAGATGTTCCAGATGCTCACACGTAAGGAGCGACTGCTGGGCTGGCCCTTTCGCGCGGCGCTGCGTTACATGGCGCGGAGGAGCGCGGTGGTGATCTCCCTCGGCGGCAGGCTCACCGGGATCCTGAAGGAGCAGGTGAAGGGCACCGAGGCACGCGTGGTCGTGATCCCCAACGCGGTGGACCTGGGCGAGGACATCGCGCGACCGACGACCGACGAAGCGCCTGCGCCGGAGCGCTTTGGCGCAGGAGCCCGACGAAGGGCGACCGTTCTGCTCTTCGTCGGCCGCTTCGCCTTCAACAAGGGCCTCGACGTGCTCATGGACGCGGCAACACGACTGGTCGGGGAGGGAACGGGGGATCAGGTGCGCTTCCAGCTGGCCGGCGATGGGCCGTTGATGCGGCACCACCTCGATGCGGGACTTCCGCCGAACGTGGACCTGCTCGGCCGCGTGGACGACGACCGCTTGAAGCAGCTCTATCGCGACTGCGACGCCTTGATCCTGCCCACGCGTTTCGAGGGCATGCCCACCGTGGTGCTCGAGGCGATGGCGGCATCGAAGCCCGTCCTCGTGAGCGATGTGGGCGCGACCGCGGAACTGGTGGACGCGAGCAACGGCTTCCTCGTTCCGCCGGGGGATCGGAAGGCCCTGTTGGATGCGATCACCGCGTTCATGGCCCTCGATGCCGATCAACGGCGGCGGATGGGGGAGGCCAGCCGCGCCCGCGTGTGGGAGCGCTTCACCTGGGAGGTGGTGACGCGTCGGTTCGAGGAGCTCTTCGCCGGCCTCAGGCCAGCACCTCGTTCACCAGCCGGGCGGTGACACGCTCCAGCAGGTGCCCGCTCAGATCGTGATCGCCGCCGGCCTCGATCCGTCGCGTGCCGGCGATCACCCGGGGCAGTTCGCTTTCCAGTTCTTCCACGCGCAGCGTCGCGCCCAGTCCGTTCTTCACGATGGTCTCGCTCACCAGCCCGGGCTCGCCCACGTGCAGCACCGGCCGTCGCAGGTAAAAGACCTCGTTGAACTTGGTGCCCAGGAAGTCCCTGTTGATCGATGGGATGAAGATCAGCACCAGGTCGGCCCGGGCGATGCGCGGAAAGAGCCTGGATGGAACGCGCGGCGCATGGAAGAGGATCCTATCCTGCAGGCCGGCCGCCCTCACCTTCGCCTTGTATGCGGTGGTGTCGTGGCCGGTGATGTACAGGTCGAGCACGCAGCGCCCGAAGGCTTCCGGATGCAGCGCGCGCGCGCGCTGGAAGGCGCGGAGCAGCGTATCGAAATAGGCTTCCGCTTCCCCCGCGCCGTACAGGCTTCCCGCGTAGATCATCCGGAACAGGCCATCGTCCCCGCGCGGCTTCGGTCCGCCGGTCTCCTCCGGATCGATCGCATGCGGGATGTGGACCACCCGGGCGGGATCACCGGTGGCCCGGCGCAGATGCTCCACGATGGCCGGCGCGGGCGAGATCAAGCGGTCGAAGCCGCGCAGCACGGCGGCCTCCAGTTCGCGCTCGTATTCCTCGCGCGCCGGCCCCAGGGCACCGTGGCCGTACACGCCGCCCCAGGTCCATGGATCGCGGAAGTCGGCGACCAGGCGCAGCCCGGGATGGCGCTCCTTCAGCTTCAACGCATGCGCCATCAGCCGGAAGGGCGCGCCGGTGACCACCACATTGCGGATGCCGTGCGCCTCGATCAGTTCGTGCGCGCTCCGCGGCAGCTGGCGCTCCCAGCACACCGCCTTGTCGAACCAGTTGCCCTTCACCAGCACCGGCATCGCCTTCATCCAGAAGCGATAGGCCAGTTTCTCCGCGATGGAACGCAGCGGCCGCTTGAAGAGCACCGTGGGGTAGCGCTGGGGCAGGGGATGGACGACGATGTTCGGATGCCCGACATCCTCCGTCCAGAACGAACCTTTCAGATCGTCGCTTCCGGCGCTGTGGATCACGTGGACGGTGAAGCCGCCGCGCGCCAGCGCCTTGGCGAACTTGGCCCAGCGCCTCCCGCCGATCCCCCGGTAGGGCGGAAAGGTGTGGCTGACGACCAGCAGGTGCTCGCCGGGCTCCATCGGGCGCGAAAGTGCGCGATCACCGCGCACAAGCGGCATGCGCATAGCTTCGCGCCCCCTCCATGCGACACGCGCTGATCACCGGCGCCGCGGGCTTCATCGGCAGCCACGTGGTGGACCGCCTGCTGGCCGAAGGCGGCTGGCGGATCACCGGCGTGGACAACTTCGATCCGTTCTACCCCCGTGCGATCAAGGAGGGCAACATCGCCGCCCATGCCGCCGATCCCGCGTTCCGCCTGATCGAGGCCGACATCCTCGACGGGGACCTCGACGAGCGTCTTGGGTCCGATCCCGTGGACGCGATCATCCACATCGCCGCGAAAGCCGGCGTGCGGCCGAGCATCAAGGATCCCATCGCCTATCACCGCGTGAACGTGACCGGCACCCTGAAGCTCCTGGAATTCGCCCGCCACCGGAAGGTCCCGCACTTCATCCTCGCATCGAGCAGCAGCGTGTATGGCGAGGATCCCGCCGTGCCCTGGAAGGAGAAGGACCTTGGCCTGATGCCGATCAGCCCCTACGCCGCCACCAAGATCGCGGCCGAACAGTTCGCACGGGTGTACGCACGGCTGCACGGCATGAAGGTCACCGCGCTGCGCTTCTTCACCGTGTACGGACCCCGCCAGCGGCCCGACCTGGCCATCCACCAGTTCTTCCGCAAGATCTCCGGCGGGATCCCGATCCAGCAGTTCGGTGATGGCACCACCCGCCGCGACTATACGTACATCGACGACATCGTGAAGGGCGTGCGCGCGGCGATCGACCGCGGCAAGGGGGATCGCTTCGAGATCTACAACCTGGGCAACAGCGGCACCGTGATGTTGCGCGAGCTGATCGCCGCCGTGGAGAATGAATTGGGAAGGCGGGCCATCATCGACCTTCAGCCCGAGCAGCCCGGCGACGTGCCGCAGACCTACGCCGACGTGAGCAAGGCCGGCCGCGACCTGGGCTTCAGGCCGACCACGCCGCTGGCCGAGGGATTGCGCGTTTTCCACGACTGGTTCAGGCAGGTGCCCCTCGAACGATCGAGCGGGTGAGGGCCGGACATCCGACCACCGACCTCCGCTCCGATATCTTCGACCGCTTTTTTTCCATGCGGGTCGTCGGCATCAGCAATCGCACGCGCTACTGGCAGCACTACGTCTTCACCAATCCGCCGGAGGGCTATCGATATGCGCGGATGATGGACATTCCCTGGCACATGATGCGGGTGAGGAACCAGTTCCTGGCGCACACCAAATGGTTCCTTCCGCTGAAACGCGCGGACCTCTATCACACCTACAACAGCGTGGTGGTGAACCGCGTGCCCTGGGTGATCGAGGTGGAGAGCTATCTGCCGCGTTACAAGCCGATGGACGAAGGCCACGCGCTGTACCGCTGGGCCGAGCGCCGGCTGGCCAGCGACGACTGCCGCGCCATCGTGTTCACCAGCGAGAACACCGCGCGCATGAACCGCGACCGCCTCGCGGCCCGCGGCGTCGATCCCGCCAAGATGCACGTGATCTACCGCGCGGTGGAGCAGTACCTGCCCGGGGAGAAGGATCCCGCGCGCTTCACCATCCTCTTCGCCGGCAACGGCTTTTACCGCAAGGGCGGCGTCGAGCTGTTGAAGGCCTTCGAGCGCCTCGGTCGCGAGGACGCGCAGCTCTGGATCATCAGCAGGCTGGAGGTGGATTGGGGCGTGGCGCCGTCGGCCGGCACGATCGCCTGGGCGGAGAAGACCATCGCCAGCGATCCGCGCATCACCCTGCACCGCCAGATCGCGCACGACAGCCTCACGCAGCTCATGCGCAAGGCGCACGTGTTCGTGAGCACCACCTTCAGCGACCCGTTCAACAACACCGTGCTGGAGGCCATGGGCGCTCAGCTGCCGGTGATCTGCTCCGACGTGAGCTCCCTGCCCGAGATCGTGCAACACGGCCGCAACGGCTACCTCGTCCGGATCGCCGATCGGTCCGGCGACGAGATCGCCGACGACATCGCCGGGCACCTGAGGAGGCTGATGGACGACCGGGGGGAACTGGAGCGCATCACCCTGGGCTCGCTGCAGGTGGTGCGCGAGCGCTTCGACCTGCGCGTGCGCAACCGGCGCCTGCGGGCGATCTACGACGCGATCCGCTGATGCGGTGCGCGTCCTTCGCTGATCGGGACCCACCGGATCCCATCGTTCATCACCGGACCGTGAACAGCGGGTTCACCGCTTGAAGCAGCAGCGGTAGTGTTTGGCGAAGTCGTAGCCGTTGCTGGCGCCCGCGTGCGGGCAGTTGGCCTGGCCCACCACGCGCGCGTTGTGGTCGGCGTTGGCGGCGTTGTTGGTCCACTCCCAATTCCCGGTCATGTCGTTCAGGCCCAGGGCGGCGGCCTGCACGCATGCCGCATACCACTCGCCCCAGGTGCAAAGCCGGGCATCGGCGTTGCCACAGGCGATCGACGCGCCGTCGAACCGGGCGGTGTCGCGCTCGTTCACTTCGATGCAGTAGAGTTCGTTCACTTCAGCCATGCCGGGCGGACAGTCGCGGCGTTCGAGCCGGCGTGCGCCGGTCAACTGGAACGCGGCACCGTCGTAAAGCAGGCCGGCCACTTCGCCGGATGCCACGTCGCCGGCATCGAGCGGCAGTCCGGGACCTTTCAGCACGTCATGCGGCCCGAGGCCGTTCACGTCGAGGGTCACCGGGCCGGTGATGTCCGCGGTCGCCTTCACCATCAGCTTCATGCCCGCGACGAGCGCGGCCGGCGGCGGCGACAGGCTGATCGTCCAGTCGTTCACCCCGGCGGCCACCGCATACGCATGGCCGGAGGCCTGCTGGCTGCGCGCGTTCAGCGCATCGCCTTCCGCCGCGGGATCGGACAGGCCCGTCACCTGCCGGTCGGCCGCCGTGGAGCCCTGCAGCACGATGGGCCGGTCCACGCGCACCTGCGCGGCGAGCAGCTGCGCCGTGAGCAGCGGCGCGATGACCAGCGTGCGGGGAAGGACCATCATCTCAGGCGGTAACAGCATCGTGAACTGTGGATCTCGCCGACCATGCCGATGGAGCGCTGGCTGTTGCATTGGTAGCGTCCGCCCTGCACGCCGGTGTGGGTGTGGTCGGCCGTGTCGTCGTACCACTCCCAGTCGTCGAACATGCCGGTCATCACCGCCTGGTGCAGGGTGCAGGCGTGGATGTATTCGTCCCAGGTGCATAGCCGCGAGCCACGTTCGGCGCAGAAGTCCGCCGCCTGGAACCAGGTCTGGTTGTCGTTGTCGTTCTGCTGGATGCAGTAGTGCGCGTTCACCGGCAGGTAGCCCGGCGGGCAGCCGCTTTCCGCGCGAGCGAGCAGGATGAAGACGCTGTCGGCGTACTGCGCTTCGACGGCCTGTCCGGCGATCAGCTGGCCCAGCGCGACGGGCAGCAGGTCGGGCCGCAGGAGCTTGCGCGCGCCCAGGCCGTCCACGTTCAGGGTGACCGGACCGGTGGCGTTCTGCACGGGCAGGAAACGGATCAGCAGGCCGTTCGCGTACGACGCGAGCGGAGGCTGCATGGCGATCGTGATCGCGTTGGCCGTTCCGGCCGCCGCAGCCCAATGCACGGCGCCGTCGCGATCGGTCTTGAGGGTGATCAGCGCGTCGTCCTGCACGGGGGCGGCGAGGTCGTCGATCCGGCGTTGCGTGCTGTCGGCGCTGGTGAAGCGCACCGGTCGGTCAACGGCCACCTGGGCGTTCACCACCGATGCGGTGGCAACGTGGAGCAGGATCGCGCGCGCGCTCATCGGTCGGTGCAGCATCGGAAGCGCGTGAGGGCCAGGGGCACGGCCAGGCCGCCCAATTCGCAGCCGATCTGTTGGGAGCTGTTGGAGCCCATGCGCTTGGCGTAGTTGTCGTGGTTGGCCGCGTGGTCCACCCATTCGAAGGCCACCACGCTGGAGAGGATGCCGCCGGGCATGGCGCACGCGCGGTACCATTCCCCGATGGTACACAGGCGCGCGTCGTGCTGCTCGCACCACACGCTGGCGGCGTAGAAGTTCACCGAGTCGTGCCACATCTCCTCGATGCACACGTCGCGACCCACGGCGCGGTAGCCGGGCGGGCAGGCGGGGTGCAGCTGGTTCACCACCTGGAAGGCGCCGCCGTCGTAGATCACCTGCACGGGAACGCCGGCGCGCAGGTCGGCGCTGTCCAGGGGCACGCCGCCGAACTTCACCAGGGGCACCACGCCCAGGCCGTTCACGTTCAGCGTGGCCGCTCCGGTGTTCACCGCGGCGGGCTCGAAGCTCAGGCGCAGGCCGTTGGTGTAGGCGGCGGGCGCCGGGGTGAGCGTGATCGAATAGGCGCCGATGCCGGTGGCCGTTCCATGCATGGCCAGCTGGGTGCGCACGGCGATCGCCGAGGTGCCGTCCGTCGGGTCCTGCGGCGGCGCGAGGCCGGTCACCTGACGGTCTTCCGGGGTGGTGCCGTTCAACTCGATGCGCGTGGGCACGTCCCACTGGGCGACACCCGGAACGGTCGCCATGAGCGCGGCGGCGATCACCTGCCTCATGGCTTCACGAACGATCCGGCGTACACGCCGTCGAGGCTCAGGAGATACCGCCCCGGTGAGAGGGTGCTGACGTCGATGCGATGGCGATCGCCACGGACCGTCCGCTGCATCAGCACGCGGCCGGTCGCATCACGCAGCACGAGGTTGCCGCGCTCCAGGCCCGGTGCGATCACGGTCAACGCATCCGTCGCCACCGTGGGAAGGAGGAAGATCTCCTGGCCGGCGCCGGTCTCATCCACCTGCGTGCTGATGGTGTCGAAGAGGGTGAAGCGGCCCAGGCTGTCCATTCCGTTCACGTCGACCGCGTGGTCGATCAGGTCCACCAGTGATGGGAAGGCGCTCCAAAGGTTGCCCGCGCCTTCAACATGCAGGGTGAGGGTGGCCTCGTTCAAGCCGTTCAGTTCGGCAGGATCGTAATGCATGGTGACGCTCGCGCCCAGCCCGCTGTTGTTCGCCGCGCCCACGTCGTACCAGCGGGCCACGCTCTGCAAGCCGCCGTTGTCGATCACGGGCAGATGCCCCCGGGTCAGGGTCAGCAGCCCGGGCGCCGCCGTGGTGCTGATGGCGAAGCCCAGCCCGGCGGGATCGGCGCCGGCCATGGGCAGCGGGAAGAGGCGCGTGGTGCGCTCCACCCCCGCGCCCGTGATCGGGTGACCGGGCGTTTCGACCAGCGAAGCCTGTTCATCGAATTCGATCAGGCCATCGTTCTGCACGCCGGCGGAAGCGGGGATGCCGAAGACCTGCGGGCCCTCGAAGCGCAGGGTGGTGCCGGGTTGCACCGAAAGGGTGGTGCCTGGCTGAAGGCCGGATTGGGCGGCCGAAGGGGCCGCGCAAAGCAGGAGGATCACCCAGGCGGGAACGCGCATGATGCGGATCGGCCCAAAAGTAAACGAGCGTGCCGCGGGCGCGCCGCCTCGCATGGCCCGGCTACATTCGCCGCACCATGGACCTGAAAGGCCTCCTTGCCGACCAGATGGGGCACTTCACGCCCTACGACATCCCCGGCATCCTGCTGGCCATGCTGCTGGCGGCGGTGCTGGCCTTCGTGCTGGGCCGCTTCGTGCGCATGGCCCATGGGCCGTCGGGGCGGCAACTCGCGGCATTGGCGGCGGTCGTCGCGCTGTCGGTGGCCCTGGTCCGTGCCTCGGTACCCTTGAGCATCGCGCTGGTGGCCGTGGCATTGCTGCTTCGGGGAAGATCGAGCGGACCCGAAGAAGGGGGCGCCCCCTGGAAGCCGCACACCTTGCGCCTTGCGGCGATCGCCATCGGCGTGGGCTGTGGCTCCAGCGCCGGCTTGATCGTGCTGGCCGTCTTCATCCCGTTGGGGTTGCTGTTGCGCTGGGCGTTCAACGGACCGGAAGATCGAGCCTGAGGTGATCGGATCGCTCCGCCCGCCCGCGCGACCATGCGCCGCACCGATCTGATATCGCTCTCCGGGCTGTGCGCGGCTCTTCTGCTTGCCGCCGCATGGTCGGCCGGCACGCACCGGCATGAGGCGCGGCTGTACGATGCCTCGCTGCCGCTGCCACGGATCTCCGCGGCGGACGGGCGCATCATCCTCATCGCCCCCGGCGCCGGCGAAGTGCGTTACGCGCTGGATGGATCGGTGCCCGATGGCTCATCGCCCTTGTACACCACGCCGCTCGCGATCGGCGCCGATGCGGCGCGCATCGCCCGCCTGATCAGCACGCCCACCTCCGTGCAATGGCGTCATCCGGAGGGATCGTTCCCTTCGCTCGGGGTGGTCCGGGCACGCGCGTTCGAGGGCCACCGGATGGGGCCGGTGAGCACCTTCACCGTTCCGCCGCCCGCCGGTGAAATGATGGTGATCTCCATCGTCCTTCCTCCGGGGGCCTTCTTCGATCCGGACACGGGCATCTACGTCGCCGGCCACGGCATTTTCCATGATGAGGAGGAGAGCGTGCGGCGCTATCCCGAGGACCAGCGATGGTGGAAGTACCCCGGCAATTACCAGTTCCGCGGCGGGGCGTGGGAGCGGGGCGCGCACGTGGAGGTGTTCAAGACCGGCCGGGAGGCCTGGAGCGGCGGGGTGCGCCTGCGCATCCACGGCAACAACACGCGCGGCTTCCCGCAGCATGCCCTGCGCTTGTCGTTCGGCGATCCGGTGCGCGCGCTGGACGGACGGCCGCATGATGATGTGGTGCTCCGCGCGGCCGGCAACGACCAGAACGGCGCCTTCCTGCGCGACGCGGTGCAGCACCGCCTGTGCGCCGGTCTGCCGTTCGAGACCAGCGCCACGGTGCATGCCGTGGTGTTCGTCAACGGGGCCTACTGGGGAATCCACGAGGTGCGCGAGCGCATCGACGACGACGAACTGGCCCTGCGCCACGATGTGAAAAGGAAGTCCATCACCATCCTGGCCGACCGTGCCCTGTTGTACCGCGGCGACAGCGCGCAGGTGAAGGAATTCCTCAGGCTGGTACACAAGGCCGGGCACATGGACCCGGCCTCGCCGGCCTACGTGGACAGCATGGCCGCGCGGCTCGACGTGGAGGGCTTCCTCGCCTACATGGCCGCGCAGGCCATCCTGGGCAACACCGACTGGCCGGACCAGAACGTGAAGTACTGGAACACGAAGGCCGACCGGCGCTGGAAGTTCATCATGGGCGACAGCGACCTGGGCCTGGGCTACCAGGGTGGAGCGGAATTCGACCTGCTTGCGCACGTGGCCGCCAAGCGCGGGCCGGTGGCTTCCCTGTTCAACGGCTTGATGCGCAACAGGACCCTGCGCGAGCGCTTCCGGGCGCGGATGGATGACCTGTTGAACGGTCCCTTGTCGGCCGATGCGATGGAAGCGGCGATCCGCACGATGGCCGATGCCTTGCGCGGGGAGATGCCCGCGCACATACGCCGCTGGCGCAGGCCGCTTTCCTTCGAAGCCTGGGAGCGGAACGTGGCCGATCTGCTGACCTTTGCGCACGAGCGGGGCACGGTGGTGCGCCGGCAGATGGACCGGCACCTGCCGCCCCTGCCTTAGCATGTTCGGCCCACCACGGAGAACCGGAGAACACGGGAAGAAGATCATCGGCACGTGACACGGTCGATCCAGATGACCATGACGAATAGAGGCCGGATCACGATCCACTGCTTCAGCGGGAGACCTGACGACCGGTGGCCGACGGCCTGGTCACCGCGGATCTCCGTGCCTTCCGTGCCACACTGATGGACCATCCGAAAGGCGCCTAAGCGATGCTCGACCACCTCAGGGCCCACATCCAGCTCTTCCTGCTCATCGGCGTATGGGTGTTGGCCACCCTCTTTGGCGGCCCGATCATCTACGGCCTGCTGCCCCTGTCGGTGCTGTTGCTGCGCGGGCGCGAGATGTACCCCGACATCCTCTTCGGCTTCCTGATGATCCTGGTGCTCTCCGACATGGATCCCATGTTCGTTGAGATGCGCAAGATCAAGACCGCCAAGCACGCCATGATGGTGGCCATTTCGCTGGTGATGCTCATGGACCGCCAGAAGATGTCGCCGCTATCGCAGATCTTTCCCGTGTTCCTGCCCTTCCTGGGCTACGCGTTCTTCCCCCTGGTGAAGAGCGGCGAGGTGATCACCGGCCTGGAAAAGACCATCAGCTACGGCCTGCTCTTCCTGGTGGTGCCCAACTACGTGCTGCACAACTTCCGCCTGTACGGCTGGGATTTCTTCCGCAACCTGATCCTCTTCATCCTGGTGAGCCAGATGGCCAGCTACGCGCTGCTGTTCTACAAGCCGCACTGGGTGGCGATGGCCGGCCGCTACCGCGCGTTCTTCGGGAACCCCAACGGGCTTGGCATCTTCAGCTTCCTCACCATCATCCTGGTCACCACCGCGCTGCACCTGAAGAAGGACCTGTTCAGCTTACGCGGCAAGGTGATGGTGTACGGGGTGCTGGCTTTCCTCCTGCTGCAATGCGGGTCGCGCACCGCGATGACGGCCACGGTCATGTTCCTGGTCTTTTCGCGGTTCTTCGGCCTCTCGCCCTTCATCGGCTTCGTGGCCTTCATCGCCTTCCTGGGCATCGCCGAGCTGGTGGCCTCCAACCTGGCGGCGATCGTGATCCGCTTCGGCCTGGAGAAATTCTTCCGGGTGGAGACCCTCGACGACGGCTCGGGCCGCTACTTCGCCTGGGGCTTCGCCTGGCAGCAGATCAACGAGGGGGGCTTCTTCCTCTTCGGAGGCGGCTTCGGCAACGACGAGTACGTGATGCGCCAGAACTATCCCTACCTGCGCTCCCAGGGCCACCACGGCGGGGTGCATAACAGCTACCTCACCATGTGGTTCAACGTGGGCATCATCGGCATGATCCTGTACTTCCGCAGCTTCTTCCTGATCTTCTTCAAGGCGAACAAGCGCGTGCCCATCGCCTTCGCCATCATGTTCTCCTGCATGTTCTCGATCATCTACGAGTCCTGGCTCACCGGCTCGCTCAACCCCTTCACCATCCTGTTGCTCATCGTGGTGACCATGATCACCGAGGACGAGATCGTGGAGTGGAGGTCGTATGAGGCGGTGGAAGAGCAGGAGCCCGGACCGGCCGTTGCCGCGCCTGAGGAGCAGGATCGGGTGGTGCCCGCGTTCGCTCACGGACCGAACGGCGCCGGGAGCGGGGCGGGTTGAGCCCGGCCGGGCCCTGTACCTTGCGCGCCCTCCCGCCGGGCGGGGGCGCTCCCGCATCCATCCCATGTCAAGCAGGAAGAAGTGGATCATCGCCATGGGCACGGCGGTGCTGCTGGCGGCATCGGCCTGGGCGGGTCATCGTGCGTTGAAGCACCGCGGCCATCCCGGCCTGCCCGCCTTCATCGCGCAATGGGCGCGTAACTACCCCGGCAGCTTCGCCATGGATCCCGTGGTGATCCGCATCGAGGTGGACGACCAGGCGATGGAGCGCCTGAAGGCGGTGGTGGAACGCGCCCGTGATCGGGGGGTGATCATGCCCGATGGCAACCAGCTGGTCGAGGCACGCTGCGAGGCTGGCGGCCGCACCTTCAAGGCACGCATCCGCATCAAGGGCAAGCTCGCCGACCACGTGCAGGGTCGCAAATGGAGCTTCCGCGTGATCGCCCGCAAGGATGGCGGCTTCCTGGGGATGAAGCGCTTCAGCCTGCAGCATCCCGGCACGCGCAACTACCTGTACGACTGGTTCTACCACCAACTGAGCCGCATGGAGGGGATCATCGCCCTGCGCTACGGTTTCTGCAAGGTGATCTTCAACGGCGAAGACCTGGGCATCTACGCCTACGAGGAACATTTCGGCCCCGCGCTGCTCGAGAACAACCGGCGCCTGGAAGGGCCCATCCTGCGGTTCGATCCGGACCTGTACTGGGTGCATCGCCTCAACAAGCTCGAAGGCCGTGCGTTCGACGAAGCGTATGCCGAATACCAGGCCGCCGCCGTGGATGCGTACGGGACCAACGACATGCTGAAGGATCCCGAAGCGGTGCATCAGTTCCAGCAGGCGCTCGCGCTGCTCGATGGGTTCCGGCGCGGTACGCTGACGGCCTCGCAGGTGTTCGACGTGGACCGCATGGCGCGGCGCCACGCCATCCTCGATCTGATCGGCGGCCATCACAGCATGGACTGGAGCGACGTGAAGTACCACTACGATCCGGTGGCGCAGCGCCTGGAGCCCGTCAGCTACGAGAGCTTCAGCGCCTTTCCCACGCGGAAGCTGGCCGGCGCCTACCGTTTCACCGGCGCGAAGGGTGCTTCGCCCGACCTGCACGGCGCCCTGTTCAACGACACGGCGCTGTTCCGTGCCTACGTGCATCACCTGGAGCGCATGAGCCGGAAGCCATGGCTCGACAGCATCTTCGCGGCCATCGCACCCGCGCTCGACACCGCGAGCGCCACCATGTACCGTGAATTCCCCTACAAGGAACTGGACCGCTCGATCTATTACCGCAACCAGGACGTGATCCGCCGCATGCTCGATGTGCCGCTGGGTTTCCATGCCTATCTGCAAGGCCATGATCACGACACGCTCACCCTCGCGCTGGTGCCGGTGAACAGCCTCCCGGTGGAAGTCACCGGGCTGGTGGTCGGGAGCGATACCATCGCGCCGGCGGCGCCGGTGATCGTGCCCAGCCGCCCCCGCGGGGGCATGGCCGGCCCGGTCGAGGTGCGCTTCGCCGTGCCCGACAGCTTGAAGATCACGGAGCCGGTGGTCGCCTGCCGCGTGCTCGGCGCCACGCCCGTGAAAGCGGTGAGCGTGCGGCCGTTCGCGCTGCCGGGATCGGAGATGCGCGGCGAACTGCTCGCGTTGAAGCCGCCCAACCTGGCGGAATTCGATTTCCTGGATGTGGATGAAGCGGAACGCGTGATCCGCTGCAAGCCCGGCCGCTGGACGATCGACCGGGACCTGGTCGTTCCCGCCGGCTACCGGTTGGTGGTCACTGGCGGCACGACGCTCCAGCTGGAGAACGGCGCATGGATCATCAGCCGCTCGCCGCTGGATCTGCGCGGCACGGATCCCGACGAGGGCGCCATCGAGATCATCGATGGCTCGGGCCGGGGAGGCGTGAAGGTGCTCGAGGCCCCTTCGGTCTCGCGGTTCCGTTCCGTGCGCGGCGGCCGGTTCATCCTGTACCGCTCGAAAGCGCGCTTCGAGCATGGCCGCGCGACTTCGGTGCGGATCGACCTGGGCACGGCGGAACTGGACCATGTTGAACTGGAAGGCGGCGATGGCGGGGACCTGATGGTGGCCTCGCACGCCACGGTGAGCCTCTCGCATTGCCTGTTCCACGGTGGAAAGGACGACGGCCTGGTGCTCAATGGCGGCGAGGCCACGTTGAACGAAGTGACCTTCGACGGCGTGGCGGGCGTCGCGGTGAAGGCGGGTGAAGGGGCGGTGCTCTCCCTGCTGCGGTGCTCCATCGCCGGATCGGAGAAGGGCGTGGAATTGCGCGAGGGTGCGCACATGACCTGGGAGGAGGGCGCCCTGCTGGGCAACGCGGTGGGCGTGGAGGCGGACAAGGATGCGATGCGCTACGGTCCGGTGCGGGCCGAGCTGCTGCGCGTGGAGGTGAAGGGGAACCGGCACGATCTCATCAGCGGCCAGGGCAGCACCATCATGCGCGATGGCAAGCGCTTGGGCGTGAGCAAAAGCGCGAAGGGCACATGAGGCGGTGCCCGGCGCCATTGGCCATCGCGTTGTTGTTCCCGTCGCTCGGGGTGGGGCGGGGTCCCGTCAGTCCGTTCAATGGCCGGCCCATCGCGCCACCGGACAGCACCGGCGCGTATCGCTTCGTGGTGAGCGGTCATTTCTACGGGAGCAACACGGCCCGTTCGGGCTTCATGGCCTCCACGCTGCTGGCGAACCTCGACACCATCAACGCCCTGGGTGCCTCCTTCATGCTCACCACCGGCGACCTGTTCATCGATCCGCTGGGCGATCGCGACCGCGCGCGCCGCTCGTTCTTCTCCCGGTTGCACCTGCCGCTGTTCAACGCCGTGGGCAATCACGACCTGGGCGGCGGCCACTACCCGGAGCTCTACGGCGCCACGTTCTTTTCCTTCGACGTGGGTCCCGACCGCTTCATCATCCTCGATACCGAACGGGACGACAGCGGGGTGCGCGGCGACCAGCTCGCCATGATCGAGCACGCCGCCGCGGATGCGGCCACCGGATCGATACGCGCTCTGTTCATCATCAGCCACCGGCCCATCTGGGCCGAGGGAGCGGACCGCTACGAAGGCCTGTTCAGCAACAACACGCGCTCGCTCACCGGCGGGAACTACGCGGCCGACGTGCTGCCCCTGTTGCGGAGGATCGCCGCCACCACGCCCGTCACCTGGTTCAGCGGATCGCTGGGCGGCCAGGCCAGCGCCTCCTTCTTCATCGACCGGCCGGAGCAGGGCCTCACCTTCATCCAGACGGCCATCCGCGACGAGAAGCGCGACGCGCTGCTGCTGGTGGACGTCTCCACCGACGGCGCGCGCTTCAGCGGCTTTTCGCTCACCGGCACAAAACTCGCACCCGTCGAGGCGTACGACCTGGCATGGTGGCGCAAGCACGGCCTGCTTCCCACCTTCAATTGGAAGCTGCTGCCCTGGCACATCAGGAGCATCGTCACGCATCGGGCGTTCTGGGCGGGCGTGGGCGCCACCGCGTTCGTGGCGCTCCTGATCGCGTGGTACCGCCGGAGGAGGCGCTGACCATCACCGGCCGCCGGTCTGCGTGCGGGCCAGTACATTCGCCACCCCGAAGATCCCAACGCATGCCGCGCATCCTGGTGACCGGTGGAGCGGGCTTCATCGCCAGCGACCTGGCCTTGAAGCTGGCCGCCGAGCCGAAGAACGAGGTGGTGGTGGTGGACAACCTGCTCACCGGCGACCTGCGCAAGCTGCCCACCCAGGGCCGGCCCAACCTCACCTTCATCAAGTGCGACGCGAACCGCTTCGAGGACATCTCCAGCGTGTTCTACGCCTACCGTTTCGACCACGTGTTCCACTACGCGGCGGTCGTGGGCGTGCGCCGCACCATCGAGAACCCCGTGATGGTGCTGCGCGACGTGGACGGCATCCGCAACATCCTGGACCTCTCGAAGAACACCGGGGTGAAGCGCGTGCTGTACAGCAGCAGCAGCGAGGTGTACGGCGAGCCGGTGGAGATCCCCCAGAACGAACGCACCACCCCGCTCAACAGCAAGCTGCCCTATGCCATCGTGAAGAACCTGGCCGAGGCCTTCCTGCGCAGCTACCAGAAGGAGTACGGCCTGGACTACACCGTCTTCCGGTTCTTCAACACCTATGGCCCCAAGCAGAGCAAGGACTTCGTGGTGAGCAAGTTCATCCGCGCCGCGCTCAAGGGCGACGACATCACCGTGTACGGCGACGGGCGGCAGACGCGCACATTCTGCTACATCGACGACAACGTGGACGCGTGCCTGGGCGCTTATTACAAGGAGCAGGTGATGAACGACGTGGCCAACATCGGCAGCGACATGGAGATCACCATCCTGGACCTCGCGCGGCTGATCATCGACCTCACCGGCAGCCGCAGCAAGGTGGTGCATCTGCCGCCGCTGGAAGAGGGCGACATGACGCGCCGCATGCCCGACATCACGCGCATGCGCGAACTGCTGGGCCGCGAGCCATTGCACCTGCGCGCGGGGCTCGAGCGGATCCTGGCCGACACGCGCTTCATCCTTTGATCCACCAGCACTGAAGATCCGTCGGGACCATGTGCGGCATCGCCGGCATCGTCGGACCCCCGGGCCTGAAGGATCCTGATGGCGCCGCCCGCGCCATGGCCGCGGCACTGGCCCACCGCGGTCCCGACGCGGAGGGCATCTGGCGTGATGGCGACCGCGTCATTCTGGTCCACCGTCGCCTGAGCATCATCGACCTGTCGGCTGCTTCCAACCAACCTTTCCACAGCACGGATGGCCGATTTGCGATCGTGTACAACGGCGAGATCTACAACTACCGCGAACTGCGCGCGGAGCTGAACGACACCGCCTTCCGCACCGCGAGCGACACGGAGGTGCTGCTGGCCGCTTACGCGAGGTGGGGGCCGGCGTTCCTGCACCGGCTCAAGGGCATGTTCGCCTTCGCGATCTGGGACCGGGAGAAGCGCGAATTGTTCATCGCGCGCGATCGCCTGGGGATCAAGCCGCTCTACGTGCATGAACGCGAAGGCCGCGTGCTGTTCGCCTCGGAGCTACGCGCGCTGCTGGCCACCGGACTTGTCCCGCGCCGGTTGGATCGCGGAGCGCTTTCGGACCACCTGCGCTACCAGACGGTGCATGCGCCGGCCACCATCGTGAAGGATGTGCGCATGGTGATGCCCGGCCATTGGATGCGCGTGAACGAGACCGGCGCCGAGGTGCATCGGTGGTGGGATCTGTCGGGGACCGTGGAGGAAGGAGCGGCAGCGATGGATCCCGCCCGCGTGAGGCGCGAGGTGCGCGAACGGCTCGCGCGCGCCGTGGAGCGGCGCCTGGTGAGCGACGTGCCCTTTGGCGCCTTCCTTTCCGGCGGCATCGACAGCAGCGCGATCGTGGGCCTGATGGCCGAGGTGAGCGGCGCGCCGATCCACACCTTCTCGGTGGGTTTCGATGAGGAGGACTTCAGCGAGGAGCGGTACGCGGCCATCGTCGCGAAGAAGTTCAACACGGTGCATACGCCGATACGCCTCCGTGGCCGGGACCTGCTGGATGCCCTGCCGGACGTGTTCGCCGCGATGGACCATCCCAGCGGCGACGGCCCCAACACCTACGTGGTGAGCCGCGCCACCAAGCGCGCCGGCATCACCATGGCCTTGAGCGGTCTGGGCGGCGACGAGGTGTTCGCCGGTTATCCGGTCTTCACCCGCTCCCTGGCGCTCCGGCGGCTGCGCTGGATGGCGCTGCTCCCGGCCCCGGTGCGGCGGCTTGGCGCGGCCGCCGTCACGCGGTTGAAGCTGCCCCGCGGCTACCACAAGCTCGCCTACGTGATGCAGCTCGGGTCGGTGGATGTGGAGCGCACGTATCCGATCACCCGCCAGGTGGCGCATGAGCGGGCGCTGGCGGAACTTCTTTCCTCCGGCTCGCTCGCGCCCGATCGCGTCGGCGGCATCGCGCATGACCTGCTGGTCACCGATCGCGGCGTCCGTCTTCCGCTGCTCTCGCAGGTCTCGCTGCTGGAGATGAGCACCTACATGCAGAACGTGCTGCTGCGCGACACCGACCAGATGGCCATGGCCCACGCGCTGGAGGTGCGCGTGCCCTTCCTGGACCACGAGCTGGTGCAGTTCGTGCTCGGCGTGAGCGATGCGCAGAAGCATCCGCATACCCCCAAGCAACTGCTCACCTCCGCGCTGGGCGACCTGCTGCCTCCGGAGATCATCAACAGGCCGAAGATGGGTTTCACCCTGCCGTGGCCGCGGTGGATGCGTGAGGAATTGCGTTCGTTCTGCGAAGCGCGGATCGAACGGCTCTGTCAACGTGCGGTGTTCAATGCCGATGGCCTGCGCTCCCTGTGGAGCGCGTTCCTCGCCGACCCGAAGCGCGTGAGCTGGGCGCGGCTCTGGTACCTGGTGGTGCTGGAGGAGTGGATGGAGCGGAACGCGATCGAGGCGTGAGCCATCCCAAAAAAGAAAGGGGGCCGCGGCCCCCTTCCAGCTTTGTTGCTATTGTGCGCTCAGAACTTCGCCCGGCTCTTGCGGCCGATGCGCTTCTTGCCGCGGATCCAGCTGTAGCGCTGGCGGTAGAAATTTGACTGCCCGCGCAGCACGTAGCTGTACGTGAAGGTCATCGTCAGGTAGCTGTCGTTGTGGGTGGGATCGCCGCGCTTGTTGTCCGACGGCTTGCTGAGGCCGCTTTCGTTGTCCCAATAGCCGTACTGGTAGATGCTCGGCACGGTCACCACGTCGCCGCTGGTGGTCTCCACCTGGTCGCCCGGCGTGCCGGGGTCGATGTCCACCAGGTAGGGCCGCTGGTCGTACAGGTCGGTGGTCAGCGGATCCAGCGCGCTCACGTCCTTGTAGGTGGTGCTGGCGTCGTCCAGGTAATCGGTGAAGGTGGTGCGCCAGCCGAAGTCGAAGCCGAAGCGGTGGCGGCGCTTCTTGGTGAAGTGGAAGCCGATGCCGGCCGGGATGGCCGCGCCGAACTGCGAGTAATCCTCCAGCTCCGTGGTGAGCGGCTGCAGGTCGTAGAAGTCGCCATCGCGGTTGATCTGGCCCCTGGGGTTGTGGTAATACAGGGCGGCGCCCACGTATGCGAACAGGCGGAAGTCGGTGCGGTAGCGGCCGCGCCCGCCCAGGTCGTTGTCCTGGTACAGGGTGAATTCCGGCCGGATGTACCACTCGAACATGTCGTTGCGGAAGTTCAGGTTGCGGCCCACGCGCGCGGGGTTGCTGCTGTGGATGTCGGCCCCCTGGATGCGCAGGTAGAGGATGCCGGAGTTGATGCTCAACATGCGGTTCACCTTGTAGCGCGCGAAACCGCCCAGAGCCCAGCGCGTCTGGTTGAGCTTCATGTCCCAGATGAAATCGCGGCGGGGCTTTTCCTTGCCGCCCATTTCGCCCAGGTAGTTCGACGCGCCGACATGCACCCCGACGTCCCAGGTGTATTGGGCTGACGCACCGCCGGTGAACAGGGCGGCGAGGATCAGCAGCGGTGTGGTCCGCGGCGTAATGATGCGCATGAGCTTCGTCTCAGGTACCGGGCAAACTTAGAAAACTCCCGTGCTTTTACGGCGGAACCCCCGATCGGGATTATGAACAGCCGCCGGACCACCCCGACGGACAGGAGCAAGGGGGCTATTTTGGCGCCGTCCAGTTCCCATGTCCGACCGCGTCACCGCCCTGTTCGGGGTCCGCTATCCGCTCGTTCAAGCGGGCATGATCTGGTGCGCCGGCTGGCGCCTGGCCTCGGCCGCGAGCCAGGCGGGCGCCCTGGGCATCCTCGGCTCGGGATCCATGTACCCCGATGTCCTGCGCGAGCACATCCGCAAGTGCAGGGCGGCCACCGGCAAGCCCTTCGGGGTGAACGTTCCGCTGATGTATCCCCAGGTGGATGAGCACATGAAGGTGATCGAGGAGGAAGGCGTGCGCATCGTGTTCACCTCCGCCGGCGACCCCACCAAATGGACAGGGTGGCTGAAGGAGCGGGGCATCACGGTGGTGCATGTGGTGGCCAGCGTGCGCTTCGCGAAAAAGGCCGCGGCGGCCGGTTGCGACGCCGTGGTGGCCGAAGGCTTCGAGGCCGGCGGGCACAACGGGCGCGAAGAGACCACCACCCTGGTGCTGGTGCCCATGGTGCGCGATGCGGTGGATCTTCCCTTGATCGCCGCGGGGGGGATCGGCGACGGCCGTGCGATGGCCGCCGCCATGGCCCTGGGCGCCGACGGCGCGCAGGTGGGCAGCCGCTTCGCCTGCACGCAGGAGTCCAGCGGACACGCGGCCTTCAAGCAGCGGATCACCGAAGCGGGCGAAGGCGGCACGCTGCTCACCCTGAAGGAGATCGTGCCCGTGAGGCTGATGCGCAACGCGTTCTTCGACCAGGTGATGAAGGCCTATGCGGAATGCCGTGGCGTGGACGAGCTGAAGGCCCTGCTCGGCCGCGGCCGTGCCAAGCGCGGCATGTTCGAAGGCGACCTGGAGGAGGGCGAACTGGAGATCGGCCAGGTGAGCGCCCTGATCGACGACGTGCCCACGGCGGCCGAGGTGGTGCGAAGGATCATGGAGGGCTTCGCCGAGGCCAGGCGCCGCATGGCCGCGCTGCCCGACTTCGGGCCGGCAACAACCTCCGGTGCCTGAACGTCTTGTCCATGGCACGGATCGGCGCCCTTGATCGTTGGTGCATCATGCGTGGTGCGGCCCTCATCGCCCTGGTGTTCGCTTCCTCGATCGCGCGCGGCGTGGTCCTGGATCCCCCGCAGCTGCGTTGTGCTTCGGTGAACCCCGCCGGCGACGTGGACCTGACCTGGATCGTGCCGCCCGATCCCGGAGGGGATTTCGCCGGCTACCAGGTCTGGAGCTCGGCGGCCAGCGGCGGGCCTTATGCCCTGGTCGGCACCATCCTCGTCTACGGCCAGACCAGCTTCCTCCATCTGGGCGCCGGCGCCAACACCGCTCCGCGGTATTACTACATGACCACCGTGAGCACCGGTCTTCCGCCGGATACCTCCATCGCGAGCGACACGCTGGCCACGATCTTTCTCACCGTCACCCAGAGCGCACCCCTGGGCAGCGCCCTGCTCGACTGGTCGCCACAGCATGTTCCTCCCTTGGCCACCTCGGCGGCCGACTACGGCATCTGGCTGGAATACCCCGTGGGAAGCTGGCAGTTGATCGGCTCGGTGCCCAACACCGAATTCGAGTTCGATCACGTGATCAGCATCTGCGACGACACGCTCACTTACCGTGTTGGTCTGACGGACGCGCTCGGTTGCACCAGCTTCAGCAATGCCATCGGCGACTGGTTCGCCGATGCCACCCCGCCCTCCTCGCCGGTCATGGCGGTGGTGAGCGTGGACACCCTCACCGGCCTGGCCACCCTGGACTGGGATCCGAGCCCGGAACCCGACACCGACGCCTACATCATCGTGCAGGTGACCCCCGGAGGCAGCGTGATCCTCGACACGGTCTACGGCCAGTTCAACACCAGCTACACCTGGCTGGGCAGCGGGGCGGGCTTCGGCTCGGAGTCCTTCACCGTGGCGGCCTTCGACACCTGCTGGACCGGCACGCCGCCCAGCCCCAACACCAGCCCCACGCTTTCGGAGCACTCCACCATTTACGCGAGCACCACCTACGACAAGTGCAACGCGCGCATCACCGTGAACTGGTCGCACTACGAAGGATGGACCGTGGGCAGCCACCAGCTGTTTGGACAGAAGAACGGCGGTGCGGTGTACCTGCTCGCGACGCTCCCGGCCACCACGCACAGCTTCGTGCATACCAGCGTGGATCCCTTCGCCACCTATTGCTATGTGGTGAAGGCATTGCGCGATGGAGGCGCCGCCTCCTCGCTCAGCAACAAGACCTGCCGCATCACCGACTATCCGCCGGTGCCGGCCTACAACTACCTCCGCACGGTCAACGTGATCGCGCCGGGCCACGTGCAGGTGATCGACAGCGTGGACATGAGCGCGGTGGTGCGGCGCTACCGCCTGGAGCGTTCGGCCAACGGCGAGCCCTGGGTGCATGTGGCCCAGATCGGCGGAGCCGTGGCGCCGGGGCCGCTGGTGGTGTTCGACGACCTCGATGCGGAAACCGACCAGCGCAGCTACCTCTACCGCGTGCAGGTGGACGACAGCTGCGACACCCACCTGCTCACCAGCAACGACGGCACCTCGATCCTGCTGCGCGCCACCGCCGACCTGGACGGCACCGACCACCTGGTGTGGAACGGCTACGAGGACTGGGACGGCAGCGTGACGGGCTACGCGATCTGGCGCTCCGTGGGCGGACTGCCGTACGCGCTGCTCACCGTGAACCCACCCGACCAATGGTGGTACGACGACGTGGTGAGCGACCTCTGGGAGAGCAACGGCAGCTTCTGCTATTTCGTGGAAGCCATCGAGGGCGGAAACAGCTCGGGCATCAACGCCACCGCGCGCAGCAACGTTGCGTGCGCCATCCAGGAGGAGAGCGTCTACATCCCCAATGCCTTCATCGCCGGCAGCGCGCACAACCCCACCTTCCATCCCGTCACGGCCTTCACCGACTTCAGCGCCTACGAGTTCACCATCTTCAACCGCTGGGGCCAGGAGATCTGGACCACGAGCGATCCCGCCGAGCCGTGGACCGGGGAAGTGAACGGCAACTACGTGCCGCAGGGCGTGTATGGCTACTACTGCGCCATCCGCAACGGCGCGGGCAAGGAGATCGAGAAGCGCGGCACCGTCACCTTCATCTACGGGGTGGAGGGGGAGTGAGGCCGATCGAAAGCGCGGCCGGTAATGGTTTTCAACCGGAGAACATTTCCCCGATCTCCGACCATAGCTTGGTGCGCCTTTGATCCAGCTCCGGGATCGCGAAGGCAGGTAAGGTTGAAGTGATGATCCCGGAGGATCCCCATATCCGATCGCACGCGCTGAGAGGCTCTTCTCTCTCTCTCTCTCTCTCTCTCTCTCTCTCTCTCTCTCTCTCTCTCTCTCTCTACGGCGGTAAGGCTTTCAGGAGCTTCCAACACGAAGCCCCCACCGGCGTTCCGGCAGGGGCTTGCGTGCCCATGTGTCACCAAACTGCGACGTAAGATGAACACAGGCTGAACAAAGTAAGCGCGCCGGACCGAAGCACAGTAGGCAGCACGCACCGCACCCAGGGCGGTCTTACCTTGGTATGCCTGACGGAAGCCGCGACGGACGAGGCATCAACATCACGCGGCGGAATTGCTCAAGGTCCCTTCCCGCATGCGCTCCATCGTGAACGCCGCAAAAACCGAACAAGGCGCTCGTGCATGGATGCGCATGTCTTCCCAACCGGCATGGGAGAAGGCGGACGGCTTCAGACCGTGCGCCTTCTTCCGTGGCGGGATGTTCTCGATTTTCCTGGCCGCATGGATGCCGGCCGCCGCCCAGATCAACCTGGTGCCCAACCCGAGTTTCGAGGACACGTCCAATTGTAACGAAGTTGACTATTCACAGATCGAAACCGCGCCGCCATGGTTCACTCCAACCTTAGGCACACCGGACATCGATTTTACCGACAGCGCGGTCGCTTGTGGTGGTACACCCATGTTTATCACCTACCCTCCATCCGTGGATCAGGGATTCCAGAACGCGTACCATGGACAACGATTTGCCGCGTTCTATCTAGATGTCTACCCTACCAGTAGCAAAGAGTACGTCGGTGTGCGATTGACAAGCCCGCTTGTGGCAGATTCAAAATATCTGGTGAGATTCCGATCGTCCAGAGCCGAAGGTTGTGACTATGCGGTCGATAGAATAAGTGTGTACTTCGCAGTGGACAGCCTGCACGAAGCGCATGCCATGCATTTGGATGTGCTTCCGCAGATCGACTTTCATGCACCCGGTCATTTTGTTGAAAGTGATTCGTGGATTTTGCTCCAGGACACCTTCGTGGCGGTTGGAGGTGAAGAGTGGATGTATGTTGGGAACTTCCAGGATTCAACCGAGGTTGACCTGCTGTTCGTCCCCGGATCATTCGGATGGAGTTCGGCGTACTATTATTTCGACTCGATGCATGTCTCGCAAGAAAGCGATGTAGGGGTCTCGGAATTCGACCTCACGCCGCATATCTCGGCACACGGACTTTACATGGCAGGCAAGGATGCATGCGAGATCGATCTCATCGTGGTAATGGATCCAGCGGGGCGGATCGTTCAAAGGATATCGGGTGTGCCGTGCTTCGCTGCGCGGACGATGAGGCTGCCAGTAGACCTTGCAGGAGGCATCTACGTTTTGAAGGGAAGGTTGAGAAATGGTTCAAGTTGGTCGAGAATGTGCCTTTGGGAAGGCAGGAGTCCTTGAGCACAATTGCTCAAGAACATGAACAAGTTCATAGTTACAAGTGCGTTCGCGCTTGTGAGCTTCTCGGTGCTTTGCCAGGACTGGCACACCGCAGGTAACACGCTTACGAACCCAACGTCCAACTGGCTTGGTACCAACGATGTTCAGGATCTTGGGATCAGGACCAACAATTCGATCCGATTGCGGATCAATCGCGGCCCATTGACTTCGACGATCAAGGGTTCGGAATTACCACGACCGGATTCTTGGCTGCCGGACCAACCAATGCGTCCGGCTTCTGGTCGGGTGCGGCCAACGGCCCCTTCAGCCGGCTGCATCTTGGTGAGCCCACCAACAACGCCCAGCAATGGGGCTACCGTCCCTGGCAGCGGAACGGGGTCGCCATCACCGGCAACAACGACCAGATGTACATCGGGCACAAGTACACCTACGCGGTGCCCACCAACTACCTCTCGGGCGAGTTGCTGGACTTCAGCGATGCGGTGATCCAGTGGAGCGACAACCCCGGAACTACGCTCGGCGACCGCATGCGCTTCCTGTTCACCTCCTCCTACACCGGCGCGGCCACCGGCAATGGATCGCTGGAGGGATTGGAAGGGATGCGTCTGAAACCGGTGGAGAACGGGACGGAGATCCATGTGGGCATCGGGGATTTCCATGCCGCCGCGGCCGATCCGGATGAGCGCCTGGACATCCTCAGCCGCACGATCAGGCTGCGGAATTTCGCGCTGCCCAGCACGGCCTACAAGCGGCCGAACCTGCAACGCGTGCTGGTGGTTGATTCGCTGGATGGCCGCGTGTATTGGCGGAACCTGCCCATGCCCGTGGGTGGGGGAACGGATTGCGATTGGTACAGCAGCGGTCTGGGATCGGACACCTACACGGCGGTGAACTCCACCAACGTCTGTCCGCAGGAAGCGAACAATGTGGGCATTGGAACCATGGCGCCCATCGGCAAGTTGCATGTGGTCCAGACACCGCTGGGCGGTGGAGGCGATCGTGCCGTCTACATTCAGGCTGATCACCCGGGTGGGGCGGCCATGCACGGGATCCTCTCGCTGGTGAGCGGTGCCTTGCATTCGATCGGATTGCAGGGTGAGGCCTCCAACGGTTCAACATGCAAGGGCCTGGAAGCGATCGCGAACAACGGGAGTACTTTGACGATCGGCGCGAGTGGAAAGGGGAATGGTGCTTCTCCACAGGTCATCGGTCTCAATGGTGAGGCCTTCGGAAGCGGGGGAGCCATGGCCATTGGCGTGAAGGGCTGCGCCTCGGGCGGTTCCGTGAATTGGGCGGGTCATTTCTGCGGCGATGTTTGGGTGAACGGCCAGAACTACAGCAATGGGATCGCGATCCCTTCGGATGCGAGCATCAAGACCAACGTGCAGCCCCTAGCCGGCGCGAGCGCCATGTTGCAGCAACTGTCCCCCAGCACGTACGAGCACAACACCTTGGGGCAGTCGCTCCTGAACGCACCCATTGGGACGCAGATCGGCCTGATCGCCGATTCGGTGGCCGGCGTGGTGCCCAGCGTCGTGAGTTCACTGACGATCCCCGCCGAGTACGATAGCGCGGGCACCTTGATCAATGCGCCCATGCCCATCCTGGCGATCGACTACGCCAAGCTGGTTCCCGTGCTCATTGGCGGATGGCAGGAGCAGCAGGCGGTCATCGGATCGCTTCAAACGACCGTGGCCACGCTTCAGGCGATCGTGACGGGTTGCTGCGTGACGAACGACGGCGGCAACCTCAACTCCCTGCCCGGTGGCGGATCAAATGGAGCCTCGTCATCAGGCGATCAGCGGCTCATGGTGCATCCCAACCCATTCACCGAGCGCACGGCCATCGCCTACGCCCTGGATCGCGATGCGGCGATCAGCATGACGGTGATGAGCGTGAGCGGGCAGCTCGTTTCCACGCTTGATCTGGGTCTGGCGCAAGCCGGTCTGTTCACCTATGAGTGGAACACCAGCGGCATGGCACCGGGCCAGTACATCGTGAGCCTGCTGGCCGATGGCGAAGTGGACGCGGTGCAGGTGGTGAAGCTGGAGCATTGAGCGCCCGATGCGGTCCGTGTTCAGCCCCATGTCCTTACCGGCATGGGGCTGATGCCGTTCATGGCTAACGCGCCTTGATCCCATGTTGCGGCAGGCGACCACGACCCGTATGGCTCACGGGCTCGAGGTACTCACACGGAGCCACGGAGGCACGGAGAATGCGCGCTCGGATGTGCCTGATCGTCGCTGGCAGGGCCGCGGATCGGCCTGACCTCCGTGTCTCCGTGGCTCCATGTGAGCCATTGAGCAATGCCTCGTCCGCAATGCTTGGTGGACCCGATGGCCCTGTGATGCCGTTCGACCCTTCCCCCGCTTCCCGTACTTTCGCGCATGGATCGCTCCCCTGCCACCGCCGACCGGCCCGTTGAACTGACCAAGGCCGGCGTTCCCTTCCCTTCGGACAAGTTCACCGGCGAAGGCCTCACCTACGACGACGTGCTGCTGGTGCCCGCCTACAGCGAGGTGCTGCCCCGCGAGGTGGATGTGCGCACGCATTTCTCGCGCAACATCCGCCTGAACGTGCCCATCGTGAGCGCCGCGATGGACACGGTGACGGGCTCCGAGCTGGCCATCGCCATCGCCCAGCAGGGCGGCATCGGGGTGATCCACAAGAACCAGGGCATCGCCGAGCAGGCCAACGAGGTGCGCCGCGTGAAGCGCAGCGAGAGCGGCATGATCCAGGATCCCGTGACCCTGGGCGAGGACGCCGTGGTGGGCGACGCGCTGAAGTTGATGTCCGAGCATTCCATCGGCGGCATTCCCGTGGTGAACGGGGACGGCAAGCTGGTGGGCATCATCACCAACCGCGACCTGCGCTTCGAGAAGAAGAAGGACCGGCCCGTGGCGGAGGTGATGACGCGCGAGCACCTGATCACCACGGCGCCGGACACCTCGCTGGCCCGCGCCGAGGAGGTGCTGCAGGAATTCAAGATCGAGAAGCTGCCGGTGGTGGACGGGAACTTCAAGCTCGTGGGCCTGATCACTTACAAGGACATCATCAAGCTCAAGCAGCGCCCCCACAGCGCCAAGGACCGCTTCGGGCGCCTGCGCGTGGCGGCGGCCATCGGCATCACCGGCGATGCGCTGGACCGGGCGGCCGCGCTGGTGGAGGCCGGCGTGGACGCGCTGGTGATCGACACCGCCCATGGCCACACCCGCGGGGTGATCGACCTGCTGAAGCGCGCGAAGAAGAAATTCACCGACGTCGACATCATCGCCGGGAACATCGCCACGGCCGACGCCGCCCGGGCGCTGGTGGACGCCGGCGCCGACGCGGTGAAGGTGGGCATCGGCCCGGGCAGCATCTGCACCACGCGCGTGATCGCGGGCGTGGGCGTGCCGCAGCTCACCGCCGTGTACGATTGCGCCCGCGCCATCGACGGCAGCGGCGTGCCGGTGATCGCCGACGGCGGCATCCGCTACACCGGCGACGTGGTGAAGGCGCTGGCCGCCGGCGCCGGCACGGTGATGATCGGATCGATGTTCGCCGGCGTGGAGGAAAGTCCCGGCGAGACGATCATCTACGAAGGCCGCCGCTTCAAGAGCTACCGCGGCATGGGCTCGATCGAGGCCATGCAGCAGGGCAGCAAGGACCGCTACTTCCAGGACATGGAGGACGACCTGCAGAAGCTGGTGCCCGAGGGGATCTCAGGCCGCGTGCCGTACAAGGGCCGGCTCTCCGAGGTGGTGCATCAGCTGGTCGGGGGCCTGCGCTCGGGCATGGGCTATTGCGGCGCGCGCGACATCACCTCGCTGAAGGCGGCGCGCTTCATCCGCATCACCTCGGCCGGCATGAAGGAGAGCCATCCGCACGACGTGTACATCACGCGGGAAGCGCCGAACTACAGCCACCTGTAAGTCAGCCGATCCCTACAGCGCCTGCGCGCAGTTGACCGCCGCCGAAGCATTGAGCTTCCCATACCCGTGCGAACCGTTCGGGGTCGGGTAGAACTGCGCGGTGCTCCTCAGGCACGACAGGACCTGCTCGCGTGTGGCGGTGCTCTTCGCCGACCACACCAGCGCCGCGATGCCCGCGGCCGTGGCCGTGGCGCACGACGACCCGCCGATGTAGGTGGGCGCCACGCCGCTGTAAGGCAGCGACAGGGAGTTGCGCGATGAGTTGCCGTTGCGCTCCATGGGTATGGTGAAGTCCACCTCGCTGCCGTCGTGGCAGGAGGCGCAGGTCGATCCGTTCGCCTTCACGCCCGTGATGGCCACGCACTCGCTGAAGGCCGCCGGGTACACCACGCCCCACCACGATGTCCAGCTGAAGGAGGTGCCGGCGGCGGCGAAGATCATCTTGCCGAGGTTGTGGGCGTATGCGACCCCGTCGTACAACGTGCCGCTGTAGAACGGCGTGCCCAGCGAGAGGCTCACGATGCGCACCTCCGCGTGGTCGCCCATCTGGATCAGCGCGTTCTTCACCCCGGTGCGTTCGCCCGACAGGTTCAGCATCACATCCTCCGATGCGCGGATGAAATGCAGGCTCGACCGGTAGGCCACGCCGGTGGTGGCGCCAAGCGCGTTGCGCGGGCCCACGGCGAGCCCGCTCATGCTCGTTCCGTGCGTGCAGGTGGTGAACGCGGTGGATCCATAGGTGAAAGCGGTGGTCACCGCGCGGCCCACGTTGCTGTCGCCGTTGTTGAAGTCCGACCCAAGGAGCGGTTGCACCGAGCTGAGGCCGGCGTCGATCACCCCCAGGGTGATGCCCTCGCCCTGGGCCTCGTTCCAGGCCCCCGGGATGCCCACCTTGTTGAAATTCCATGGCATGATCGCGGCCGGTGTGATCGCGATCTGGTCGGCCGGGTTCACGGCGGTGGTGGACGCGCTGCATCCGGACGTGGAGCGATCGGGATCCTCGGCCGGCCAGTAATCCAGCGGCTCCACGTAGCGAACGTTCTCAAGGTTCCTCAGGTCGGTGAGCACGGCGGGGTCGGTGAGGCGCAGGGTGATGATCGGCAGCACCCGATCGTCCTCCACCAGGATGTCGGCGAGGGCGACCGGCCGCACGCGTTCGCGGTTCAGCCCCTGAAGGATGCGGTCGATCAGGGCGTCATGCACCGCCTTCCATTCGCCGGCCTGGATGTCGATGCGGTGGATGATGCCGCTGATGTCGCCCGCGCCGGCGGGCTGGTAGCCGATGGCCACGCTGTGGTCGTTGTACAAGGTGGCGCTCCACAGCACGCGCATGTCCACCCACTCCCA
The DNA here is from genome assembly GCA_964394425.1 of uncultured Chryseobacterium sp. Classification (GTDB taxonomy): domain Bacteria; phylum Bacteroidota; class Bacteroidia; order Flavobacteriales_F; family PHOS-HE28; genus PHOS-HE28. Next base: position 628 of record CAYMXP010000008.1, on the reverse strand, counting down.
GCGGAAGTCGTTACGGCGCTCGAGCATGCCGATCACCACGCGGTCCAGTTCATCCTGCGTGAGGGGGTCGCCCTGTGGAGCGGCTGTTCGCACGGCTTTCTCCTGGAGCACCGGCGCCTGGTCGTCGGGCGTGGCGGGGATGAGGTCTTCGCGCCGGCAGCTGGTGATCAGGAGCAGCAGCAGGGCGGGGGCGGTGAGCTTGCGCATGGGATGGTGGACCGATCCCGAAAGCTAACCGGGTGAATGATCCGATGATCGCCGCGCGATGCCATCGGCATGGGCCGGCGCTTCGATCTTTTTAACGGCAGCCACGGCCTTCAAGGCGAAGGGACTTCGGTTAGATTTGGCACCCTTTTGAACGGACCAACCCCCTGATGTACATGTCGTTGATGAAGTATCTGGCCGCCGCGTTCGCCGTCGCGGTCGTCCTGGATCTCTCCGCGCAGAACGGCGCCGCCACGGCCGCCTCCACCGATGATCCCGTGTTGATGACCGTCGATGGCCGCCCGGTGACGCGCGGCGAGTTCGAGGCCATCTACAAGAAGAACAACAAGGACGCGGCGGTGACGCCCGCCGCGCTGGACGAGTACCTGGAGCTCTTCATCAACTACAAGTTGAAGGTGCGCGA
>CAYMXP010000007.1:0-85386 GCA_964394425.1 uncultured Chryseobacterium sp. | reverse complement strand
ACCGAGGGCGCCGGACTGGTGCTCGGCGCACCGTTGCTCGGCGAGGCGTGCGCGGCGGAAACCCCGGTGATCGTGCCGCTGCGCACCATGAACCGGCACGGCCTCATCGCCGGCGCCACGGGCACGGGCAAGACCAAGACGCTCCAGGTGATCGCCGAGCAATTGAGCCTGCACGGCGTGCCCTCGCTGCTCATGGACATCAAGGGCGACCTCAGCGGGCTCGCGGCGCCCGGCACCGCGGGCGAAAAGGTGATCGCACGGCATCAGCGGTTGCAGCTGCCCTACGAACCGCTGACCATCCCCGTGGAACTGCTCACCCTGAGCGAGGAGCCCGGCGCGCGGCTGCGGGCCACCGTGAGCGAGTTCGGGCCCGTGCTGCTGGCCAGGATCCTGGACCTGAACGACACCCAGCAGAGCGTGCTCGCCCTGATCTTCAAGTATTGCGACGACAACCGCCTGCCGTTGCTGGACATCAAGGACCTGCGGCGCGTGCTGCAATTCGCCACGCAGGAGGGCAAGGCACGCGTACAGAAGGAATACGGTGCCGTGAGCCCGGCCACGGTGAACATCATCCTGCGGAAGTTGATCGAGCTGGAGCAACAGGGTGCCGAGCGGTTCTTCGGCGAGCGCAGTTTCGATCCGAACGACCTGCTGGCCCAGCGCGAGGGCCGCGGCGTGGTCCACATCGTGCGGCTCGCCGACCTGCAGGACCGGCCCCGGCTCTTCAGCACCTTCATGCTCAGCCTGCTGGCGGAGATCTACAACACCTATCCCGAAGTGGGCGATCCGGAGAAACCCAGGCTCTGCCTGTTCATCGACGAGGCGCACCTGGTCTTCAACACGGCCACACCGGCCCTGATGCAGCAGATCGAGACGGTGATCAAACTGATCCGCTCCAAGGGCGTGGGCGTGTTCTTCTGCACGCAGGACCCCTCGGACGTGCCCGAAAGCGTGCTGGGCCAGCTGGGGCTGAAGGTGCAGCATGCGCTGCGGGCCTTCACCGCGAAGGACCGGATCACCATCAAGCGCACGGCGGAGAACTACCCGATCTCATCCTTCTACCGCACCGAGGACCTGCTCACCGCGCTGGGCATCGGCGAAGCGCTGGTGACGGCGTTGAGCGAACGCGGAACACCCACGCCGCTGGCGCACGTGCTCCTGCGGGCGCCGGGCACGCGCATGGATGTGCTCACGCCGGCCGAAGCACGGGCCTTGGTGGATGCCAGTCCGCTGGCGCGCACCTGCAACGAGGTCATCGACCGCGACAGCGCCTTTGAACTGCTGGAGCAGCGCATGCGGCAGGATGGGGGCGACGAAGCCGGCCGGCCGGATGCCACCCCTTCGCGCGAGGGCAAAGAGCCGCCCAGCGTGCTGGAGCAGATCAGCCGCAACACCATGGTGCGGCAGGTGGGGCGCACCGTGTTCCGCGAGCTGGCGCGCGGTCTGTTCGGAACCCTCGGCCTGAAGACCACCCGGCGCCGGAGCATCTTCTGACCCGGTGCCCGCCGTTCGCCACCGGGACAAGGCGGTGCGGAGATGGGAGGAAAGGCATGGATCCGCGGGCTGAAGAAAAGGACGCTTACCTTGCGCGGGAGATCGGGAACTTGGAATGGTGATGATGACCGGATCCGGCACCGTCCGCGACCCCAATACCAAAGCCTGCATGGAACATATGATGCGATCACTCGGTGCCGCGGTGCTGCTCATCACCGTGAGCCTTCCTTCAGGGGCACAGACACGCGATGCGTCGTTGCGCGAACACATCGTGCATGAGTTCGATGAGCTTGGACAGGACATCTACCGCGACGGCCGCATCACCAACATCCCGGACACCTCCATCTGCTTCATCTACGTGGGCCGTAAACAGACCGGGCCGCTGTGGGCGCGGTTGCAAGTGCGGTACGCCAGCTACCGCCCCCTGAACATCACGAAGATCAAGTTCTCCAAGGGCGACAAGGCGTTGGAGTTCGAGCCCGCGGCCGACCTGATGCATCAGGGCAACAACGGCATGATCCAGTGGGAATGGTACGATTCACCCCCCAGCGACAGCGAGATCAAGGTGATCCAGGCCATCATCGCCGGGCCGGGCGTGAAGCTCACGCTCTTCGGCCGCGAACGCACCGAGGAGCGGGAGATCTCCGAGTTGGAACGCCTGGCCATGGAGAACGTCCTGGAACAAGCCCGCCTGCTCGGTCGCAACCAATGAGCGGGCGAACAAGTGCGCGCGAAGGGCCATTTTGAGGGCTGTATTCAACCCGCGAATTCACCGGACCACGGAGAGACGGAGCGCATGGAGCCATCTTCCATCTCAAAACCCCCCGGCGCCATGGCGCATGCTTCGTGCTTTTCTCCGTGCTCCGTGTCGCTGTGGTGGTGATGCGAACAGATCCTATGTGATGTCCTCATCCGGATCCGGGTCGTGCGGTCCGACCCCCGGCGGGTTGAACAGGCCCCAGCGGTCGGGGAGGTAGTTGCCCTTGTCGAAGCCGGCCACCCAGTCGATGAAGAGCAGGCGGAATTCCTCCATTTCCTTGCGCAGCAGGTCGAACCAGGGCTGCTCATCGTAGCCGAACATCTCCAGACCACGCAGACCCACCACGAGGTCGCGCGCGCACTTGCGGATGATGGCCGCGTTCTCCATGCGCAGGTCGTAGAGGTCGCCGCCCTCGGCACCGGCGATCTTCACCGGGATCAACATCGCATCGCCGTGCATCTGGTCGATCTGGCTGCGCAGCATCTCGTTCCCCTCGGGGGCGGCTTCCAGGATGTGGTCCACCAGTTCGCGGATGGCCATGGCCTTCCTGAAGATCGGAAGGCGCTCATGGCCATGGCGGTCGTCATCATGCCGGCTCATCGTGCGTGTGTAAGGGGGTGAAGCTATCGATGGCACGAAAACAGGCACCGAGGCACCACACCGGCCACCGTCACCGCGGCCATCCGCTTCTACTTTCGCCCCATGGTGCTGCTCTCCGTCTCCGGCACGGTCAAGATCATCCTGATCCTGCTGGCGGTGCTGTTCGTCCTGCGCCTGATCCAGCGGCGCATGCCGGGCCGGGGCCAGCCGCCGGAGGGAACGCATTGGGGCCGTTCCGAAGCGCGCGCGAAGGGTGATGTGCGGATCGAAAAGGCCGGCAACAAGGACGGTCCGGTGGAAGACGCCGACTTCGAGGAGGTGCGTTGATCGTCTCCCCTCCTGTCGCGAGGCTCCGCGAGCGATAGGAGGGGCCGGGGGTGGTTCATTCGAGGATCGCATGGAACCACCCCCAACCCCCTCTATTCCGCCAAATGCGCGGACCAGGACGGGAGACGATCACGTCGGTCCGATAGCTTCGGCCCCGCATGAAGAACATCACCTGGAAGGCGGCCCTGCCCGCCGCCGCGGCCATCGCGCTCTTCCTCGCGCTGGCGCTTATCTACTTCAGCCCCGTGCTCGAGGGCAAGCGCCTGGTGCAGGGCGACGTGCGCAACTGGCAGGGCATGGCGCAGGAGATCGTGGAGCACCGCGACGCGCACGGCGGCGAGGAGCCGCTGTGGACCGGCAGCATGTTCAGCGGCATGCCGGCCTACCAGATCAGCGTGCTGTGGAAGCAGAACCTCCTGTTGCACGTGGACAGGCTCTTCCACGGCTTCCTGCCCCGGCCGGCCGGCTTTCTGTTCCTCTATCTCATCGGCATGTACATCTTCCTGCGCTGCCTGCGGGTGGATCCATGGCTCAGCATCCTCGGTGCCATCGCCTACGCCTTCTCCTCCTACTTCTTCGTGATCCTCGAAGCCGGCCACACCAGCAAGGCCAACGCCATCGGCTATGCGCCCGCCATGTTCGGCGGTTTCTGGCTGCTGTATCGCGGCCGCGCGCTGTTGGGGGCGGCGTTGTTCGCGCTCTTCCTCGCACTGGAGATCGCCATGAACCACGTGCAGATCACTTACTACTTCGGCATCGTGCTGCTGCTCTTCGTTCTGGCCGAGGCCTGGCGCGCGATCCGCGAGAAGCAGCTCCGCGACTTTCTGGGTCGCACCGGCCTGGGAGCCCTGGCCGTGCTGCTCGCCCTGCTGTGCAACGCCGGCCTGCTCTGGAGCACTTACGCGTACGGGAAGTACACCACGCGCGGAAAGAGCGAGCTCACCATCGTGCCCGGCGGCGCCAGCTCCGACAGCATCCGCACCGGCGGATTGGATCGCGACTACGTGACCGATTGGAGCTATGGCCGCCAGGAGAGCTGGAGCCTGCTGGTGCCCGACATCAAGGGCGGGGCCAGCGGTTCGATGATCCGGACGCGCGAGGACCTGATCGCGATCAGGGATCCCGCGTTGAAGAGCTACCTGCAGGAAGTATACGGCCAGGGCGGCTATGTGAACAGCTACTTCGGCGACCAGCGCTTCACCGGCGGACCGGTCTACGTCGGGGCCGTCGCGATCCTGCTCATGCTGCTGTTGCTGGGCCGGGCCGAAGGGAAGGCGCGCTGGTGGATCCTCGGCGCGGTCCCGCTGGTGGCCGTGCTCTTCACGGTCACTTCGCCGATGATCGCCGGCCTGCTGGTGATGGCCTATCTGATCGCGGGCATCTTCCTCTGGCGCGATCCGCTCCCGTACGCGCTGTTCAGCGGCGCCCTGCTCGCGCTCATGCTGGGATGGGGGCGCAATTACATGCCGCTCACCGATCTCTTCCTCGATCACGTGCCGGGCTACGACAAATTCCGCGCGGTCACCATCATCCTCACCGTCTGCGCGTTCTGCATCCCCGCGCTGGGCGTGATCTACCTCGACCGGATCATCAGGAACGGTGCCTGGGACCGGGCGGCACAGCGTCGCTTCCTGATCCCCGCCGGCGTGCTCGCGCTGCTCCTGCTCGCCATGGCCGTGACGCCCGCCACCTTCACCGACCTGATCAGCGACGCGGAGCGCGATCGCTTCAATGCGATGGCCGACGGCGCGGGCAACGGGGCCGCCGGGCTGATGAGCGCCGTGGACGCGCTGAAGGAATGGCGCGCGGGCGTGGTGAGATCCGACGCCTGGCGCGGCCTGCTCTTCGTGGCGGTCGCCGCGGCCGTTCTTTTCGCCTTCGGCCGCAGGGTGATCGACCGGTCGGTGCTGATCGTCGCCCTCGGCCTGCTGCTGCTGATCGACCAGTGGGGCGTGGCCAAACGCTTCGTGAACAACGAGAAGGACCGCGGCCGCTACCTGCAATGGGAGGAGGACGCCGCCAACAAGAACCCGTTCAAGCCCACCCCGGCCGACATGGCCATCCTTCAGGCGGAAGAGAACGACGCGGCTCGCGCCGATCTGCAGGAGGCGCTGGTCAGGTTGAAGGAGAAGAAGGCGAAGGAGAAGGGCCGGAACCGCCTCGTGTCGAAGGACGATGAGCTGCTCGCCCGCTTCGGCAGCCTGCGCCGCAACAGCCACTTCCGCGTGTTCGCCCTGCGCGATCCCTTCAACGACTCGCGCGTGAGCTACTTCCACAAGAGCATCGGGGGCTACCACGGCGCCAAGCTCAAGCGCTACCAGGAGCTGATCGAATTCCACCTGGGCGCCGAGCGCGGCGAGCTGGCCGGCGCGCTGAACGCCGGCACCAACATGCAGGCGATGAGCGACCTGCTGGCCCGGCAGAAGGTGCTGAACATGCTCAATGCGCGCTACCTGATCGCCGACCCCGCCAAGCCGCCGATCCGCAACCTGCACGCGCTCGGGCCCGCCTGGTTCGTGGACGAGGTGAAGTGGGTGTCCGGCGCCGACGAGGAGATCACGGCCATGAGCACCTTCGATCCTGCGACGACGGCGATCGTGGACGAACGGTGGAAGGAGCAGCTCGGCGATGGGGTGATCACCCCGGACCCGTCGGCGGAGGTGACGCTGGACCGCTACGCGGCCAACGAGCTGCACTACACGGTGAACAGTGGGGGCGGCGGCGTGGTGGTCTTCAGCGAGATCTGGTACGGGCCGGATTGGCGGGCCACGATCGACGGCACGCCGGCGGAATACGCCCGCGCGAACTACGTGCTGCGCGCCATGCGCGTGCCCGCAGGGAAGCACGAGGTGGTGTTCTCGCTCGTGAGCAAGCCATACTCCACCGGTGGGGTCATCACCCTCGCGGGCTCTTCCCTGTTGATCCTGCTGGTGCTTGCAGCGCTCGCGTTGGCCTGGAAGCGGACCCGCGGCGGTGCTACTGCCGATGAGAACGCATGAACCGCCACGACCGTGCCTGCGCGAAGCCGCCTCGGCGAAGGCAAGGCGCCACGAACGCCACGAAGGAATTGATGCTCCGTGTCTCCATGTCTCCGTGTGAGCCGAATTGGGCTTGAAACGCGTCCTGATCATCACCTACTACTGGCCGCCCAACGCGGGCGCCGGGGTGTACCGCTGGCTGAAGTTCGCCAGGTACCTCCCGCGGCACGGCTGGCAGCCGGTGATCTACACGCCGGAGAACCCGCAACTGGTTGCTGAAGACCCCGATCTGCTGCGCGACGTGCCGCCGGAAGCCGAGGTGATCAAGCGTCCCATCCGCGAACCCTACGGCCTGTACAAGCGGCTGACCGGTCGCAAGGGTGAGCGGATCCACACCGCCTTCCTGAGCGAAAGCAAGCGGCGCACCTCGCTGATGGAGCGCATCGCCTTGCGCGTGCGCGGCGAACTGTTCATTCCCGATGCCCGCGTGGGCTGGGTGAAGCCGTCGATCCGCTTCCTCACCGGATACCTCAAGGAGCATCCGGTCGATGCGGTCGTCACCACCGGCCCGCCGCACAGCATGCACCTGATCGGCCTGGGCTTGAAGAAGGCGCTGGGCGTCCGCTGGGTCGCCGACTTCCGCGATCCCTGGACGAACATCGACTTCTACGAGCAGCTGAAGCTTTCCGCTCGCGCGGATCGCCGGCACCGCGCCCTTGAAGCCGAGGTGTTGAAGACCGCCGACCTCACCCTCGCGGTGGGCTGGACCCTGGCCGACGAGTTGCGCGCGCTCGGTGCGAAGCGCGTGGAGGTGATCACCAACGGCTACGACCCGGCCGATGTGCCTTCACCACCCGAGCCGGTCGATGAGGCGTACAGCCTGGTGCATGTGGGCTCCCTCACCGCCACGCGCGATGCGCCGGAGTTGTGGAAGGCGCTCAAGCAGCTCTGCGACGCCGACCCTGAGTTCGCGCGCAAGCTGGTGCTGCGTTTCGTGGGCCCGGTGGACCGCACGGTGATGGACAGCATCGAAGCCGCGGGGCTCGGTGGCAGGGTGGAGCGCATCGGCAGCGTTCCACACGCCGAGGCCATGCGCCACATGCAGCGCGCGCGCGTGCTGCTGCTGCTGTTGAACGACACACCGAACGCGAAGGGCATCCTCACCAGCAAGCTCTTCGAGTACCTCTCCGTCGGCCGGCCGATCCTGGCCGTGGGCGGGGGGGATGTGGAAAGGGTGTTGGGGGCACCGCACGTGGTACAGGGGCGCGATCAGCTGGACCCAACCGCGGTCATGAAGCTCTTCGTTACCGAAGACCCTCCCATGAGGTGGGGTGACACATTTTCACGGATCGCATTGACTTCACGGCTTTCGACCGCCCTCGGCTAACCCAGGGTTGCCGTCAACGAGCGATCACCACCCTGGCAGAAGAGCGTCCGCCTTTGTTGGAGACAACGACCGCGTAAACACCTGCATTAATATCTGCGGCGGGAATGGTCAATGGGATGGCAGGCTCCAGGATCACTGATCGAGACCACATGACGCGCCCACTGGCATCAACCAATTCCACTTGTGTCCTTTCCATGGATATTGACGTGCTGACATGAACGCCCGACATCGTGGGATCGAAATACACAACCAGATCGTCTGTTTGGCTGTGGGGTGTTCCGGTCGCGAGCGGATAGGCGAAATCCTTCAGCTCCCAGAAGTCGTTGAATTCAGTGCTTCCCATCAGACCGAGGCCGGCGAATACGTGATCATTGATGGACAAGCTTGCTCCAAGCCAACCACTACCCCCCGTGTAATCAGGCAACGAACCCCAATAACCAAATGCTGGCTCGAAATACCATGTATTGAAACTGTGGCTACCCTCATCTGATCCTGCGGAGATAAGGCCCATACCGTAGGCGGCCATTGTGACCGAGTACGTGCGTGGTTCGGCGGGCAATGGCGTCGCGATCGACCAACTGTCGGCCACTGGATCATATTTCCAAAGCTCATTCGTATTGGTCAGATCCTGTTGGCGACCGCCAAAGACGTAGCCGTAACCGTTGGTGGCGAATGCGGTGGCGCCGTACCGTTCGAGATCAGGAAGGGATGCTCTGGCGGTCCATTGGTTGGTGGTCGGATCATATGAAAAGAGATCCGCCAGGTATGGGCCGTTGGCCGTACCCATGTTGCCAGTTCCAACATATCCCGCGCCGTTGACCGAGAATGCGAACGCACCATAACGCGCATCCGCCGGTAGCGGTGCGCGTGATGTCCACGTGTCCCATGTGGGATCATATTCCCAAAGATCATTGAACATGTCCGTCGAATTTTGCAACCCGCAGGTCACGTACGCTTTGTTCCCGATGGTGAAGGCGGTGGCGGCGCGTCTGGCCCCAGGTATGGAGGTGAACTGCGACCATTGATCCGATACCGGATCGTACCTCCACAACTCCGCCAGGTCCGTCCCTCCAGCGCTGCCGCCCACGATGTATCCGTATCCGTTCAATGAAAAACAAGCCATGCCATATCTGCCGACATCAGGTAATGATGCGCGGACCATCCAGTACTGGCCCGCAACGGATGAGGTGATCATCGCGAAGAAGAGGTGCAAAGTCGTTCGCATGTTGCGGTTCTTTGAATGCGCTGTTGCTGGTCCAAAAATAGCATAGGTAGCCCATCTCAGCAGATGTCATACCTATGCCTGTAATGCTCATTGAAGGACGCCAATGGGATTGATCAAGCAACTCGTGCGACACCAGGTCCTGCCGAGGGTGATGGCCATCGGTGGGGATCGCATGATCCGGAGTATGTCGCGACATCGGATCCTCAACGTGATGTATCACGGCGTGGTCCGAAGGGATGCCAATTGGTTCACACCAAGACACATGACCATTGAAAACTTTGGGAACCAACTGGATTACCTCCGAAGGAATTTCGAGGTCTTGACCCTGTCGCAAGCGTTCGAGCTGCGGAAAGCCGGTGTTCGCCCCGACCGTGCCGCGGTGACCGTTTCGTTCGATGATGGTTACGTGAACAACCTGACGGAAGCCCTTCCTATCATTGAGAAGTATGAGGTGCCGGTTACGTTCTTCGTCGTGGGGACCTGTGCCACTGAAGCTGGACAACGTGTGCTCTGGCCGGATGTTCTTGCGTGCTTGGGCAGAAAGCTGAAAGGCCGGACGATCTCCATCGCAGGAGATACATACAGGGATCTGCGGGAGGTCCGGACCGGTGTTCCATTGTTGGACCGATTGAAGCACGCCCAACCTGCCCAGCGTGACGATCTGCTCGGTACGATCATGCAGGAGTATGATATCGCGAGCGAACTTGGAAGGATCGACGAGGAAGCGTGGCGCTTGATGGATCCCGGGCAACTTGAACGGTTCGCGGCTTCGCCGTTCGTTGAGATCGGCTCACACGGATACGGCCACTACAACCTGGGGATGATCCCCCTGGAAGATGCGATAAGTGACATGTCACGATCAAAGGCTGCATTGGAGAGCCTGATCAATAGACCCGTCCGGTGCATCGCCTACCCCGATGGCAGTTATTCGGCCGGGGTGAAGGATGCGGCGGAACGATTGGGCTTTGAGCGTCAACTCGCCGTTGACCTGCTGCTCGACAATGACCCTTCAGACCTAAGGATCCTCCCCCGACATGGAATGCCTTCGACAACAACGAACGCCTCGGCTCTGTTCTTCATGAACAAGGCGTTCAAGCGCAAGGGTTTTTGTTGATCCCGTGGTAACGGACTATCATTTCGAGAGGATAACTCCGCTCCATTACCGGCATCTGGTGCGGCTCGTCAGGCGTTGTTTCGGCCGCTCAGTTCTCCTGGCATCTGTCGCGGCGAAGTACGACACCTCGGTGTTCGGTGCGCGCGATGTTGGATATATGGCCTTCACGTCCACCGGTCAACCCGTGGCATATTATGGTGTGTTCCCGATCGTCGTAACGGTGAACGGACTCGAACATCTTGCAGCCCAAAGCGGCGATACCATGACCGATCCTGATCACCAGGGTAAGGGCTTGTTCATACGTCTTGCGCGCATGACCTATGATTTGGCCGAACGGGAAGGGATCCGCTTCGTTTTCGGCTTTCCCAATGACAATTCATATCCGGGATTTGAAAGGAAATTGAACTGGAAGTTCAGCGGCCGGCTGAAGGATCTCAAGTTCCGGTCAGGCGCATTGCCCATGTGCGAGTTCGCAAGTCGCTATCCGTGGTCAAGACCCTTCTATCTGGCATTCGTGCGGCCCCGGTTGCAACGGATCGAGGCAGCGCCCACTCCGGGCGAAGTCGCGGCCATGGCACCTGGACCGGTCTGTGTCACGCGGTCAGAACGCTTTCTGCGCTATAAGATCTCTGGTGGTGCGAGCTTGGTGCATTGGGAGGGGTTCACCGTGCTCATCCGTGCGGAGGTACACCTTTATGTGGGGGATGTTTCGCGATTCCCGTCTGAACAGGCCGGTTCGTTCAAACGTGCGTTGAGGAGCCTGGCCAGGTATCTGGGATGCGGCCGGGTGGTCATGTCCTTTTCCGATGATCACTGGTTGTACCCGATGGTCGCGGAGGTGATCGATCCCTCACCCGGGCTGCCCATTGGTCACCTTGCCTTTACCAAAGGTCTGCCCGTCGATCGGATGTCGTTCACCAGGGCGGATCTGGATACGTTCTGAGGCCGACCATCGCTACCGGTAACCCATTCGTTCGAGACGCGTGCCGATGATGGACATCACCTGATCAAGCGTGGTTTTATCAAACGCTCCCTTCCATTTTCCACTATTGCCGGGCATCAACGGTCTGGTGAGGTTCACGTGATGCGACATGCCCTCCGCTGTCATCGAGCGACCAACGGCTGAATCGGAAAGCACCAGCTCGGAAAAAGGAACGCCCAAGAACGCGCAAAGTGCCTTGAGGGACTTTTCTGGTTCACCGATCAGTTGTTCATAGCGGAGGATGAACAGATCCTCGGGTGGAGCCATCTTTTTCACTCTTTCGAGCACATCGATGCTCTGTGCCCAGATGCGCGCGGCGTTCATAGGCTGGGTGTGGTCCGCAAGCAATTTGTCCTCGGATCGTGCATACGACCTTACCACATCGCGCCCGTCCCGGAGCAGGAAGACGAAGCGCGATCCTTCCAGGACGGGTTTGATTACATTGAACATGCGTGTATTCATCGGGGTCTTGTCACCCCACATTATGAACGGACGGCCGGTGGAATCGCCTTGATCGACGGCAATGCGATCGATCAACGTCCGGAGCGAACGCTGTTCTCTCGGTATGGCATACAACTCAGGGATCAGGTGGGTGCATGATCGCTTCCAGAAGGAATTCTTCGGATCGCTGTATTCCCCCACCACGATCTTCACCAGGTCCTGCCAGTCCAGCCAGTTGAGCAGGCGGTAGCGGATGGTTGCGTAGGGCAGGGCGAACTGTTCGGGGATCACCAGCAGGTCGGGGTGCCGGTTGAGCATGGTGCCCAGCAACGTGCTGCCGTTCCTTCCGCTGCCCAGGATGTAGAAGGGCCGGCAGCTGATCTGCTCCTGTTCCGTGCGCACGCGATGGCGCTTGGGCAGCACGTCGCTCAAGGTGAGCAGGGCGGGCAGGATCTTTTCGTAGCGCACTGGAGCGGGTTGTCGGTCGTCGATCGCAACGGGTCACCGCGCCAGGGCCTTGAAGCCGGACAACTGACAACCGACAACGGACAACCGGAACGGACCGCGAAAATACCGGCAAACCCGCTGGCTACCTTGCGCGCACCGCCTCCGGTCGTCGACCTTCGGCGGGCTCGCATGGGTTCGCTGGCACGGCAGAGCACCGTGAACATCACGCTCCAGTACACGGGCATCGTGCTGGGTTTCGTGAACGTGGTGCTGCTCTACCCGCGCATCCTGGCCGCCGACCAGTACGGGCTCACGCGGCTGCTGGTCTCCATTTCGGCCATCGCCGCGCAGGTGGCGTCCCTTGGTCTGGACAACACGGTGCTGCGCTACTTCCCGTACTTCCGCGATCCTGCGCGGCGCCATCGGGGCCTGCTGGGGCTCGTGCTGCTGGCCGGCCTGGCGGGTTCGCTGCTGGCCATGCTGGTGCTGGGGCTCTTCCACGGCGTGCTCACCGAGGTGTTCAGCGACCGCAACGGGTTGTACGGCCGCTTCGGCCTGGTGCTGCTGCCGCTGGTGCTGGCCGAGGTCTTCTTCATCGTGCTGCGCGCCTACAGCCGCTCGTTGCGGCGGAGCGTGCAGCCCACCTTCATCCGCGAGCTGCTGCTGCGGCTGCTGCAGATGGCCCTGATCCTGGTGCAGTGGCGATGGACCCTTCCGTTCGGCGCCTTCATGATGGTGTACACGGCGGTGTTCCTGGCCTGCACCCTCGCGTTGCTGGCGGACCTGTGGCGCGCCGGTGAGTTCCGCGCGGGCCTCGGACACCTGCGCCTGCCCTCGCGCCTGCGCCGGAGCATGACCACCTATGGTTCGTTCGCGCTCTTCACCAGCCTGGCCGCCATCGCCCAGGGCAACCTGGACCAGATGATGATCGGCGCGCTGCTGGGCGACGGCCTGAAGTACGTGGCCTACTACGCGGTGGCCTACTATTTCGGCAGCGTGATCGCCGCGCCCTCGCGCGCGCTCAACCAGCTGGCCGTGCCGCTGCTGGCCGATGCGTGGCGGCGCCGCGACCTGAAGACCATCGGATCGCTCTACGCGCGCTCCGCCATGCTGCAGCTGGTGATCGGCGCCTTCATCTTCGTCTGCATCTGGGCCAGCCTCGACGACCTGTTCATGCTGCTGCCGGCGGAGTACACCCACGGACAGGGCGTGGTGATGGTGATCGCCGCGGCCAACCTCTTCAGCATCGCGCTGGGGCTCAACGGCGGCATCATCACCATGAGCCGCGGCTACCGCTTTGATGCGTTGAGCAGCCTGGCCATGCTCGGCGTCACCGCGCTCTCGGGGTTCTTCCTGATCCGCTCCACGGGCATCGTCGGCGCCGCATGGGCAACGCTCATCGCACTGGTGGCGGTGAACCTCCTGCGCCTCTGGTTCCTGTACCGGCGCTACGGCCTGTGGCCGTTCTCCTGGCGGACGGCGCTGGCGCTGGTGCCTCCGCTGGGCGTGGCGCTCATCGTCCCGTGGATCCCGCTCACCGACCGGCCGGTGGCCGACCTCGTGCTGCGGTCGCTGCTGATCGCCGCGCTCTACTGGCCGGCGGCGCACGTGTTGAAGCTGACGCCCGAGCTGGTGGAGATGGCCCGGCGGATCGGCGGCCGCATCACCCCCGGAGCACGTTGAGCAGGGCGCGTTCGCGCGCTTCCATGGAGAAAGATCCCATGATGCGTTCGCGGGCGGCATGCGACCGGTCGCGGCGTTGCACGGCGTTCAGATCCAGCGCCGTGCGGATCGCGGCCGTCACCAGGTCCGGATCACGTCGTTGCACGATCAAGCCGATGTCCTTCACCGTGGAGGGCATGGAGGACACGTCGCTCACGACGGGGATGCATCCGCACAGCATCGCTTCGCAGAGGGCGTTGGGAAAGCCCTCCGAGAGCGAGAGCTGCAGGTAGAACGATGCGGAGGAGAAGAGCGCGCGCAGCGCATCGGGGGGCCGCCGCGGATGGAACGTGACGTTGGCCGGCGCGGTGCGGTACGCCCCGGCATCGCTCAGCCCGATCAGCTGGAAGCTCGCTTCCGGCAGGCGCGCGGCGGCGGCCAGGACCATGTCCACCCCTTTCAGGAAATGGATCCGGTTCCCCGGCGCCGCCGGACCGACGACGGAAACGAACAGGTCCGGCCGCCGTTCGGTCGCGGGATCGGGCCGCCATCGCTCCGCATCGAAGCCGTAGGGGATCGCCGTGAACGGCGTGGTCAACTCCGGCGTGAAGGCCTTGATGCCCTGCCGCGAAGGTGCCGCGGCATCGTAGTGTTGTTCGCGTTCGATCAGCAGCTCGTGAACGGGAAGCAGCCGATGCGCCCGCCGCGCGGCGAAGCGCGTGGCCCGGCCCAGCGGCTCGCGCGCGTGGTTGCCGTAGCCGATCGCGGGGATCGATGCGCAGTCGGCGCCGGCCAGGACGATGAAGCATCGCTGCGCCATCAACGCGGGGAGCACCGCGTGGTAGCCGCTGAAGTGGCAGATCGCATCACGCCGCCAGGCGCGATGGCGCACCAGCCAGATCAACTGCCCGATCAGGCGCAGGGGCAGCTTCCACGCCGGATCGGCGCCCAGCTCGTGCGCATGCATGTCGAAGTGCCCGGCCAGCAGGTCCAGGTCGCGCTGGATGAAGGTGGATCGCCGGGGAAAGAGGTAGAGCAGCCGCGTTCTCCCCTCCCTGTTCAAAGCGGGATCCACGGCCGTCAATACTTGCTGGGATGACCGGTGTTCTCACGCCTCCACGCCTGCGTGCGGTAGAAGAACAGCAGATACCCCCGCACCATCAGCCGGTCGTCTTCGAGCCAGAGCCTGCAGTCGTACACGCTTCCGCTCTCGGGGTCGAGGATGGTCCCGTCGTCCCATGCGTCGCCATCGCGCTCCATGTCGCGCATGATCTCCATGCCCAGCACCTTCTTGTTGTACCGGTCATCGTCCTCGTCGCATTCGTCGCAGACCGGGTCGATCTCGTCATCGGGCCCAGGGAAAGTCTTGACCACGCGGCCGTAGGCCTTTCCGTTCCGCGGGGTGATCTCCACGATGCTGCGCTGCTTGCCGGTTTTGTCGTCGATGGTCACCCACCGCCCGAAGATGTCGGCTTGCGCGGTGACGGTGGAGAAGGGAAAGCCACAGAGACACAGAGCGAAGGAGAAGAGGAGGGTGATCGACCTGGGCATGGTCCAGCTTGCGATTGAGTTCTCCGTGTCTCTGTGTCTCTGCGGTGAAACAGCACGAACTCAGAAGCTCCTCCCGATCCCCACCACGTAGCGGAAGGCGAAGTGCTCCTCCTCGCCCGCCGGCAGGTTGCTGAGCACGGCCGGCACGTCGAAGCGGATGGTGAGCGGCTTGATGTCGACCAGGTTCCCCCAGCGCTTGATGGTGAGCGCGGCACCCAGGCCGGCATCGGCGCGTGGCGGCGCGAGTTCCAGGTGCGTCACGCCATGGGCGTTGGTCACGCGGTAGCCCATGCTGCCCACGTCGCCGAAGAGGTAGACATCCAGATGCACGGTGCGGCCGAAGCCGCCGGGTTCCCAACGCACCAGGCCATCGAGGTCCAGCTCGGCGTTCAGCGCCGCGCCGGTGTTGCCGCGGTAGGTGAGGATGATCCCGTCGTCCACGGAGGTCACCGGCGCCACATAGCCCGCGTAACCGCGCAATCCGAGACCGCCACCCTGGTGGAAGTGGTTCACCTCGCCCGCGTACGCGCCCACCCAGTCGTAGGGCACGAAGCCCACGCTGCGCACGTACTTGTTCTCCATCATCTCCTCGGGCGATGCGCCGGCGAGGAAGAGCGCGCTCTCGCGTGCGAACTCGCCCGCTCCATACTGGCCGATCCAGCGCGTGCGCAATTGCAGTCCGCCCAGGTGCTGATGGTCCAGCACGGTGAGCCGCACGCTCTGGCCGGTGTTGGTGGCGCCCACGAAGGGCGAGGTGAAGCGGACCTCCACGGTGCCGCCGCCATCGGCGCGGCCATATTCGTGCTCCAGGGCCAGCGTGCTCGAAGCGTTCAGGCGGTCCGGTTCCCACTCCTCCGGATAGAGCAGGTAGGTGAGGTCGGTGCTGTCGCGGCGAAGCAGGTAGCTCACCTCGGCGCGCAGGACGGTCTTGTCGTCGGGCACGTCCCAGCGGAAGCCGCCACCATAACGCGCGAGGCCGTCGAGGTGGCGGGCATCGAGGTGGATGGACGATCCCCGCAGCAATTTCTCCGTGCCGTTCTCGTAGCGCACGTTGAAGCTCATCGCGTCGTACCGGGTGTCGCGATCGCCCGGGATGGTGTCCAGGTCGTTCTCCGGATCGGGCGGGAGGTATTGCCCGAACCCCGTGTTCAGCCAGGCGGTCGCCCAGAGCTTGTGCTTGTAACGCATGTAGCCGCCGTGGAAATGCACGCCGGCCTTCACGCCGTCGTAGCCGTTCCACCAGAGATCGGGTCGGGCGAAGCCTTCGTAGGTGCGGCGGTCCGGCGTGGTGTACAGGTGGTGATCGAAACCGATGTCCACCGGCGGATGCAGGCTGTTGTCCGGCTGGAAGGCATCGGCCAACCGCAGGGTCGTGTCGATGCGCACCTCCGCGATGCCGCCGGGGATGTTGACCGTCGCGCGGTAGTCGCGCTGCAGATCATCCCACCCGATCCAGCGCGGCAGCACCGTGGCGTCGGTCTTTTTGTTGAACCAGGTGTTGGGGATGTGGAAGTCGTACTCCTTCCCGTCGCGGGCGGTCACGCGCAGGTCGATGGGCATCTGGAGCGAGCCGTTCCGCCGGATGTGGATCACCTGGCCCTCATCGCGCGTGCGGCGCCTTACGCCGGCCACCGCGTAGTCGATGCGTTTGCCGGTGTCGATCCACTGGTCGAAGAACCAGTTCAGGTCCACGTGCGTGTATTGGATGATGCTCCGGCGGAAATCCTCGATGGTGGGGTGGCAGATCTTCCACTGGTCGAAATAGTGCTTCATCGCGCGCGTGAAGAGCGTGTCGCCCAGCACGTACTGCAGGTTGTAGAGCATCACGGCCGTCTTGGAATACACGTGGCCGTAACCGCCAAGGCCCTGCTTCTCGAACCCGCCGAACTCATCGCTATGCACGTTGATCGGCGGCAGCCGGTCGCGGACCGCATCGCGCATGTAACCGCCGTAGACCTCCTCCTCGCGCGCCAGGCCCGGCGGCTGGTAGCGGCGTGCATAGGCCGTCTCGCGCGGCTCCTCCACCATCGTGTCGCCGTCGATCGCCTCCAGCCCCCAGCCGGTGAGGAACTGCGTGAAGCCCTCGTCGAGCATGGCGCGGTAGGTCTCGTTGTTGCCCACCATGCCGAAGAACCAGTTGTGACCGACCTCATGCACGAACAGGCCGCGGTAGCCCGGATCGCGCCCGCCATCCAGCGTCAGCATCGGGTACTCCATGCCGTCGCGCGCGTCCGCCACCACCATCTTCGGATAGGCGTACATCCCGAACCAGGTGCTGTGCGCCTCGATCACTTGGGCGCAATATTCCGCGGCGTTCTGCCAGCCCGAGGCGTGGGGTTCCTGGGCCATCGCGATGCATTTGATGCCGTGCCATTCCGCCTCGCCGATGCGATAGGTGGGATCGGCCGTCCAGGCGAAATCATGCACGTTCTCGGCGTGGTAGCGCCAGACCTTGCGCACGAGGCTGTCGTAGGGGGTGATCACCGACGGCTCCTCGTTCCACGGCTTGTCCTTGAAGTTGCTGATGTCCAGCTTCCGACGCAGGTCCTCCGGCATCACTTCCCGGGGGTTCTGAAGCCATCCGGTGGCCTCCAGCACCATGTCGTTGGGCATGTCCAGCTCCACGTCGTAGGTGCCGAAGTCGCCGTAGAACTCGTGACCAAGGTGCTGCTGGGTGTCCCAGCCCATGTGGCTGTCGTACACGCTGATGCGCGGGTACCAGTGCGTGCCGTCGTAGTGCTTGTGGCCCCAGGCGGTGAAGAGCTTCATGCGGCGCCAGCTACCCTGCGCCCAGTGCGTGCGGAAGGTGTATTGGAACACGGTCCTGCCGCCGGGAGGAAGGGGACGCGGCAGCACGGCCTTCATCACCGTGTTGTCCAGTTCGCGTTGCAGTTCCACGCCATCCACCTGCAGGCTCCCGATCTCCGTCCCGCGCTCGGGGCCGCCATCCCCGGCTCGACGTGGCCTCGCCCGGTCGCCATTTTCCATCAGGTCCGCGTAGCTGCCTTCGTTGTATGCGTTCTGGTAGAGGTGGAAGAAGACGTGACGGAGCGTGTCGGGCGAATTGTTCCAGTAGGTGAGGATCACCTGGCCATCGGCCACGTCGCTCTTCTCGTCCAGCCGCGCCTTGATGCGGTAGTGGACGTCCTGCTGCCAGTAGCCCTCACGCGGCGGCCGGTTCTTCCAGTAGTAGGGGTTGTCCGCGTTGCGGTAGGTGTTGGGCGGGTGCAGCGGGTCGAAGGGCTGGGCGTAGGCGGCCCGTGAGAGCAGCAGCGCGGCCATCCACAGGGTCCGCGTGAACGGGACGTTCGATAGCACGAGGCCAAGATATCCGAAAGGGATCAGGCCGTCCCCACGCCCTTCAGCTTCCCGCTTCGCTCCCTCCTGGCCCGCGCGATGCTGGTGTTCAGCTCGAAGCCCACCAGCAGGGCGATCATGTTGAAGTAGAGCCAGAGCTGCACGGCCAGGATGGCGCCGATGGACCCGTAGAGCGCGTTGTAGTCGGTGATGTTCTCGAAGAACCAGGCGAGGCCCTGGGAAATGAGCAGGACGAGCAGCAGGGCCAGGAAGGCGCCGGGGGTGAAGAACTTGAAGCGCCTGGCGTGCGGATCGCCGGCGTTGTAGATCAGCGCGATGCTGGCCAGCACCAGCAGGGTGCTGATGCCCCACTTGGCCGCCAGGAGGCCGATCACCTGCAGGCGGTTGGTGAGGATGCCCTGGTCGTCGAGCAGGGCGATGACCGAGCTGCTGAAGGTGAGCACCGGGATGGCGATCACCATCAGCACGGTGAGCGCCAGCAGCAGGCCCAGGCTGAAGAGCCGCTGCTTGAGCGGGCTGTGGTGCGCGGTGAGGTTGCTGCTGCCGCTGAGGCCCAGCAGGATGGCCAGGATGCTGTTGCTGGCGAAGTAGATGCCCAGCACGAAGCTGATCGAGAGCAGCGTGCCGTGCTTCTTCACCACTAGGTCGTGCAGCAGGTCGTCGATGAAGGCGTACACCTCCGGTGGCAGCAGCTCGCGAAAGGTGCCCAGCAGCCGGTGCTGCATGTCGGGGATGGGGATGTAGGGGATGAGGGTGAGCAGCACGATCACCGCGGGGAAGAAGGCCAGGAAAAGCTTGAAGGCGATGGCCGAGGCGCGCGTGATCAGGCGGCCCTCATCGAGCGCGCGGAAGAAGAAGCGCGAGATCTGGTAGAGGCTGAAGCCTTCGAAGCCGGGCAGCACGATGCGTTGCGACCATCGGATGATCGACCGGTTGATCCGGGAGTTGATGAGCTTGCGGCGGATGCGGGGCCACATCAGGTCTGGCATGATTCACCACCGAGACACAGAGGCACGGAGAAGATGATCCAGGCGGGCTTGGTGGGGTTCAGTTACTGAGAAGGCATGAAAGAGATCGACGATCGACCGAGCAATGGCAGCGAATTCACCGATCATGATGGTGGTCGGACAAGCGCGGGTCTTCATCACCTTCTGAGCAAGCATTGCGATCCTCTGTGCCCCTGTGTCTCTGTGGTAAAAGAACCACACTTACATCGCTTTCAGGCTCAGGTCCAGGCTGCGCGCGCTGTGGGTGATGGCGCCCACGGAGATGAAGTCCACCCCGGTCTGTGCCACCGCGCGGGCCGTATCCAGCGTGATGCCTCCGCTGGCTTCCGTCTCATAGCGCTTCCCCACGCGGCGCACCGCGTGCCGCAGGTCCTCCAGGCTGAAGTTGTCCAGCATCACGCGATCCACGCCGCCGTGGGCCATCACCAGCTCGAGTTCCTTCAGGTCGCGGCACTCGATCTCGATGGCCATGTTCAGGCCGTGGGCTTCCTTGTAGGCATTGGCTGCGTGGATCGCCTGCGCCACGCCACCGGCGAAGTCCAGGTGGTTGTCCTTGATCAGCATCATGTCGAAGAGGCCCTGCCGGTGGTTCATCCCGCCGCCGATGCGCACGGCCCACTTCTCGATCGAGCGCAGCGCGGGGGTGGTCTTGCGCGTGTCCAGCACCCGGCAGCCCGTGCCGTTCACCGCGTCCACGTAACGGCGGGTGAGGGTGGCGATGCCGCTCATGCGCTGCATGAAGTTCAGCAGGATGCGTTCCACCATCAGGATGCTGCGCGCCGGCCCGTTCAGCGTGAAGGCCACGTCGCCGGGCCGGATGTTGGCCCCGTCCTGCAGCAGCATCCGGCGGTGCAGGCGTGGATCGACCGCATCGCACACCGCCTCGGCCATTTCCACGCCGGCCAGCACGCCTTCATCCTTCACCAGCAGCTTGGCCGATCCTTTGGCCGCGGGGGGTACACAGGACAGCGTGGTGTGGTCGCCGGAGCCGATGTCTTCCTGGAGCGCCAGGCGGATGAGGGCGTGAGCTCCTTCGGGCAGCACGGCCTAAAGATCGCCTTTGCCCGCTTCGATGCGCAACTGCTTGATCAGCGCCGAACCGCCGCTCTTCTTCAGGAAGAAGGTCACCCGGAACACGCCGCGCGCGGTGGTGAGCTTGCCGATGTAGTAGGCATCGCCCATCTTGGACTCCCCTTCGTGGTCCACCGTCATGCTGCTGGGTTCATGCTCGTCGAAGAACTTGCGCAGGATCTGCTCCGCCTGGGCCTTGCTGTACACCTCGCTGGTCTCCAGGATGGTCAGGTCCACGTTGGGCAGCAGGTGGCTGGCCAGTTCACGGCTGTTGCCGGTCTTGAGCGCCAGCACCACGCGGTCCTTCACCGCGTCCTGCGCCCGAACGATGGGTCCGGCGAACAAGATCAGGATGAACAGGAGCGGGCGGATCATGGCGGAAAGGGGAACCGCACGAAAATGACAAACATCGCGCCACGCATCGGACCGGAGCGGGGTCGATTTACCAACAGCGCACGGGAATGAAGCTGGTGCTGATCATGGTGGGCCGCACCGAGCGGGGATACGCGGCGCAGGGGCTGGAGCACTACCTGGAGCGGATCGGCCATTTCGCACCGGTGGAGGAAAGGATCGTGGCCGAGAGCCGTGCGCGGGAGCCCCTGCGGCGGATCGACGAGGAGAGCGCGGGGATCCTGGCGGCGATCACCGCGGGCGATCGCGTGGTGGTGCTGGACGAGCGCGGCACCCTGATGGGCTCGCCGGACTTCGCGCGGCGGCTGGCCCGCTTTCGCGATCAGGGAACGCGGCGGATCGTCTTCGTCACCGGCGGCGCCTACGGAATGAACGATGCGGTGCGCACGCGGGCCGACCTGGTGCTGGCGCTCTCGCCGATGGTGTTCCCGCACCAGTTGGTGCGCGTGGTGCTGGCCGAGCAGATCTATCGGGCGTTCACGATCCTGGCCGGACGGGGCTACCATCACGGGCCGGGTGCCCGATAGGTCACCTTGAGCGTGTCGCCCACCTTCAGCAGGTCCAGTCCTCCGTTGATCAGCCGCTTCACCATCCCCATCGCGGGCGAGGCCTCGAACGCGCGGCGCAGCGCCTGGTCGTCATCGTAGGGCAGCGAACGCACCCGGCCATCGGGCCGGTGGCTGGTGCGGATGCGCGTGATGCTGACCCCGGTGGTGCGGATGCGTTCACGCCGCAACCCATGGCCGGTGAGCAGGCGGTGCATGGTGCGGGGCGTGAAGTAGGAAACATGCTCCGGATAGTTCACCACGTCCCATCCGGACCCCGCGAGCAGGCGGCTGATGGAGTTGTAGTTGGGCGTGGTCAGGTAGAGCAGTCCGCCGGGCCGCAGAAGCTCCACCATCTGCGCGATCAGCTCGTGCGGGTGGGTCAGGTGCTCGATCACCTCCAGGCTGGTGATGACATCGAAGCGTGACCCGCCGAAGGCATCGGCGCGCAGGGCACCCTGGTGCATGGCGATGCCACGCGCGCGGCAGGCGGCCACGAAGTTGTCGCCGTACTCGGTGCCATGCACGGCCCATCCCAGCGCCGCGGCCTCGGCCAGGAAGTCGCCGCTCCCGCAACCCACGTCGAGCAGCCGGCCCGTGCGGCGCTCGCGCTCGAACGCACCCAGCACCTCGCGGTAACGGGCCCGGGTGATGGGATCGGCGGGCTTGATGGGGTAGGTGCCGTAGTAGGCGGCCAGTTCCGCGGGCGTGGGGATCCGGTCGCTGAAGCGGAACCCGCAGCGCAGGCAGCGCACCAGGTGCTGTGATCGGAAGCGCCGAACGGAGCGGATCGCCTGTCGCGCGCACAAGGGGCAGGCGGCGTGCGCGTCGCGATGCATCGCCGGTCAAGATAGGCATCTTTGCACGCCACCTCGCCACCGCGCATGGTAGCCACCGAATACTTCGGACAGGTCAGCATCGCATACTGGGAGTACAGCCTGATGCTGTTCTACCTGTTCGGCATGTACCTGTATTTCGCCCGGAAGAAGAACCTGCGGTTGAAGCGCGAGCCGGAGTACAAGTATTTCCTCTGGGGGCTGTACGCCAAGGTGATCGGCGGGATCTTCTTCAGCCTCATCTACTTCTATTATTACAAGGGCGGCGACACGATCAGCTACTTCTACTCGGCCACGCCCCTGAGCAAGCTGGCCCGGCAGGACATCATGGGTTTCTTCAGCGTGCTCTTCGGGGAGAACGACGTGGAGCACCGGCAGTACTTCTCGCTTTCCACGGGCTTCCCCTACGCTTATGTCTACTTCGACGACCGGGCCTTCATGGTGATCCGCGTGATCGCCCCGGTGGTGGTCCTGGCCATGGACAGCTACCTGATCACCACGGTGATCATCGCCAGCATCTCCTACATCGGTGTCTGGCGTTGCTACCAGAGCTTCGTGCGCTATTTCCCGAACCTCAAGGGACGGCTGGCCCTGGCCTTTCTGTTCATGCCCTCGTGCATCTTCTGGGGATCGGCCATCCTCAAGGACACCTTCACCTTCTCGGCCCTCTGCTGGTACCTCCACTGCGTGGACAACATCTTCTTCCGCAAGAAGGACCGCGGCTTCTCCATCCTGGCGCTGATCGTGAGCGCATGGCTGCTGATCGCCATCAAACCGTACATCTTCATGGTGGTCTTCCCGCTGAGCCTGCTGTGGATCTCCTACAACCGGCTCGCGCGGGTGCGCAATGCGCTGGTGAAGTATGTGCTGCTGCCCTTCTCGTTCCTGCTGTTGCTGGTTTCCACCTTCGCCGTGATGTCCTCCCTGGGCGAGCAGCTGGGGAAGTTCTCCCTGGACAACGCCCTGGAGACCATCCTGGTGACGCAACACGACATGAAGCGCGCGGAGGAGTACGGCACCAATTACTTCGACATCGGCGTGGTGGAGGACAGTTGGATGAGCGTGCTGTCGAAGTACCCGGCGGCCACCAACGCGGCCATTTTCCGGCCCTATCTCTGGGAGTGCAAGAACGTGGTGATGGTGCTTGCCGGACTGGAGAACCTGTTCCTCATGTTCATCACGTTCATCCTGCTGCTGCGCACGCGCCTGATCTTCATTCCCACCATGCTCATGAAGAGCCCCATCGTGCTGCTGTGCATCCTCTTCGCCCTGTGCTACGGCTTCATCACGGGCATCACCACGCCCAACTTCGGCGCGCTGGTGCGGTTCAAGATCCCGTTGCTGCCCCTGTTCGTCTCGGGCGTCTTCATCATGATCTACCTCATGGGGCTGCGCCGCACGGCCATCAACCGCGGCCTGACCTTCCGGTTCGAGGATTACGTCGGTGGAGAGGGCGGCGCGGCGGCCGCCGCCGCGGGGAGGCAACGCGCGCGCTGATGAGCGGTCGAAGCCCGTCGGTGTTGTTCATCGGCCCCTGGGGCGCGGGCGACGGCCTCACCACCTCGTCGATCATGCCGGGGATCGGGTTGCTGCTGGAGGAGTTCGGCGTGCCGCGCGTGTTCCTCAGCACGATCGAACGCGATGGCGCCGGTACCTTGGATCTTCCGGCCGGCGTGGTGCATGTGCCCTGGCGCGCCCGCACCGGCCTGCCGCGCATCGCGGCCCGGACCCTGGACCACGCCGGCCGCATCCGGCAGTTGCGCGCGCTGGTGGAGCGCGAGGGCATCGGCCTGATCATGGCGCGCACCTCCCCGGCGGGCGGGCTGGCCGAAGCCGTGGCCCGGCGCACACGCAGGCCTTTCGTGGTGGAGAGCGTCGAGCCGCACGCCGACTACATGGTCGATTGCGGGGTGTGGCGGCGGGGCGGTGCGCTGCACCGGTCCATGCGACACCTCGAGGATCGCACGCTCCGCCGCGCGCTGTTCCTGATCACCGTGGCCCACCGCTACCGCGACCGCCTGCTGCACGACGGCGTGGACCCGGGGCGCGTGCTGGTGGCGCCCTGCCCGGTGCCCGTCGATCGGTTCCGCCCCGACGGGGCCGTGCGCGA
The DNA here is from genome assembly GCA_964394425.1 of uncultured Chryseobacterium sp. Lineage (GTDB taxonomy): Bacteria > Bacteroidota > Bacteroidia > Flavobacteriales_F > PHOS-HE28 > PHOS-HE28. The sequence goes on along the minus strand of CAYMXP010000007.1, from coordinate 61,120 downwards.
GCGCATGCGGCACGCGCTCGGATTGGGCGATGCCATCACCGGCGTCTATGCGGGCAAGTTCGGCGGCATGTATCTCCAGGAGGAAGCCTTCAAGGTATTCGCATCGGTGCATCGGCACTTCGAAGGGCGATCCAAATTGTGCGTGCTCACGCCCGATCCCGTCGAGCAGGTCCGCGCACATCTGCGTGCCGCCGGGCTTCCCGATGACGATGTGCGCGTGGCCCATGTTCCGCATCATCAGGTGCCCGACCACCTGAACGCGGCCGACTTCGCCTTCGGGTTGTACAAGCGCACGGCGAGCAGCGGGTACCTCAGTCCGGTGAAGGTGGGCGAGTACTGGGCCTGCGGCCTGCCGGTGTTGCTCACCCGCGGCGTGGGCGACGAGGACGACCTCCTGCGGGCGGGGATCGAGGGTGGAGCCCTGTTCGATCCCCAAGCCTCCGACCTGCCCGAGGCGTTGCGGACCATCGTGCGTCAGGTCAGCGATCCGGGCCATGCCGAAGCCTGCCGCCGGCTGGCGCTCCACCATCGTTCACTGGACCACACGCGCCGGGCCTATGCGCGCGTGATGGCCGCGGTGGCTCAGAGGAACAGGTAACGGAAGGCCGCCCTCAGCGCGCTGAACGGTGCCCGTTCGTGCTTGAGCCATGCCAGCACCATGGACCGGATGATCCGGAACTTGAACCGCCATCGCTGGCCGACGGTCATCACGTGCATGGACCGGACCTTGCCGTACATGTGGGCATAGCTGTCCTCCAGTCCACGCAGGTCGGTCATCAGGGTGGACCCGGTGCGGCGATACCAGAGCACCACCTCATCGGTGTGGTCATAGAGCCGTCCGGCCGCGATGCTCATGTAGAACATCAGGTCCTCCCCGTGGCTGAGCTGTGCGTCGAAGCGATAGCTGAGGCCGCGTTCACGCCGGATCATCCAGGTGTTGCCGAAGAAGCAGATCCCGTCCAGGGCGATCAGGTGCGGCAGGGGGAAGCCGCGAAAGCGTGGCCGGTAGAAGCCCAGCTGGTGGCCCAGGTCGGCGTTGCGGAACTCCACGGCGCCATCCACGAAGCTCACCCCGGGCTGCGCGATGAGCACCGCGGCGCGCGCCTCGAGGGAGCGGGGAGGCATCACGTCGTCCCCGTCGAACATGCAGAAGTATTCGCCACGCGCCTCGCCCAGCAGATGATTGCGCGTGTTGCTCAGGCCTCGTTTGGGCAGTTCGAACACGCGGATGCGCGCATCGCCGAAGGAGCGCGCGATGGCGGCGGTGTCGTCGGTGCAGCCGTCGCAACCCACCAGCAGTTCCCATCGCGTGTGGGTCTGCGCCAGCACCGAGCCGATGGCCTGGGCGATGTACGGTGCGGCGTTGTACACCGAACTGATGATCGAGATCAGCGGCTCGGAGGCGTTCGCCGGAGCAGGCGGGTCAGGCGTCGGCATAGAAGGCATGGAGGTCGTTCATCCTGCGCTCCAGGCTCAGCGTTGGCCGGAGGATCGCGATGTTGTGGCGGGCCGCGGCGGCCCGATCCCCGGCCGAGGGCCGGTGCGCCACGGCTTCCAGCAGCGCCTGCTCGATGGCTTCCGGATCGCGGAAGGGCACCATGGTGCAGAGCTTGAAGGTCGCCGGATCCAGTTCGCGCATGGCGCCCGAAGGCGTGAACACGCAGGGAACGCCGGCCGAAAGTCCCTCCACATAAACGTATCCGAAGGGTTCGCTGCGCGGCTCCTCCGGCACGTGGACGAACGCATCGAAGAGGTGATAGCACTGATCGATGGCGGTTTCCCAGCGCACGGTGCGCCAGCTGCCTTCCGGCAGGCGGGCCAGCATCCGTTCGTACCGCGCCGCGTGCGCGCCGTTCCAGTGGAAGAGCATCAGGCGCGCCTTGGGATGACGCCTCAGCACGGAAGCGAAGGCGGGGATGGCATGGTCCAGCCCCTTCCAGGAGAAGGGGCGTGCGATGAGGCCGATCACCGGAAAGGGATCGTCGGGAGCCAGCGCGTATTTCATGCGCAGCCGGTCCAGCACGCGCCCATCGGGCGGGCGGGCCGCGTTCACGTCGAAGCCGCAGGGGATCACCGTGATGCGCTCGGCAGGCACGTGCTCCATCTCCACCAGCACTTCGGCCACGTTGCGCGTGGTGGCCACGATGCGATGCGCCATCCGGTTGAGCAGCCGGTCGTAGAACACGCCTCGGATGGGATGGTACAGGTGGTTGTGCAGGGTGTGATGCCGCGTCATCACCAGTCGGCCGATGCCGGTGAGGCGCCCGGCGATCAGCCCGAGCAGCGAGGCCTCGAGCAGGTTCACATGCACCACGTCGGGCCGCCGGGCGCGCAACAGGCGCATGAGCCGCAGCAGCACCAGGGGGGCGTGCCACCGGCCGCGGTAGCGCAACGTGGTGCAGGTGAAGCCGCGTGCGCGGATGTCGCGCTGGGTCTTGCAATCGTCCACGGGGTTGATCAGCACGAACTCCACCTGCATGCGGTCGCGGTCCCAGTACCTGGCCAGCACCTCGTATTCCTTGCTGTCCACCACGCGCGAGATGATGTAGAGGATCCGCTTCATGGCGATCGGCGGCGCGTGTCCGGCAGCAGGGGTGCGAGCTGGTCGATCATGCGGTGCGCCGTGCGCGCCGTGGCATGAGCGATGCGGGCCGCGCGGGCTCCGGGGTCGTGAAGTTCGCGCATGCGCTCCAGCGCCCGGTCGAACAGCGCGGGGAATTCCCATCGCTGGTCGGCCATCAGCAACAACTCGTCATGCCCGAGGTATTCCTCGGTGCGCGAACAGACCACCGGATTGCCCGTGGCCAGGTATTCCAGCAGCTTGTGCGAATTGGCCACGAAGGGGCCGTATTTGTCGGGGCGGTAGCACAGCAGCAGCAGATGGGCGCCGCGCAGCGCCGGAATGAGCCGGGCGCGATCCACGCGGCCGTAAAGGCGCACGTTGGGCCGGTCCAATACTTCGCGCAGCTTGAAGGCGGGGAAGGCGCGGTCGAAGGGTCCATAGAAGTGGAAGACGACCGTGGGGTGATCGAGGATCACCTTGTGCAGCACCTCCCAATCGATGTAGTCGGTTTCCAGGTGGCCTGCGTACGCCACCTGGATGCGCGCATCCGGATCGGGCGCGTTCCACCGGCCGGCGAGCCATTCCTCGGCCACGGCATGCCCCACGTTATGCACCTGGGCCGATGGCATCATCTGGAGCATGGCATCGCGCAGCGCGCCGGTCACCGTGAAGATCACATCGGCCGTGCGCGCCAGACCGATGCCCGGATGGTCGTCCAGGATGTCGTGATCGGCCAGGTGCAGCACTTTCAAGGCGGGATGCTCCGGGAACCACTGCATGCGGCTGATGTCGAAGCACCAGATCACATCGAAGCGCCTGCCGGTGAGGGTTTCCAGCTTGCGGACCATGCGTTCGTAGTAGCGCATGTGCAGCCATTTGGGCAGGCGGTTCACCCCGCGCAGCCAGTGGCCGTAGTTCACGTGCTGCAAGGGCCATTGCCCTTCCACGTTCACGCGCATCAAGCGGTGTTCGGGCGGCCCCCAGAAGCACACGCTGTTGCCGCGCTGCACGAGGGTGTGCGCCAGATCGTGCTTGCTCAAGGGCAGGTTGTCCCAGGGTTCCGGGCTCAGCAGCAGCACGTGTTTTCCGGTCAGGTCCATGCGCGCATCACGGCCTGCCGGCCGCCATCAGGAAGATCGCATGAAGGCGCCGGCCGATCGCTTCGGCGGAAAAGCGTTGCCCGTGCCCGCGGGCCAACTGCGTGCGATCCATGCCGGCAAGACGCCGCCAGTTGCCTTCGATGGCATCGGCCCATGCCGCCGGCTCGTTGGCGGGGAGCAACACGCCGCTCCGGGCGTCCACGAACGAGGGAATGCCGCCCACGTCCGAGGCGATCACCGGCGTGCCGCAGCAGAGCGATTCGGCGCACACCACCGAGAACGTCTCGTAGTCCGAGCAGTGGAGCAGGGCGAAGGCGCGCCGCATCTCCTCGGCCGCGCCGGCGCTTTCGAGCCTGCCCAGCAGCATCACGCGATCCTCCAGGCGAAGTTCCTTCACCCGGTGGCGCAGCGCGGCTAACATCGGGCCGTCGCCGGCCATGCGCAGGCATGCCTGCACGCCGCGGTCGCGCAGGATGGCCATGGCGTCGATTAGCACCTCCGGCCGCTTGGGTGGCCTCCACCGTGAAGCCGCGAAGAAGCGCCCCTCCTCGGGGGGGCCATCCGGATGGAACAGCGCGGTGTCCACCACGTTCTCCACCACGTCGATCGGCAGGTCGGGCATGCGCGCGAACCGCCGGATATCATCGGCCAGCGCGGGCGACACGGCGATCACCCGCGCGCCGGTGCGGAAGGCCCGGCGCAGGCGTTCCAGGCCCCTGGCCTGTGATCCGGCGAAGCGCGACCGGTAGATGCTGGAATGCTCGACGATCGCCACGGGCACCTTCATCATGCGCCGCATGCGGCGGATATGCACCGCCAGCGGATAGGCCACATGCACCACCACCAGGTCGTGGTGCCGCGACCGGTCGCGCGTGAGCCACGCCCAGGCGAAGAGCAGGAAGGCCAGCCATTCAAAGGCATACCAGAAGCGGAGGGGGCTGGCGAACACCAGGCTCCGCTCCGCGTGCGCGCTTTTCGGCACGCGGCCCCAACGCTCGTCATGGCGCACATCGATGTGCCAGACGGTCTGGCGGCCGAAGGGCCGCAACGCATCCACGTGGCGCTTGATGAAGATCCCTTCGTCGGGCGTGCGCCGATGGGGATGCCAGGCGCAGAGATGCAATATGTTGAGCGGGGTGCTGCTCACGCGTCGCGGCGGCATGCCATGATCTCGGTGGAAGGTCCGGAGGGAAGCAGGCGCACGAGCAGCCGCTCCAGGGGGAAGAGCCGCCTGCCCAGCTGTTGGCCCTTTTCCGGTCCGCTGCTGCAGCGGCGTTGCACCCAGCCCCACCAGCGATGCAACAGGGGCGATCGCGAATCGGCCGGGTAGTTCATCAGCACGAACATCGGCCGACGGTGGAGGATGGTGAAACCCGCCGCGGCCAGCATGGCGCGGTATTGTTCCAGGGTGCGGCTCACCATGTGAGCGGGAGAGGTGATGGGGCGATGCACGAAGTTGTCGGAGATCAGCAGGACGCCGCCGGGTTTGAGCAGGTCATGGAATTGGAGCAGCGCGCGACGCATGCGGTCCTCGTCCACGATATGGAACAGCACATCGAAGCAGCTCAATGCGTCGTACCCCGGGAGGAACGGCGGATCTTCCGCGCCGGCTTCCCACCGTTCGATGCGCAGGTCCGCATGTTGTGCGCGCAGGCGCTGTACCACGACGCAGGTCAGGTCGCTTCCGTCGACGCGTGCGAAGCCCAGTTCCTTCACAGTCCGATGTAAAAGCCCGTGCCCGAACCCACGTCGAGCACCGAAGCGTTCGCGGGATCGGGGACCAACCTCCGCATCATGCGCATCGTCACTTCCCGGCGCACGGCGTACATCCAGCGGTTGAAGCCCTCGCCCAAGGTGATGTAGCCCACTCCGCCCAGGGTCGGGTCCGCGGCCAGGCGCTTTTCCCAATACGCGCGCGGATCGAAGTTCATGGGTCGATCAGGGGATGGGCCGCGATGAACGGTCGTGCGCTTGGAACATGGTGGATCATCGCGCCGGCCAGGCGGTGCCGAAGATCGCCCAACGCATCAACATGAACAGCGCGAGCGCGATCGCCATGGCCAGCAACGACAGCAGCATGCGTCGCTTCCAAGCGGCACCCGAGGTGCGCAGCAGGCCGGCGGAGAGGACGATGTAGGCCAGCGCGCTCACCGCGCCGTAGCCGGCGATGGCCAGGTCGGTGGATCGCAGCACGTACAGACCCAGGGCGATCGCCCCCAGGCGCGCCAGCAGCAGGAGCGACTGGAACAGCAGCAGGTGCGGTTCGCGCCGATGCACGTTCATCAATCCCATGATGGGTTCGGAGAGCATGCGGTAATAGAAGAACATGGCCAGCCAGGCGGCATACACGCCCGAACCGCGCCAGGGCTCGCCCAGCACCAGTGCGAACAGGTGATCGCCGAACACCGCCACCGCCGCGAAGGGAAGCACGGCCAGCACCATCAGGCGATCGAAGAACCGGCCGGTGATCGGCGCCAGGCCCGTGGGATCCTCGCGGTGGATGTCGGCGGCCTTCTGCTGGAACACCGCGCCGAGGCTGAAGCCGAACAGGCGCAGCGGGATCAGCAGCAGGCTGGCGGCCATGCCGAAGAGGCCCACGGCGACCGGATCGTGGCTGAGGAGGAACACCGGAAGCTGCACGCCCAGCAGCGCGATCCAGCGTTCGGGAAAGATGTACAGGGGATAACTGCGGTATTCGCGCAAGGCGGCGAGGATCCTGCGCAGGTCGAACCCGCCCAGCAGGTCGCCGATCCCATGGGGTCGCAAGGCCCGCACGTAGGCGGCGATGGAGGCCCCACGCACGAGGACCTCGCCGAGCATCAGGCCGTGCGCCGCGCCGCGGGAGAACCATCCATAGAACAGGTTGAACAAGCGCAGCACGAGGTTGGTGCCCCCACCGATGCCCGACGACCGCCCGAAGGCCTTCGCACGCAGGAGCATGGCCGTGAGGATCACCGGCACGAACTGCGTGGCCACGCCCAGCGGCAGCAGATAGAACCAGCCGCCCATGGCGCTCCAGCTCGGCAGCCACCGGTACACCGCGTCACGCACCAGGCAAATGGGCAGCATGAGCACGATGACCACGCCCAGGATCAGCAGGTTGCCGCGCGCCAGGTCCAGCACGCGGTCCTGTTCGCGCGGCAGCATGTAGGCGTTGGTGTAGCCCAGGTCGGCCACCAGCGCCAGGTTCATGCACAGGTTGAGGAAGATGCCGTAGATGCCAAAGACCTCCGGCCCATAGATGCGCGCCACGAAGGGCGTGATCAGGATCTGGCTGGCCACCACCATGGCCGTGCCGCCGAACGCGTAGGCCGCGTTGCGCGCGAAGGTGCCGCGCGCGCGCACCTGCCGCAGCTCGCCGCGCAACTCGTCCAGGAATTTCGACCTCACGACGTCATGCACCGCGGGGGTGCGATCGTTCAGGGCCGAAAACTACCCGGCCGGGGTCCATGCAACGGCGTCGATCGCGAGCCGATAATGACAGCGCATCGTTGAAGCGATGCCCGGCCCGGCACCTCCGCGGCACGGGCGGGCGCTCCGGCACGGTGTTCCCGCCGCGCGTCCTTGGGTTGGTGACCTTTGCCCCATGCGGCTCCTGCTTTGCACCACCAACCCCGGCAAGCTCGCCGAGTTGCGTGCGCTGCTGCCCGCCGGCTTCGATCTGCTCACCCCGCGCGAGGCGGGCATCGAAGGCGAATTGCCCGAGCAGGGGACGACGCTGGAAGAGAACGCCCTTCAGAAAGCCCGCGAAGGCTTCCTACGCTCCGGCCTTCCCTCCATCGCCGACGACACGGGCCTGGAGGTGGAAGCCCTCGGTGGCGCGCCCGGCGTGCGTTCAGCGCGGTACGCCGGCGAGGCGAAGGATCCGCGGGCCAACATGCGCAAGCTGCTGGAGGAATTGAAGGGCAGGGAGGAGCGCGTTGCGCGTTTCCGCACGGTGATGGCCTACGTCGATGCGGACACACGGATGACCTTCGAGGGCGATGTGAGGGGCTCGATCACCCGGGCCGCGCGCGGGTCAGAAGGCTTCGGCTACGACCCCGTCTTCCAGCCGGAGATGAGCGACCTGACCTTCGCGGAAATGGATGCCGCGCGGAAGAACGCGATCAGCCACCGGGCGCATGCCGTGCGGAAGCTCGCGCGCTTTCTCGACGAGCACTACCGCGAGCGCTGAAGCATCTCCTCGATCAACCCATTGATCGCTGCCGGAACCCCGATCCCCGAGACCTCCAGCATCTTCGGGTAGATGCTCGCACCGCTGAAGCCCGGTGTGGTGTTCACCTCGATGGTGATCAGGTCCGAGCCGGTCCAGATGTGGTCCACGCGTGCCATGCCACGGCAGTTCAATGCGGTGAAGATCTTCTCCGACCGGTGTTGCACCAGGCGCGTCACCTCGTCCGGGATCGGCGCGGGGATCAGCTCCTGCGTTCCGCTGTCGTGGTACTTGGCCTGATAGTCGAAGAACTCGCGCGTGGTGCGCACTTCGCACACCGGCAGCGCCTGCGTGCGGCCGGCCATGCGCAACACCCCGCAGGTGAGTTCGCGACCGGTCACCGCACCCTCCACCATCACCGCGCCGCCTTCGGCGAAAGCCTTGTCCAGCGCGGGGCCCAGTTCCTCCTTCGCCTTCACCTTGCTCATGCCCAGGCTGCTGCCGCTCTGGTCGGGTTTCACGAAGCATGGAAGGCCGGTGACGTCGAGGATCTCCGCTTCGTTCATCGCACCGCGCGCCGGCAGCATCACGCTGGGCGCGACGTTGAAGGCCATCTGCCGCAGCAGGCTCACCGTGGCGTATTTGCTGAAGGTGAGCGCCATGTTCAGCACGTCGCCGGTCTGGCAGGGCACGCCGAGCAGTTCTAGGTAGCCCTGGATCCGGCCGTCCTCACCGGGTGGCCCGTGGATGGCGATCAACGCGGCGGCGATGCGTTCATCGCGGCCGTTGCGATGGAGGGTGAAGGATGCGCGATCGAACGGGATCGGGTTTTCCTCCGGATCGAAGGCCGACCATCGCTCACGAGAAACGGTGACGAAAGCCGGATCGAAGCGCGCGCGATCCACCGCCTGCATCATGCGCGTGGCGCTCTGGTGGCTGATCACCTTTTCACCGGTGAAGCCCCCGCGGAGAATGGCGATGAGCGGGCGGTTCATGGCGTGAATGATCGATGCGGCATGGGATCGCGATCATAAAGGTCGATGCCAAAACGACGCACGATGGCCAGGATGCGATCGACCTGGTCCGGTTCGAGCGCATGGCGCCATTGATCGATCTGCGCCTTCACATCATGCAGCGGAGAACCCGGCAGGGTGGTGGAACTGGGCACGCGGAGCATGTCAAGGGCGGCGCCGGGCATGGGGATCCCCCAACCGGTGAAGACCTTTTCCAAGGTGGGTTCCGGCCGGGTGATCAGCTCTTCGTAGCTGATGGTGGTCCAGTCCACGTCGTTGCGGGGGTGATCCAGCAGGAACTTGTGCTCCATGCACCACAAGGCGGCCTGCCGCTCTTCGAGCGTGTTGATGCCATCCAACAACGGCTCGTAGTTCTTCAGGTGCTCGTCGTACCGGTGCGGTGGAACGTCGAACTTGATCACGGACGTATGCCACGCCCCTTTCTTCAATTGGGAATTCACAACGGCGCAGGGGTGCCGCACCAGGAACACGGGCTTGGGCACCTGGAAATGCCTGATCAACCAGGGCAGCAACAGGTGACCCCGCCCGAGCTTCACCACCAACCGCGTGGCTTTGCGCAGTTCGTCCGGCGTGCTGGAATAGGCCAGGTGCGGGTTCAACATCCGGCCGCTGAAGAGTCGCTTGAAAAGCTCCTCGGCCTCGGGCCACGACGCATCCTCCGGGATGTACTGGCGCCAGTTGAAGCCCAGGCGGCGGACCTCGGGCACGCGTTCCCGATCGAGCGGTTCCCAGATGGTGGCGGTGCCTGGCACCGCACGCGCGATCTGTTCCAACCAGGTGGATCCACCGCGCAATGCGGCGAACAGCAGCAAGGTCCGGCGTGGATCGACGTCCAGTCGTCCTTCAAGGGACTTCAAACGCAGGGCCAGCCCCGTGCGTCGAAGTTTGCCGAAAACGCGATGTGCGAGCGAAGCGCTCATGGGTTGCCGGCAAAGAAAGCTTCCATCGCACGCGCGGCAAAAGACCGGCCGCGGCACCCCGTCTATCTTCGCGCGCTCACGAACGGCGCGTTCCGCGCGTTCCGCATCCATGTCCTCCCCGCGTCGCGTCATCGCCTTCCTGCTGCCCGTGCTGCTCGCCGCCGGTCTGCTGCTGGGCGGATGGGTCTGGCTGGGCGCCTACACGCGCCACGACGTGAGCGTGCGCGTGCCGGACCTGGCCGGCATGGACGAGGAGGAGGCGCGCGCGATCCTGGAGGAACGCGACCTGCACGGCGAGGTGATCGACAGCGTGTACAACGACGAGGCACGCAAGGGCACGGTGCTGTTCCAGGATCCGGCTTCCGGGGCGGGGGTGAAGCCCGGACGCAAGATCTACCTGACCATGAACGCCCGGCAGCCCAAGATGCTCGACATGCCGGCGCTGGTGAGCCTCAGCAAACGGCAGGCGATCAGCACCCTCGACATCCTCGGCCTGAAGGTGAAGGAGCTGCGCTACAAGCCCGATCCCTGCCTGGACTGCGTGATCGACCAGCTCTACAAGGGACGACCGATCGCTCCGGAAACCAAGATCCGCCGCGGCGAGGCGTTGACCCTGGTGCTGGGCAGCGGCGAGAGCAGCGAGCGCGTCCCCGTTCCGGACCTGCACGGGGCGACCTTCGCCGAGGTACAGGCCATCATCAACATGGCATCGCTGAACATGGGCGTGGTGGTGGAATGCAAGGGCTGCAACAACAAGGCGGATTCGTCGTTCGCCCGCGTGTACCGGCAGTCGCCCGCCGCCATGATCAACAGCCGCATCGCCCTGGGCAGCATGATCGACATCTGGCTCACCGCCGATACCGCCGCCATCGATCCGGTGGTGAACTGGAAGGACTCGATCGAACGCATGCGGAAGGACACATTGACCACGAAGAAGATCCCGGATGGAACGAACTGAGATCACCCTCGCACTGCTGGTCTTCGGCCTGCCCCTGGTGATGACCGCCCAGGTGGAATCGCTCGATCCCCTGCGCGCGCAACCCCGGCCGGGGGAGGCGCCCGGCACACTCAAGTCGGACCAGAATGAACATTTCATCTACCTCTACGATCCGCAGGAACTGCCCTTGATGGATGATTTTTCCATCGACCGCACCCGCCACCTCGGCGCGAGGCCCGGCGATCCTGGCGTCACCCTCACCGACTTCATCTACCGGCTGGACACCAACGGGGTGAGCACCTTCGACATGGCCTTCCAGAGCGACACCACGCGCCACTACACGGTGGACACCACGCAGGTGGACACGATCATCATCACCCAGGTGCCCAACCCGTCCATCGCGGTGACGGTGTTCGACCTGGGCGCCTATCCGCCGACCAGCTTCGTGGATACCGTGTGGCCGCCCCATACGATCTGGGATACCGTGGGCAGCGCGACCACCGACACGGTGCCGCTGGCCGCGGACATCCTGCAAGACTCGCTGATGGTGTACACCGTGGACGCCGACGCGAACACCTACGACATGAACGGCACCCCGCAGCCGCTGATCCTGTGGGAGGAGGACGACGTGCTGGTGAACGGCACCTACCCGATCGATCCTCCGTCGGTGGGCGTGGCCAGCTTCGACGGCCTGGCGCGCACGGGCTATCCATACAACTTCGATGCGCCTTCCTCCTACGGCCTGGCCGACCGGATGACCTCCGTGCCGATCGACCTGAACTATCCCGCGAGCGATTCCATCTATCTGAGCTTCTTCTACCAGCCGCAGGGCCTCAGCGGCGACGATCAGGTGCAGGCGGAAGACAGCCTGCTGCTGGAGATGTACGCGCCCGACGAGGATGAATGGTACCTCCAGTGGTACGCGCCCTACACCGCGCTGGTGCCCTTCAAGCAGGTGATGCTGCCCATCACCGACGACCGCTTCCTGAAGGACGGCTTCCGCATGCGCTTCAGCAACAAGGCCACCCTCAGCGGCGCGCTGGATCACTGGCACGTGGACTACGTGCGCCTGGGCGCCGAACGCGCCTACGACGACACGGTCCTGACGGACGTGACCATGCTGTATCCCGAAAGCAGCATCCTGCAGACCTACACCAGCATACCGCACGACCAGTTCGCCGTGGCGCCGGGCAGCCACATGGCGGGCAGCGTCACCGAACTGATCAAGAACCTGGACGATGGCGACGCCTTCATCACCTACGGCTACGATGCGGGCATCGCCGGGGGCCCGATCGCCACCATCTGGGATGAAGGCCTCAATTCCAGCGGCAATGCGAACAGCACCTTCGGGAGCGGCCACCCGATCAACAGCAGCCCGCCCTTTTTCGTGTTCGACACCCTGTTGAGCGACACCTGCCAGGCCTTCTGGCGCGTGAAGTTCTGGGCCAACGCCACCCCCGACATCAACCGGTACAACGACACGATCTCCTTCATCCAGGAACTGAGCAACTTTTTCAGCTACGACGACGGCAGCGCCGAGGCGGGCTACAGCCTGAACGTCGCGGGCGCCAAGCTCGCCTGCCGCTTCGATATGCAGGGCGGCGATTCGCTCCGCGCGATCCGCTGCTACTTCGATCCCATCTTCGAGGATCCCAGCGACGCCTCCTTCCTGGTGACGGTGTGGACCGGCCTGAACCCCGAGGCGGTGCAGTTCCAGAACTTCACCTTCAGTTCGCCGGAGTACCGGCTGGACGGCGTGAACCACTTCGTGGAGTATCCGCTCGACCAGGTGATCTGGGTGGAGAACACCTTCTACGTGGGCTGGGTGCAGACCACCGCCGACAAGCTGAACCTGGGCTTCGACAAGAACCGCAACAACCAGGACAAGATCTACTACAAGACATCCACCACCTTCGTGAACACCAGCTTCGCCGGCTCGCTCATGCTGCGGCCCGTGTTCGTGAGCGACTGCGATCCGTTCACGGCGGTCGTGGAACATGCGGCCGCCGGGTCGATGGCGATCTGGCCCGATCCCGCTTCGACCTCCTTCCAGGTCGATGCCGGGGAGGGGGCGGACCTCCTGCGGCTGATCGATCCCATGGGGCGCGTGGTGCGCCAGTGGAAGGCCGGGAGGGGCGATCGCTCGCTGACGGGCGTTGCCGATGGCCTGTACGTGGTGCATGCGGTGGATGCGCTTGGGCGCGTGATCGCGAGGGCTCCGTTGATCGTGCAGCACTGATCGGCCCATGGCGTCCGACGGGGTGGAGGTGTCTGGCGAAGAGCAGGAACTCTACGAGCACCATCGCATCATCTGCGACCCGGGCCAAAGCCTGATCCGGCTCGACAAGTTCCTGTTCGATCGCCTGCCCAATGCCTCGCGCACCCGCATCGCCGCGGCCGCGCGCGCGGGCAACGTGCTGGTGAACGGCGTGGCGGAAAAGCCCAGCTACAAGGTGAAGCCGGCCGACCAGATCAGCATCGTGCTGCCCCATCCGGTACGCGAGGTGGAACTGCTGCCGGAGAACATCCCACTGACCGTGCTGTACGAGGACGAGGAGATCCTGGTGCTCGACAAGCCGGCGGGCCTGGTGGTGCACCCCGGCCACGGCAACTGGACGGGTACGCTGGTCAACGCGCTGCTCTTCCACCTGGGCCGCCTGCCGTCGGCCAAGGGGCAGCCCACTCCACGGCCCGGACTGGTGCATCGGCTGGACAAGGACACCAGCGGGGTGATGGTGATCGGCAAGACCGAGGACGCGCTGGCCCACCTCGCGCGCCAGTTCCACGACCGCACGAGCGATCGGCGTTACACCGCGCTGGTCTGGGGCGACTTCGCCGTCGACGAAGGCACCATCGAGGGCCACATCGGCCGATCGTTCAAGGACCGCACGGTGATGCAGGTCTTTCCCGATGGCGCGCACGGCAGGCCGGCGATCACGCACTGGAAGGTGATCGAGCGCTTCACTTATGTGAGCCTGGTGGAATGCAAGCTGGAGACCGGCCGGACCCACCAGATCCGCGTTCACATGGCGCACACCGGCCATCCGCTTTTCTGCGACGCGGATTACGACGGCGACCGCGTGCGCAAGGGCACGGTCTTCACCAAGTACCGGCGGTTCGTGGAGAACTGCTTCGCGCTGTGCCCGCGCCAGGCCCTGCACGCGCGCACGCTGGACATCGATCATCCGCGCACGGGCGTGCGCATGCACTTCGAAAGCCCATTGCCGCCGGACATGGATGCGCTCGTGAAGAAATGGCGCGGCTACACGGCCGCGCGCGAGGGCGCGTGATCAGGCGATCGATCCACCGGCACGATCCGGGACACGCAGTTCGCGGGGCGAGAAGATCAGTTCGGCGAAGTCGCTGATCGCTTCGGGCACGCGTTCGCGCGCGATGGGTCGCATGCGCGGGGTATAGGCGTACGGGTGCGAGGTCAGCGCGTCCATGAACGCGGGTATCGATCCACGGGCCTTCTCGCGCGAGCGCGCCAGGGGATCGCGCCCCACGAGGGGCATGATCTTCCGGCGTGCCCTGCGCATGGCCCCGCTGGGCGTGTGCTTCTTCTCGAAATGTTCCAGGATGTAGGGCAGATGAACGGCCAGGTACAGCACCGGCTTGAAGCGCTGCAGGGCCGCCTTCATCGTCGGCAGAACGAGGAACTCACCTCCCTCGATGTCCATCTTGATCAGGTCGATGCGATCGATGTGATGCGCGGCGACGAAATGATCGAACGTGGTGGAGGGCACCTCGACGGATCCCCCTTGGTCCTTCACGCGGTCGAGCATGCTGGACCCGGAATCGCCGAACCGGTGCCGGGTGAACAGGCGGATCGGCGTGCCGTCCTGGGTCACCGCCAGGTTGTGCAGCTCGATCCGCGAACGCAACTCCGGGTCGTTGGCTTCCACGTTGGCCTTCAGTTGGCCGAACGCGATGGGGTCCGGCTCGAACGAATGGCAATGCGCACCATGCGCCGCGGCGATCAACGTGGTGGGGCCCATCCACGCGCCGATGTCGATGAAGCATGAACCCGGGCGGACCGCTTCCTTGAGGAAGGCCACGGTATCCGGCTCCCATGTTCCGGCGCGCAGGGTTTCCCAGAACGCATGCTCGTGCGCGACACGGAAGCACGTGCCTCCCAGATCGATGTTCCGCCCTTCCATCGAGCCGGCGAAACTATCCATCGGGGCACGGCTTCACCGCGGACCGGTCCCGCGGATCACCTTGCCGCCGGGCGTGCGGGCGAACCTGCGCACACCCGCCACCCGCTGCGGCCGCTCGTGCCGGTCCAGCACGCCCGTGATCGACCCGAGCACTTCGGACAGCACTTCCTGGGCGGGTCGTTCGGTTTCGATCACCAGCATCACGGCCTGGCCGAGGCGCTCGTCGGGCACGGCCGTGAAGTAGTGCGGATAGGGGATGAGCCCGGCGGTCCTGGCTTCGAGCCGCTCGGGATGGATCTTCTTTCCGCCGCTGAGGATCACATGGTCGATGCGGCCCAGCCAGCGGAACGAGCGGTCGTCGATCAGGTCCACGAGGTCGTTGGTCACGTGCTCCTTCACGCGCAGGTGCGGCGTGCGCGCCACCAGGCAGCCGCGCTCATCCCCGGCGAAGGTCGTCCCGCCGAGGGCCGTGAAATGGTCCGAGCGATCGGCGCCGTTGAGCTTGCGCAGCGCCACGTGCGTGGCCATCTCGGTGCTTCCGTAGCCCAGGTACACGCGCGTGCCCAGCGAACGCAGATCGTCGAGCAAGGCATCGCTCACCGGGCCGCCGCCGAGCAGGATGGTCTCGAACTGGCGTTCCACCCGCGCGCGATCCTCCTGGATGGCGCGGTGCAATTGCAGGGGCACCATCGCGGCGAAGCGGAACCGGTCGGCGACCTTCAGGTTGTCCAGCACCCCGCCGCGCGGGTCGATCACGTGCAGGTCCAGGTCCAGGGCGAAGGCGCGCGCCAGCATCATCTTGCCGGCGATGAAGTCGCACGGCAGGCAGTGCAGCACCCGATCGCCGGCCGCCAGGCCGAAGGCGTCGGCGGTGAGCCGCGCGCTGCGCACCACGTCGGTCCGGGGGATCTTGACGGGCTTTGGAGGGCCGGTGGTGCCGCTGGTGCGGGCATTGACCGTTCCGTTGAGGAACACCAGATCGTGCAGCGTTCGAAGGAAGGCGCTCCTCCACGACGATCCGCCCGCGCGCCGTGCGAAACGCCGGCAGGCGTCCAGCCCGCTCATGGTCACGCCATCCAGCGTGAGCTCGGCGAAGGAATGCTCCAGGGTGTGGGCGTAGGTGCGGCGGGCCACGCCTCAAAGATCGACGCGCGTGAGGTCCCATTCCGCCTCGGGCCTGTACCAAAGCCGTCCGCCCCGCACGTCGAGCGGGGAAGGGACGTTGTCGGTGTACACGCGACCGGTCCCGAGGCCCTGTGCGACCGCCACGTCCAGGGTGGCGGTCCATTGCGCGATGGCGTTGAGCCCGATGGTGCTTTCCAGCGCGCTGGTGATCCACCAGCCGATGCCGCGCGCGCCGGCCAGCGCGATCCATTCCTCCGCGGCGCTCCACCCGCCCACCAGCGAAGGCTTGATCACGATGTAGCGCGGCTTCACGTGGTCCAGCAGGTCGGCCCGGGCATCGCGCGTGTTCAGCCCGATGAGGTCCTCGTCCAGTGCGATCGGCACGGGCGATCGCTCGCAGAGTTCGGCCATGGATTCGTACAGCCCCGGTTTGACGGGCTGCTCGATGCTGTGTACGCCAAGGTCGGCGAGGCGCCGCAGCACCGTGGGTGCGTTGCGCGCGTCCAACGCGCCATTGGCATCCACGCGGAGGGTGATGTCATCCGGGCCGTGGTCCCGGCGCACTTCGGCCAGCAGCGCGAGTTCCTCCTCGATGCCGATGCCGCCGATCTTCATCTTGATGGTGGTGAAGCCCGCCTCGATCTGCTCGCGGATCCGGCGTCGCATCGTCTCGCGGTCGCCCATCCACACCAGGCCGTTGATCGGGATCCCCTGCCGCCCGAGCGTGAACGCCGAGGGGAGGAGGACCTTGCTTCCGCTCGCATCGAGGTCCTTCAGGCATTGCTCCACCGCGAAGCGCACCGAGGGCACGTCCACCAGGTCGTCGTTCAGCCGCCGGATCCAGTTGGATGTGTCGGCGCAGAGTTCAAGGAGCTTCGTCTTCACGTCGGCGGGGAATTCCCTGCTGTGCCCGGGGAAGGGCGCCGCTTCGCCGATCCCACGCACCTCCGGCCGTTCGCTGTCCCAGGCGATCAGGTACCAGACCGTCCGTGCGGTGATCGTGCCCTTGCTGGTGACCAGTGGGAAGCGCGGGCGCAGCGAGCGTTCGATCCAGCGGGCGCGGAGCATGGTTCCTTCACCTTGGAGGAGGAGGGCACGTGGGGATCGGGGAGAAAGCCGGGAACGCGGTCATGGGATCATGCGAGCACGAGGCCTAAAGAAAAGGCCAGCGCGGTGATGAAGGTGCCCAGGGCCAGTCGCTTGAGCTCCGGGTCCAGGGCCGGGGCTTCGCGGTTCTTCATCACCCGCCGCAGATGCAGGTCGATGAGGAAATAGGGAGCGATGAACAGGAACTGCCACCAGCTTTCGAGCCGGAGCATGGAGAAAAGGACGAGCAGCCAACCGCCCAGCACGAGCAGGCCGAAGTGATAGTACCGGGAACGCTCCGCACCCAGCCGCACGGCCAGCGTGCGCTTCCCGCTGGCGGCATCTCCCGCGATGTCGCGCATGTTGTTGGTGTTCAGCACGCCGGCGCTGAACAGCCCGAACGCCGCGCCGGGCAGCAGCACCAGGGGGTCCAGGCGGCCCGTGTGCAGGAAGTGGGTGCCCATCACCCCGACGGCGCCGAAAAAGAGGAACACGCTGAGGTCGCCCAGCCCGGCATAGCCGTATGGCTTCCGGCCGTAGGTGTATTTCACCGCCGCCAGGATCGCGGCCGTGCCCAGGCCCAGGAAGATCAGCGTGGACGGTTGGAGGCCGTTGGCCGTGATGATCAGTACGAGCCCGCAGGCGAAGGCCAGGCCGCCGCAGAGGATCATCGCCCGCTTCATCGCCGTCGGCGTGATCGCACCGCTTTGCACCGCGCGTACGGGTCCGACGCGGTCCGCGCGGTCCGTTCCGTGCTGGAAATCGCCCAGGTCGTTGGCCAGGTTGCTCAGGACCTGCAGGAGGATCGCGGTGAGCAGGGCCAGCAGGAACACCGGCCAGCGGAACGCGCCATCGAAATGCGCCAGCGCGCTGCCCACCACGATGCTGCTGGCGGCCAGGGGCAGGGTGCGCGGGCGGAAGGCGTGCAGCCAGTGTCGCATGGTCCCCAAGCGGTCAGTTCCCCGGCCCGGCCGGTTTTTTCGCGCCCTTGTCAAGGCGGAACCAGTAGAGCAACTTGAGCGACCATCCGCCGCCGCTGGCCTCGTATCGCTCGCTGTTCACGTTCTCCAGTTCGCCATCGGATCCCACGTTCGCCGATCGCACGTCGGCTACCGTCCAGTCGGCGAGGCCGAGCACTTCCACGCCGAAGCGCCGGGTGAAGTACCACCATACGCCCGCTCCGAAACTGTACTGCTGGAAGCTGCCCTCCTGCCGGTAGTAGAGGTAGTTGCCGTCGGTGAGGTTGTTCTCCGAGTCCTGTTCCATCGTGCCGAACACCGCGCTCAGTTGGGCGAAGGCCGAGAATTCGGGTGGCCCCAGATGGCCGCGCACATAGGGCCCCAGGCCGAACCACCGGCCTTTCTTGTAGTTGGTGTAGGTGATCCCGCTTGCCGGATCATCCTCGGCGTAGGAGAACTCGCTCAGGCCCCAGTTGCCCGCCAGGCCGACGCCCATGCGCGAAAGGGGGTGATACCCGATCATCAGGTCCAGCTCTTCGTCGAGCGTTTCCTTCACGCGGTATTCCTCCGACTTCCAGCTGCCGCCCAGGGAGATCATGAAATCCCCCTCGTTGAACTGGGCGTGCAGGTGATCGTGCGCCAGGAGGGCCAGCATGGCGATGCAGGCCGCTCGGTGGGTCGTGCTCATGGGAACCTGGGGTATTTGGAGAAATCCGGATCGCGCTTTTCGATGAAGGCATTGCGGCCCTCCTGCGCTTCGTCCATCAGGTAATACAACAGCGTCGCGTCACCCGCGAATTCCATCAGGCCGCGCTGGCCGTCCAGTTCGGCGTTCAATCCGCGCTTGATCATGCGCAGGGCCGTGGGGCTGCGCTGCAACATGGTGCGGCACCAGTCCACGGTGGTGTCCTCCAGGTGCGCCAGCGGCACCACCTTGTTCACCATGCCCATGTCGAAGGCCTCCTGCGCGGTGTATTGCCGGCATAGGAACCAGATCTCCCGCGCGCGCTTCTGGCCCACGTGGCGCGCGAGGTAGCTGGAGCCGAAGCCCGCGTCGAAGCTGCCCACCTTGGGGCCGGTCTGCCCGAAGCGCGCGTGCTCGGCGGCGATGGTCAGGTCGCACACCACGTGCAACACGTGCCCGCCGCCGATGGCGTAGCCGTTCACCATGGCCACCACCGGTTTGGGCAGTTCACGGATCCGTTTGTGCAGGTCCAGCACGTTCAGCCGGGGCACGCCGCGCTCGTCCAGGTAGCCACCGCGCCCCTTCATGTTCTGGTCGCCACCGCTGCAGAAGGCCTTGTCGCCCGCGCCGGTGAGCACCACCACGCCGATCCGGGGATCCTCGCGCGCCAGGTCCATGGCGTCGATCATCTCGCGGTTGGTCTCGGGCCGGAAGGCGTTGTAAACCTCGGGCCGGTCGATCGTGATCCTGCCGATCCCCTCGAACAGATCGAAGCGGATGTCGGTGTAAGGCTTGATCGGGATCCAGTTCCTGCTCATGGGATCGGTTCATTTCACCACGGAGACACGGTGGAGAGAAGCACCATGAAGCCTGACGACCCGGCAAGTCCCGATCCGCATGCTCTGTGTCCTCCGTGTCCCGGTGGTGAACAATTACTCCCCGCGAAGATCACGGAAATACCCGCGCAGCACCTTGGGGGAGATCTCCGCATCGGTCCTCACATGCAGCACGGCTGGAACACCATGGTCTTCGTACAGCCAGCGCAGGCCATGTTGCAGGCCGGGCATGTCGAAGGCCTCGGCATATGGCAGTCCGTAGGAACCGACCAGCCCCTTGATGTCGCGGCCGTGCGGTGTTTCGAAATACGGCAGCAGGCCGGGGTGCTCGTCGGGTCCGGGGATGAAGCGGAAGATGTTGCCCCCGCCGTTGTCCACCACGATCACGCGCAGCCGCGCGGGTCGGAATTCGTTCCAGAAGGCGTTGCTGTCATAGGCGAAAGCGATGTCGCCGCAGATGAGGGTGGTGGTCTTTCCGGTGGCGAAGGCCGCGCCCACGGCGGTGCTTACGCAGCCGTCGATGCCGCTGGCGCCGCGGTTGCCGAAGAACCGGAGGCCGCGGGAGCGATCGAATAGCTGGATGTACCGCGCCGGCGTGCTGTTGGCCAGGTGTACGTCGCTTTCCCCGGGGATGCGGTCCAGCAGCGCACGGAACACGGTGAGGTCGCAGAATGGGGCATCGGCCAGCGTGCGATCATGTAAGGATCGGGCGCGGTCGCTCATCATCCGCCATGCGTTCCCGTACCGCCCGGTGCCTGCGGGGTTCCCGTCCGCCCGCCGCATGTTCATCGCCGTGAAGAAGTCACCGGGCTCCATGGCGATGTCGTGCGTCAGGCATTGATAGGTGTCGTGATGGCGCTGCGCGGGATCGATGTTCCAATGCTCCGCAGGCCGCCACGCGCGCAGCAAGGTCTTGATGCGCTTGCTCACCACGGCCCCGCCGAAGGTGATCAGAAGGGATGGCTTCATCTGCGCCGCGTCCTGCGCCGTGATCCCTTCGATCGTGCGGTCGATGCAGGTGATGAAGTCCGGATGGTCCAGGTTCGAGGTCGCCTCGGTGAGCACGGCACAGGTGGGCGACGCGGCCAGCGTGCGCAACGGTTCCAGCAGGTGCGTGCCGCCCGGGCCCTGGCCGGCGAGGATCAGCACGCGCGGGGCCTCGTGGAGCCGTTCGGAGAGTTCCGCGGATCGATCCGCATCGATCCATGAACGCGCGGGGACCGCGTGGATCGCCGTCGCGTCCGGAACGCGATCCACCAGGCCGTAGAGCGGCTCATCGAAGGGCACGTTCACATGCACGGGACCCGCGGCCGCGCCGGTGCAGGCATCGATGGCCTCATTGATCATGCGCGTGCATTGCCAGCGCGCCAGCGCATCGTGGGGTTCGCGCGGCATCTGGAAGGAGGCCTTCATATGCGCCTTGAGCACGTCGCGCTGGCGGATGGCCTGGCCCTCGCCCTGATCCACCCATTCCTCGGGCCGGTCGGCGGTGATCACCAGCAGGGGGATGCGCTGGTAGAACGCCTCGGCGACCGCCGGGCCATAATTGAGCACGGCACTGCCGCTGGTGCAGATCATCGCCACGGGCGAGGCGGTCTGCTGGGCCAGTCCCAGGGCGATGAAGGCCGCGCTGCGCTCATCGATCACGGTGAGGCATCGGATCGCACGCTGATGATGGAAGGCGATCACCAGCGGTGCGTTGCGCGAGCCCGGTGAGATCACCACGTGCCGCACTCCCTTGGCGGCGCTCAGGTGGGCCAATGCGGCGGCTGCGAAGTGGTCGGAGGTTGGCATCGGGCCGTGTGGGACCGTCGGCCGATGGCGCACCGGCTGGGCGGCGAAAGTACCCGTCAGGAGCCGGAGCCGGCCGGGACAAGATCCAGCCAGGTACGTGCCTTCTGAGCGGTTTCCTCCCACTCACGCCGTGCTTCCGAACCGGCGACGATCCCCGCACCGACGTACAGCGAGGCGTCGGTCTTCGAAACCTCCATGCATCGGATGTTCACGTAGAGGTCCGTGCGACCGTCAGGAGCCCACGGCCCCCAGAACCCCGCGTACAGCCGTCGCGCATGTGCTTCGTGCCGGGCGATGAAGTCGATGGCTGCCCGGGAAGGAACCCCGCAGACGGCCGGTGTGGGGTGCAGCGCCAGCACCAGATCGGCCAGGGGGCGATCGGCCAGTTCGCCATGGACCGTGGTGCGCAGATGGGCCACCGGTCCGGCCGTGGCGACCTCTGGACCCCGGACCTGCACCCCGCCCAGGCCCAGTTCCAGGAAGGCGTTGAGGATCCCACGGGTCACCAGGTACTGCTCGGTGCGCTCCTTGTCGGCCCATGCCTCGGGTCGGGGCGGGGCGGCGGCCGAGCCCATGGTGCCAGCCAGCGCATCCACGCGCACGGCATCCTCCGATGCGGTGATGAGCCGTTCGGGTGAGGCGCCGATCCAGGTACCGTGGTCGGGGGTGTTCAGCAGGACCACCATCGCATCTGGATAGCGATCCATCGCGAGTTCGAAGCATGCGGGCAGCGCTTCGATGCCGATGGCCCCGTTGATGATCCGTGACAGCACCACCTTCTCCAGCACCGGCGATGCGATGGCGGCCAGCGCGTCGCGAACCCCCTGTTCGAAATCGTCCTTCTCCGTGATCGCTTGCAGGATTGGTGGGTCCGTGAAGGCCCCGGTGCATTCCCCAAGCAGGTCGAGGTCCGTGGTGGGATCGCTGAAGAGGTAGCCGATATCAGGCCGGATGATCGCGAGGTTTTCGTCCGTGGAGCCGAACGGCGCGATCAGGAACACGTCGTTCGCCTCGTGCAACAACGAAGGCTCGATGCGTTCCAACGCGGCCTGGCGCTGCACCCAGAGAACGACGGCCTCGCCCGGCAGCCTGAACGCCACGAAGGTGAGCCGGCGTTCCAGGCACGCGGCCAGGGCGGCGGCCAGGCCCGCATCGCCGGTCATCGTTTCGGGATGATCATGTTGGTGATCCTGCAAACGGCCACCAGCGCACCGGCTTCGTCGGTCACCCGGATGTCCCAAACGTGCGTGGTGCGGCCCCGATGGATGAGCGTGCCGGTGGCCGTGACCGTTCCGGTGCGCACGCCCTTCAGATGATTGGCGTTCACTTCAACGCCCACCACGGCCTGTGTCCGCAGGTCGACCAACAGGGCCGAACCACCGCTGCCCAACGTTTCGGCCAGCGCCACGGTGGCCCCACCATGGAGCAAACCAACGGATTGATGCGTGCGGGGATCCACCGGCATGGTGGCTGCCAGGGTGCCGGGCGCACTGGGGATGAAGGCGATTCCCAGCACTTCTCCCATGGTGTTCTTCATCCAGGTGTTGGCCGTGGCGATCTGTACGGGATCGAACATGGGTGGCGAAGGTAGCCGGGTGCCCGGCGTGACTTTTCACCCTGGAGGGCAACCCGCCGATGGGATGGGCGTCTTCCTTCCGGCCAGTGGTCGGAACACCCGGCGCTGGCCATGGTTCCATCAATTCCTTGCAGGTTTGCCTGACAGGGGTCCCATCCGGGGCCCCTGTCTGGCGTTGTACCCGTTCCATCGCCGCCCTTCACCCGGTGGCCGAAAACGCAGAACGGCTCCCCCCTTCGGTGGCGTACCAGCCACATGCGTCTCACCCTGCCCACGGTCCCGCCGACCCTGAAAGCGGCTTCAAAGCGGTTGATGATCCCTTGGTCGAACGGTTGCCAAAGCCGACCTGCCATGATTACTTTCGCCATCGTCCGGTCAATGGTCCGGTCATTGTTGAACGAAACGCGATCTGATCCCAGATGAAACGCATCTACTCCCATGTCACCGCCACCACACTGGTCGCGTTGACCACCTTCACCTCCTTCGCACAAGGCAATGTCGACATCGGCCTCCACCAGAACGGCCAGGGTCAACTGGAGGTGAAAGTGCGCCCGCAGGCCGATTTCGATGGCATCTTCTCGGCGCTGGTCTTCACCATCCGTTGGGACCGCAACAGCGGCGCCACCCTGGGTGAACCCATCCAGGCCGACGAGACGCTGCAGACCATGCCCCTGATCCGGTCGGGCAACGCACGTGAGAACGGCACCTACACCTACCAGATCTATGCGGGTTTCGGCTTTCAGACATTGTCTTCGGCCGGTAGCGGCTGGACCGCCGGCAAGGAGTACACCCTGATGACGATCCCGGTGACCGGCGCGGCCGAGTTCGAACTGCTGAACGATGCCTGGACCGGAGAACTGCAGAACAATGGCGACTACTACGTGTCGCTTGGCGGCGTTGACCGGACCGGGGTCATCTACAAAAGCCTTGCTTCCCCGGTGAGCCTGGAGAACAGCGTTTCGATCCAGCCCAACCCCAACGAGGGCGAGTTCACCTTCTCCTTCACCGTGGGCGATGTGAGCGACATCCAGGTGGAGGTCCTCAACACCCTTGGCCAGAGCATCTTCAGCGACGTGTTGAAGGGCTTCGAAGGCACCTACCGCCGCGAGATGGACCTGACCGCCTTGAGCAACGGGATCTACTACCTGAAGATCTCGCGCAACGGCGAAAGCAGCGTTCACAAGATCGTGTACCGCTGATCACGCGTCGGGGAACGAAATGGACGAGGGGGCTTCAGGCCCTCTTGTTCATTTCAGACCGCGCAGAACCGGCAATGCGTGCTCTCCGGATCATGCACCAGGGGCTTGGCGGGATCCAGCATGTCCATGATCGCCGAGCGGATCGACCGCTCGATGGCGTTCATGTGCCCGGGCGTGATCGACCCCTGTTCCGCTGAGCGCAACGGGGTATGCTCCAAGGTGCCTGGCGATCGCAGGGGCACGATCCGCACATCCACCGGCGGGGCCGCGGGATCGGCCGATCGCCACAGCCACCCGTAGATCATCAATTGGATGCCTTGCCGCTGCTTGCGCCCCAACTCCGCCGCATCCAGCCGGTCCAGGTCCAGGACCCGCCCGGCTGGATCGCCGGTCTTGTAATCCAGGATCACGACCTGCCGACCGCGCTGTTCGACCCGGTCGATCGTACCCACGACGGGCACGGTGAGCGGGCCATCGGGCAGGTCCAGGACCAATTCCGTTCGCATGGACCGCTCCAGGGCGATCAAGGTGCATGATGGACCGGTCTCCAGGCGCCGGGCATCGTTGGCGAGATAGGTGCGCAGCGCCTCGGCGGCCATGTGGATCTGCAACATCGGCTGGCCCGCATCGATCGCAGGGCCCGGCCATTCCCGGACCAACTCGGCCCGCAGGCGATCGGCGATCTCATCGACCTCCAGGCGGATCCCGTTGGGATCGATGGCTCCGCCGATGTAGGGACGATAGATCCCGTGCAGGACGGCATGCACGGCGCTTCCGATGCGATCGGCCCCCAGCTGTCCGCTGCGGACCTCGTCCACGCGCAGGCCCAGCACATGGCGGTACCAACAGTCGAGCGGGCAGTTGAGGTGGTCGGTGAGCAGGGTGGGCGAAAGCCCGCGCAACAGGCGCCGGCGGATGCGATCCAGCACGGCGGGCGTCCTGTTCAAGCCGATGGCGGGCGTTTCGCGAGGCAGATGGGCCACATCGAGCGATCGCGTGGCCCAGGTGGTCCGCGATCGTGCGTCCAGCCCGGCCCGCAATTGCGCGATGTACCGGCTGGGTTCGGCGGCTTCATCGCCGGCGTGGTGGATGAACACCACCTCGCCGGCACGCTGGATCGCGCGATGAAGGGTGTAGGCGGCCACGGCCTCGGCATCCTGGGGCATGGGCAGCGAGAACGCCCGCCGCACGTCGAAGGGGATGTGGGAGCGATCGCCGTCCGCCGGTGGGATCGCGCCTTCCATCGCGGGAAGCACGATGAGCCGGTCGTGGTCCACCACGCGCGTTTCGAGCATGCCCATCACCTGCAGGCCTCCGAGCGGCTCGCCAAAGAACCCGATCCGTTCGGAGCGCATCAGGCGTTGCTGCACCAACGCATGGGCGCGCGCATCCAGCGGGTGGTCGAGATCCGACAACAGGGCGGCCATCCGTTCCTGCACGAGCGCCGCCCGGTGCAATTGCTCACGCGCGAAGCGATCCCCCTTCACGGCCTCAAGCGCCAGGGCGATCAGTGTCCGGATCCGTGCGTGGACCCCGCCGTTCACGATCGCGATGGGTTCGATCAGCTCCAGGACCCGTTCGCGCAGCGGGTCCGGCCATTCAGCCAAATGCTCCGCGAGTGCGGCGTGATCGATGAACGTACGGTGCCGGTCGCGCAAGGCGCCGATCAGGCCGGAGGCCCACGGATCGGTTGCCGGCCGCAGGAAGGGGTGCAGCAGGAACGCGCCCAGGGCGTCGACCGGGAAGCCCGGATCGATCCGCCAGGAAGCCTGCGATCGGAAGTAGGTGTCGAACAGACCCGCCACCGGAAGTGCGGCCGCAGGCATCCCCATGGTCACGTTCACCGGTCCGATGTCCTCCGGCAACGCCCGCAGCAGGGGCATCAGCAGGCTTTCCTCGGCCAGCAGCACGGCCGTTCGCGATCGCTCTTCACCGTCCAGCCCGGCGATCAGGCCGGCGGCCGCATGCACCTGGGCCACCGCGTTCGGAACATCGATCTCCAGGATGCGCCGTTCACGATCGATCAGATCGTTCGACGCCGTGATCTTGCCCTCGCCCCATCGGGCGATGTGATCGCGCAGGTGCAGCCCCGCCTCCTGAACGGCATCGTCCAGGTAATACCGGTCCGCATCCCACGCGAACCGCGCCAGGCCGCGATCACGCAGTTCGTTCACCACGGCGCTTTGCGCCTTCGTCAAGGCGTTGGCCCCGGCGATCCAGACCATCTTCCATTCCAGTGAAGGGGTGTTCCGCAACACCTCGAAGGCGCGTCGTTCAATGGCACCCGCCGTCCCTGAACCGCGACCGGCAAGGGCCGCATCAAGGCCCGAATGCAGATCGCGCTTCAGCGCCCAGTAACTCAGGAGCCTTTGCTGGCCGGGGCTCGGATCGCCCAGCCGCAGGCTCCAGGCCTCCACTTCGTCCAACGTGCGCAGGTCGCGGTAGAAGCGATCGCGATCCACCAGGTGAGCGTCCACTTCGCTCATGTCGCGCAGGGTGGCGGGCGCCCATTGCAGGAATTCGGCGAGCGGTTCGGCCGCCTCGCCCTTCAGCGCGCGCAGCACGCCGTGCAGGGTGATCAACGATCCCACCTGATCGGCCGTGCGCCATCCGCCCAGGCGCTCCATGAAGGTGGGGAAGGTGAACAGTTCCGGGCTCCAGAGCGCACCGCCGTTCAATTCGGCCAGGTGACGGTTCAGGTAAAGGCCGGCCCGTTGACTGGGCAGCACCACGGCCACCTCGCGCAACGCGTTGCCGTGTTCCTTCAACAGGACTTCGGCCAGGGATCGGAGGAACGGGACCATGGTGGGGCTAAAATGCGCAACGATGCAGGCCCAAGATCCGATGACGCGGTGGAAATTCGCGCGTGGAGCATCGCTACCCCCAGTTCCGACGGACGGGCAATGCCCGCCACTTTTACCGCATCGAAGGTCCAAGGTCGTTCACCGAGGTGCAGCTGGTGGGTGTCCGCGCGGTGATCCATCGCGTGCGCGAGGCTGCCTATCCCGAACAGGTGCTCATCGGCCGCATGCTCGCGATGGAGGATGGGGCATGGCAGCCGCTGGCCGAAGCGGAGTTCGACCGGATGCTGGACCTGCACGACGGACGCTGAGCGCATGGCTCCATGGACCGGATGGGCCACGGCACCTTCACCCCGGGCAACCCGGGACGTATCTTCCCGGTCGTTTAGCCATGGGCGCCCGCCGGACGATCCTGATCCTGGCCATCGGCTTTGCCGTTCCCACCCTGCATGCCACCCACATCATCGGCGGGGAGCTCTACTACGAACACATCGGCGGTGATGACTACCAGGTGACGCTGAAGCTGTACCGCGATTGCGCCGCCGGCATCACCACGCCCTTCGACCTCACCGCGGAGATCGGCGTGTTCGACCTGGGGGGGACGCATCTCTTCTCCTCCAATTTCAATTTCCCCGGATCGGTTCCCGTGCCGGTGATCGTCGCCAACCCGTGCCTCACCGTGCCGCCGGTGGTGTGCGTGGAGGTGGCCGACTACACCGGCGTGATCACGCTGCCATCGGGCACGGGCGGTTACCGCCTGGCCTACCAGCGGTGCTGCCGTTCGGCGAACGTCGCGAACCTGGACCAGCCCGATACGCAGGGCCTCACTTGCACGGTGACGGTGCCCGACGCTTCGGTGACCGGCGCCAACAGCAGTCCGCATTTCACCTTCGAGCCTTCGGTGGCCATGTGCGTGAACGATGCCGTGGTGTTCGATCATTCGGCCGTGGATCCCGATGGCGACCTGCTCACCTACGAGCTGATCGATCCCTTCCAGGGCGCGGACCAGTTCAACCCGATGCCTTCGCCTCCGGCGCCGCCGCCCTACCAGCCGGTGGTGTGGCTGCCCCCGTACAGCGCCGCCTACCCGATGGATGCCGCGCCCGCCATGGCCATCGATGCGGCCACGGGCTCGCTCACCGGCACGCCCACCATGCTCGGTCTTTTCGTGGTGGGCGTGGTGGTGCGCGAGTTCCGCGCGGGCGTGCAGCTGAGCGAGGTGCGTCGCGACCTGCGCGTGGGCGTGGTGCCCTGCACGGTGAACGTCACGGCCGCCATCCAGCCGCAACAAAGCCTTTGCACCGGGCTCACCGTCGACTTCGTGAACAACAGCTCGGGCAGTTCACTCTTCCACTGGGACTTCGGGGATGCCTCGATCACGACGGACACGAGTTCGGCCGCTTCGCCCACCTATGCGTATGCCGATACCGGAACATACACCGTCACCCTGATCGCCAATCCGGGCTGGCCCTGCGCCGATACCACCACCGAGGTGTTCGAGGTACATCTGCCGCTCGACCCGGTGTTCATTCCTCCGCCCATCACCTGCTTCGACCGGCAGCCGGTGGAGGTGACGGCCACGGGGAACTTCACCGGCGCCGCGAGCGTGGAGTGGGACCTGGGCGCATTGGGCACCTTGCCCATCGTGACCGGCAACCCCGGCGTCCTGTCGTTCACGCAACCGGGTACGCACAACGTGGTGGTGACGGTGGAGGAGTTCGGCTGCACGCAGGGTTATCTGGATACCGTGACGATCCACCCGAACCCCGTGGCGCTGTTCAGCGGCGACACGGCCGGCTGCGTTCCGCTCGACGTGCAGTTCACCGATCAGAGCAGCGCCTGGACGCCGATGACCTGGAAGTGGGCCTTCGGCGACGCGGGAGCCTCCACGCTCCAGCATCCGCAACACCTCTACATGAACGACGGCCTTTTCGACGTGGCCCTCACGGTGACCACCACCAGCGGCTGCATCGACACGGTGACGCGTTACGAGCCCGGTTTCATCGAAGGCTGGCGCCAGCCCGTGGCCGGGTTCCTCGTAAGCCCCCCGACGGTGAACATCATCGAACCCGAGGTGCTGATCACCGATCATTCGACCGATGCCGTGCAGTGGAGCTATTGGGTACTTGGCGAGGTGTTCACCGACCCCACCTTCACCTACACCTTCCCCGATGCGGGTGAGTTCGTCATCACCCAGGTGGTTTCCACTTCCGCGCTGTGCATGGACACCGCCACCCGCGTGGTGATCGTGCGCGACCACCTGTTCCATGCGCCCAACGCGTTCACTCCCGATGGCGACGGGCTGAACGAGTTTTTCATGCCGGCGGTGAAGGGCGCGCGCGAATACCAGCTGCTGATCTTCGACCGATGGGGCCGGGTGATCTTCGAAACGACCTCACAGGAGGAAGGCTGGAGCGGTGAAGGTTCCCCACCGGAGGTCTATGCCTTCGAGGCGCGCATCGTCACGTTCGGCGGCGCGCGCAAGGACTACTTCGGGCACGTCACGCTGGTGCGTTGAGCCGCATGTCCACGTGCGGGATGCCGTCGAGCATGTAATTGGCGCCGATGCGCGCGTAGCCGTGCGCGGCGTAAAAGCCTTCCAGGTGGGTCTGTGCGGCCAGCGCCGAATCCACGCGGCCGTAGTGCAGCTCCAGGAAGGCGAGGCATTGTCGCATGAGTTGATGTGCCAGCCCACGCCGCCGATGCGCGGCGTTCACGACCACGCGGCCGACGTGCGGCAGCCCGTCGTTCTCCGGTGGAAGGATGCGTGCATACGCGACCAGCGCACCGCCGGCATCCTCACCCAGAACGTGCCAGGCATTTTCGTCACGGCCATCGAGTTCGGCATAGGGGCAGTTCTGCTCCACCACGAAGACATCGGTGCGCAGGCGGAGCAGGTCGTGCAGCTCCCACAGCGTCAATGCTGAAAAGGGCTTGATGGTCCAGGCGATCGCGCGGGTGTTCATGGGATGTTCACCACTTCTCCGGTGCGCAGGTACAACAACGATCCGGTGACCGGCGCCCCGGTCACCTCGGCGAGCACGCGCATGTAGCCACGCACCTGGTCATGATGCGCTTCGTGCGGTCGCCCGGTCTTGATGTCCAGGACCCGCCACGCGCCATCCTGTTCCACGATACGGTCCGGGCGCAGCGATCGCCCTCCGGCGTCGATCAACGTGACCTCGGCGAAGTGCGTGGATCCCTTCCGGAAGAAGGGCGCCACGGCGGGCGATCGGAGCAGTTCGCCGAGGCGTTCCCCGGTCGTGATCGCTTCCTGCTGCGAAAGATCGCCGCGTTGGACGGCCTTTTCGACCGCCAATGGCAGGTCATCCGCGGTGGCCAGCTGCGCCATCAGCGCGTGGATGCGATCGCCCCGCCGGCGGTAGGGATCGGGATCGTCGGGGACCCATTGTTCCGGCGCCTCGAAGCGGATCGCCGGCCGGTATTGGCCGTTCCCTTGCACGGGCGGCATCACCTCCGTGGGCGCGGCGGTGGATCGGAACACCTTGCGCCGCGCGCCGCGCTGGAAGATCCCTCCTTCGCCGCCGGCGGCCACGAGATCCACCAGTCCCTGTTCAAAGGGGTCCGTGCTTTTTTCACGCGAGAACACGTACAGTCGCTCCTTGGGGCGTGTGAAGGCCACATAGAGCAGGTCGAGGTCGTCGAGCCGCTGCATCTCCTTTTCCTCCAGCGCTTCCGGCACGCCGGCCTCGACGATGGCCTTGGTGTTCCGCACCAGGGCCACCGGCAGGTCCGGCACCGCTTCACCGGGATCGATCCACACCGGTGCTCCGTTGCGGCGGCCACCGCCCATGCGGGTGAAGGGCACGATGACCACGGGGAATTCCAGGCCCTTGGCTTTATGCACGGTGAGGACCTGCACGGCATGGTCGCCTGCGGGCCGCTGCACGGCGCGTTCCCTGCCCTTCCGGTGCCAGTGATCGAGGAACGCGGGGACATCGCCGCCACCTCGGGTCGAGAACGCATGTGCTTCGTCCAGCAGGAAGAGGAGGTAGGCATCCTCCGCCGGCGAACGGCCCAGCGCGGCCATGATCGCCCTCAGCTGGTCGGTGAGCGGCTCGAAGGGCCTCAAGCGCGGATGCGCGGCATTCCATGCGTGCAACACGCCGGGCGGATCAAGAAGGATCGCATCGTTGTTCCTCACCAGACCCAGCGACGCCATCCGTTGCACGGCGCGAACACCCGCATCCACGCCGCCGGTGTGCTGGTGCTCGAGCAGGTCGATCACCACGGCGACCAGGGGGTCGTTGCCCAGCAGCAGGCCTTCCATGCTGAAGACATCCAGCCCGTCCGCCTCGAAGCAGGCCGCGATCTGCCGCACCTGATCGTGCGAACGCACCAGCACGGCGATGTCGCCCGGCGCATACCCGTCGTCCAGACATTCCCGCGCCACGCGCAGCGCGCGTCGCGCCTCCTCCTTCACGTCGGCCGCTTCTCCGCCTTCCGCGCCGTCCGTCGCGGGCTCATCCCCGCCGATGACCTCGATCCGGACGCTTCCTTCATCGCCTTGGCGACCCAGCTGCCCGTGTGCCTGGAAATGAACGCGCGCTCCATCGGGCAGTCCGCTCTTCAGCCGCTCGAACACCTCGTTGTTGAAGCGGATGATCGCCGGCGCGGAACGGCGGTTGGTGTTCAGCGGCCCGGGCACCACCGCGCTGGCGCGCAAGCGCCCCTCCAGGAGCGCCGCGTTCGCGAGCCGTTCTTTTCCGTGGATGCCGGGCAGCGCGGCGAACTGCCGCACTTCGCCGTTGCGCCAGCGGTAGATCGCCTGTTTTGCGTCGCCCACCACCAGCGTGCTTCCGCCATTGGCCAGGGCGTTCTCCACCAGCGGCAGCAGCGCGTGCCATTGCAGCAGGCTGGTGTCCTGGAACTCGTCGATCAGGATGTGGCGGTATTTCTCGCCGATGCGCTCGAAGAGGAAATCAGCAGGCTCGTCGCGCAGGACACCGGCCACCTTGCGCGTGAGGTCGCTGAAGAAGGAGACCCCATCCTCGCGTTTGAGCGATCCCAGACGCTCATCGAGCAAATGCAGCGTGGCGGTGGCCATCAGATCGCGCAGCACGGCCCGTTGCACCACGTGACGGCGAAGATCCGTCGATCGAAGCCCCTCCACGTGTTCGATGATGCGTCGCAGCGTTGGAGCCACGCGCTCAACCCGCGCCCGCACATCGGCATCCTTCGATGCGGTCCAGCGGTCCTCGTCGAGGCAGGTCCGCACGTAGCTGTTGGGCGGATCCAGCGCCCCGTCGAAGTCGGCGAGCCGCTTGATGTAGCCGTAGGGCCCGCTCGCGGCGCGGTAGAGGTCGGAGGCGCCCAGCCCGGCGGATCCGATCGCTTCGAGGCCTTCGCGTCCCCATGCGCGCATCCGTTCGCGGAACGCGTGGACGCTCGATCGCAGGCCGGCCTCGACGTCGAGGAAATGTTCGACGGGCAGGTCGCGCAGGCGCGCGAGGTGTTCCAGCGCCTGCTCGCGGTCCAGTTCCATGGCCAGGTCCGCGAGCGGCTTGCGCGGCTGCCAGCCGCGCTCGTCTTCCAGCAGTTGGGAGCAGGCCCGCGCGAGCAGGTGGGTGAGTTGCTCATCGCGCCCGGCGTCTTCGAGCAGGTGGTCCACGGCGCGGTCGCGGTACCAGGCCTGCTCGGTGGTCATGCGCAGTTCGCCATCCAGTTGCAGGTCGCGCGCGAAGGGCCGCACCAGGCGGCGGGTGAAGGCGTCGATGGTGGTGATGGCCACCTCGCCCCAATGGTGGAGCATCCAGGTGATGGCGGCGGAGGCACGGCGCTGCAGCTCTTCCCCGTCGATCCGCAGCTCGCGCGTCAGGTGTTCGCGGATGTCGTTCACCGCGCCGTCGTCCTCCGCGCCGGCCGCCAGGTCGCGCAGCTGCCGCATCACGCGCTCCTTCATCTCGCCGGCGGCCTTGTTGGTGAAGGTGAGGGCCAGCACGCGGCGGCAGAGGGAGGGATCGTCCGTGCGCAGCGCGTGGGTGAGGTAGTGCTTCACCAGCGCGTGCGTCTTGCCGGCACCGGCGGAGCTGCGCAGGATCGTGAACATGGGTCAAAGAAAGGGCTACCCGTTGGCGCTCCGTTCCCAGCCCTAATTTTGACCAAACCTCCATCGCATGTCCGCCCTCACCTTGAAGGCCGAACTGATGAGCCTCATTGAAAAAGAAAAGAACACCCCCCTGTTGCACGTGTTGCGGGACATCCTCACCGGGAAAGGGAAAAGCAGCCTGTTGAAAGCAAAGCTCACCTCACGCGCGCTGCGATCTGAAGCGGACATCGCCGCGGGCCGGTTGTTCACCACGGATCAAATGCGCGGACGACTGGCCGCACGCAGGAGAAAGTGAAGCTTCGGCTTACGGCCACGGCCGGCAGGCACTTGGAGGAGATCCACGCGTATCTGTTGGAGAACGCGAGCGCGGCCGTGGCTGAGCGCACAACGGACAAGATCCTCAACGATATGGATCTTCTGCGGCGGTTCCCGCGCGGAGCGCAGGTGGAAACGCTTCTCGCGCATCTGGGCATGGGACACCGGCGCATGGTGTCCGGAAACTACAAGATCATCTATCGGATCGAAGGGGAACTGGTGGTGGTGACGGACATCTTTGATGCCAGGCAGGATCCGGAAAAGATGGCCTGGTGATCCGGGCTTTTGATCACCGCGTGAGGTCCGGACCGCAACGGAGAGCCTCCGAGCCCGCCGCCGGCTCTCGCAACCACCGTGTCAAACACTTTTTCATCCCTTCGGCCGCCTTGTTGGTGAAGGCGAGGGCAGGCACGCGGCGGCAGAGGGAGGGATCGTCCGTGCGCAGCGCGTGGGTGAGGTAGTTCTTCACCAACGCGTGCGTCTTGCCGGCACCGGCGGAGCTGCGCAGGATGGTGAACATGGGTCAAAGAAAGGCAGGGCCATGGGCGCCACCATGTCCCGCGACCTGAGGAACGGGCCGCTCCGGTCGCCGGCGATCCGCTCGACAGGCCCGAAAGGCGGGGAAATGACCGCCGTTCGGTGGTATCCTCGGTGATCTTGCCCAACTTCGCCACGTGATGGCGCGCACGTACATCGGGATCCTGGTCGCCGTGCTGGTGGTGGTGGCGGGGTTCGTCGCCTGCTCAAGCGATCCCGATACGCCTTCGGCCCCGGCCTCACCGGCCTCGCCGGTGGTGTTCGACCTCAACGCGGTTCCATACGATTCCCTTTCGCGCTATCATTTTTTCTCCGGCGACATGGCCGACCTCGACCCGGTGCAGGGCGTGCTGCCCTATGATGTGATCACGCCGTTATTCGCCGACTTCGCATTGAAGAAGCGGTTCATCTGGATGCCGGAAGGGGTCACCAGCCGGTACGTGGGTGACGGGGTGTCGCTGGATTTCGATGATGGCGCGGTCCTCATCGACAACGTGTATTACGACAACGTGCAGCCCTCGGGCACACGGCGCATCATCGAGACGCGGCTGATGATCCGGAAATACGGCGAATGGCATGCGGTCAGCTACCTGTGGAACGAACAACAGACCGAAGCCGTCCTGCAGACCGAGGGTTCCTTTCTGCCCATCTCCTGGCTGGACGAGGAAGGCGACCTGCGCAGCGTGAACTTCAGGGTGCCTGCGGCGGCCGAGTGTTACACCTGCCATCGGCAGCAGGATATGGTGGTGGCCATCGGACCCAAGCCGCAGAACCTGGACCGCACGATGACCTACGCCGGCGGCGAGATGGGCCAGTTGCAGAAGTGGATGCAAATGGGTTACCTGGAAGGACCGCTGCCCGCATCGATCGATCGGGTGGCCCGGTGGGACGATCCCTCGGCCGGCCTCCAGGACCGGGTGCGCGCGTACCTGGACATGAACTGCTCGCATTGCCATTCGGAGAACGGTCATTGCAACTACCGCCCGATGCGGTTCGGCTGGAGCGAAACGGTGGACCCGGTGAACCTGGGCATCTGCGTGGAGCCCGATCAGCCGCTGCTGCCGCAGCATACGCACATCGTGGCGGCCGGCAACACGGAGCGTTCCCTGTTGTACTACCGCATCACTTCCACCGAAGAAGGCGTGCGCATGCCGTTGCTCGGCCGGTCGCTGGTGCATGAGGATGCCGTGCAGCTGATCGGCGACTGGATCCTCTCGCTCTCTCCGCCCTGTCCGTGAACCGCGGCGTCCGCCGGAGTTCATGCCTCCCGTCACGTTCGCGCGATCTGCCCGGCAGGCCCTGACCGGTCAGCGGGCGACGGCGCGTTCCAGTTCGTCCACCTGCTCGCGGAACGCCTGCTCGATCCGCCAGCCTTCGGCGCGATAGGCGAAGAGCCCGCCGGCATCCTGCTTGAAACGCAGTTTCCGTTCCCAGATCCCGAAGAGCAGCAGCGGGCAATAGCCTTCGTAGGCCACGCCTGCCGGCCCCACGCCCAGTTCGAACACGATGAGCGCGCCCTGGCCCGTGAGCTTGTACCAGGTGACCGATCCCGGCCGTTCGCGCAACCGGAAGACCACCATGCCGTCGGCGATCCCGGTGCTCACGCGGAACCTCCCGCGCTGGAACGTGGCCATCTGGAAGCCCCGCCGGTCGAACCATTGCTCCAGCGCCTCGCGCATCGAGGCGATGGCGTCGGAATGCAGGGTAATGGGGAGCAGGGCCATGGGTGGACGAAACTATGGGCTGGTCGTACCCCGCGCCGTTCCGTTCCCGTGATCTCCCGACCCCTCACCGCGCCGCGTGCGGATCACCCACGCCATGCCCGCCTTCCCGCCGTTCCCATCTCCTTCCCACATCGCCCCGATAGCTTCGCCGCATGAAGGTCCTGGTGGTGGAGGACGAACCCGAACTGGCCGACGTGATCAAGCGGTCCCTGGAGCGCGAGCGCTTCGTGGTGGAGACCGCTGGGGATCACCGCACCGCGATGCTGAAGATCGCCGATCACACGTACGACTGCATCCTGCTCGACATCACGCTGCCCGGCGGCAGCGGGCTCGACGTGTTGCGCGAACTGAAAGCGATGGGCAGGAGCGGCAACGTGATCATCATCTCCGCCAGGGACAGTCTGCACGACAAACTCGCCGGATTGGACCTCGGCGCCGACGACTACCTCGCCAAGCCCTTCCACATCGCCGAACTCAACGCCCGCGTGCGCTCCGTGCTGCGCCGCAAAGCCCTTGGCGGCGGCAACACCCTGGGCGCCGCCAACCTGCGCATGGACCTCGACGCCCGCGGCGTGGAGGTGGATGGCGTGCCGCTCGCCCTCAACCGCAAGGAATTCGACATGCTCACGCACTTCCTGCTGAACAAGGACCGCCTGGTGTCGCGTGGAGCGCTGGCCGAGCACGTGTGGGGCGACCACGCCGACCAGGGCGACGACCTGGACTTCGTGTACTCGCAGATCAAGAACCTGCGCAAGAAGCTCAGGCAGGGCGGTGCGGCCCTGGAGATCCGTACCGTTTACGGCATCGGTTACAAGCTCGTGGACGCATGAGGCTGCTGAACCGCTCGTTGCTTCACCTTTCGTTGGCGCTGCTGCTGGGGCTGGCCGCGTGGGCCGTGGCCTTCTTCCTCATCGTGCGCCACGTGGTGCAGGAGAGCATCGACGAGGGGCTGGAGGACCAGGAGGAGAACATCCGCTATCGGCTGGAGCAGGACAGCACGCTGCTGCACGTGCATGACCTGGGCCTGCACGGCTTCGCGTTCACACCGGTGGAGCACAGAACGAAGACCAGCTACCGCGACACCCTGCTGCATGTGCCCAGCGAGGGCAAGGCCGAGCCCGTGCGGCTGCTCACCAGGACCTTCGAGCACATGGGCCGCTACCAGCAGCTGCAGGTGTATACCAGCACCGTGGAGGAGGACGACCTGGTGGAGCATCTGCTGATCGCGCTCATCGTGCTCTACGCCACGCTGCTGCTCACCATCATCGTGGTGAACAACGTGGTGCTGAGGCGTGTGTGGCGGCCCTTCCACGCCATCCTCGCGCAGATGAAAGGCTTCCGCCTGGGCGGTGGAGCGGGCTTGAGCGATGTGCCCACGGGCGTCACCGAATTCAAGGAACTGAAGGCCGCCGCCAACACCCTGGTGCGCCATGCGGCCGAAGCCTACGGCAGCCAGCGGGCCTTCACGGAGAACGCCGCGCACGAATTGCAGACACCGCTCGCCATCGCCATCAACAAACTGGAACTGCTGGCCGAGCAGCCCGGTGGCGAGGAGGAGCGCATGACCGCGCTGGGCGAGGTGATCGCGCTGCTGGAACGCATGACCCGGCTGAACAGGTCGTTGCTGCTGCTGGCCCGCATCGAGAACCGCCAGTTCAGCGGGGAGAAGCCCATCGACATCGGCGACCTGCTGCGACAGGTCGCCGATGAGTTCGCCGACCTGGCCGAGCACCGCAAGGTGACCATGGAGGTGCGCGCCGAAGGCGCCTTGGTGCTGAACATGGATCCGGAACTGGCACGGACCCTCGTGACCAACCTGGTGAAGAACGCGATCGTCCACAACATCCCCGGCGGCGGCGTGCAAGCCGGCGTGACCGGCACCTCGCTCACCGTGCGCAACACCGGCGCCGGAACGCCACTGGATCCCGCGCGCATCTTCGGACGGTTCCACAAGGAGACCACCGCCGATGGAGGTACCGGCCTGGGCCTGGCCATCGCCAAGGCCATCACCGACCTGTACGGGCTTCGGATCGCCTACCGATACGATAGGGGGCATGTGGTGGAGGTGGGGAGGTGAGGAGGAAGCACCCGGCAGCGACCCGATCCGCGGGCGGGGGATCGCGCGGGCATCGCGATGCGGATCCTCCGGATACAACGCTACCGCATCCCGCCACCCCGCGGATCATGGGACCCCCTTCGTTCCCGCGCATTCCGCCGCGTGCCCGCATTCCCAATTCTTTCCCAACACCCCTGCTCCCTTTGTGCCATCAACACAACGCACCATGAAAAGCAGGAACATCATCAAGGGGTCCATCGGCATGGCCATCGCGACGGCGGCATTGTTCGCCTCCCCCGTCCACGCCCAGAAGATCCAGCCCGCCCAGCTGCCCGCACCGGTGGCCGAGGCGTTCAACAAGAGCTTCTCCAACGCCATGGACGTGGAGTGGAAGCTGATGGGCACGCAGTACAAGGTGGAGTTCGAGACCGGCCTGTTCTTCACCGACCATGAGGCGTGGTACGATGCCGGCGGCAAGCTGCTGCGCCACGAGGAGGAGATCAGCGGGGGCGACCTGCCGGCGGAGGTCACCTCGGCCATCAAGGCCGAATTCGCCGGCTACGGCATCGACGATGTGGAGCGGATCACCACGGAAGGGGTGACCAGTTACGTGGTGGAGTTGAAGCAGACGGGCCAGCCGGAGTGGAAGGTGGCCTACGACGCGGCGGGCAGGCAGTTGCAGAAGATGATGGATTGAGCGCGGCCCGGCCCGGTCCATCCGCATGCACATCTCCAACAACCTCCGCTTCCCATGCCCCTCCGTCCGTTCACCTTCACGATCCGCATCCTCTTGACCATGGCGCTGCTCCCGCCCGCGAGGGCCGTCGCGCAGTCCACCACCACCGGCGACCCGGCCTACCTGCACACCGTGTACGAACGCTGTCCCGGTGCCGACATCCTGAAGGTGCAGCGCGCGGAGTTCGACCTGTTGGAGGTGGAGTACCTCTGCAACGGACGGCCGACCGAGCTGGCCTTTCGCGATGGGAAGGTGGTCTATGAGGAACGCGAGGCGCAACTGGATGCCGCGGTGATCGATCGCATCACCAGGACCCTGGAGAAGAAGTATCCCGGCTGGCTGCTGGACGAGATCGCGCAGGTGGCCGCCACGGACACCGTGTTCCTGAAGGCCGAGGTGGTGCTGGACGGCG
This sequence comes from uncultured Chryseobacterium sp., assembly GCA_964394425.1. Taxonomy (GTDB): domain Bacteria; phylum Bacteroidota; class Bacteroidia; order Flavobacteriales_F; family PHOS-HE28; genus PHOS-HE28. The sequence continues at coordinate 22,342 of CAYMXP010000007.1, read as the reverse complement.
TGGAACAGAACGTCTTCTTCACCACCGCGGGTCGCAAGTTCACGCCCGATGCCTTGCTCGCCTCGGGAAGGTGGACGATCAAGGAATTGCGGTCGATGGTGCTGCCGTACACGGGTTACGACCTGCTGGCACCGGACAGCATGTACGCGTTGCCCGACCTGTTGCGCGAGGTGTCGGGCATCGCCATCGGCGGGCCCACCACCGTGCTGTGCGTGCAGGACGAACTGGGCGTGGTCTTCGAGCACGACCTGGCCGGCGGTGCCATCACCGCCGTGCATCGCTTCACCGATGTGGGCGACTTCGAGGACCTCGAGCTGCAAGGCGAGGTGATCACCGTGTTGCGCAGCGATGGCAAGCTGTACCGCATCGACCGCCGCACCGGCGCGCTGCTGGGCGAGCAGCTGCATCCGCTGCCCTCGCTCAACTACGAGGGATTGTGCAGCGCCGGTGACGCGCTCTACCTGGTGGGCAAGGAGGCGCCCGTGGCCGGCATGGCGAACGCGCGCCTGGTGCATTCCCTGCGCGGCGATGGCGCGCCGGAACTGGCGCGCACGCTGGACGCCGACGAGGTGGCGCGCCTGTTCAGCGCCACCTATCCCGCGCTGGCGCACCACGCCGTGAAGTTCCATCCGAGCGCCGCCGCTGTTCACCCCATCACCGGCGAACTCTACGTGCTCTCCGCGACGGACCGTCTGCTGGCCATCTACGGCGACGACCTGCGCACCGTGGTGCCCCTGCCCGCCGAGCGTTGCAGCAAGCCCGAGGGCCTGGCCTTCCACCCCAACGGCGACCTGCTCATCAGCAACGAGGGCGACAAAAAAGGGCTGACGCCGGGCAACGTCCTGCGCTTCGGATACAGGGGCCGGTAGGGCACGCGGCCGGACGGTCGCATCCGCGATCAATTGGAACGGAGCGGCCGTGCCGCCCAGCCCGTCGATCACCGGTGTTCCACAGCCGCCCACCCCGGTATCTTTGGAACCCATGCATACCCACCGTACGACCGGCCTGCTGGTGTTGGCCATCCTGACGGCCTGCCAGAGCGACGACGGGCCGTTGCCCGACCCCACCCCCGAGCCCGTGGGCAACACCGTGGTGACCATCAGCATGCATCATTTCTTCGGCGCCAATGCCTTCGACACCATGGCGACTTACCTGGACGCCGGCGGCAATGAGTTCCGGATCGGGCGCATCCGCTGGTACCTGGCGCAGCCACTGTTCATCAACGACGTGGGCGATACGGTGAAGGCCTTCCCGGACAGGTACCTGCTGATCGACAGCCGCGAAGGCGCCACGGTGAGGACCATCGGCGAGTTGAGCGGCCACCTGCACGAACTGCACTGCGGCATCGGGGTGGACGCCGGATCGAACCACGCCGATCCCGATACGATGCCCTCCCCGCTGGATGAGCCCGGCATGCACACGGGTTCGCAGGCCGATGGCTACAAGTTCCTGGTGATCGAAGGCCGGTACGACAGCGATGCCGACGACGACGTGGACGGGGACGATGATCCCTTCCTCTTTGAATGCAACACCGATGCGCTCTTCACTCCCGGAACGATCGACATCCACGAAGACGCCGATCAGGGGGGCAACCTGATCCTGGACCTGGACCTGCATGTGGATCAGTTGGTGGCAGGCGTGAACGTCGCGGACGATCCGGTAATCACCACGCCGGGGCCCACCACGCAGGCGTTGATGACGCATCTCTCAACCTCGATCACGCATCCATGAACGTGCGCCCCGCCATCGCGATCATCTTCTCCGTCCTTCTGCTGGCCGGCTGCGAACGCGATCCCGACGCGTTCGGCGCCGGCACCCTCCGGCTCACCATCGTGCCCACCTGGGCGGGTGGCGAATTCACCCCGGCAGACGCCTACGTGGACGTGCGCGACCACCGTGTGCAGGTGCAATTGCTGAAGATGTACCTGGGGGAGATCACCGCGATGGGTCCGAAAGGGGCCACGTTGCTGAAGGACATCGATTTCGTCGAACTGACCAGTGGGCCGGTCATGCGCGAATGGAACATGGAGCCCGGCACGTATGGAGGACTGCGTTTCGGCGTGGGCGTGCCCGAGGCGCTGAACCACACCGACCCCGTGCTCTATCCGAACGAACATCCCCTCAGCGTATCCAACGGCATGTACTGGACCTGGGCCACGCTGTACCGGTTCGTGATCTTCGAGGGCCGCTTCGACAGCGTGCCGACCGGTGTGGGGGTGCCGCCCTTCCTGTTCTCCATCCATACGGGCCTGGACACCTGCTACCGCGAAGTGGAGCTTCCCACCCCGTTCACGATCCCCCCCTACGCGGTCACCGACCTCAGGCTGGAAGTGGACCTGTCGCGTTTCTTCCATGACGATACGGACACCCTCGACCTCAGCGAGAACAACCAGGCGCACGGCGAGATCGACCAGCTGGACGTGGCGCTGCTGCTCTCCGATCTGGTCCAGGGTTCGTTCACCCTGGAAGAGGCCCCATGAGACCCGGGCAGGTGATCCCGCCCCTGGTCGCGCTGCTCTGCGTCGCATGCGTTGGAAGCGATCCCCAGGAACTGGCGCCGGTGGACCCGCCCTTCATCCTTGATCTACCTCCCGGCGCGCCGCCCCCGCCGATCCCGGACGATGCGCCCTTCACCGTGGCCGGCGTGGAACTGGGAAGGGCGCTCTTCTTCGACAAGCGCCTGAGCGTTGATGGCACGATCTCCTGCGCGGCATGCCACCTTCCCGAGCGGGCCTTCAGCGATACCGTGGCGCTCAGCTCCGGCGTGGTCGGCACGTTGGGCTTCCGCAATTCTCCCACGCTGGGGAACGTGGCCTATCATTCGTCATGGATGCGGGACGGCGGGGTAAGCACCTTGGAGCTTCAAGTGCTCACTCCCCTGCACGAACCATCGGAAATGGCATCGGATGTCACCACCGTCGCGGACCTGCTGAAGGACGTGGAGCCCTTCCGTTCGTTGAGCGAACGCGCTTACGGCCGCGCGCTCGATCCCTACGTGATCACCCGGGCCATCGCCAGCTACGAGCGCACGTTGATCAGCGGATGGTCCCGCTTCGACCGCTTTTTCTACGAAAGCGATGCGAGCGCGCTCTCGGCCGGGGAGATGAACGGATGGGGCATTTTCACCAGTGCCGCCACCGGTTGCACGTCCTGTCATTCCGGCTTCGACCTGAGCGACCACGGCTACCAGAACATCGGCACCTCGATGGACTACGCGGATGATGTGGGCCGCATGCGGATCACGTTGCAGGAAAGCGATCGCGGCAAGTTCAAGGTGCCCACCCTGCGCAACATCGCGCTTACGGCGCCTTACATGCACGATGGCGGCATGGCCACGCTGGAGGAGGTGATCGATCATTTCGCTTCCGGCGGGCTGCCTCATCCGAACCGCAGTCCATTGATGCATCCGTTCACCCTCACCCCTGAAGAGCGGGGCGACCTGATCGCCTTCCTCAACGCGCTCACCGACCTGAGACCTTTGGATCCCACACCATGAAGACACCGGCCGGATATCACCTGATCGCCATCCTCGCGCTTGCCGTGGCCCTGGCCGCCTGCAAGCCGGAGGATCCCGAGCCGCCGGCGAACGGCGGAGGCGGCACCACCACGCCCTACGACATGCAGATCCCCCCGAACCTGCCACCCATGACGCAGCCGGCGGACAACCAGGCCACCGAGGAGGGCGTGGCCCTGGGCCGTTTCCTGTTCTACGATGAGCGGTTGAGCGGGAACAACACCCAGGCCTGCGCGAATTGCCACGTGCAGTCGTTCGCCTTCACCGACGATGGCCTGCAGTTCAGCGTGGGCATCGACGGCCTGGCGGGCGACCGCAACGCCATGGCGGTGATCAACATGGGCTGGGGCACCAGCTTCTTCTGGGACGGCCGCGCGGCCACCCTGGAGCAGCAGGCGCTGGGGCCGGTGGTGAACCCCATCGAGATGCACGAGACCTGGCCCAACGCGGCGGCCAAGATCGCCGCCGACCCGGCCTACCCGCCGCTGTTCGCCGCCGCGTTCGGCGATGCGAGCGTGGATTCAATACGCATCACCAAGGCGATCGCCCAGTTCATGCGCACATTGGTCAGCGGCAACAGCAAGTACGACCGCGTGCAACGCGGGGAGGATGCATTCACCGTGGACGAGGCGGTGGGCTTCGAACTGTTCCAAAAGGAGGGGGGGCCGGTGGGCGTGCCGATCCCCATGCCCGGCGGGGGCTTCGTGATCGGCCAGGGCGGCGCGGATTGCTTCCACTGCCACCAGCCGGCGGGCGGCCTGTTCACCGATGGGCAGTTCCACAACAACGGGCTTGACTCGGTGTTCACCGACCTGGGTCGCTACGTCGTCACCGGCAACCCGTTCGATTCGGCGAAATTCAAGACGCCCACCCTGCGCAACATCATGCTCACCGCGCCCTACATGCACGACGGACGCTTCGCGACGATCGAGGAGGTGCTCGACCACTACAACGAGGGCGGGCACCATTCATCCACGGTCGATCCCTTCATGAAGTTCACCGATCCGGACCAGACCCTGGAGCTCACGCCGGAGAAGCGGGCGCAGTTGATCGCCTTCCTGAACACGCTCACCGATCCGGGCTTCGTGAGCGATCCGCGCTTCATGGATCCGGGGCCGCCTTAGGAACCGTTCGAGATCCGTTCACCACAGAGGCACGGAGCCACGGAGAGCGAAGGTTGGAGGGCGGGAGTTGAAAGATGATGTGCCTCCTGGGTGACACGCAGTTCTCTGCGCCTCTGCTGTGAAATGCGAACACCTGTTCACGCCGCCTTCACCTCCTCCCTGCCCGGCTTCCAGGCGTAGCACTGCATCTTGTCGCCGAAGACGGGGCTCTTGAAGATGCTCTTGTTGAGCAGCATGCGGGCGCATTCCTGCACGCCTTCGATGATGCTGGGGTGCGGATGGATCAGTTCGGCCAGTTCGTGGACGCCGGTGCCCAAGCGCATCATCAGGGCCACGGCCTGGATGGCGCTGCTGGCGTGTTCGCCCACGGCGCGCATGCCGAGGATGCGCATGGCATCATCATCGGTGACCAGCACCTTGAAGAAGCCGCGGGTGCGGCGCATGGCGATGGCGCGCGCCAGGCAGGCGTAGTCGATGCGGGCGACGCGGTAGGGGAGGCCCTGCCGGCGGCACTGCTGTTCATTCAAGCCCACGCCGGCCACCTCCGGGTCGAGGAACATGATGGCGCTGACGTTGTCGTAGTTCAAGGGCCGGTCGACCAGCCCGCAGATGCGTTCCACCGCATGCCTCCCTTCGAGTTCGCCGAGGTTCACCAGCATGTTCTTCCCCGTGGCATCGCCCACGATGTAGATGTGCGGCCTGGACGTGCGCGTATCGTTCACCAGCACGTGGCCGGTCTTCGCGTCGCGCTCCACGCCGGTGTTCTCCAGGCCGATGCCGTCGAGGTTGGGAAGGCGGCCCACGGAGAGCAGCGCGGTGGCCACCTGCACGGTCTCGCGCCGCCCGTCCGGGTAGGCAAGCTCGTATTCAACGCCGCCGTTCCTGCGGCCGATGCGTTCCAGCCGCGCCGAGCCGTGGATCACCACGCCCTTGCGCTCGAGGTTCTTGGCGACCAGTTCGCTGACGTCGGGGTCCTCGAAGGGAAGGATGCGGTCCGCGCGATCGATCAGGTGAACGCGCGTGCGGCCGAAGTTGCTGAAGATGGTGGCGAACTCGCAGCCGATCACGCCCGCGCCCACGATGGCGATGCTCTCGGGCAGGTCGTTGATCCGGAAGATGCCATCGCTGGTCATCACGTACCGTTCATCCACCTCCACCTGAGGCAGGGTGCGCGGCCGGCTGCCGGTGGCGATGATGAAGGCATCGGCGGTGATCGAGGTGAGGTGTCCCGCGCGATCGATCATCACGGCATGCTCGTCGATGAAGTGGGCGCTGCCGCGCTCGTGCCGGAACAGGTCGCCCTCGTTCTCCAGCATCTGCATGTGGCAGGAGTAGAGGTACTTGCGCTCGAAGACGGCCTCGTTCAGCGTCTTCCCGATCTCGTCCCAACTCAGGCGGAAGGGCTGCCGGCCTTTCGCGCGCACCACTTCGCTGGCGCCGGCCACTTTTTGCGACAGTTCCCACAAGGTCTTCGAGGTGAGCGCTCCGTTGTAGATGCCGGTACCGCCGATCTTGTCTTTCTCCACCAGCAGCGTGCGGCGCCCCAGATCGATGGCGCGCATGGCGGCCGCGTAGCCGGCCGGTCCTCCTCCGATGACGCAAAGGTCGAAATGCTCCATCCCCACGAACGGTTGTGAGCGGCTGTTACGGGGGAGGGGTGGGAAGTGTTCAGCGTCCGGCGTCCCGGGAGCGCCTCCGGTCGCGTGACGGGCCGGTGCTGGTCGAAGCGGTGGTATCCTTCAAGGCATCGCCCCGTACAGAGGCGCGGGAAAACCCGACCTGGCTCCCGTGCGCTTGATCCGCTCCATCCCTGCCGGCATCGCGGCGATCGGCATCGTCACCGCCTCGGCGCAGTGCCCGCAACTCTACGATTACTACGGCGTACCCGTGAGCAACCCGTACTGGTACAGTTGCTCGGGAACGAACTTCACCCTGCTGATCGCCTCGCCCTCGAGTATCGGCAATTTCAGCGTTGACTGGGGCGACGGCAGTCCCCTGTACGTGGGTGGCTCGCTGGTGCCGCCGATGAGCGTGAGCCACGTGTACACCGCCGCGGTGGACACCTTCGTGGTCACCTTCACCGAGATCGGGACCGGCTGCGTGGTTCAGGGCGTGGTGGTGATGGAGGAAAGCACCTCCGCCTCGATCCAGATCCCCGTCGGCGGGCTCACGCAGGTGTGCGCGCCGCAATCGGTCGATTTCATCAACAGCAGCACCAACACCTCGCCCAACACGGTCTTCACCTGGGATTTCGGCGATGGCAGCCCGTTGGAGGTGTACGACTGGACCAACCTGGGCCAGACGATCACGCACTGGTACCAGCAGGGCACGGTGAGCTGCGAGACCACCGTGACGCTGTACGCGGAGAACAGCTGCAACACGCTGCAGGGCGGCCCCAGCGTGGCCACCTTCAATCCGATCCGGGTGTGGGACCTGGACAGCGCGCAGATCGCGCCGAGCGCCACGCTGCTCTGCTATCCCGACACGGTGGTCACCTTCCTGAACACCACCATGCGCAACTGCCTCACGCAGGGCAACATCTACCAGCGCTTCGAGCATTGGAATTTCGGCGACTACTGGGGCGTGGGACAGGACTCGATCATCGACTGGACGCCCTGGCCGCCGACCTTCCCGCACACCATCGCCTATCCGGGCATCGGGACCTACGTGGTCACGATGCTCGACAGCAACTACTGCGGCATCGACACCGCGCAGGTGGTGATCAACATCGTGCCTCCACCCACCGTCACGCTGGCCGTCAACCCCGACACGATCTGCGCGGGCGAGACCGCCTTCTTCAACCAGACCACCAACGGCGGCGCCAACTACTTCGAGTGGAACTTCGGCGAGGGCGCAGGCTGGCAATGGACCGGCCCCGGCGACCAGGCGCACACCTACAACAACCCCGGGACCTTCACCATCGGCTATGCGGCGAGCATCCAGGGTGCGACCGCCGGATGTGCGGATACCGCGTACGTCACCCTGGTGGTGTTGCCGAGCCCGACGGCGCTGTTCACGCTCGATAACAATGCCGCCTGCGATTCGATCACCGTTTCCTTCACAAACACCTCGATCAGCGCGGTGGCCCACTTCTGGGACTTCGGCGATGGGACCTTCAGCGCCGCGCCCACGCCGCCTCCGCACAGCTACAACACCGCCGGTGCGTTCACGATCACGCTCACCGTGACCAACGGGCAGGGTTGCACCAACACCGCGACCGACGTGGTGAACGTGTACGACCCGCCGCAGGTGGCGATCGGCGCGCAGAACGTGTGCGTGGGCGAGGTGGCGCAATTCCTCGATCAAACCGTGACCGCGCCCGGTAACCCGGTGATCCAATGGGCCTGGGACTTCGGCGATGGCGGAACGGACACCACGCAGAACCCGGTGCATGTGTACAACAGCTCCGGTCCGTTCGTGGTGACGCTGGTCGCTACCACACCGTATTGCTCCGGCACCGGCACGCAGAACATCCTGGTGGAAGCCAAGCCTGCTGCTTCCTTCCTGCCCGTGCCCGTGCTCGGTTGTTCGCCGATGGACGTTGTCTTCACCAACACCAGCACCGGTGCGATCGCCTACGCCTGGGACTTCGGTGATGGTTCGACCTCCACGGCGGCCTCGCCAACGCACACCTTCCTGAACAACGGCACGGTCGATTCGATCTACACCGTTTCGCTGATCGCGAGCACGGCCTTCGGTTGTTCGGATACCGCCGTCGTTGACATCACCGTGGCGCCGCCGGTGGCCGCGCAATTCGTCCACGATGGCGTTCCCGGTTGCGCGCCGATGGACGTGGCCTTCACCAACCTGAGCACCGGCGCGAACAGCTACTTCTGGGACTTCGACGACGGCAGCACGAGCACGATGACGAGCCCCAGCCACACGTTCGTGAACACCACGCTTTTCCTTGAGACGCACGACGTGATGCTGATCGCGTATTCGCCCGCGGGATGCGTGGATACCACGTTGCAGACCATCACCGTGTACCCGGAGGCGGACTTCACCTTCGTGGTGGCGCCCGACAGCGGGTGCAGCCCCTTCACGCTGATCTTCCCATCGGTGCTCGGCGCGGTGAGCTACGTGTGGGATTTCGGCGACGGCACCATGGGCACGGGCCCGACGCCCACGCACACCTACCTCAACACCGGCCTCACCGACCTGGATCTCCCGATCACGCTGATCGCCGCCAACGCCTTCGGCTGCGTGGATACGATGTATTCCCAGGTGACGGTGCATCCCTCGCCGATCGCGCAGTTCGTGCCATCGGTCGCCAGTGGCTGCACACCGGTGGACATCAGCTTCCAGGACCTGAGCATCAATGCGACCACGCTGCTGTGGGACTTCGGCGATGGCGCCACGCAGAGCGGACCGCCGGGGGACGTGACGCACACCTTCACCAACGCCACGAGCGCGCCGGCCTTCTTCGACGTGCAGCAGATCGCCGTTTCGTCCAACGGCTGCACGGATACGACCGTGAGCACCGTGCAGATCTATCCGCCGGTGATCGCGGCATTCACCATGGACACGGCAGGCTGTTCTCCGCTGGCGGTGGCCATCGGCCAGCAGAGCCAGGGTGCCATCGGCTACCTCTGGGACATGGGCGACGGCACCATCCTGACCGGTCCGACACCGGCGCATACCTACGTGAACTCCAGCGCGGTGGACCAGGTCTTCACCGTCACGCTCATCGCCTCTTCGCCCTATGGCTGCACCGACACCACGCAGCAGAGCGTGGTGGTGCATCCGGTACCCACGGCGGCCTTCCTCGCCACGCCCTTCAACCAGCAATTCCCGAACGCGACGGTCGACCTGGTGAACAGCAGCGTGGCCGCAACGAGCTGGCTGTGGGACTTCGGCGACGGGAACACCTCGACGCTTCAGGACCCGCTCACGCACACCTACGGCAGCTGGGGGCTCTACACGATCACGCTGATCGCCTCCAACGCGCTGTGCAGCGATACCGCGACGCAGCAGGTGGAGATCATTCCGCCGATCCCCACGGCCGAGTTCACCGGCGGGGGCGAGGGATGCGCGCCCCTGCAGGTCTTCTTCACCAACACCTCGCTGGGCGGCCTCACCTATCAGTGGAACTTCGGCGACGGCGGCACCAGCGTGGCGGAGCATCCGGCCTATGTATACAACGTGCCGGGCACCTACAGCGTCACGCTCACCGCCTTCGGTCTGGGTGGCGCGGTGAACACCGTGACCCACACCGACGTGGTGGTGGTACACCCCAACGCCACGGCCTTCTTCGTGCTGCAGCCCAGCGAGGTGCTGATCCCCAGCCAGCCGGTGTTCACGTACAACCTGAGCGGGAACGCCAGCACCTACTGGTGGGATTTCGGCGACGGCTTCACCACCACCGAGTTCGCGCCGATCCACTACTACACCGAACCCGGCAGCTACGACGTGATGCTGATCGCGAACAACGCCTGGAACTGCCCCGACACCTTCCTGCTGCCCGAAGCGACCACGGCCATCACGGCGGGTGACCTCGAATTCCCCAATGCCTTCACCCCGGGTAACACCGGCCCGACCGACGGCGTATACGACCCCCTCAGTTTCGAGAATGACTTCTTTTTCCCCATCTACGAAGGCGTCGAAGGCTACCACCTGCAGGTGTTCGACCGGTGGGGCGAGCTGGTGTTCGAGAGCAAGGACGTGCGCGTGGGATGGGACGGCTACTACCGCGGTGTCCCCGCCAAACAAGATGTCTATGCCTGGAAAGCCTTCGCCCGCTTCAGCGATGGTCGCGAGACCACGCTGACGGGTGATGTCACCCTTCTCAGATGACGACCATGAACCGAACGCTCCCCATCTTCCTGATCCTTGCCGCCGCCGGCGCTGATGCCTTCGCGCAGCAGCACTACAACCGGACGCACAACCGGCTGCTCGACGAGGCCAACGCGCAGATGGCGCATGGCGAGTACCTCAGCGCCACCAAGATCTACAAGAAGCTGATCCCGGTGGATACCACCTACGCGGAGAACTACTACAGCATGGGCTACTGCCTCTCGCGCGTGCCCGGGCAGCGCGACCGCGCGCTGGCCTACCTGGAGAAGGCCGTGACGCTGGGCCACACCGAGGCGCACCTGGAACTCGCCCTCGCGCGTCACCGGCAGCAGCGCTTCGAGGAGGCCATCGAACTGCTGGTGAAGTACAAGACGATCTTCTACCGCGCCGAACCCGACGCGGTGGTGGACCGCCACATCGCCATGGCGCGATCGGCGAAGGAACTGGTGCAGCACCCGGTGGACCTTCAGATCCGCAACATGGGCGGGATGATCAACTCCGCCTACCACGATTACTGTCCGCTGGTGACCGCGGACGGGAACACGATGTATTTCACCAGCCGGCGTGAAGGCACCACCGGCGGCCTGAAGGATCCCAACGGCCAGTACATGGAGGACATCTACGTGGCACACCGCATCGACGAGGTGTGGAGCAACGCCACCAACGCCGGCGTGCCGCTGAACACCTACGTGCAGGACGCCACCGTGGGCCTGAGCCCGGACGGCGAAACGATGATCATCTATCGCACCGCCGCCGGCCTGGTGAGCGGCGACCTGTTCGAGTGCCGCAAGCAGGATGGCCTCTGGCAGCCGCCCGCGCTGATGACCGACCAGATCAACAGCAGTTCGCACGAGCCCAGCGCGAGCATCTCGCCCGATGGCAACGAGATCTATTTCACCAGCGACCGTCCCGGCGGCTTCGGCGGGCGTGACCTGTACAGGATCCGCAGGCTGCCCAACGGGCAATGGAGCCTGCCGCTGAACCTGGGACCCACGGTGAACACCCCGTTCGACGAGGACGCGCCCTTCCTGCACAGCGACGGGGTGACGCTCTTCTTCAGCAGCACCGGCCATGGCACCATGGGCGGCTACGACATCTTCAAGACCCAGTGCATCGACCCGGACATGAACGGCTGGAGCCTGCCTGAGAACATGGGCTACCCGCTGAACACGGTGAACGACGACATCTATTTCTGCCTGAGCGAGGACGGCACCACCGGCTATTTCTCCTCCGAGCGCACCGGCGGCCTGGGCGCGCAGGACATCTACCAGGTGAACTTCCCCAGCAGCCAGATCGAATACGTGGCGGTGCTCGGCGTGGTGACCGACACCAACGACGAGCCCGTGCGTGCACGGATGACGGTGATGGAAGCCGGCGGCGAGGAGATCGTGGGCGTGTACAACGCGAACGCGAACACCGGTCGCTACCTGATGATCCTCCAGCCCGGCAGCCGCTACCATGTGACGATCGAGGCCGAAGGCTTCGAGCGAAGCGAAGCGGAATGGGTGGCGCAGGCCAGCGAGGGCACGCGCGAGATGCCGCTGGACATCGTGATGCTGCGCAACGAAAACACCGCACGCGCCATCGCCAACGAATGACCACCCGTGGAGCGTTCACCGGTGCATTGATCCTCTTCGTCCTCCGCCCCAGCCCGGCGCAGGACGCCCACTTCACGCAGTTCTACGCCGCGCCCACCCACCTGAGCCCGGCCTTCGCGGGCACCAGCCTGCAGACCCGCTTCGCCCTCAACTACCGCGACCAGTGGCCGTCGATCCCCGGCGCGTTCGTCACCGGCGCGGTATCGTTCGATCACTACCTCCCTGAGCTGAACAGCGGCATGGGCCTGCTGATGCTGCACGACCGCGCGGGCAGCGGTGCCTTGCGCTACACCAGCTTCACCTTCCAGTACGCCTACGAGATCGAACTGAAGCGCAAGACCTTCCTGCGCCCCGCGCTGGAGTTCGGCTACGTGATGCATGCGGTGGACTATTCGCGCCTGACGTTCGGCGATCAGCTCGCTCGCGGCGGCGATGTGTCCACCTACGAGTACCTCGACGGCCGCAGCGTGGACTACACCGATGCCGGCGCGGGCCTGTTGTTCTTCACGCCGAAAGTCTGGCTGGGCGCGGCCATGCACCACCTCAACGAGCCGAACCAGTCGCTGCTGTTGAACGAGGCGCGCGTGCCGCGGACGCTTTCGGTGCATGGCGGGCGGCGCATGAGCATCCGCACGGCGGTGATCAAGAAACGGAAGCAGAGCGTGGTGGCGGCCTTCAACTACAAGGCGCAGGAGAAATTCGACCAGCTGGATCTGGGCGTGTACTATGAGCAGGAACCTTTCTACACCGGGCTCTGGTACCGCGGCCTGCCGCTGGTGAAGGCCTACGAGCCGGGCTACCAGAACAACGACGCGGTGGCCGTGGTGCTCGGCGCCATCGTGAACGACTGGCGGATCGGATACAGTTACGACCTCACCATCTCGCGCCTCGCGGGTTACTCCGGCGGCGCGCACGAACTGTCGATCGGCTACGAGATGGCCGACAAGCGCAAGCGGCGCTCGCAGTACCGGAGGCGCGTCGTGCCCTGCGCGAAGTTCTGATCAGGCGGTCGGTCGTTCGCCTCCTTCGATCTTTTCCATCAGCTCCAGCCAGCGCTCGCCCATGCGATCGAGCTGGCGGATCACTTCCTCCAGTTCAAGGGATCGACGGGCGATCTCTTCGTGCCCGGCCCGTTCATCGCTCAGCGAAGCGGTCAGTTCCGCCTTCCTCTTTTCCAGAGCGGGCAGTTCCTCGTCGAGCCGGCCGAGTTCGATGCGTTCGGCGTAGGTGAACTTCTTCTTCTTCTTCGGTGATGGAGGTGGAGCCGTGACTTTCTCCGGCAGCAGGGCGGGCACCGCCTTGCGCCGCGACCGCCAGGTGGTGTAGTCCCCGGCGAAGGGCGTGATCAGGCCATCGCCCTCGAAGACCAGGAGGTGCCGGCAGATCTTGTCGAGGAAGTACCGGTCGTGGCTCACCACGATCACGCAGGCGTCCAGGTCGTCGAGGAAGGTCTCCAGCGCGTTCAGCGTGGGGATGTCCAGGTCGTTGGTCGGCTCGTCGAGCACCAGCACGTTGGGGTTGGCCATCAGCACCGTACACAGGTACAGGCGGCGCCGTTCGCCGCCGCTCAGCGTGCTGGCGTAACTGTACTGCTGTTCCTTGTCGAAGAGGAATCGTTCCAGCAGCTGCGATGCGGTGAGCGTGCGGCCTTTCGCCAGCGGGATCACCTCGGCGACCTCGCGCACCACCTCGATCACGCGCTTGTCCTCCTTCAGCTGCAGGCCGCGCTGGTCGTAACGTCCCAGCACCACGGTCTCACCGATCGTCACCTTGCCCATGTCGGGCTTCATCCGCCCGGTGATCAGCTCGATGAAGGTGGTCTTGCCCACGCCGTTCGGTCCGACCAGCCCGATGCGATCGCCCCGCTTGAACGAATGGTGGAAACGCTCGACGATCTTCTTGTCGCCCAGGTTTTTCGTGAGGTTGCGCACCTCGATCACCTTGCCGCCCAGCCGCTGCGCGTTGATCGCAAGCTTCACCTCGTCCTTGTTCACCTTGCGCGTGGCCTCATCGGCCAGGTCGTGGAAGGCGGCGACGCGGCTCTTGCTCTTGGTGCCGCGCGCGCGGGGCATCTTGCGCATCCATTGGAGCTCATGGCGCATCAGCGCGCGCAACTTGCCCTGCGTGGCTTCGCGCACGTCCTCGGCCAGCGCCTTCTTCTCCACATAGTAGCGGTAGCTGCCGCGGTAGCGCGTCAGGCTGCCGTTCTCCAACTCGATGATCTCGTCGCACACGCCGTCGAGGAAGTAACGGTCGTGCGTCACCAACAACAGCGTGAGCGAAGGGGTGGAGAGCTCGGTTTCGAGCTGCTCGATCATGTCCAGGTCCAGGTGGTTGGTGGGCTCATCGAGCAGCAGCAGGTCCGGTGCGTTCACCAGCACCTTCGCAAGCGCGAGCCGCTTCTGCTGGCCGCCGCTGAGGGTGTTCACCGGTTGTTCCAGGTCGCGGAGGCCGAACTCATGCAACACGCCCTTCACGCGGGCTTCGTGATCCCAGGCTTTGAGCTCTTCCATGCGGTCGATCGCGCGTTGCAGGGTCCTCGGGTCCGCTTGCCGGTCGATCGCATGTTCGTAGGCGCGGATCGCGTTCGACACCGGATCGTCGCGGTCGAGCATCTCGTCCACCAGCGTCCGTTCCGAGGTCATCGCCACATCCTGCTGGAGATAGCCGAAGCGGATGCCGCTGTTGAAGGTGACGCGGCCCTCGTCGGGCTTCTCCAGGCCGGCGATGCATTTCAGCAGCGTGCTCTTGCCCGCTCCATTGCGCGCGACCAGTCCCACCTTCTGGCCGCGTTCCAGGCCGAAGGACACGTCGCGGAAAAGGTCGCGCACGCCGTAGTGCTTGGCGAGGCGCTCGACGGAGAGCAGGTTCATGGTTCAGGGCCGGATGACCGGGTCGTGATCGCGGGGACCAAGGGATCAGATGCGGGTTTTCAGGCCGGGCATGAGGCCCGTTCTCCAGGCCGTGAACGTTCCATCGACGATCCGCTCGCGCGCCTCCTTCATCAGCGCGAGGTAGAAGCCCAGATTGTGAAGGCTGGCGATCTGAAGGCCCAGGACCTCGTTGCTGGCGAAGAGGTGGCGGACGAAGGCCTTCGAGTAGTACGCATCCACCCAGCACGTGCCATCCGGGTCCAGCGGGGAATGATCATCGCCCCATCGGGCGTTCTTGATCTGCAACACGCCTTTGCGCGTGAAGAGCATCCCATTGCGGCCGTTGCGCGTGGGCATCACGCAATCGAACAGGTCGATGCCGAGGGCGATGCACTCGAGCAGGTTCCAGGGTGTGCCGACCCCCATGAGGTAGCGCGGCTTGTCGGCTGGAAGGATCGAGCACACCAGATCGGTCATGCTGTACAACTCCTCCTCGGGTTCGCCCACGCTCAGGCCGCCGATCGCGTTGCCGTCCATGCCTCTGGAGGCGATCACCTCGGCGCTTTGCTTGCGCAGCTCGGGGAAGGTGCTGCCCTGGACGATGGGGAAGAGGGTCTGCTCGTGACCGTATTTCGGTTCGGTGGCATTGAACCGCGCGATGCAGCGGTCCAGCCAGCGGTGGGTGAGGTGCATGCTTTCCTCGGCGTAATTTTTCTCGCATGGCCAGTGCGTGCATTCATCGAAGGCCATGATGATGTCCGCGCCGATGGAGCGCTGCAGGTCCATCACGCCCTCGGGTGTGAAGAAGTGTTCGCTGCCATCGATGTGGCTGTGGAAACGCACGCCGCCCTCCTGGATCTTGCGGATGTCGCTGAGCGAATGCACCTGGAAGCCGCCGCTGTCGGTGAGGATCGGGCGGTCCCAACTGTTGAACCGGTGAAGCCCGCCCGCCTTCTCAAGCACGTCCGCACCCGGACGCAGATAGAGATGATAGGTGTTGCTCAGCATCATCGGCGAGCCCAGGTCGTCGCGCAGCTCGCGCGGATGCACGGCTTTCACCGCGCCCAGGGTCCCCACGGGCATGAAGACGGGCGTGGGAACCACTCCGTGCGCGGTGCGCAGTTCGCCCGCCCGGGCATGGCTGGCGGGGTCGTTCTTTTCCAGGAGGAACCGCATGCGCGGCGCGAAGATGATGCGATCGCCGCGCGGCGGGGGCCATGGCGGGGCTTCCACACCGGCGCTGTTCATATCTGCGACCCGTTGGCGACGATGCCGGAGAGCGGTCCAATAGCTTCGCCCCGATCGCCCGTGCCGGGCTTTTCGTCGTGCCGCTTCCCGAGATCGTCTTTTTCTGCCTGCTCGGCGCCATCGCCGTGCTGCTGTTCTTCCACCTGGTCATGTTCAGCCGGCTGGCCTTCAAGCGGCCGCGGGTGGAGCCGGACCGGTCGCTGCCCATCAGCGTGGTGATCTGCGCGCGCAACGAAGCGCGCCAGTTGGAGGAGTTCATCCCCATCCTGATGGACCAGGACCACGGGGCGTTCGAGGTGGTGGTGGTGAACGACCGGAGCGAGGACGACACGGCGGAGATCCTACAATGGATGAAGCCGAAGTTCGACCGGCTGCGCGTGGTGACGATCCAGGCCGACGAGAAGTTCAGCTACGGCAAGAAGATCGCCCTCGGCGTGGGCATACGGGCCGCCAGGCATCCGCGCGTGCTGCTCACCGACGCGGATTGCCGCCCGCCGGGGCGCGATTGGATCGGTTGCATGGCCGCGGGCTTCACCGGCGGCAGGCAGATCGTGATCGGCCACAGCCCCTACGACGGCAACGGCGGTCTGGCCGGCCTGCTGGAGCGTTACGATGGCGCCAGCAAGGCCATGCAGTACGTGAGCTTCGCGCTGGCCGGCTTCCCGTACATGGGCGTGGGCCGCAACCTGGGCTACACCAGCGAGCTGTTCTATTCGGCCCGCAAGCCGAAGCGCCATCATCACCTCATGAGCGGGGACGACGACCTCTTCATCAACGAGGTGGCGCGGGCGCGCAACACCGCGGCGGTGATCGATCCGCGCGCGCACATGACCACGCGCGCCACGCGCGACCTGCTCACCTGGTGGATGCGCAAGCGGAGGCATTACACCACGGCGCGCCATTACCGGTTCGGCCATCAGGTGCTGCTGACCCTCCTGCCCCTGGCGCGCCTGGTCTTCTGGATCGCGCTGGCCTGGCTGTTCCTGATGGGGGCCATGGAGCAGGCCGCCATCGGCGCGGGCGTGGAGCTGGTCGTCTTCCAGCCGATCATCCTGCTCGCGTTCGGAAAGCTGCACGCCGGGGCGGTCAAATGGCTGGCCCTGCCCATGGAATGGCTGTTCCTACTTTTGGATCCGATCATCTATCTCAGCACCCTCATCAGCAAGCCCCGTCGATGGAAGTAAGCGAGAACCTCAGCGAGAAGGCCCGGTACGACTACCAGCTCGTGCGCCGCGCGGTGGACAAGAAGGACCAGAAGGCCTTCGCCGAGCTCATGTCGCGCTACCGCGACTCGATCTACTTCATGCTGCTGAAGATGATCAACAACAAGGATGACGCCGACGACCTGACCATCGAGGCCTTCGGCAAGGCGTTCCACCGGCTGCACCAATACACCCCGAACTTCGCGTTCAGCACCTGGCTGTTCAAGATCGCGTCGAACAACTGCATCGACTGGATCCGCAAGCAGAAGAAGAAGATGCTCTCGATCGACAACCCGATCGGCACCGACGATGGCGACGAGATGCACATCGAGCTCAAGGGTCACGGGCCCGATCCCTTCGACGTGACGATCAAGAACCAGAAGGCCGGCATCATGCGCGAGGTGGTGGACAAGCTGAAGCCCCGTTACCGCACGCTGATCGAGCTGCGCTACTACCGGGAGTACAGCTACGAGGAGATCGCCACGGAACTGGACCTGCCGCTGGGCACGGTGAAGGCGCAGCTCTTCCGCGCCCGCGAGTTCCTCATGAACCTGCTGGACCACCGGAAGGACCATATCTGAGCGGTCGAGCAGGAGATCGGATGATCAGAAGGTCGGATGATCGCCCGGGTGTCGAGGCCATCGTCCGCCATTTCCCCGGGCTCCCGGCCGATCAACGGGAACGGTTCGAGAGGCTTGAAGCGCTCCATGCGGAATGGAACGCGCGCGTGAACCTGATCTCGCGCAACGACATCGGGCACCTTTACGAACGGCACATCCTGCATTCGCTCGCGATCGCGAAGGTCGCGGACCTTCCGGCCGGTTCGAGCGTGCTGGACGTGGGCACCGGCGGCGGGTTCCCGGGCATCCCGCTGGCGATCCTGCTCCCGCGGGCGCGGTTCCACCTGATCGACGGCATCGGCAAGAAGATCACGGCGGTGAAGGCGATCATCGACGTGCTGGACCTGGAGAACGCCACGGCCGAACAGGTCCGGAGCGAGGATCACCGCGGATCGTACGATGCGATCGTGAGCCGTGCCGTGACGGCGCTTCCGCGGTTCGTCCGGTCCGTGCGCCACTTGCTGAAGCCCGGTGGGAGCATCTTCTACCTCAAGGGCGGAGAACTGGCCGATGAGGTGCTGCCCCTGCGGGAACAGGTGGAGGTCTTCGAGCTGTCGGCTTTTTTCACGGAGGAATTCTTCCGGTCCAAGAAGATCGTGAAGATCAGGCCGGCCTCATAGATCCGCCAGGCCCAGGGTGCGGTCGAGCATCGCGCGATCGTTCTCGCTCTTCAAGGTCGCGCACTCGTTCACGTGGTCGTGCTCGAAGAACAACACGTACCGGTCCCGGACGGCGTTCTCCAGGAACGCGGCTTTCTCCTTCAGCGTGAGCAGGGGGCGCGTGTCGTAGGCCATCACCCAGGCCAGCGGGATGTGATGCACGCTGGGCATCAGGTCGGCCATGAACACCACCGTGCGGCCCTTGTAGCGGACGTGCGGCAGCATCATCGCGTCCGTGTGTCCGTTCACCAGCAGCACGTCGAAGCCTGGGAACACCTCTCTGATCAACGCGTTGACGGGGGACGCCCCCTCTCCTTGGGAGAGGGGGTCGGGGGTGGGGACGAACTTCAACCGGCCGCTTTCCTGGATCGGCAGGATGTTCTCCTTCAGGAAGCTGGCTTTTTCGCGGGCGTTTGGCCTGGTGGCCCACTCCCAGTGCGCCTGGTTGCTCCAATAGGTCGCGTTCCTGAAGGCGGGCTCGTACCCGTCGCGCGCGCTGTTCCACCTGATCGAACCGCCACAATGGTCGAAATGCAGGTGGGTGAGGAACACATCGGTGATGTCGTCCGGCGTGAAGCCACGCTCCTTGAGCGACCCGTTCAGGGTCGGACCATGCGGTTCATAGAAGCTGAAGAACTTCTGGTCCTGCTTGTCGCCAAGCCCGTTGTCGATCAGGACCAGGTGGCCGCCGGTCTCCACCAGCAGGCAGCGCATGGCCCAGGTGCAGAGGTTGTTGGCATCGGGCGCGTGCTGCCTGCTCCACAGCCGCCGGGGCACCACGCCGAACATGGCGCCGCCGTCGAGCTTGAAGAAGCCGGTGTCGATGGTATGGAGTTCCATGGATGCGAAGGTCGTGGTCGGTCGTCAGTTGTCAGTTGTCTGGCTGGATGAGCAGATGAGGCCATCATAGTATCCTTGCCGGCGATGGCCTTACGCGCTCCAAGATGCATCGTGATCGCCGGCCCCAATGGTGCCGGCAAGACCACGTTCGCGAAGGAGTTCCTCCCTCACGATACCGACGTGGTGCATTTCGTGAACGCGGACCTGATCGCCGCGGGCCTTTCACCTTTGAAGCCTGAAAGGGCCGCCTTCGCTGCATCGCGGATCCTGCTCAAGGAACTGGATCGGCTGGCTGGTGAACGCGTGAGCTTCGCGTTCGAGTCCACCTTGAGCGGTACCACATACGTGGGCAGGATCAAACGTTGGTAGAAGGCTGGCTACCGGATCGAGATCGTGTTCCTGAAGCTCGTCTCGGTGGATATTGCATTGCGGAGGATCGCGATCCGCGTGGAGCAGGGCGGTCACCGCGTTCCCGCAACCGATGTACGTCGGCGCTTCAAGCGCGGTTGGGCTAACTTTGAACACGTCTACCGATCAAAAGCTGATGGATGGGCGGTCTATGACAATTCAGGAGAAGAACCGGTTCTGATCGATGGGAACAATGGCCGGACGCAAGACACGACGATCTGAGAACGACCTGGTTACATGCGTCGGCCGGGCCCTGCGCCGCGCCGCCAAGGCCGCCCGCCGCACCGCCCGCATGCACGGCACGCCCATCGTTGTGATGGTGGATGGGAAGGTGGTGGAGATGAAGCCATAGGCTGCTGACAGCTTCGCGTTCACACAAGGCGGACACCTGGGCATGCGGCCACAGGGTCACATGCGCATTTTCGCGTCGTGAACCGTGTCCACTTCATCGCCATTGGCGGCAGCGCCATGCATAACCTGGCCATCGCCCTGCACCAGAAGGGCGCGGAGGTGACCGGCAGCGACGATGAGATCTTCGAGCCGAGCAGGAGCAGGCTGCAAAGGCTCGGCCTGCTGCCCGTGCCATTGGGCTGGCACCCGGAGAACATCACCAGGGACCTTGACGCGGTGATCCTCGGCATGCACGCCCGCGCCGACAACCCCGAACTGAAGCGCGCGCAGGACCTGGGGATCCCCGTCTTCAGCTACCCGGCCTTCTTCCACGAGCAGACGAAGGACAAGACCCGCGTGGTGATCGGCGGAAGCCACGGCAAGACCACCATCACCAGCATGATCATCCACGTGCTGCGGCATGCGGGCGTGGAGTTCGACTACCTGGTGGGCGCACAACTGGAGGGCTTCGACTGCATGGTGCGCCTGAGCCCGACCAGCCGCGTGGCGGTGATCGAGGGCGACGAATACCTCGCCTCCCCGGTGCAGCCCGTGCCCAAGTTCCTGCTCTACAAGGCGGACATCGCGTTGATCAGCGGCATCGCGTGGGACCACATCAACGTGTTCAAGACCTACGAGAGCTACGTGGAGCAGTTCCGCAGGTTCATCGCCAGCATCGAACCGGGTGGCAAGCTGATCTATTGCGCGGAAGATCCGGAAGTGAAGAAGCTGGCGGAGGAAGAGACCGTTGAGGTGGTGAAGGTGGACTATGGCGTTCCGGGGCACCGCATCGAGCATGGCGTGACGGTCCTGGAGACGGCATCCGGCGACATTCCGCTCCGGGTCTTCGGTCGCCACAATCTGATGAACCTGGAAGGCGCGCGCCACGTGTGCCACCAGCTGGGCATCGGCGATCGGGAGTTCAATGCCGCCATCGCCACCTTCCACGGCGCGGCGAAGCGGCTGGAAAAGCTGGCCGAGAGCGGCACGCGCATCGTGTTCAAGGATTTCGCCCACTCCCCCAGCAAGTTGAAGGCGACCGTCGAAGCCGTGCGCGAACAGTTCCCGGGCCGGAAGCTGACCGCCTGCATGGAGCTGCACACGTTCAGCAGCCTCAGCGAGAACTTCCTGGACCAGTACGGTGGAGCGATGGACACCGCGGACCGTGCGATCGTGTTCTACGACCCGCACGCGGTGGAACTCAAGCGCCTGCCACCGATCCCGCCGGAGCGGATCCAGCGGGCCTTCGGGCGGAAGGACCTTCAGGTGCTCACCGATCCGATCGCCGTGATGGGCGCCGTGCGGCAGGGGGTGGACCGGGAAGCCGTGCTGCTGATGATGAGCAGCGGGAACTTCGGCGGGCTCGATCAGCAGGCGCTGGCCGAAGCCTTCATCGCCTGAGCGCCATCAGCGCATCCTACGCAGCACCTTGTGGTGCAGAAGCGAAACCACGAATGAATTGATAGCGCCGATCACCAGCAGCACGAAGAAGGTGGCGGAGGCGTACTTGAACGGGGTGAAAAAGCCCTCCAGCCGCGGGCGCACCTTCGCCTCATCCGCTCCATCGGCCACCGCCTGGTCCACCAGCGCATTGATCTTCATGGGGAACTCGGTGACGTCGATGCCCTTGAAGTAGGCCCAGATGAAGATGCCCTGGAGCAGGGCATAAGTGGCCGCGCCCTTGAACGATCCCCGCATGATCATCGGGAAGGGGGCCCGGGGCTCGCGCCGCAACAGGAGGTGCCCGATGAAGAAGGGAACGAGCACCAGCGCGAGCAGATGCACCGGCATGAATTGAACGCCTTCGGGCGCACGGCCAGAGAAGAAGAGCGCGATGCGGAGCAGGATGACCGCCAGCGCGGTGAAGAAGGCGATCCGCAAGATGATCCGGATCAGCCGTTCATGCTCACCAGGAACTCCTCGTTGCTCTTGGTGCCCTCCATGCGGTCCTTGATGAATTCCATGGCCTCCACGGGGTTCATGTCGGCCAGGTGCTTGCGCAGGATCCACGTGCGCTGCAGGGTCTCCTTGCCGTGCAGCAGGACGTCGCGGCGGGTGCCGCTGGCCATGATG